>JAISZG010000050.1 GCA_031269355.1 Oscillospiraceae bacterium | reverse complement strand
GCGATACGCATACTCCCCGGATATATTTTCGCCGTCGCGGTGCCGTTGTTCGCGTTCTGTATTCCAAGCGGCGAGTTTACGAGTGTGCGGGATGTATTGAGCGAGGTGATACCTTATCTCACCTTTACGCAGACGCTTGTTCCAAGCGTGTACCAAGCATCTCGGCTTAACGCAGTCCTCTGGACGGTGGGAATCGAGGCGCAGGCGTATTTGCTGTTTCCGTTTGCCGCAAAGGCGTTCGACCGCAAGCCGCTGACGACATACGCGTCGCTGCTTTTGGGCGGGGCGGCATATAGGCTTGCCATCTGCAAAACGCTGCCGGATCTTACGCTATGGATAAATCAGCTGCCTTCGTTCCTGGACGTATACGCGAACGGCATGCTGGCCGCGTGGCTGTTCGCAAAATGGGAATCCCGAGAATTCGCCCGGTTCGATCGCACGATACAAACGGCATGCACTATAGGCGCGTGCGCGTGCCTGTTCGCCGTTTGGAGGATAATCTGTTGGCAGTCTGATATTTCCTGGCAGCGCGACGGCTTGCATGTGGGACAAGCGATTATTCGCTTTCCTTTGACCGCGCTCGGCGGCGCATGGCTGCTGCTCGCTTCCCGATCATTTAGCGGGTTCCAAGCGATCTTCTCGAACAAAGTGGCGCGCTGGTTCGCGGGAATATCGTACGCGCTATACATATGGCATCAGTTGCTCGCCGTTAAGCTGCGCGAGATCTGGCGATTCCCCCCATATCGTGCGGCTGAAAACCCGCAGTTCGTCGCCGAGCAGCCATGGCAGTGGCAATATATGATAGTATGCGCGGCGGCGAGCGTGATGGCGGCGGCGCTTGTTACATATATAATTGAGCGCCCGTCCGTAAAGCTGCTTCAAAGGTTCGAGCACAGCGGAATCCAGTAGTTTATGTTATTATAAATATTAAGGAGGAACCTGAAATGCCTGTCGAAATCACCGATTCCTTGTTGGAAAAACTTCGCGAGGAATTTCGCTCCGATCCCGTAAACCGCACTCGCATGAACGCCGTTATGAAATCCGGCGCGGAGGACGCGTCCGAAAACATGCGCGAACAGGTTGAAAACCCGATGGTGTTTTCAATCGAGATCCCCACGGGAAAAATAACCGATCAGAAGAACAGCGGTCGCTGCTGGCTTTTCGCGTCGCTCAATACGCTTCGCCTTGAGGTTATGCGCAAACTGAACCTCGAGACGTTCGAACTAAGTCAATCTTGGATGATGTTCTGGGATAAGCTTGAGAAGTCAAACTATTTCCTCGAAAGCATACTGAACACGCTGGATGAACCTACCGACGGACGGCTTATTGCGCATCTTCTTTCAGGCCCGGTTCAGGATGGCGGGCAGTGGGATATGTTCTGCGCGCTGGCGGAAAAATACGGCGTGGTGCCAAAGGATATCTATCCCGAAACATTCCACAGCGGCAAGAGCAACACGATGAACGGGCTAATCACATCGAAACTTCGCGAATTCGCGCAGTCGCTTAGGCAGGAATACGCGGAAGGCAAAAGCGTCGGCGACCTTCGCGCGCGCAAGGACTCAATGCTCGCAGACGTATATCGCCTGCTCAGCCTTTGCCTTGGCGAACCGCCCGCGCGTTTCAATTTCGAAGCGCGTGATGCGGGTGTGGGACGCAGCCCCGCTTCATTCGAAGCGGCGGGGCGGAGTACTGCATTAAAGGATACGAACTTCCATAGGGATCTGGGCGTCACGCCAAAGGAATTCTATGATAAATATATCGGACGCGCGCTTGAAGATTATGTCAGCATAATCAACGCTCCGACTTCCGACAAGCCGTATTACCGCACGTTTACCGTGCAATATTTGGGCAACGTCAAAGGCGGACGGCCAGTCAAATATCTGAATCTGCCTGCGGACGAACAGAAGGCGCTGGCGATCGCGCAGCTTTCAGACGACGAACCGGTATGGTTCGGCTGCGACGTGGGCAAAATGCTAAACCGCAAAAACGGTATAATGGGCATGCATACGTACGATTATGAGGCCGGGCTTGGATTCACGTTTGCACTTGACAAAGCGCAGCGGTTGGATTATGGGCACAGCCTGATGACGCACGCTATGGTGCTGCTCGGAGTAAACATTATCGACGGAAAGCCGACGCGCTGGAAGGTAGAGAACAGCTGGGGCGAGGACAGCGGCCAGAAGGGCTACTATTTGATGACCGACGATTGGTTTGGCGAATATAATTATCAGGTCGTCGTACATAAAAAATACTTGAACGAAGCGCAGCTTGCGGCTTGGGATACGGCGCCTATCGAACTTAAGCCGTGGGATCCGATGGGTTCGCTGGCATAAAAGGCTGTGTGCGATTATTATATTATAAATATTATATTTCGGAAAGGCATCCGGGCGCGGCGCTCGGATGCCTTACATTTTTCGATCAATCCGTTGTAGTTTAAGAATCATATAAGCAAAGCCGCCTAAAAATCGTAAACGACATCGACGGGCTGCCGCTTCTCGGCGGATTCCAGAATAGCCAGGATCGCGATCGTCGCACGCGCCGCGTCTTCCATTGATACGATGAACGGCTTATCCGCCACGAGGCAATCGATAAAGCTGCGGATACTCTCATAAGCGAATCCCTTCACGCGCCCATGGATTTGGTTGCGTACAAGGATATCCGGCACGAACGCCTTGTCCTGCGTATACTGCTGAATAAGGTTATGGCTGCTGGCGTCGATTGCTATCGCTCCCTTGTCGCCGGTAATCGCGCACTTGATATCGTTTATGCAGAGATTTCCGTTTGGCGTGATCCAGCTGTTCTCCATCTGCGCGACGCCGCCGTTTCGGAATTCCAATGTCGTAAGATATGTGTCCGGCGCGGGCACGTTAACGGCGTCAAGCACTCCCCGACTGGATACGGAATACACGCGAACTACCTCGTCGCCGAACAACCACTGCAGAGTATCCAGGCTATGGCTGCCAAGGAACCACAGTATCGACGACTGCGCGGACCAGGAGAGCATATCGGTCGCAACCCATTGAATATCGTTCAGCCGGAAATATCCGTGCCGAAGCGTACCCAATTCCCCGTTCTCAACTGCGGCGCGCGCCGCAGCGAACGGCGGACTCCAGCGGTTGTGCAGATCGACCATCACGCGCACGCCATTCCTGCGCGATGCCTGGACTATGCGCAGCACATCCGTGTGCGTAGTCGCGATCGGCTTTTCGATTAGCATATGCTTTCCCGCGTTTGCGCAAGCTACGGCTATGTCCGCATGCAGGTGATCCGGCGTGACTATAGAAACCGCATCGAATCCTCCCGCGCTCAGCATTTTTTCGACGTCTGCATATACGGCCTCAATCCCATATTTAGCAGCGATCGCCTTTGCGCGATTCACGTTCTTATCGCAAACGGCTACCGGGTTCGCCTGCGGATGTTCTTTATAAATGGCTGCGTGCGTATCGCCCCACACGCCCGCTCCGACAATCGCGATGTTAATCATAAAAAGTTCAACGCCCCTTCACGCCAAAGGGAGAGGCGCATACACCAGCGCCCCTCCCCTATGCGTTTTTTCGATTATTCGTAGAGCGCCTTGCAGCGGGTGATTTCGGCGTTCATATATTCGGTAAGTGAATCCAGGCCAATCTTTCGCGCCGCGTCGAGCAGTTCCGCGTAAATTTTTTCAAATTCCGCGTCGCTTTCCGCCATAACCAAGCGCGCGTCGAAGTTTTCCTTCAATTCTTTCAATTTCTCCGTTTGAATGAACGGATCCGAGTTGGGATCTTTGGGTTCCGCAAGCCCAAACCACGGCGCGGCGACGATCTTTTGGCGCATCAGATCGTAAACGTCCTGATACTCCGCGCTCAGGTGCGCCGTGCGACCGATAGCTTCCGTCAGACCCGTCGTTCCAAAGTAGAAATTAGTGTTGTATTTGCTGGCGAACAGCGCTTCGTCCTTTGTCGCCTCAACCCATTCGTCGCTGAATATCGGCGCGCCGTCTTCGCTCAGCGTGTATTCGATACCCTCGCGGCCCCACATAGTAAGGCGCGCGCCTTCAGGTGAAAACAGGTATTCCATCAGTTTAATCGCGGCTTCAGGATTCTTGCACGCCTTGCTTATAAACGTGGCGGCCCAACCTAAGTGAACCAGACGATATGCCGCGTCTTCGCCCAGAGGTTTCATTTCCAGTATTTTCAGATCGGGATTATATGCCTTACCCATTTCAGTAAAAGTAGCGGCATATCCCTGCGTCGCGTTTTCGTATGAGAACGATCCGCCCGTATAGATCAGTCCGTCGGCCGTAGATTCGTCATAGGCGAAGCTGTCCGGATTAATATAGCCCAAGCGGAAATATTCGTTAAGCTTTTTGCGCGCGTTGTAATAATTCTCGCTGGCGACCGTATGCACGTATGTGCCGTCGTCCTTCTCTACCCAGCTCGTGTTGCCGGTCAAAGCCCACTGGATATCAAAGTATCCAAAGTTCAGCACCGGGCCGTACACTAGCACTTCCATATCCGGATATGTTTCATGCACCTTCGCGTAAAGCGCGTCAAGGTCGTCCATCGTATTGAGCTTGTCGGCTGGAAAACCAAGCTCCTCCGCAATATCGCCTCGATACAGCAGCGATGAGGACATCGGGAAACCGGAAGTCGCGTTCGCATATTCCTCGGCGGTGTACGCGTGGGAGTACAGGAAATAATACTTACCATCCTGCGAACTGGCCGTCGCGTTTGCGATCGCCATTTCGGAAGGCTTCCATTCAGGCGCATACTGCGCGATCAAATCGGTATAGCTGTAACATAGGCTATCGTTTGAAAGGCGGGACAGCTCCTGATCCGTAAATATGATATCAGGCAGATCTCCGGACGCCATCATCAAGCCAAGCTGGTTGGCGTCAACCGCGCGGGTTGCGTTAAGCTTAACGCCCGTCTTTTCCGTGATCGTCTCAGGGATGATACCCTCGAACTTGTCCGTAGGATACCACGTGTGGTTCAGGAACACATCCAGCACTACAGGATCGCTTGAGGCCTCAGCCGCGCCGACGGCGACCGGAACCGCGCTCATCGCCATAACGGCGGCGAGCAGAATGGGTATCAGGCGATTTCTTTTCATTACAATATACCTCTCTTCTTTTAATTGATATCTCTTGATAAATAACTCGTTCAATGCGGGTATGGGACGCAGCCCCATTCTTTCCAGGGGCGGCGGGGACAGAACCCCCGCTCAAAAAGATACAACGCAACCCGACGGCTATAACCGGTATGGGAACGGTTTACATCCAAATCAACGCATCACCCCTTCACCGAGCCTATCGTCAGTCCCGTTATGAAATAGCGCTGCAAGAAAGGATATATGCACAGAATGGGAATAACTGAGATCATCATAGCCGTAACCCGGATTGAGAACGGGCTCACCTTGGAACCCGCCATCGACTGCAACGCCGCCTGCGCGTTGGTGGGTACGTTCGCCTGATTGATCGTTTCCATCAACAAGTATCCAAGAGTGCGCAGACCCTTGTTCTTCACGAAGAACGCGGAGTCGAACCAAGCGTTCCACTGCCCCACTCCGCTGAATATCGCAATCGTCGCGACCAGCGGCAGGGAGATCGGCAGAATTATGCGAATGAATATAACCAAATCGCTCGCGCCGTCCAGCATCCCGCTTTCCCGCAATTCCCCGGGAATTCCATCATAAAACGAAAGCGCGATAAATATGAAGAACGCGCTGAGCGCCGATGGAATAACATACACGAGAAAAGAATCGAGCAAATGAATCGAGCGCAGCAGCATATAGTAGGGAATCAGGCCGCCGCTGAAATACATGCTGAATATTATCAGCCCCATATAACCTTTGCGGAAAATAAGCTTACGATCGCTAAGCCCGTATGACACCATCATTGTGAACATCACCGTTATGACCGTGCCAACTATAGTGCGCGCGACGGAAACCAATAGCCCAAACAGCCATGTCGCGTCTCCAAAGAAGCTAGAATAACTGGCGAACGTCCACATGCGAGGCCAGAAGTATATGCCTCCTCGCGCGGTATCCTGCGCGTTATTCAGCGAAATAACCAAGCTATAATAAAACGGATACGATGTAATAAAAAACACGACTCCGACGATGATGTAAACGACTATATCAACCAACCAATCTTCGCGCGTATATCGTATCCGGTTGCGGCGCGCCAGCATCGTTCCACCTCCAATTTCTGATGGCGTTGTCAGAACAGCCCGCGCCCGCTGACGCGCTTCGCCACAGCATTGCTGGAAAATACAAGGAGTACCGATATTATTGATTGAAGCATACCTATAGAAGTCGCGTAGGAATAGCGCCCCTTCGACATGCCCATGCGAAAGCTGTACGTTTGAATAATCTCCGACGTTTCACGGTTGGCCGTATTGCCAAGCAGGAACGACTGTTCAAACGTAGAGCCGCCCAATCCGCCGCCAAGCAGGTTCCCCAGCGCGAGTATAAGCACGACCGTTACCGTCGGAGCGATCGATGGAAACGTGATGTAGCGTATTCTGCCCAGCCGTCCCGCGCCGTCTATCGTCGCGGCTTCGTACATCGCTTGATCGACGCTGGTTATTGCCGCGAGGAATATAATCGACCACCAGCCCATTTCTTTCCAAATGCCGGTGAACACAGCCAAACCCCAAAAGTATTGTTTCCCCGATAGCAAGTTCAGCGGTTTTGCTATCCATCCAAGTTTAATCATCGCGGTATTTACCACGCCCGTCGAGGACAAGAATTGTATGCAAAGTCCGCTGACGACCACCCAGGATATAAAGTATGGCAGATAACTGACGGTCTGCACTACGCGCTTGACAGGGCTTACTTTCACCTCGTTTATCGCAATCGCAAGCAATATCGGCACCGGGAACGTGCATATCATCTTAAGCACGCTTATCACTATCGTATTACGTAGAAGCTGAGAAAAATTATAGTCCATCACAAATTCGCGAATCCATTTCAACCCAACCCAATCCGCCGTAAAAATTCCGGAGAATCCTTTTTCAAATCTAAAATCCTTAAACGCCATCAATAGCCCGGTCATCGGCGCATAAGAAAATATCAGCAAGAATGCCACCCCGGCCAGCGCGAACAATTGCATTGTCCGCTGACGCCACAACCGTTGCGGCAAGCTCGGTTTTCGACCGCCCATCGCGCTTCCGGTCATGTCACACCTCTTTAATCCGCGAGCCGTCGGGTTCGCTTTTGGCGCTGCGTATAAGATTAAACGAGCGCACGCTGCGCTCGACTCGTTCTAGCGTATCCACGTCCAACGAACCACCCCGCGCACGCTCCAAACCCATTAAATACGCGCCGACGACCGGTTCAAGCCGCGCGTCTACTACGCGGACATTTGGGCATACGCGCGCAAGCTTGTCCCTTACGCCTTGGTTGGATAAGCCGGTTTTCGCCTTGAACGCGCCTCCCGAAAGAACGACGTCTACATGTTCGTTTTCCAATCCATATTTTCGAATAGCAGCAGACGCGTACCGACTGACGGACCTGCCGAATTCCATCTGAACAGCGCGGGCGACAGCGTCTCCGCGAACAGCTTCCTCGTCTACGCAATAGGCGAAATCCTTCACCTGCTGTTTCATGCGGCGGCGATCGTAATCCAGCAAAAGGGACAGCACATCCGGATACCCAAAAAACTCAAGCGCGCGCTCGCGAAGCGACGTAGGCGGCCCCATCTTAGTATCCGTTCGAAATACGCTGACGAGCGCGCGCTGCGCAATGCCCGATCCTCCCGCATCAAATGCTTCGATATAATTATTATATATCCAGACTATTTCTCCGTCTACGCGTACTGCGGAATTAAATCCCGAACCCGCGCACAGCACCACCGCGTTAGGCGCCGTCGTACCGCCCAGCATCGCAGGCACGCAGTCGTTTATCACATAGGCGTTATCGACGCGAAAATGCGCGTTCAGGCGTTTCTCCATCGCTTCGCATTCGTCCGGCCAATTCGCTCCGCTCATACCCGCCGAGACGCGCTCTATGCCAACCTGCCGCCAATCAGTCAAACCGTATCTATTCGCAAGATCGCTCAGCGCTTGTTCTACGCAGGATATCGCCCTGTCGTGCCCCACGGCGAAGAAACAGGCGCCTGTTCCATAACCTACTCCAAATATATTGCCACGGTCGTCCCCAAGCAGCGCGGCCGTTTTGGTTCCTCCTTGATCGATCGCGAGCATTGACAACAATATCACCCTTCACAGCAAAAGGATAGGCGTAACCCTCAGTATCAGCCGATCATCCTTTCGGGAAGAACTGCGGCAAATACTGGCGGTGCGCTTCCAGCAGCTCGTCGAGCACAGCCTTGGCGACGTCCGTATCCATCACCAACGGATGGAATTGAAGCGCGAACAACGCCTTATCGCGATCGCCGTGCACTGCCGCCTCTACGGTTAGCGACTCATAGTTTTTCACCTGCGATACGATACCCCACACGCTGTCCGGGAAGCTCTTAAACGTGATAGGCGTAACTCCGGCGGAATTCACCATGCACGCCGTCTCGATCACCGCGTCCTTTGGCAGGAACGGTATCGCCCCGTTATTGGGAACGTTACATACGAAGAACGAATCGAGATTATCCGCGAGCGCTTGCATAACGCCAATCGCCATCTCAGCGTAATCACCGCCGCCGCGCTTGCTTAGCAGCTCCGGCTTCGTGCATACATTGGGATCTGCGTACTGGCGATACAGCTCGTCAAGTATCGTCATTATAAACTGTCCGCGAGTCATTTCCTGCTCCTGCTGCGTTTTGAGCTTCGAGCGGAAATTAAAGAACGTTGGCAAATACAGGCTCGGAAGAAGTTTCATTTTTTGAATTAATTCGACGTTCTGCCCTATTTGGTTAGCCATCGCAGCCCATTCCTCATCAGTCGCAGGCCGTCCGTCGATTGTTATATTATAACTAAAGTTAAAGTGGTTCAGGCCAAAGTAATCATAACGCACACGCTTGTGCTCTATCCCCAGCGAACGATACAGCATGTTCCCCGGGTGGCGGCCGCCGCCGCACAGAGACACGATATTCGCATTTGTGTATTTTGTTACAGCCTCCGCGATGATTCCCGTAGGGTTTGTGTAATTTATTATCCACGCAGAAGGATTATATTTGGCGACATCGTTGGCGATATCTATCATCTGCGGTATTGTGCGAAGCGCTTTGGACATGCCGCCCGCGCCGGTAGTTTCCTGGCCTATCAAGCCATGCTTGTTCGGAATTGTTTCATCTAATATGCGCGCGGGAATACCGCCTACCCGAATCTGCGTCACCACAAAGTCGACGTCCATAATCGCCTTCACCCGCTCCGGTTCGCGGACAATGCGCATTGGATGATTTATATTGTTCATAAAGCGCTGTGTAAATCCGTACATAATATCCAACCGCCCCAGGTCGATGTCGTACAGGCGCAATTCCTCAACGTTAAAACTATCGCGCATCTGCCCGATCATGTCCAGCAGTTCAGGTGTATAAACACTGCCGGCCCCGACGATCGCGATTTTTACAGGACGTCCCACTGCATTTCCTCCTCTATGCTATTCAGGCGTAAATTGAAAGCGTTTCCATTATTGATGTGTTGGTACCCTGAGTAAAACTCATTTCGTATATCAAGTATAACACGGCTAGTAGATAAATGTCAACAGAAATACACTGGCTTTTTTAGACAACAGTGGCTGTTCGGCGGAGAGCGGCACACACATTGTTCATTTTTGGATATGGTTTTAAATAATCTTGAAACCGGTTGCATAATAGCGACAATTCATTATAAGGTCAGACCGAATTAGGCGTCTATCTCCGCACGAACCGCAATAGGTAGCAATAGCTCAAAGAAGCCTATCGCATATAGCTTTAGGCTCCTTCCGCGTCAATATTCGTTGTGTTATTATGTTTTTTTTATATAAGTTTATTTTCCAAGGAACGCCGTTACGGATTCTCGGAATGTAATATAATAAGGCTTTTCCATCATAAGCGGGTGCGCTCCGCCGGTGATTACGATCGTTTCGGAGCCTTCCGGAAACTTTTCGCCCTCCGCCTGCGCTACTTCCACATTAACGTACGGATCGTTATCGCCAAATATCAAAAGCGTCGGACACTTTACGTCGTTCACGGGGATCAGCAATGTATCGGACGGCGTTTCCAAAAGATCCTTGCGCCCGCCGTTCGGACTGATCGGATCGTTTAGCCAGCAGTTGGCGATGTAGGTCAGCGCGACGATTTCTTCAGTTATGCTGTAATCGATCTGATTATCCGCAGTCATCTGAAAATCTTCCGAAGCGCCTGTATATGTGGTTTGGGTGAACGGAGAGGTCACCGTGCCTGCCGGGTATCCAAACCCGTAAAGTATCGGGGCATAGAGTACGAGTTTGTTAATCTTGTCCGGGTACTTTGCCGCAAAGCGCGAGCTTGTGACAGTGCCCCAGCTCCAGCCCAATACATCGGCTTTCGTCGTTCCGCACTGCTCGTTTATCTTATCTACGGCGGCGCTGATGTCGTCTGCGGCGTAATCGGAATTCGGTTCAAATCCATCCACTACGTCTCCGGAGTTGCCATAACCTGCTATATCAATCGCATAAACCGTATACCCATTTGCGGCAAGATAGCGGGCGAACGAATAGTCTTTTACGTTCACGTCAAATTCATGCGATGTAAATGTGAGACCATGCACAAGCAGTATAGGTTTATCGACGCGCGACTGCGCGCTAACGTATTTAGCAAGATATAAGCTGACGCCGTTTCTCTCCAAAGGAACGACTTCTTTGATTACCGCGTCGTACGCCACATCCGATACAGCCGCTTCGGCAAACGCCTCGAGCACGGAGAAACTGCACAAGAAAAGCGCCGCGACAAGCAATCCGCAAATGAATCCTCTGAATCGATTCCTCACACTGTGTACCTCCTTAATAATAATGAGCCAACACGCGTAAATTCCTGTTGGAACTTGCAAATCATACCATAGTTCCGCACTAATTGCAATAGTTTTCCTATATGAAATGAATTATACGCCAGTCAATAATTCACCAAGCAATTCGCACCTTTACCAACTCTTAACCCGCGAACGCTATCCGCCTTAACAACGCGATGATATGATGAGGCCGTTAAATAGTATGAAAAGGAAACAAGGAGGGTAACTATGAAACGTATCCTGTCCATTCTCATGTGCGTCGCGCTCGCGCTCACGCTAACCGGCAGCGCTCTTTCCGAATCCTCGGACGCAACGCCAAAGTACGTATTCATGTTCATCGGCGACGGGCAAGGCAGCCCGCAAATCAACGCGACCCAGTATTATTTAGGCACGCTGGCTAATCCTGGTGCAGCTATACCCAAGCCGGCGCAGCTCTCCTTCACCGGTTTCCCCTATGTTGGAATTATGACCACGTATGACGCGACTTCCTTCTGCCCGGATTCCGCGTCCACCGCCACCTCTATGGCGTCCGGAAATAAAACACTCTCCGGCGTTATCAACTACAATATCGATAAGACTGAATCGTTCAAATTGATTACCGAATACGCCAAGGAGCAGGGAAAGAAGGTCGGCGTGCTCTCCAGCGTATCCATCGACCATGCGACTCCAGCCGCATATTATGCGAAGGCGGTAAGCCGCAGTATGTATTATGATATCGCCGTTCAAGGCCTGTCCGGACAGACGCTGGATTTCGTCGGCGGCGGCGGATATCTGCAGCCTACCGGCGCGGCAGGCGATCAGCCAGCGCTTACGGACATCGCGATTGAAAACGGATTTACCATCGCTTCGACCAACGATGAGATTCGCGCGCTGAACGCGGATAGCGGTCGAGTGCTGGCTGTTGTTCCCGATCCTGACGGTTCGAAGGCAATGCAGTATGAAATCGATCGGCAGCGCATCGAATCTGCGGGCGGCGATTCGCTGAGCCTGAGCGAAATGACGCAAAAGGCGATAGACACGCTCTATGGAGACGACGGCTTCTTCCTGATGGTGGAAGGCGGCAAAGTTGACTGGAGCTGCCACGCTAACGACGCGAAAACTTCCATCCTTGAAACCATCGCGTTCTCCGACGCGGTAAATGCCGCGCTGGAATTCGCCTCCGCCCATCCGGATGAAACTCTGATTATAGTCACCGGCGACCACGAAACCGGCGGATTAACGATCGGCTTTGCGACTACCGCTTATGATACCCACTTCGATTATTTGGCGGCTCAGGATATATCCTACGCAGATTTCGACAAGGTTATCGCCCAACTGCGCGACAGCGGCGCAAGCTTCGAACAAGCGCTTGCCGAGATCGAAGCGCGCTTTGGACTTACCCAAACCCCCGATACCGGCCTGAGTTTGACGGAAGAAGAACTGGCCAAGCTTGAAGCGGCATACGAACTTAGCATGACGCCGTCCGCAGAGCGCGTCATAGGCAAGTCGGAGGCGCTCGCATACGGCGGGTACGAACCGCTCAGCATGGCGTGCTGCCACATCCTGAACAATAAAGCGGGCATCGCTTACACCTCCTATGCGCACACCGGATTGCAGATTCCGATATATGCGTACGGCGTAGGCGCCGCGAGCTTCAGCGGCAGCTACGACAACACGGACATATTCTTCAAGACGATGGATGCGATGGGCGTCGAAGCGGACGCCATCTGATTCCTTTTCCGCAATATACAAGCCTGGCCGCGCAGCGCGGCTGGGCTTTGTTCATGAGGAGGCGTTTGTGTGTCCAGGAAAAAACGCGTTCATCGAAACTGGATATTCTGCCTTGCGACAGGGGCGCTATGCATCGCGCTCGCTATGCTGCCCACACAGGTCGCAACACAGGACGACGCGCTAACCGCCAGGGTACGCGTAACCATACTATCTGCGGACAACAGCGCGCTGATGCCGCTGGGCATCGTTTATTCAGGCGTTCAAGAATGTTTGGTCGAAATCGCGTCCGGCGAGCATAAAGGCGTACAAATCTTCGCGTATAATCATCTGAATTCCGCTCTCGATAAGGATAAGCTCTTCGAGCCCGGCGACGACGCGCTGGCTATGCTGCGCTGGGAGAACGGGCAGCCTACAAGCGCGACGCTGATCGATCATTACCGTTTGAACACGATGGCTCTTCTATTCGGACTATTTGGCGCGCTGCTGATTGCGTTCGCCGGAGTCAGCGGATGCGGCGCGCTTATGTCGCTCACGCTGAGCGTGGTGGCCGTATGGAAGCTGCTAGTTCCTTTGATGCTGCGGGGATATTCTCCAATGTGGTGCGCGTTGCTGCTTGTAACGCTGCTAACCATAATGATCGACGCGCTCGTCGCGGGATTATCTCGAACCGCGCTTGTGGCGGCGCTTGGATCTCTATTGGGCACGGTTCTGACATGCGCGCTGTCGTTCACATTCGGCACGCTGCTGAAACTGGACGGCGGTTCTATGCCCTACGTTGTTCCGATACTGGCGCAGACAAGCATGCAGTTGAATCTCCGTGAAATTTTCTTTTCCATGGTATTCATCGCCAATTCCGGCGCTCTGATGGATTTGAGTATGGATATCGCATCAGCCGCAGAAGAAATCGAACGGCATAAGCCAGGTATATCGCGCGGCGTGCTCCTGCGCTCCTGCTTTGCCGTTGGGCGAAACGTAATCGGTACAATGACTACGACGCTGATGCTCGCCTATTCCGGCAGCTATCTATCGATGCTGCTTTATTTCGCCGGGCAGGGAACGCCTATAATGGATATCGCCAACTTAAAATATGTCGCAAGCGAAGCGCTCACTACGCTCGTCGGTTCGTTTGGATTGGTGACGGTAGCGCCGTTTACCGCCATATTGGCGGTCGTGCTTCCGCGTTGGACCCGCGCTGCCGATAGCGCGCAGCTAGAATAGCCGCCGATCAATCGGCGGCCTGATCAAAGCAATATATGCGGTAGGCGTACATTGGCTTTTCAAACATTCCATATGCTTATATAAAAAAGCAGGACTCGTTTATTGTGTCCTGCTTTTTTAATCTCTATATAGTGATTTAATATTTATAAGCCGCGCTTTTATTTTTTTACTAAGTATTTGCGCATATCAATAGCGACGGCGACCAATATGATAAAGCCCTTCACAATATATTGAAGGTTCGTCGAAACTCCCAGCCACTGCAGAGCCACCGTAATTATCTGCAGCATAATTACGCCCATCAGTATACCCGATATCTTACCCATGCCGCCGTTGAACGATACCCCTCCGATAACGCACGCCGCTATTGCGTCCAGCTCCGCATTCAAACCCGCCGTCGCGCTGTTGCTGCCCACTCGCGCGGACTCAACGAAGCCGGAAAAGCCGTACAGCGCGCCAGCCATTGTGAATACCAATATCGTAGTGCCCATAACGCTTACGCCAGAAACGTTGGCTGCCTCGGCGTTCGCGCCTACCGCGTACATATTTTTTCCCAGCGTGGTCTTATTCCAAATATACCACATGATCACCGTGGCAATTACCGCGTACACAACATAATAAGGAATCGCCGTTTTTCCGATTGTAAACGTGCCCTTCACAATATCCTTATATTTATCCGTAAGGCCTGCAATAGGCGCGCCGCCGTTATTTCCCCATGTCATATATATGAGTATAAAACCGTAAAGCATAAGCTGCGTCGCAAGCGTCACTATGAACGGATGAAGCTTAAACTTCGCCACGCAGTATCCATTGAACGAGCCTATCATCGCGCCGAATATCATAACCAAAATAACAACCGCCAATATAGGCCACGTTCCCATATTGGGATACATCTTGCTCGCGTATTCCGACGCTGGCTTTTGGAGCAGCGACGCCGACACCAGCATCGATAACCCCATGATGCGTCCGGCAGACAAGTCCGTGCCCGTTAGAACTATAATCCCGCCCACGCCCAGCGCGAGGAACAGCGCGGCCGCCGATTTTTTTAGAATATCAACGATTGACGTAAACGACAGAAACGTGTTGCGCGCGCGCATAACGTTCAGTGAATAATACTGCACATATATAACGAGTATTAATAATATTATGTATATTGCATTGTTCAGAAAAAAATCCGCCCAATAGCGGCGCTTATCGCGCGCGCTAAGCGCGCGGTATGGCTGAAGCCGCCTGTTAAACCAATCGCCTATGCTATGCATGCAGCAACCCCCTCGTTATACATACTTGGCGGCCAACGTCATAATTTCTTCCTGAGTAGTCGTTTTCGGGTCGACCTCGCCCGCAACTCTCCCGCTTGACATAACTATTATGCGATCGCACACACCCAACAGCTCCGGCATTTCACTTGAGACCATGAGAATTGTTTTGCCTTGGGACGCCAAGTCTATCATCAGCTTATATATTTCATACTTCGCGCCTACGTCTATGCCGCGCGTAGGTTCGTCCAGCAGAAGTATTTCCGGTTTTGTAAGCAGCCAGCGCCCAAGAATCACCTTTTGCTGATTGCCTCCGGACAGCGATCGAATCGACGTGCGAACGGAAGGGGTTTTTATCGAAAGCGCCCGTATGTTCTCACGAGCGTCGGATGCCATTTTTCGATTATCAAGCCAAACCCCGCCGCGCAGATAACTGCGAAGGTTAGCGACGACTGTGTTCGCCGTTACGTCTAGCACGCTGAATATTCCAGTCTGCCTCCGTTCTTCAGTAAGCAGGGCGAATCCGTTGCGTTTCGCGGCGCGGGAGTTCGAGTTCACAACCTGCCGTCCGGCGACTCGAATGATCCCGTCGCGCAGCGTGGCGACTCCAAACAGCGTTTCCAACGTTTCAGTGCGTCCGGCGCCCATCAAGCCAGCGAAGCCCAATATCTCGCCGCGCCGCGCTGAAAACGACACGTCCTTCAAATTGACGAACTGCGCAGTTATGCGTTCCGCTTCAAGCACGATCTCGCCGGGGACATTCGTCTTTGGCGGATAAACGTTCGTTATTTCCCGCCCGACCATCTGGCGTATCATCGCTTCCATCGTAAGTTGTTTCGCAGCGGTGGTCGCCACCCACCTGCCGTCTCGCATAACCGTTACCTCGTCGGATATGCGCAGTATTTCATTCATTTTATGTGATATATATATTATAGCGCATCCGCGCGCTCGCAGCTTCTCGATGATTCCAAATAGCTGCTCTACCTCGGTTTCCGTCAGAGAGGATGTAGGCTCGTCAAACACAATAACGCTGCTATTAAACGAAACGGCTTTTGCTATTTCCACCATCTGCCGCCGCGAGACGGACAGCGCGCTGATCTTTTCCTTGGGGTTGACAGATATTCCCAAATCGTCGAATACCGCCCGCGTCATCTCGAACATCTTCTTATGGCTGACGCCGCCAAGCCGGTCGCGCGGAAATCTGCCCAGCCATATGTTCTCCATAACGGAGCGGGTGTGCACCTGATTCAACTCCTGGTGAACCATCGCCACGCCGTTATCCAGCGCCTGCCTTGGCGAGCGAAAATCCACCTCTTTGCCGCTCAGCAGTATAGTTCCGCGATCCTTCTGATATATGCCAAACAGACATTTCATCAGCGTAGATTTACCCGCGCCGTTTTCACCCATCAACGAGTGAACCGTACCGGGCTTGACTCTCAGGCACACGTCGTCAAGCGATTTAACGCCTGGGAATTCCTTGTCTATGTGCAGCATCTCCAGCAGGTATTCGCTCATTTATTACGCTCCAGAATAACTACGTATAGAAATATATGGAACCTTTCATAATCATAGAACAGCGGGAGAAGGGTAGACCTCCTCCCGCCGTGGGGCGCGTTATTCCGCCGCGCCCGTAAATATCGCGTATGGGATACGGATCTTCGCCACGTCCTCGTCAACGTTGAAGTTTTCAGTGCCGTCCAGCAGTTCCGCGCCTTTTTGTATATTCTGCGCGAGGAAAACCAATCCGGACGCCATACCGACCGCGTCCTGCTTGATCGTGCCCGTCATTTTGCCTGTATTGATCGCGTCCTGAGCGACGACCGTCGCGTCGACGCCAAATACCGGAATATAAGCCGAGCCTTCCGCTCCGGTGTTATATCCCTGCTCGTTTACGGATTCGATAGCGCCGAGCGCCTGATCGTCGTTGTTCGCGATGATCAGTTCGATATCACCGTTATCAAGTGCGTACGTTGTAAGCGCGGTGTCCATCAGATTTTTCGCGGTGGCCGCGCTCCAGTTGCCGTACAGATAATACGGGCTGATGCCGTCCGCTTCCTGTGTGTTGTCCGTCTGGTTCGCGGCGGAAGGTACAAGCTTGTATCCTGATTCGGCGAGCAGTTCGTTCGCCTGCTGAACGGAATACTTTGTACGTCCAAACGCTTCCGCGTTGCCCAGCTCGCCGCGGAACATCAAATAAGCGATTTGCTTATCGCCGTTCAGATCATACTTTTCAAGGTTACCTTCAGCTAGCAGATATTCTGCGATCATCTGGCCTTGCATATAACCGGCCTCGTCCGCGTCCGTGCCCACAAACGCGACGTCGTCTGAAAAGTTGACTATCGCGTCCGAGACTTCACGGTTGAAGAATACTACCGGAACATCGGCGGCGGCAGCCGCGTCGACAATGTTCTGCGCCGCTTCGTCGGAACCCGTGGTTACAATATTGACTATAAGCAAGTCAGAGCCGCGCGTAAGCGCTGTGTCGACTTGCTGACTCTGCTTGCCCTGATCCGACGCGCCGTCATAGAAATTAAACGCGTATAGATCTGGCGAAGCCGCGAGTTGCTCCTCCAGCGACGCGCGCACGCTTCCGATATATGTATCGGAATAATCGTAGAAGAATACGTCCACCTGGATTGGACCGTCCGCCAGAGCCGGAGCCACCGCACCCAGCATAAGCAGCGCTGTCATGAGCATCGCGATGATTTTACGCATTGAAAATCCTCCTAATCGTTGTTGGGTTCACTCTCACACGTCCGTCGGACGCGTACAACAAAGCCGGAACATCATGTTATCACGCGTGCCGTATATGTATAATAACACATTTCTTATGTATTGTCTACGAGAATTATGCAAAAGAATAATGCATATTTCCGAATTTGACACATACAACCAATAAAAATACACCGATATTTCCCTGCTTCTGAGAATATGAACCGGATATCGATTACCCCCTCAAATCATGGAGTAAAGAAAACATACAATCTAACCGCCAGCGGCAGGAATTTTGAAACACCGGTGGAAATAAACCCAACGAAGAATCCAAATCGCGGCGGCTTCTTCAATAGATTTTTTGCGCGAGATTTTCATGCGCGAGATTTTTTGTACGCGAGTTTTTATAAGCGCTGAGCAGGTATTAAGCTCAGCCCATTCAATCAAGGTCTGCGGGACATAGCCCCGCACTGAAAGGAAAATATTATGTCGAGCAATGAACCGAATCCAGTGTTAAAAGCCATCGCCGACCGGCGCAGCAACCGAGGCTATAAGAGCGACCCGCTTACTCAAGAACAGCTTGACGCGCTTCTAGCGGCCGCGATGCAATCTCCAAGCGCGGGCAATCGCCAGCCGTGGCATTTCTCGGTAGTTCAAAGTTCCGCGATTCTGGCGGATATTAACCGCGCAGCCTCAGAAGCGGCGCGCAAAGATTTGGGCGATATATTCTTTGGCGCGCCTACCGTCATATTCATAAGCTGCGAACCTGACGGTCGCTGGGGTCGGCTGGACTGCGGAATCGCGGTTGAGAATATCGCGCTGGCAGCGCATGCGCTGGGACTCGGCAGCGTGATTCTGGGCATGCCCGAAGGCGCGTTTAACGGCCCTGAAGGCAGCTCGTTTAACGCGCGGCTGAAGTTCCCGCCTACTCATAAATATGCGGTGGCCATCGCGGTTGGCGTACCTACAAAAACTAAAGAAGCGCACCCGCTGCTCGAAGGGCGAATTGATTATATAGACGGATAAATATTATTATTCAACAAGGAGGGCGCGCCTGTTCGTGACGCGCCCGCCTTGTTAACAATTTCGAACCCTCTGACAACGCCGTATTAAAGGAGTTCGCCCGGCTGCAGATTATCCATGTCGTCAAACGCTTGGTTCTCTCCGCACATGCCCCATATAAACGTATAGTTCGACGTGCCCACGCCCGTATGAATCGACCACGACGGCGATATTACCGCCTGTTCGTTATGCAATATTACATGGCGCGTTTCCTTAGGCTCTCCCATCATATGGAAAACCACCTGACCCGGTTTCATATCAAAATAGAAATAAACTTCCATCCGCCTTTCGTGCGTATGGCATGGCATAGAGTTCCAGTTGCTGCCCGGTTCGAGCGCCGTCAGGCCCATGCAAAGCTGGCAGGTTGGCATAACGGCGGGATGCAAATACTGATATATCGTCCGCTTGTTGCAGGCCTCGGCCGATCCCAAAGGCCGGGGATTCGCCTGCGTAATATCTATCTTTTTATTGGGATATGTCTTGTGCGCCGGGCAACTGTTTATATAGAACCGCGCGGGATTGTTCCCGTCCGCACTTTCAAACGAAAGCGACTTCGCTCCCATACCGACATACAGCCCGTCGCGCGCGTTCATTTCGTATACCGTGCCGTCGACGGTTACATTGCCTCGCCCGCCGACGTTGATCACGCCAAGCTCGCGTCGTTCAAGAAACGTCTCTGCCGCCAGTTCCTTCGATCCCGTCAGCTCTACCGGCTTTGTTACAGGCAGTATGCCGCCCGCGATTATCCTGTCAAAGTGGCTGTATACCAGCGTCGCCTCGTCCGGCGCGAATATAGTTTCAATTACGAACTCCGAGCGGAGCCGGTCGGTCGTATAATGCTTTGCGTCCTGAGGATGGCTGGGATTGCGAACTGTCATTTTCATAATCATTCTCCTCGTATATTATTATATTTTTATAAAGTTACTCCATCCTTGAATATAGCGATTTCGCGGTAGCCCCCCTTTTCCGACAGCGTCGCGCGACCGGACGCGGTTTCCAGAACAAACGCGAAGAGACGCTCCGCGAGCGCGGCGATCGGTTCTCCTTCAGCGAGGGGTTCTGCCCCGCCGCCACGAATTGAACTTGGCTGCGCCCCATACCCGCGAAATATCGCTCCCGCGTCAAAATCGATCCAATGCGGTTTACGTCGCGCGATTTCACTGTTGCTTGATACCTTTATGACGGGAACGGGCGAACCCAGCGGCGTGCCGCGCCCCGTCGTAAACAGTATTATCTGCGCGCCCGCCGCCGTCAGCGCAGTGACGGCGCACGGGTCGTTTCCAGGGCCGTTAACAAGGCTCAATCCGTTTACGCGCGCCGGTTCGTACAGCGCAAGCACATCGCGCACTACGCCTCTACCCGCCTTTTGAGTGCAGCCCAGGGATTTATCCGCGTTTGTCGTAAGCCCGCCCTCCAAGTTTCCCGGAGACGGATTCTTATCAATCGGCTGCCCATGCCGCTGGAAATAGGTTTGGAAGTCTCGAATCATGCCGCGCGCCTTCTCGAACGTGCGCTCATCTGCGCATCTATCAAGCAGCATCCGTTCCGCGCCAAACATCTCCGGCACTTCGGTCAGAAGCGTCGAGCCGCCGCGCGCAGTCAGTATATCTGAAAACCGACCTAGCAGCGGATTGGCAGACAAGCCGGAAAACCCATCCGAGCCGCCACACTTCAACCCTACGATAAGCTTATCGGCAGACACCTCTTCGCGCCGCGACGCGCCCGCTTCCGCCGCCAGTTCGGATAAAAGCCCGAACCCTTCAGCAAACTCATCCTCCACAGATTGCGCGTTCAGGAATTTGACGCGCTTTGGATCGTACTCTCCCAGCACGTTCTTAAACGCTTCGATATGGTTGTTTTCGCATCCCAGCCCGAGTATGAGCACGCCGCCCGCGTTTGGATGCCGCGCCATGGCGGCGAGCAGCCGCTGTGTGTTTAGATGATCAGCGCCAAGCTGCGAACATCCGTAGGGGTGCGTAAACGCGTATACCCCGTCGACCGACGATCCAAACGCAACCCGTCCTCGTTCCGCAAGCTTTTGCGCGGCGCCGTTAACACACGCGACCGTCGGCAGAATCCACAGTTCGTTGCGAGTTCCCGCGCGTCCGTCCGCGCGCGGATAACCCATAAACGCGGCATAGCCTTCAGCAGGCGCGTCGACCGCGCGCGCGGCATACTTAATGTCGTCCAGCGATTCAAGCGCGGACTCCGTGTTATGGGTGTGCACCCACGCGCCAGGCGATATCGAGCTTGAAGCTATTCCTATCGGATATCCATATTTTACGATCGTCTCGCCCCGCTCGATCAATCGAATCGCAAACTTATGGCCGGGCGGAATCGCATCCATTAATATTATATTTAGCGCGTCGTCTCCCTCGCCCAATGCTTCGAGCGCGACGGCTACGTTATCGTCCGGATGAATCTTAAGAGCGTTCATATCGGATCCGCCCTCGTCAAGCATTCCAGCGCGGCGCGCATTCCCAGCCTATCGATTCGCTCCAAATCGTTCGCGACCGCATCGATGAAACCCTGCAAACGCGCAAGACTGCCTCCCCAAAGAATATCGCATGCCGGAGATTCGGCAAGCAGCGCGCGCGCCGCATCCCTCGGAGCGCCTCCCCTCGCTTTCTCAAAGCAGGCAAGCGCGGGAGCGTCGTCAACAAGCGGATACGCGCCGTCCTTCTCCCTCTCGCCATTCAGATAAAACGCGAGCAGCGACGCCATGGAAAACGCCAGAGCAGGCGGCGGCACTCCGTTTTTTTCTATATATATATCAATTGACGGAAGCACGCGCGCGCGGAATTTCGATATTGAATTGAGCGTGATAGACAATATCAAGTGGCGATTGAACGGGTTCTCGAATCGTTCGACTACCGCTTCGGCAAACGCGCGCACGTCGTCCTGATCAAGCGGCAGGTATGGCATTATCTCATTTTCAAGCGCGAGCGCCATGAACCTGCGAATCATTGGGTCGCCCATGCACTCCCCTACGGTATCCAATCCGCATAGGTACCCGGCGTGAACCATAGCCGTATGCGCGCCGTTAAGCAGCCTTACCTTTCTTTTTTTATACGGATCAACATCCGGAGCGAATATGACAGGCAATCCCGCCTTATGCAGCGGAAGCGCGCGTTCGAAGCGATCCGACGACTGTATAACCCACAGCCCGAACGGCTCCGCGACGTCGAGCAGATTATCCCTATAGCCAAGCTCCGTCCACAGCTCTTCCGCCTCCTGGCGCGGATATCCGGTTACGATCCGATCGACGAGCGTGTTCAGGTACTCATTCTCCTCCACCAGCCATAATTGAAACGCCGGTTCGAGCGACCACTGCGCGGCGGTTTTTAATACGCATTCCCTGAGCGCGTCTCCGTTCGCGTCAATAAGCTCGCATGGCGCGAACACAAGCCCCGGCAGTCCCGCGCTCCAGCGTTCGTACAGCAGCCGCGTAACCTTGCCTGGGAACGACGCGGGCGGCCTGTCGTCGAATCGATCGTTTCCGGTATACGCTATGCCTGCCTCCGTCGTGTTCGACACGACGATCATAAGATCGTTGTTGCGCGCCTCGCTCAGAAACGCATCGAAATCTTCGTATGGATTTACAGCGCCAATCACGCTGCGGACGATGCGCGCCTCTTTTACGACACGTCCGTTCTGTTTGCCGCGAAGCAGCACTGTAAACAGATTATCCTGCGCGCTCAGCGCGTCGACCATTCCCCGCTCAATCGGCTGAACCACGCGTACGCCGACGTTCAGCCCAAGCTTTTCGTTCGCCACGTCGATCATCCAATCAACGAACGCGCGCAGAAAATTGCCCTCGCCAAATTGCAGCACTGCAGCGCGGCTCGGTCTATCCTCCCGATTAGCGATAGTTAGCGCAAACTGCTCGACGCCGGGAAGCGGCGCCGAAGCGGATTCAACAATCATTACAATCCCCTCGATTTCATTCATCCGGATATCGCGTATCAATCTCGTATCAATTGTACCAATAAAAAAAACGCGCCGCAAGAGCGCGCGAGGAATCGAAAGCGCAAATGAATCTCCAATAATCTAATTAGGCTCTACGGATTCGACTTTACCGCATCCACCGCATAAAGATCGGCGGCAGTCGTTTGACGGAGCGTCAAATCACGGCTCAGGCGGTAGATAGTCGCCGCGCAATTCGACTGCGCCAGCCATCCGGCAACCTCGTCTACCGAACGCGACTGCTCCGCTTCCACTATGCCGTACCGAACGCCGTCTACCACGCGCATGCGGAAGTTGGAATCCGCCCAATGGAGCGTGTCCGTTTCCGAATCATACGCCTCCGTTACAAGAAGAGTATGAGTGCCGCGCTCGCCATTATTATATACAGCCATCATTTGAATGACGTCTCCAGGCTGCGCGGACTCAAGCAGCGCTCTTGCGGCTTCTTTGTTTTCCCGCAGCGTATATGAATCTCCGTAATCATATTCTGCTGCGGTGAAAAACGGATTGCCGCTGAACGGGCTTGGCAGCGTCCATGCGCAGCCGTACACGCGCCCGCCGTCCTTCGCGTTGGGTTCAGTCGGCATGGCGAGAGGTTTGTCCGGAGCTGCGGACATCGCGTACTGCGCGGACGCGCGCGCGAATGTGTTTATAAGGTATCGCTTGCATTGGCCGGGTGCGGCGACGCTGTTCGATTTGCGCATGGTGCCGTTTTCCGATTGGATGATAGCGATCCACTCCGCTATCAGCGCATCTCGCGCGCTTCCCAGCGCCACATCCTTGGCGAACCGCTCTACCCGCCCGTTTGAAAGAACCGCCGCAATCTCAAGCGGAGCCGCGCCGGAAGGCGATCCATCCGGCATAACGAGGGGCAGTTCAAGCTTTTCGCCGTCTACGCTGTATGATTCATAGTTGAATTTGACATCCCAGCGCACCACCTTCTTGCCGGTCGCGTATAGCGTCCATATCTGACCCGGCAGCCGCGCAGCAGGGGCGAATACGGAAAGCTGAGCTGCGGCGCATCCGCCGATTAATATTAGCGCGACAACGAGCAGCGGCATAGCGACGAGGCGACGCCGACGTCCGCTAGATAATGTAATATGTATCATACCGCTGCTCCTTTATCTATTTTTTTATTGGGGCGTGTTCGATCAAAGCTTCTACTGCTCTCCGATTAGCGGCTTCGCCCAATATGATACGCGCTGCGAATCCGTAGCGCGGCCTTCGTCGAAATCCTGTTGGCACAAGGCGCAGCGCGTATCCGAGCATACCGCGCACAAACCATATGGGCACCAGGGGGCGGCGGCGTGAATAGCCGCGTTATAAAGGCTTCCCTCCGGCGCGCAGCTCGACCAGAATCCGCCGTATTTGCAGTCCTCATGTTCGCATACGTGAACCATATGCCATTCCAGCTGGGCTGTTTTCAAGCCATTATATTCCACGCCGCACACTTGGCACACCCGTCCGCGCGAAGGCCTTGGGCCGGTGGTGAACATACCGCTGTCCAGCGTGATCGGGTTCTCTTCCTCGTCGTAGGCTATGCCTATCATTTGAATGCCCTTAGGGCAGTACTCCGATTCCTCCACCAAGCCGCTGTTATGCATTATTACCCGCTCGTTCACCGTGAGCTTTTCTATCATACATCCCGCGCCAAGTACGATCGGCTCATCTGCCATAGATGAAGAAATAACAAGCTGCTCGTATTCGCCGGTAAACAGTACCACGCAGTCATGCGCGAAGGGAATCAGCGCGGTGCTTCCATCCTTGCGCGTATACCTTAACGCTGGTATTCCGCGTTTGTTTTTCGTATATGTAACTCCCGTATAATAATCGCTTGTCGCCTCGGAGATCAGCGTCTCGCCATTACGATATATATATATTGCGTTATTTGAAAAATACACTGCGAACGCGTCCGCGAAGCCGGCGTCTATCGTAGCTTCCACATCTGCCAGCGGGCTCGCGTCGGACGGATCGCCCAACGAACCGTCAAGATCGATCAGCCGCCGCACTAGCGTTCCCATCGAAGCGTATCTCGGCTCCGATTCGTCCAGCGGCTCGTCTGTGGGCAGCGCGAGAGTATATCGATACGTGCCAAGCCCGTCCTCGGCGTTTAATATATTGGTAAGAAATAGCGCGATCGGCTCGTATTCTTCCCAATCGTCCTCTTCGCCCTCCGCGAATACGAACACCGCTCCGCTCGGCAGTATCACCGCCGCGCAAAGCACCAGCACCAGCAAAATCGGAATAACATGTCGGTTCATATTCCATCCCCTATCGCGGGACAAAGCCCCGCCCCCGTCGTAAGTAATTAAATTGTAACATGAATCGCCAATAAACGCAATATTTTCGATTCAATCGACGCAGGAGACGCGGCACCGCCGCTAGAACATTTCCCATGTATTCATCCGCGCAGACAAAATAGGGAGGCGAATGTTCCATGGAGGATTTTCGATTCGGAGCGCAGTTATATTCCGTACGCAGCTTATGCCAAACGCCGGAAACCTTCCGGCAGTGTATGAAAGAAATCGCCGCCATCGGATACAAGGGCGTGCAGGTATCTGGTCTGGGTCCGATCGATCCAAACGAGATTCGCGAGGTCTGCGACGCGAACGGCCTTACGATCGTTTGTACGCACGTCCCCTACGATGATCTAAAGGATCACACCGGCGATATCATCCAAAAACACCAAATTTTCGGATGCCGATATCCAGGTTTGGGCAGCATGCCCGGCAAATTTTATGATAGCGGTCTGGACAGTTTGCGCGAATTTATCCGCGAAATAAACGGTATCGCGGCGAAACTTGCGAACGCGGACATGCGGCTGCTGTACCATAACCACTCGCACGAGTTCCAACGCTTCGACGGAAAACTGGCAATGGACGTTCTTATTGAAGAATGCTCGCCGGACATAGAATTCGAGCTGGATGTGTACTGGATCCAGTGCGGTGGCGGAAACCCTGTAAAATGGCTGCGCGGGCGAAGCTCGGATATTATTCATTTCAAAGATATGATAGGAACAAAAGAAAATAAAAATGATATAACCACCGTAGGAAAGGGCAACCTTGATTGGCGCGAGATAATCCAGGCGTGCCGGGACACGCGTGTGCGCTGGGCAATGGTGGAGCAAGACAACGCGGTCGACGCGCCGGAACCGATTCGCTGCATGGCGGATGCTTTCGAATTCCTCGTGCAGATGGGATGCAGGCCGTAAATAAATATAATTATATAAATATTTAAGGAGATCGCTTATATGACGCTTTTCCGTTGCGCGTCGGGTTTGCTCGCGATGCTGGGTTACGCGCTTATACTTTGGCGGAAAGATGTGCGCGGCGCGTTGATACCTGCGATTCAGACAAGCGGCATTGCGGTTGCTATGTTCTTTGCGGGACTTCTCAATGTGCTTGACGCGGCATGCGCGCTCATCACAGTGGTTGGAATCGGCCTTTTTATTCGTATGATGGCAAACGACAGGCGGGCGGAGGCGGCGCGGTTCTTCCGCGCCGCGCTGCGATCTCCTGGATTATGGCTGCTTGCAGGATTGGCGGCGTTCTTTATATATCATATGTGGAATATAAAAATACAGGGGCAAGATAATTTCTCGCATTGGCTAGTTATTGTTAGGCAACTATTTCGCGAGCATAGGCTCCCCAATTATCAAGACGCTGACATTATACATTTTCAGGCATATCTTCCAGGCGGCGCATTGTTTATTTATTTCATTATGTTCTTTACAGGTTTCTCGGAAGGCAACGCTTTAATTGCGCAAATGTTCTGGATGCTCTCGCTGGCGTCCGCGCTTTTCGTTTTTGCGCCGCGTCCGCAGCAAGCGCAGAATAAAGCTGCGCCAGTCTATCTAGGCGGTTGGGAGAACAATAAATATATCGTTCTGATTTATAAAATAATATCTTATGCGATTCTATTGGGTGGCGTCGTTTGGCTGCTATCCCCGGTCTCTCCTTATGTGCTGTTGGTTGATTCGCTGTTGGCGTGCGCGGGCGCTGCGGGGCTCGCAGTTATTGCCGCATATAGAAAGAATATCGTACGCGCGTCAGCCTGCGCGCTTTTGATTTCGATATCATGTATACTAATAAAGAATGCAGGAATATTCTTTGTAGCCGTGCATTTTATCACGCTAGTTTTCATATGGCTCGCGAACGTTCGTTCGCATAACGAATTCGCAATCTCTGCTGCAAAGCATCGTTCCAACTTCGTAAAATTTCTATTTGTACTAAGTACGCTAGCCTTGCCGCTTATATTTTTCTATCTATGGTTAAGACATGTCGATCTTACATTCACCTCGGGAATTGTATCGGATCATTCGATGTCGCTCGAATATCTTCGTGCAATGTTTGATTTTAAGTCGCACGCAGACAAGCTGCAAATCGCCAGATTCTACTTTAAACTTACATTCTTCAACGAAAAATTTATAATAAGCAGCAATTTTTTCAAACATATTTTGTTATGTAACGCCGTGGTTCTTGTCGGTTTTTTTCTGCTTCGCAAAAAAGCGGATCGCATATTTTCTCGCGGCCTAAAACTTTTAGCGGCTGCCGATATCACATACGTACTATATTGCCTTGGAGTGCTGGCCATGTATTTATTCTCAATGGATATGGATAATGCGCCAGTCGCATCCGAGTACGATCGTTATAATTCTATAGGATATTCTTTTGTCATCGTCGCTCTCATCATCGGCATATTTACGCTTCTGCCTAAGCTAAAGTTTCGAAACGCGATAGGTGTCGCTCTTTGCGGCTCGCTGGTTCTTGGCGCTGGCATAAATTTAAATCAAAAGCATCTTCGTAGTGTTTTTGTTCCGTACGCTTATGCCGGGTCAATGCGCGAATCGTTAGAGCGCGCGATCGATTTGGACGATCCGGATGCATCTGTATTGGTCTACTCTTCATCAAACGTTTGGTATCGTGATTATATGATAAAGTATCTGCTTGATTATAGAGATAAAAACAGCTTCATTCATCCCCCGCAAACTGAAGAAAGTCTGCTAGAAGCATTGCGATTCTATAACTACTTCGTAATTGCGGAGGAAGACGATTTTATAAGAAGCTTCATGCGATCGTACGTGGTGGAGCCTGAAGACGGATATGTTGGAACTTATTCCATTGTCGATATGCTTGAGAATTAAGTTTGAACCATTATGTTGTGTATGCTTCTATATGAGCGTAAATGATTTCACATTGCTCTAGACGCGGTTTCGCAAATCGACTCCGCCGATTTCGTTGAGCGAATCGACAGTCGTTGGAGTTGGCGTTGGCGTTGGCGTCGGCCTGCGTGTTGGCATGTCGGTTAAAATTATAGAAATATAAAGAAGTACGCCAAACACGATCATCATTACGAACCATAATATATTCCTAAATATCCTTGCGGACGTCAGGCGCAACGATCAACGCCTCCTTTTTCTTTCGCGCAGCTGTGCGCCTACGGATGTCGATATAAGCGCGAACACAGATGACAGCGCGACCGCTCCCATTGGCGGAACGCTGCGATATACAAACACAGGCACTATCATACACGCGCACCATATTACAACGCACGCAAATGGATTAACTCCCCTACGCGCCGTTTCCTCCGGCGCAATCAAGCAAACAATCGGCTGCACAACCCAGTGCAGCCATACCAATCCGACGAGCGGCTGATTCAATCGTATCGCCAGCATCGGGGCTAACAAAAATGCAAACCCATGCAAGGCGCACATAATAAGCGCGGCGATCCAGGGATTGCGCTCCGGCATAAGTTTTTATCCTCCGCTAAATTTATAGTGTATATCAAATTATGATTTTATATACGGACCATCCGCCGTTTTGCTCCTGTATATTCACAAGAATAGTTCCCGCTTCCCGCGAGGCGAATAGGTCGCCTTCAGGAATGACAGCCAACGGCTTCAGCGTTTTGTCGGCCTGCGTATACGCATATAAACGCGTGCCGCCGCGTTCGCGCTGCAATATATATGCCCGCCTTCCATCCGCGTCGACGCAGAAATCCACGACAGGCATACCCATTCCGATAATATTGGCAGAACGATCCGCGACATTAACCCACGTGAGAGCCGCGCCGGATTCGTCTCCCGTCATCAGCAGCATCGCGGAGCCGTCGGGCGATATGGCGAATCGATCCGCCAACCCTACCGACACGCGCGTTTGGGCCGCTAAGTTCAGGCGGTACACGAATCCGTCGGTTTCGCCAAGGAACAGCGCGTCGCGCGCGGATACAAGCTCTCCTTGCGATCCGGCGAAAGGATCGGCGGTCATAGCGGTTCCGGTATCGGAATCGGACGTCTCATCAAAAAACGCGCCGTCAACCTTTATATAATAGAATTTCATAGGGTCGCCGCTCATCGCGTATAAGCCGTCGTCGCCCATCCAAGCGAAAGCCGTCGTATTGGGGGTGATGGGATCTCCCAGCGTACGCGCCCTGCCGGTTATGTTGTCAAGCACGGCCAGTTCGCCGTCCGCAGTCGAAAGCGCGGAATATGAAGCGTCCGCGCTAAGCGCGGCCGCTATTGGATCGGATATCATATCGGAAAAATTCTGGGCAGTCAGCGGAAGCGGTTTTCGCGCGCTCTGCTCGCCAAGAATCATTACCGCGCCGTTCGATCTTCTGATCAGCATCTTCGCCGCGCTTTGCGCCTGCGCTATAATCCTGGCGTCGCTCATTATAAGCTGCGCGTTCAATCCGCCCCATACGCGTTCCCGTTCGCCGGCGCTTATCGTTTCAATCGCGCTTGGCGGAGCGCCGCCGGACGCGCGAACAACGCGCGCGCTAACGGTAAGTCCGAACTCCCCGCAGATTCTCTCGGCTTCCCGTGCCAGCGCAATCGCCGAAGATTCATCTTGAATCAAATGCGACTGCGCCAAAATTGTCTCCCCGTCCGCGCAAAGCGCTGGATTGATGCCAATATTTTCAAGGCTGTCAAGCGGCTCGATCATATCGCCGCGAGTAACGGCGTCTATCAGCACATTAAAGCCCTGCGCTTCTTTTTGCATCGCGCGCGGTTCGAGATGCAGCAGCAAACTTCCGCCCACGCCCTCCAGCGACACGCTGACCGGCGCGCTCATCTGCAGATAGATGGTATGATTATAGCAGAATGCCGCTTTAATAAGGTTCTGTCCGTCGAGGTTCAGCGTGCTCAGTGCATCCCAATTGAGCAGCGCGGGCACTTTCACAGCCACACGTTCCGGAAGCGGGTACCGATACACATCCAGCTGCGGTATGCTGTATATCGGAACGCGCACGCCCTCCGCGTTTGTTCCGCTGAACATTAGCGTTATCTCAACGCCCGCGCCGGACGCGCCTTCTGCTCGAAGCGACGCGGCTACTAAATCCACCGCTTCAACTCCCGATCCGCCCTCGTAAATATGTACGCGTTCCACGGAATCAAAAGCCGCGCCGCGAGTGGACGAATCCCGGAGAATCACGACGAGAACGGCGACAAGCAGCAGCGCGCTGACGACGAGCAACCGAACCAATGCCTCGTGCTTTGGCGGGCGGCGTCTTAGATATTCTGTCATCCAGCGTACCTCATGCGCGATCTATTGGCTCCGCGCCGCCAATTAGTCCGTCAGTAAGCCGACGAGCCGCGACGCAGGCGCGCTTTTTTAAATCATCAGTATCAAGCCCCGGAAATTTTCCGTCGATGTAACGAACGATTCCATCGACTATAGTCATGCGCACGTCCGCTCCTTGAGTGGAGTATACTAAATCTCCCGCCGGTTCCAATATCGGCCAGTGATGCGGCCCGCTGCGATCGATAAGCGCGATATCCGCGCGCCATCCAGGAACTAGCAAGCCTACGCGTTCGAACCCCATCGCACGCATTCCGGCAAGCGTTGCGGCGTGGAACGTCTGACTCGGCGATATGCTCGCGGGATCGCCTGATATGCCTTTGTGAAGTATCGACATCAATCGTATTTCTTCCCATAAGTTTAGCGTATTATTGCTCGCGGAGCCATCCGTGCCCAGACAGACCCGCACGCCAGCGTTCAGCATCGCGGGAACCGGAGCGACGCCGCTTGCCAGCTTAAGATTCGAAACGGGGTTGTGCGCGACGAACACTCCCTTCGCCGCGAGAATATCAATATCCGCGTCGCTTAGATATACGCAATGCGCCGCGAGCGCGGGCTGATCAAACAAACCCAGGTCGGCGAAATATTTAACCGGCGATACGCCATGCCGCTCGAAGCATCCCTCTACCTCGGCGCGGGTTTCAGATACATGCGCATGTATAGACGCGCCTAAATCACGCGCTTTTTCCGCTAGCGCACGGATTATATCGGGCGAGCTAGTATACTCGGCGTGCGCGCCAAGCATAATCCGAACACGCCCGTTAGCCGTGTTATGGCGCCTGCGCAGCAGATCGGCGCCTTTCTCGATGCTCCCGCCGTCGTCGCTCCCCTGACCGGTCGCAGGATAGCACATCGCTACGCGTATGCCCACAGCTTCAGCCGCGTCGCATACCTCGTCCGGGAACATGTACATATCCGCGCTCGCGGTCACGCCGTATCTGAGCATTTCAACGAACGCGATTTGCGCTCCAACATATACATCATCCGCAGTAAGCCTATCCTCTGCCGGAAATATTTTTTTTGTAAGCCAATCCTGCAAACGCAGATCGCTGCCCAATCCGCGCAGCAGCGACATCGCCGCGTGAGTATGCGCGTTCGCCAAGCCCGGCACCGCCAGGCACCCGCCGCCATCTATAAACTCACAACCGATTGTAGCAGGCGCGCCTTCACCCTTTCCCGCGTATTCGATTACTCCGTCTCTTATATCAATGCAAGCGCCTTCGATGAATGTAAGCGGCTCGCCATCCGGCACTCCGGGGCACAGCGTTATATTGGTTATTCGTTTATACATTTGTTCCTCCGGTATGCGGTTTATTATAAATTTTATCCATTAATATACAGCCGCTGGGCTTCGGTCCATTCATCAATTGAAACGCCCATCGATTCCAGTTTCCAGCGCGCCACGCGCTCGTCGACCTCCGCTGGTACCGGATATAATCCCGGCTTAAGCTTTTCTTTAGTGCGTACAAGCTCCGCCACGCAAAGAGCCTGCAACGCAAAGCTCATATCCATTATCTCAGCTGGGTGGCCGTTGCCCGCTGCGAGGTTCACCAGGCGGCCTTCGGCCAGCAGGTATACCGTATTTCCGTTTGCCAGCTCAAATCCTTCGATATTCTCACGCGCGCGGAACGTGCGAACCGCCGCTTTGCGCAATGCGTCCGCCTCTACCTCCACGTCGAAATGACCGGCGTTCGCAAGCACCGCGCCGTTTTTCAGCTTGTCGAATATGCGCTCGCCTATCACGTCGCGGCAACCCGTCACCGTAATGAAAAAATCGCCGAGCGGAGCGGCGCTGCGCATAGGCATCACATCGAATCCATCCATACGCGCCTCAAGCGCGCGAACCGGATCGACTTCCGTAACAACGACATGCGCGCCAAGCCCTTTCGCGCGCATAGCCACGCCCTTTCCGCACCAACCATATCCGGCGACTACTGTAATGCTCCCCGCTACGCACAAGTTTGTAGTGCGCAATATCGCGTCCCACACAGATTGACCGGTTCCATATCTGTTATCAAACAGATGCTTGCACTGCGCGTCGTTCACGTCGAACATCGGGAACGACAAGCGCCCTTGGCGAACGCGTGTTTTCAGCCTATGTATGCCGGTGGTCGTTTCCTCGCAACCGCCGATTAAGCGCTCCGTCCGCCCGCACCCGCTCTCCTCGATAAGGTTCACGAGATCTCCGCCGTCGTCTATGAACACATCCGGCTCGCAAGACAACGCGGCCCGCAGATGCTCCTCATATTCCGAGTCCGTCGCGCCGTGAACGGCGAACACCTCAACGCCTTCGCGCGCCAGAGCCGCGCATACGTCGTCCTGCGTGGACAGCGGATTTGAACCCGTCGCGAACACGCGCGCGCCAGCACGCGCCAGCAGCCGCGCAAGCCTGGCGGTTTTCGCTTCAAGGTGAATCGACATGGAGATTGTAATATTTTTTAAAATGCCTTCCCGCTTAAATGTTTCCTCAACGATTGCGAGCAGCGGCATATGCTCTTCAACCCACTTGATCTTTTCTTCTCCGGATTGCCATAGGCTTCCATCGTGAATCAACGACATGCTTTGGCTCCTTACCCTTTATTTAAACTTGCGAATCCTGCCATAACGGCGCGTATTATACTCCAGAATGCGGATATTATATAACGCGTGGCGAGCGTGCGCAACCGGTTCTGACTTTTATTATTCCACTTAATTTACAAATTTCCATAGTTTGCCTTCCGAAGATAGCTGGCAAACACGGATAAAACAACCGAACTTGTTTCATACTACCATCACGTAAGGAGCCATATGGCAGCAAGATCGAGGAGGTCGTCCAATTGAGAGCGACGGGTATCGTCAGGAGAATCGACGAACTGGGACGCGTTGTCATACCAAAGGAAATACGCAGGACGCTTCGCATACGTGAAGGAGATCCGCTCGAGATTTACACAGATCGCGACGGCGAAGTAATACTGAAGAAATACTCGCCTATCGGCGAGATCAGCGCGTTTGCCAAAGATTATACCGAATCCCTATTCCGCGCGATGGGGCACATCGCCTGCATATGCGATCGCGACATGGTTGTAGCGGCATCCGGCGTTCCGCGCAAAGAGCTATGGGACAAACCCATAAGCCGCGAACTTGAAAGCGCTATACAAAACCGTCAAAGCCTGACGATAAATCGCCAGAGCGGGGGCAAGGTTATGGCAGTTACCAATGAAGAAGAAAATATTACATACACAGCGCAGGTTTTTTCACCCATAATCGCGGACGGCGAAGCGATTGGCGGCGTGCTGCTGCTATCCCGCGAGCATGGCGCGAAGATGGGCGATACGGAACTTAAGGTCGCGGAAACCACCGCAAGCATCGTCGGCAGACAAATGGAACAATAACGGCTCCTTTCGTATCAATCCCGGAGCGGCATAGACGCGCCGGGATTGTTATATTCAATTAATTTTCGCAACGCATGTCCAGATTCCGGACGTCGTTCGCGCCATTGCCGCGCCCTTCAAGCAAATGATTCAGCACGTCCATATAAGCTTGAATATCTCCAAAATGCCGGTATACGGACGCGAACCGCACAAACGCCACCTCGTCTATTCCGCGAAGGCGTTCCATTACCATCTCGCCGATTGTTTCCGTCGCCACTTCCTTCTCCATCGCATTGTATGCTGCGGATTCAATCTCTCGAACGATCTCGTCTATCTGATACGCGGAGACCGACCGCTTTTCACAGGATTTAATTATGCCGCTGCGAATTTTCTCCGCATCGAAGCTTTCCCGACGCCCGTCCTTTTTTACCACAAGCAGCGGTGTTCTCTCCGCCTTTTCGTATGTTGTGAACCGTCGTCCGCACTGTTCGCACTCGCGGCGGCGGCGTATCACGCTGTTATCCTCCGTCGGGCGCGAATCCACCACACGGCTGTCCTGCCAGTTGCAATATATGCACCGCATGTCCTATAACTCCTATCTCCATATTGATACGATATTGTATAATCTTCTTATAATACAATCTATCGCGTTTCGCAGCTTTCGTCAATGCGAACCAATATTATGTCGTCTCCGATTTTACAAATTAGATTCCACGGTATAATCAAACCCGTCTTTTCACCTCTCATAAAATTTATCATATTAAAATCTCCTGGAACCACCAGCGCGGTGATCTGTCCGGTTTCCAGTAAAAACTCCAAATCCATCACGCGCCCCAGGCGAGTGCCCGTTTCGATGTTCACTACTTCCTTCATGCGCAGTTCCGAAAGGCTCATAGCGATCCCTCCCGCACCAATATCCATATAGACAACATTCTATGCGGGCGCGGCGCCGCAGAATACGCTTGCGCCTAAACTGGTACGGGCACGGCGCGTCCGGCAAAAGCCGTGAAAGTTACTTTTTTATAATCGGCACGGCAACAGGCGTATGATCGTCGGCTGCTTCCCTGGCGGCCAGCGCTGCGGCGGTAACGTTTAGCGCATCCCAAACGGTTAGCCCGCACGCTTTGCCGCCATCCAACTGCGCCATAAAATCAGCGCAGAGCGATTCGCGATTCGGAAGCGGAAGACGGGTTATGGGCTTATCCGACAGTTCCAGAAAAGCTTCGCCGCCGCGCACGAACAGCGTTCCCTTCGTACCCGTTATGCGCAGCTGATCATCGTCGTGGCGCGCGGCCGCGGCGGGGCGCAGGAAATCTGCGGATATCGTGGCTATCGTATCGTCCTCCATGGTAAACAGCGCCGCCGCGCTTATCTCAAGTTCCGTTGAGATAACGTTGCCCTTGCAGCACTGCGCGCCAAATACGGACATATACTCCTTCCCGCTTATCCAGCGAATCCAATCCAGCGCGTGAATGCCTACCCATGGGAATATGCCGCCGTAATCCTTGCGCCTGAGATACACCGGCCCCCTCGTGCCAAGCTTGTACGACTTCTGCGCGTGCATCAGCCGTATGTCGCCAATGCGCGAAGCCGCCGCCCTGGCCGCTTGAAACGCGGGCTCGCCCCTGAGTCCGAACATTGCGCAAACCCGATCGTTGCGCCGAGCCGCGCTTCGCATCGCGTCCCACTGCTCCCAGTCGACCGCGAGAGGTTTTTCCGCAAACACCGCATGCCCTCGATCGAGAGCTTCTATTGTTATATCGGATATATCTTTATACCATGGATTAACTACAACCAGCTCGGGCTTTTCCTTATCCAGCATCGCACGCCACGAATCGTATGCTTTTGGGGCAAATTTACTATCGGCTTCAGATTGCTTTTTTAGCGGCAATAAAGATTTTTCAAGAGATACGATATCCTCTCCCGGCGTGCCGGGCGCATACGCGGCCAGCTCGTCGGTATTGCCGCGCAACCTTAACGCCTCGAGAAAGTAATGATAATGCCCGGTGCCGCCGATAATCGCGCACCTCATGCGCGCGCCCCCCTTCGCGTCATTTGTATGTTATATATATCTTAGAGCGTTTTCCAGCATTATCCTGCCATGCGCCAATGTAAGGCCGCCCTGAATATATACGTCGTACGGCGGACGCATAGGCGCGTCCGCGCTAAGCTCGATTGACGCGCCAGATACAAAAGTACCAGCCGCCATAATCACCTGATCAGAATATCCAGGCATATCCCAGGATTCCGGCACAGCGAACGCATCCACGGGCGACGCCTCCTGCACCGCCCGGCAGAGCGATTTTACGCGCTGCTCAGAGCGCAGCCGAACGGCCTGCACGATATCGCCGCGCGGGGCGTCGGAACGCGGATTCGTTTCATATCCCAGCATCTCGAATACCCGCGCGGTCAGAATCCCAATTCGCGAAGCCTGCGCCACGGCGTGCGGGGCGGCGTACAGGCCTTGATAAAACAATCTATATCCGCCCGCGTACGAACCTACCTCGCGCCCTATGCCCGGCGATGTCAGCCTGTCGGCGACGCGCTCCACCAGATCCGCTCGACCGGCGATATACCCGCCAGTGGGCGCAAGGCCGCCGCCCGGGTTTTTAATCAGAGAACCTACAAGCAGATCGGCGCGCAAAGGTTCGTGTTCGCGCGTAAACTCGCCGTAGCAATTATCGACAAGCACGATAGCGTCGGCGCGCAGCGCGTGCGCTTCGTTCGCGATCTCGTCGATTTGCTCCGGCATAAGAGACGGTCTAGCCGCGTATCCCCGCGAACGCTGCACCGCCACTACGCGCGCGCCATCCGTTATCGCGGCGCGGATAGCGGGCAAATCCGGCGCGCCGTCCGCGTCAAGCTCAATCTGCTTATATCCTATGCCGTGAGCGCGCAGCGAACCCTGATGCTCAACCGCGTAGCCAATTACGCCGTCAAGCGTATCATACGGCTTGCCGGTGGCGGCGATCAATATATCCCCAGGCCTCAGCAACCCAAACAGCGCGGCCGCGAGCGCGTGCGTGCCTGATACGATCTGCGGCCGAACTATCGCGTCCTCGCATTCCAGAGCGCGCGCGAACACGCGGTCCAGTTTATCGCGCCCCATATCGTTATACCCGTAACCCGTGGACGGCGCAAAATCCGAAGTTTGAACGCGCTCCTCGCTAAACGCGCGCTGCACGCGGCGAAACGCGATTCGTTCAATCCTGTCGCGCTCGGCGAAATAGGGTGCGCAATATTGCTCGGCGGCATCCAGCAGCGCTTGAATCTCATCGCCGCTTTTCATAACAGCGCGCTCCCCTCGGCTTTAATCGCAAGCCTCCTTGTTTTAACGGATTTTATTATGTCTTTATAATGTTTCGTCATGCTTGTGCATCCTGTTCTATCGAACCATGTAATGTTGGGAGTGGCGCGAAACCATGTCGTCTGCCGCTTCGCATATTGACGTGTGGCTATCGAAACCGCTTCTATCGCTTCTACGCGCGTTATCTCGCCTCGGAGCATGCGCACTGTTTCTTTATATCCTATCGCCTGCATCGACTGCGCGTTCGGCGGAAGCCCGCATTTAACCAGAAATGAAACTTCCTCGGGCAGGCCGTTCGTGAACATCTTTTCAGCGCGCGCCTGTATGCGCTCTATCAACGCGCCGCGCTGCATCGTCAAACCAACAGTGCATAAATTAAATCTCTCCTCGGCGCTGTCCGCCTGTTCCGACATGGGTTTTCCCGTAAGCGCCGCGATTTCAAGCGCGCGTATCGCTCGGCGGCGATCGCCTGTCGGAAGGCGCTTTGCCGTGATTGGATCCACCTCAATCAGCCTGCCGCGCAGCGCGCCGTCGCTCAGCTGATCCAGCGACGCGCGCAGCTTCGCGTCCGCCTGAACTGAAGCGAATCGAAGGGGGCGGCGAATCGCTTCTAAATACAAGCCCGTTCCGCCGACCAGCACAGGCAGCACTCCGCGCCCAATCATATTATATATAATCGGCAGCGCCGCTTCCGCGTAGCGCGCGACGCTCCACGGCTCGTCCGGCGGCACAACGGCAAGCATATGATGCCGCACCCCTTCCGTTTCACTGCGAGAGATTCGCGCCGTGCCTACCCGCATGCCCTGATACACCTGCATTGCATCCATATTTATCGCCTCGCCGCCGAGCGCGCGGCAAATCGCAACCGCCGCTTCCGTTTTACCAACCGCCGTAGGACCCGCCACTGCGACGATAAACGGTTTATTATCTCCAGTATGTTTCATATCGAATCAGCCTCCGTTCACAATCATATGCGCCTGAATCGCCTATCTAATTCACGCTTTGGAATCGCCACGCAGATCGGCCTTCCGTGCGGACATGTCGGAGCGACGGAGGATGCGCACGCGCGCAGCAGGCGCTCGATCTGCTCGCGCGTCAGCGGTTCACCGCCTTTTATCGCCTTTTTGCACGACAGCATTATAAGCTCTTCCCTGCGCCTGCGCGCGGTGGGCAGCTCTCCATATCCTTCCAGCGCGGCTATCATGGCTCGCGCCAGCTCCGGGGCGGGGCAGCCTAGAACTATCGGAACGGAAGTAACTCTTATAGTCCTATCTCCAAACGGCTCGAATTCAAAGCCGCTCTCGGCAAGCGCGGTCGCATATGTCTGCGTTAGCGCGGCCTCCGCGTGAGACAGCGTAAGCGTGACAGGCGCGAGCAACGGCTGCGACATCGGCTTGTCCGCCGCCCGTTCAAATTGATCGAACAGTATTCGTTCGTGCGCGGCGTGCTGATCGATTATGTACAAAGTATCGTCATATTCGATCATTATATATTGATCGAACGCCGCGCCTATTATCCGATAGCGCAGCTCGCTTTCTTTATATTCAAACATCTGCTGCTCGGGCTGTGTTTCCTGCGGCGTTGCCTGCGACGTTTCCTGCGGCGTTCCTTGAACAGAAGAGAACGTCGGCGGCAGCGCGGAATCATGAGCTAAACGGATCAGCGAAAGCGGATCGTCCGGCTGATCCGTTTCCGGAGCGCTATATGGTATCACGGGTATGGCGCTGGCATCCCGCGCGTCGGCGAGCGTATTCACGTCAGTTGCTTTAGAATCATCATGATTAATTGATATATTATTTATATTTATTGAATGTTTCGCCGTATAGGCATCAGCCGATCGCGCCAGGATCGTATCGCGTATCAAGTCCGCGACGCCCGTGAGAACAGCGGGTTCGTCGCGAAAGCGAACTTCCAGTTTATTTGGATGTACGTTTACATCTACCAGGTTAAAGTCGATTGTCGCGTGCAGAACGAACGTAGGCGATCGGCCTATTATGATACGCTCCCTGCACGCCCACTCGACCACCTGCGATACAGCCTGACTTCTAACCGCCCGACCGTTTAAAAACAGCAGCTGTTTGGAGCGGTTTGAGTGCGCACTCTCCCCCACGCCGACGAATCCTTCCCAATAGCATCCGCCCGCGTTTCCCCGTATCGGAATCAACCTGGCCGCCGTATCCCTTCCCCACGCGACAGCGATAACGCCTGCAAGATTGCTATCTCCCGCGCTGCGAAACGATTGTTTCCCGCCAACGCTCAAGCGCATAGAAATATCCGGGCGCGCCATCATTAAACGAACCATCCACTCGGAAACCTGCGCGGCCTCTACCGCTGGTTTTTTCATAAACTTTCTGCGAGCAGGAGTATTATAGAACAGTTCCTTTACGACAATAGAAGTGCCTTCCGGGCTTGCCGCGTCACGCACGCCTAGAATAACCCCTCCCTCAACGTCTATAGCCGCGCCGGTTTCCGAGCCCTTGGGGCGGGATGTCAGCGTCACCTTGGCGACTGCGGCGATTGACGCGAGCGCTTCGCCTCGAAAACCTAGCGTCTGAATCGCGTCCAAATCGGAAGCGTCGCGCAGCTTGCTGGTCGCGTTGCGCATAAACGCGAGCGCTAGCTCCTCACGAGGAATTCCATCGCCGTTATCCGTTACGCGAAATGATGTAAGCCCTCCGTCGCGTATATCAACTGAAATCGAGCACGCCAGCGCGTCTATGCTGTTCTCTACCAGCTCTTTAATCGCCAGCGCAGGACGCTCGACCACCTCTCCCGCCGCGATCAAACCGACTACGGATGTATCCAGCGGGCGTATCCTGCTTTGCGCCATCATACCCTCTATGCTCTCTATTTCACTTGGCGCGGAACTCTGCCCCGCCGCCATACAAGAATAGGGCCGCGCCCATACTTGCTTGTTCTATATTTATTATAGTCTCAGCGCTTTCTCGTGCAGACGAAACATCAGGTTCAACGCCTCCATAGGAGTCATCGACATTACGTCAAGCGCCCTTATTTCCTCTATCAGCTCCGTGCGCTCCGTTTCGCCAAGCGTCAGCTGCTCTTTCTTATTTGATATATTTTCCCCAAGTATATTTCGGCTGATAGCCCCGCCGCCCGCGTTTCCCGCTTCTATTCTCGCGAGGATTGACTGCGCGCGCGCAATTATCGCTCGCGGAAGTCCGGCTAAGGCTGCGACATAAACGCCAAAGCTCCTATCCGCGCTGCCGCGCGCTATCTTCCGCAGGAATACCACCGCGTCGCCTTGATCCTTTACACGCGCATAATAATTAACAACGCCCGGAAGCCTGCCCTCCAGTTCGCCAAGTTCGTGATAGTGGGTCGCAAACATAGTCTTCGCGCCCAATTTGGAGGAATTGCTGATATGCTCCACAATAGCCCACGCTATGGATAGCCCGTCGAACGTAGACGTGCCGCGCCCTATCTCGTCCAGCAAAATCAGCGAACGCGCGGTAGCGCCGCGAAGTATCGACGCCGTTTCGCTCATTTCGACAAGAAACGTAGAACGCCCGGAGGCCAAATCATCCGACGCGCCTACGCGCGTAAATAATTTATCCACAATGCAAAGATTCGCTTCACGAGCCGGAACAAAGCCGCCCATCTGCGCCATAAGCACAATGAGCGCGACCTGCCTCATGTACGTAGATTTCCCCGCCATATTGGGACCTGTTAATATCTGGAAACGATTTTCGCTCATATCCAGCAGCGTGTCGTTTGGAACGAACGGCTCGTCCACAAGCATAGTCTCCACTACCGGGTGGCGACCGTCCTTTATATCGATTACGCCCTCGTCGTTAAACGTCGGGCGGACATAATCATGTTCGATCGCGACGACCGCGAGCGACGCCAGCGCGTCCAAGCGTTCTATAGCCTTTGAGGTTTTCTGCATGCGCGGAATATGTTCGCTCAGCCACTCCGTTAGCGAAGCGAACAGCTGCGCTTCAAGCCGCGCGGATTTTTCCTCCGCGCCAAGTATTGTGCGTTCTATATCCGTCAGTTCGTCCGTAGAAAAGCGCTCCGCGTTCGAGAGCGTCTGCCTTCTTTGATAGCGCTGTTTTGGAATCCTGTCGTAGCTCGATTTCGTAACTTCGATCAAATATCCAAAAACGCGGCTATATACTATCTTCAGGTTGCGGATTCCAGTCTGCTCACGTTCGCGCGCTTCAAAGTCGCACAGCCACTGTTTGCCGTTGCGCGCCGCAGTGCGAAGCGAATCAAGCTCGGCGTTATATCCGTCGAGTATCACGCCTCCTTCCGACGGCAGCGCGGGCGCGTCGAGCGAAATCATTCGATCAATAAGCGCGCACAAGTCGTCCATCGAATCCATCGAGCGCGCAATTTCGATAAGCTCGCGAGAAGGCAGCTCACATATAAGCCGCGCTAGCTCTGGCACTTTGCCAAACGTTTGCCTTAACGCGAGCGCGTCGCGAGCGGTAAGCGATTTATATGATATTTTGCACAGCAGCCGTTCCAGATCGCACATGCCTTTAAGCGCGCCTTGTATCGATCGAGTAAGCGGCTCGTTGGCGTAAAGCGCGGCGACCGCCTCCAGCCGCGCTTCGATCTTCGAGCGTTCATTCAGCGGATGCTCCGTCCACATGCGCAGTTCACGACCGCCCATCGCCGTGCGCGTCGCGTCCAGTAGATGAAAAAGGGTGCCCTTCCCTTTACTCCCGGCCATCGTTTGCGTCAGTTCCAGGTTTCGCCTTGCCACTCGATCTACGCCAAGCTCTAATGATCTCTCGTCCACGCGCAGTTTTGAAATATGCCGCATCGCGTTGCGCTGCGTCTCCATAATATAGGCCAGCAGACCGCCCGCCGCGCGCGCCGCGAGAGGCAGCTCCGCCAAACCCAATGCCGATAGATCGTCCGCCTGAAAATGGTTGAGCAGCGCTTTGCGAGAAACCGCCGCTCCAAACGCCGCGCTTTCATACTCGCATACTCCGCTTATGCATCCGCGTTCTTCGAGCGCGGCCTTCGACGGCGCGTCGGCTATTATCTCCGCCGGATGAATGGAAGCTATCGCGTCCGGTAAATCCTCCGGCGCGGAAATTTCATAGGCCGCAAAGTCGCCCGTGCTGACGTCCGCATATGCGATGCCAACCCGCTTTTTCCCCGCGCACAGCGAGAGCAGATAAAGGTTCCGCTTATCATCAAGCAACTCCGCGTCGACGACGGTTCCCGGCGTCACCACGCGGATAACCTCGCGCTCGACCAACCCGCGCGACAGCGCCGGGTCGCTCATCTGCTCGCATATCGCTACCTTATGCCCAAGTTCGATCAGCTTATTTATATAACCCGCCGCGCTATGATACGGAACGCCGCACATAGGCGCGCGCTCGCCGTTCCCGGAATCGCGCGCCGTTAAAGTTAGGCCGAGCAATCCGGACACAAGCTTAGCATCATCGAAGAACATCTCGTAAAAATCGCCGAGCCTAAAAAAAACGATAGTATCCGGATACCGTTTCCTTATACTCTGATACTGCCTCATCATAGGCGAGTATTTTGTCATACCATTACCGCGCTCCACAGCCCGCGCAGCCTTCGCACGAACCGCCGCAGGAAGTTATATCAGTTTCTCCCGACACGATAAACCCAAGCACCTGATTGACCTGCCGGATCAATTTCGAAAACTCCCTCCGCGCCTCGTTCATCTCCGCGACAATCGGCATATCGTTAAGCTCGCTTTGCATTGATTGCATAGATTCCGTATGTAGCCTTATAGCGTCTGGATCCGGATCGTCAGCGCGGAACAGCGATTCCAGCGCTGCCTTATGCGCCGCGTATCTCGCCAGCGCTTCCGATGCTTCCGCGTTCTCCCGAACGCGCGCTTCCGTTTCTCTCATCGCGGTATATATGGACGAGGACGTGATAGCCTCGCCTAACTCATGAGTCTTTATGAATACATAATTTTCGTTTGTCTGATCCATCCGGCAATACCTCCGTTTTATTTTGATTTATTCATTACGATCGATCGCTTCGCCGCGCAGCGTATTGTGTCCGATTGAAGTTATTACTACATCAATAAACTTGCCGATATATTGCGCGTCTCCCGGTAAGCTGACGCTGATCGCGCGATCGCACTTTCCGGACACCTGCGTTTTATCGCGGCGGGATATTTCGTCCGCCAATACGGTTTGCCGTGTTCCCACCAGCGATTCAAGCGCGCGGCGAGTTTGCCTCTCCTGCGTTTCTATCAGTTTTTGAATGCGCGCGGCGCTTATGTCCGGATCAACGCGTCCCGGCAGCTGCGCGGCGCGCGTGCCTTTACGAGGCGAATAAATAAATGTGTACGCCGCGTCGAAGCGCGCTTCCTCGGCTAGCGCGAGCGTGTCCTCAAAATCGCTATCCGTTTCGCCAGGAAAGCCGACGATAATGTCGCTTGTTATTCCAACGCCCGGTATCGCGGAGCGAAGCGCGCGCACTCTTTCAAGATACTGCGCGCCGCCGTATCCGCGGTTCATCGCTCGCAATATCGCGTCGCTTCCGGACTGCACGGGCAAATGTATATGCTTGCATATGCCGCGTCCTAAAGCCATCGCGGCGATCAAATCATCGGACATATCCTTTGGATGCGACGTCATAAATCGGATTCGCGGCACGCCCAGCGCGTCTAATTTTTGAAGCAGCCGCGCGAACGTCTCTCCATTAGCGCGGGGCTCTGCCCCGCCGCCCCGAACGAGGTGGGGCTGCGCCCCACACCCGCTAGCGCGGGGCTCTGCCCCGCCGCCCCGAACGAGGTGAAGCTGCGCCCCACACCCGCTTGAAAGATCGTGCCCGTATGAATTAACGTTTTGTCCGAGCAGCATAATCTCCTGAACCCCGTCCTTCAGAAGCGCTTCGGATTCCGCGAGTATCGCTTCAGGCGCGCGCGAACGTTCCCGCCCGCGCACATACGGAACGATACAATATGAACAATAATTATTACATCCGAACATTATATTGACGAACGCTCTGTGCCGCGAGTTCCGGCGGACCGGCACTTCCTCCGCTATGCATGCCTCCGCGCCATCCCATACCTCAGATACGCGCCCGGGTTCAGTCAGCGCGCGCAGCATATATTCCGGAAGGCAGTGCAGATTATGCGTTCCAAACACGAAATCCGCTTCCGGAAACATATTCGCAGCCTCAAAAGACCCGCCCGCTTCCTGAGCCATACAACCGCATACGCCAAGTAGAAAACCAGTATGTTCCGCCCTTCGATGCGCCGCCCATTTGATATTCCCCAGCGCGCGCCGCTCTGCGTTTTCACGTACGCAGCAGGTATTAAATATAACGACATCCGCCGTGTCGCGATCCGCTTCTACCATATCCATAGAGCGCAGCAGCCCGGCGAGTTTTTCCCCGTCGTGCGCGTTCATCTGGCAGCCGTATGTAACAACGCAGTAGCTGCGCGGCTTGTTTGCGAGATCGCGCACCGAATCTGCGAAAAGTCGCTGGCGCGCATATTCTTCTGCAGAAACTTCCGATGATCTCCCAGATGCCGCGTCTATTCTCATTCGTTTCCCTACCGATCAAAATATATTTATATATTTTTATATTATTCTTTATACGCAACTGTTTCCGCGTTCTCAACAAATCCCATGCCTTTGCATCGGGGGCACGGTTCCATCAGCACCGTATGGAGCGGCGCGTCCACCTTTTTGCGCGTTAACTCAAGCAGACCTCGGCGCGTAAATCCATACACTCGAACCTTGCCGCGATCCGCGCGAGCGGCTTCCTCGAACACACCGCGAACAATAGTGCTATCTTCGCCGCAATCCATATCGATAAAATCTATCAATATTACGCCGCCTAAATCGCGAAGCCGTATTTGCCGCGCGATTTCCGCCGCCGCTTCCTTATTGATCCTCAATATGCTGGCGCGCTCGCCGCCGCCGCGAGTATCCGTTCCCGAATTAACGTCTATCGCGGTTAACGTTTCGCCCGGTTCAAATAAAAGAAAACCGCCGCCTGGAAGGTTTACCCGACGATCCAATATTCCCTCCGCAGCGCGCTTTATATTGAATTTATCAAATAGCGCAGCGTCGCCCGAGTACTCCTTCACCCGCTCCAAAAAACCGGGCGCATACCTGCGAAACGCGTCTCTCTGTTTCTCATACAGTTCCGGATCGTCCACATGGCAAACGATAAGCCGCTCGTCCGCCAGATCGCGCGCCACGCGCTGGGTCAAGTCGTCGTTGGCGAGCAATAGCGCGGGAGGTTTGGCGGTTATCGCGCGGCGCTCAATATCTCGCCAGGCAGCTTCCGTATCTTGCGCATCCTGAAGAATTTCCTCGTCTGCGGCGTCTGCGGCGGCGGTGCGGAATATCCAGCCGACCGACTGCGGCTTGCATCGTTCGGCCAGCGCGCGCAATTCCGCCCTCCGTTCGGGATCGATTATCTTGCGCGATAGCCCGACGCTTCGCGATGTAGGCGTAAGCGCGATAAGCCTTCCCGGCACGGACACTCTCATCGTAGCGCGCGGCCCTTTGTTTCCATCCGGCTCGCGAACCACTTGGATCAGCAGCGCGTCGCCCGGCCTTGGATTTCGCGGCGCGGCGGCGTCTTCACGATCGCCGTCGGACGGCTCGACGATGGGAAGCAGCGCGTTATGCTTAAGGCCGATATCAACAAACGCGGCGTTAAGGCTCGGCGCGATATTGCGCACCCGCCCTACATAAATATTTCCGGACAACCTCCGTTTACTATCGCGAAGGACGGAATACTCCGCTAGGCGTCCATCCTCCAGCACGGCGAGCCTGGCCTGTCCCGGCTGCGCTGACAGCAAAACCGTTCGCTCCATACTTTCGCCCTCAGCAATCTATCAGCGGAATCGGCTGACCAAATCGTTCTCCGAATAACCCCGTACGAATTACTCCGTAGCGCGGCGTTTCAGATAGCGCGGGGCTCTGCCCCACACCCGCTTTTGAAAATTCCATTAGCGCGCGGATTAAAAGATCCGGCTTAAGCGTTTGCGCCTGTGTAAACGACACGCGCGCGCGAAGCGCGTTTAGCGCCGGAAACGCGGCCAGTTCATGAAGCATCGGCTTTATGTCGCAAGGCGTTTCACCGCTTTTCGTAACGCGAACGGCCTTAATCGACTCGCGCTTCATAAAGGAAGGCGCCGCGTCGAGTATAGGCCGCGCGTCGAGTTCGGAATCGAACCCAATCAAATATGACGCGGTACGCAGCATAGCCATAAGCTTTGGATGATTATCATCAACCAGCCTAACGCGCGCGGCGGGCAGCCCCGGCGGCAGCGCGCGCTTTAGTGCAGCCAAACATTCCTGCTCCGAACATTCCGCTCGCAGCGTAACATCCGCCAATTCCGCGCTCCCCGCCTGCCCTACAGGAAGCGGCGACGCGAACGAAACAAGCATGTGCGGGTTGAATCCCTGCGAATACGCTACGGGCAAACCGCTTCGCCGCAAAGCGCGCTGCGTCGCGCGAAGCAAATCCAAATGCCCTATAAACCGCAGCGGTTCGCTTTTCTCAAATTGAATGATCGCTCGAACGAGAACACACCCCCTATATCGACGCGGGGTTCTGCCCCGCCGCCCCGAACGAAGCGGCGCTTCGTACTGCACACTGCGCCTGCAAGCCGCATCCTCGGCATCCCCCCCTGCAATCGGGAGTTGTCTCCCCAATATCCGCGCGAAGCTTCTCGTTTAATAAATATTCTTTTGATATTCCTATATCGATAAAATCCCACGGCAATTGCTCGTCGGCGGAGCGCTCTCGGTTTGCGTATTGCGACGGGTCGATTCCCGCCTGCTCAAACGCCTTCATCCAAACGCCGTATTTGAACTGCTCGGTCCAGCCGTCGAACCTGCATCCAAGCCGCCACGCGCGTTCGAGCACATCCGCCATATTTCTATCGCCGCGCGCGAAACACGCTTCCAGCCGCGACAGATGCGGATCATGCCAATGGAGCGACGCCGCTTTTGGCGGGATCATCCTGCGCAAAGTCGCGATTTTATGCTCTGTCTCCTCTATCGAATCCTGCCGCGCCCATTGAAAGGGCGTGAACGGCTTTGGTACGAACGGCGCGACGCTTATCGATAACTTAGGCGGCTTCTTGCCCGCGCCAAGCGCGCGCGCAACGCGACGCGCCTCGTCGTTTAAGCCTGCGACAAGGCGTGCGATTCCCTCGATATCCTCCGCAGTTTCAGTTGGAAGTCCTATCATACAATAAAGTTTAACCGAACCGACGCCCCGCTCTACCGAATCTCGAATCGCGCGCAGCGCGTTCTCGTGCGTCACACCCTTATTAATAGCATCGCGAAGCCGCTGCGTACCGGCTTCAGGCGCGAAAGTAACGCTGTTCTTGCGCGCGTCCCGCTCAAGCGAATCGCCAAGCTCGCTGTCCAAACGAAGCGAGGGCAGCGAATAGGAGACGCGTCCGTCCGGGAATGTCTCCCTTAGCGCGCATCCCAATCCTTCCAAATCCGAGTAATCCCCTGTGGAAAGGGAGGAAAGCGACAGCTCCTCATAGCCTGTCGATTCGATAAGCCGCGCCGCCTGATCAACCAATGTGCGCACGGAACGCTCGCGCACCGGACGATATAGAATCCCCGCCTGGCAAAACCGGCACCCGCGCGTACAACCGCGAAACAGCTCAAGCGTAACGCGGTCATGCACTATTTCAAGATACGGCACAACTTGTTTATCCGGGAAATACGCAGCGTCAAGGTCGGCGACCAATCGCCTCTTTATTCGCGCGGGCGATCCGCCGCCGCTCATATGCCGCGCTATCGAGCCGTCGGAATTATATTCCACGCTGACATAAGCGGGCACATACACGCCCGGGATATCGCCAAGCGCGCGAATTATATCCGCTCGCGGCGAGCCAGCCGACTTCGCGCCGCGTACGGCTTCCATTATATCAACGATACCGTCCTCCCCGTCGCCAATGAAGAACGCGTCGATGAACGCATGCATAGGCTCGGGGCTGAACGCGCACACTCCGCCGGCGATAACGATGGGATCATCAGATGTTCTATCGGATGAGCGAATCGGAATACCAGCCAAATCCAGCATTTCCAGCACGTTTGTATAGCACATTTCGTATGGCATTGTAAAAGCTACGATATCAAACGAACGAACGGGCTGCCGGCTTTCCAGCGCGAACAGTGAAATTCCCGCGCCGCGCATCGCGTCCGCCATATCTATCCATGGTGTGAACACCCTTTCGCAAGACGCGTAAGAAAGCTCGTGCACGCGGTGATATAATATCCTCATCCCAACGTGCGACATCCCTACTTCGTATACGTCTGGAAAGCAAAACGCGACGCGCACCTCCGCGTTTTTTTTCGGCGCGCACGCATTCACTTCGCCGCCGATATAGCGCGCCGGTTTCTGCACAGATTCAAGCAGCCGCCCTATAAGCTTATCCGCCGGTTCGCCCGATACGTTCGCCCGCTGACCGTCATTACTCAAAATATTATATATCTCCAGCCTGCAACCGATTTTCGTCGTAACTGATTTTAATCGCAACTGATTTTCGTCGCAACTGATTTTTCGTTAACGGTTCAAGCGGCTCGGAACGACGTCCAGGCGCGCGAAGTATTGCGCGTCGGGGCGCTGTACTATAGGGGTGGCGTGCCCGTACTGCGCTATCAAAACCGCAGGGCTGCCCGGTCCCCGTTCCGGCCATGGCACAGCCCCGGCGGATAGCTGCGCGATAAGATCGCCGGCATGCACTTCCGGAAGATACGCCTCCCACGCAAGTATACCGTCCGGATCGCCGGTGCGATCGGCCAGCGCAAATATCTCCTCATCCTGATCATTGGGCCGATTTGCAAGAAGAAATACTGGCGATCGATTCGCGTATGCCGGATCGACCGCGCGCGGCGCGCGAACGTCGAGCGCCGCGTACGGGCGAAATCCTTCCGTTCGCTTAACGGCGTACACGCGCGTAACCAATGTACCCGCCTCCGCTACAATCGCGCGGCCAGGCTCCACGCTGACGCATGGCGCGCTCATACCCTTGCGTTCGCACATCATGCGCATATTCTGCGCTATCGCGTACAATAGCGGCGCGACCTGCGGCGGATCGTCTTCCTCGGACCAGCAGATGGGAAACCCGCCGCCCAGATTCAGCTCGCCCGCTTCGCAGCCCGTAACAAACATGGCCAGCACCGCAAGATCGGTCAATTTCTCAAGCGCCTGCACGTATGGCTGGGGCGACATTATCTGCGCTCCAATATGAGTATGAAGCCCGACAAGCC
>JAISZG010000043.1 GCA_031269355.1 Oscillospiraceae bacterium | reverse complement strand
ATAATAAAACAAAAACACCGGCGAGTTCGTGCCCGCCGGTGTTTATCTACTTATATTAGGGCGTGTTCAAAAAATCTCTCGGTCTGAATGCACTGTCTTTTTATCCATCGCGGCGTCGCTCATTCGGTCGACGTAGCTCCACTACGCCTCCCTCATGGCTCCTTGCGCCTCATCAAAATCCAGCACATTCAGCCTCGAGATATTTTTCGAACACGCCCTAGTGTTTAGGCGCCCTGCGCAGATATGCCGGAATATCCGATCCATATGCGCTGCCGCTCTGCTTGGGCGCTTCCGCCTCCGGCTCGACCCTTGCTGGCGCGACCGGCGCGCGCGGCGGTTCTTCCTGGAAGCTTGAGCGGCGAGGGGCGGTGCGGTTGTTTACAAACGACGGAATTTCCGGCTCGCCGGCATACTGAGCCTGACCGCCTGGCGCGCCGTACCCGCCGTATCCCGAATAGCCCGGTTGAGGAATCGGGCCGGACGCGGCGTAGCGACCGTCGTCCGCCTTGGAAGACGCGGGGCGGTCGGAGCGTTCGCGGGCGCTCTTGCGGCTTTCGCGACTTGGGAACGGCGTCTTCTCAAAGCCAGTCGCGATAACGGTTATGCGAACTTCCTCCGTCATATTTTCATCGACGCCCGCGCCGAATATAATATTCGCCTCGTCGTCTGCGGCCTGGATTATCATTTGAGTCGCTTCGTTTATATCGAGTATCGACATGTCGTCGCCGCCGGTGATGTTGATCAGCACCGCCCGTGCGCCGTCGATCGACGTCTCGAGCATCGGGCTTGATATCGCGTTCTTCGCAGCCTCGACCATACGGTTTTCTCCGCGACCGACGCCTATGCCCATATGCGCCAGCCCGCCGGATTCCATAACGGTTTTCACGTCCGCAAAATCGAGGTTTATCATGCTGGGCACCGCGATCAAATCCGATATCCCCTGAATGCCCTGGCGCAGCACGTCGTCCGCTAGACGGAACGCTTCAAGCATCGTAGTGCCCTTTGTAACGACCTGCAGCAGCCTGTCGTTCGGGATAACGACGAGCGTATCCACGCGCTGCTTCAGCTCGTCTATACCGGCGTCCGCGTTCTTCATGCGCTGCTTGCCCTCAAAGGCGAACGGCTTCGTTACGACGCCTATCGTAAGGCAGCCCAAATCGCGCGCGATTTCCGCTACAATCGGAGCGGCGCCCGTTCCCGTGCCGCCGCCCATACCGGCGGTGACGAACACCAAATCGGAATTCTTGAGCGCCTGCGCGATTTCCTCACGGCTTTCCTCGGCGGCTCGGCGGCCAATGTCCGGAATCGCGCCCGCGCCCAAGCCCTTCGTGAGCTTCTCGCCAATTTGTATTTTGTTCTGCGCGCGGGAAAGGTTGAGCGCCTGTTTGTCCGTGTTCACAGCGATGAACTCGACGCCGCGCAAACCCGCCTCTACCATGCGGTTGACCGCATTGTTGCCCGCGCCGCCGCATCCCACCACGCGAATCGATGCAAACCCGGTCTCTTCCATTTCAAATTCCAAAGCCATGGTCCGATCCCCCTCTATATCAGTAAAGGCTCGATATGTTTTAATATTTATTATCTGCGGAACAGATTCCTGAACGTTAGCTTCGCTCTATCGAACAAACCGCCGCCCTCCTCCTGCTGCTCGATCGTCTCGAATACCAGATCGATCAAACCGAGCGCGCTGGAGTATATAGGGCTGTTAAGCTTAGCCGCTTTGGGCGCGGGCGCTCGAACGGGCCTCTCAAGCTGCCGGGCAAGGTATTCGCGGCCGCCGCGCATCATAGCTATGCCGCCGCCGGTTAAATACACGTTGCTCCAGCCACCGAGCCGCACCCCGCTTTTATCGATCGCGTCCTTTATGGCGTCCGCTATTTCGTCCACGCGCGGTTCCAGCACTCGCGCGACGTCCTCTCTAGCGAACGATTGCGCGCGGCCGCTGTCGCTCACCGCCTCGATCACGTCGCCCCCGCCTTGACCAAAGCTGTATCCGCGCTTTATCTGCTCCGCCATCGCCATAGGAAGTTCCAGGCCATAGGTTAGATCGACCGTAACATGCGCGCCGCCCATCGGGATCACCTTATGGAATACGAGCGCGTCGCCCTCGACCGCCATCACTTCCAGGCTTAAGTACCCGATATCGATGAGCACCGACGTGCGATCGCGATCCTCCTGCGGCAGGAACAGCAGCGCCTCGCCCATAGGCGAGGAAAAGAAACCGGCCACGTCTAGGTTCAGTTTCTCCATTCGGCGCGTAATATCCTTCAAGAAAAACTCGTCCGTCACCACAAAAGATACCAACGCGCGCAATACGGAGCCTTTAAGCCCCACCGGCTCCATCGTCTTTTTTCCTTCATCCACTATGAACCATGCCGGGCTGCGATGAATCATCACCCCGCGAACGGGCTGTATTTCAGCGTCCGCCATTTGGAACACCCGCTCTATATCCGCAGGCGTAACATTGGGATCAAGCCCTTGAAGCTGCAGCTGGATTTCAGTTACATATACCCGGCAGAACTCGCCCGGCACGCCTACGTGAATTTCACGTATCCTCCGATGCGACTGCGCCTCCGCCTGACGGATAGATTTAATTATCGCCTCGTCTACCAGCTCGGGTACGTTCCAGTAACCGTCCGTGAACCCGTCGTAAGGCGCGATCCCAGCGCCGATTATGTCACAGCGATGGTAGCCGCTGGATTCCGCTACGAGCGTTACAACCTTGGATGTACCAAAGTCGATTGCCGCCGCCATGCTTTTCACGCTGGGTTCCCTCCGTTCATACCATCCTTCATCTTGATATTGTACCCTCTCTTGGCATTGATTGCAAGGCAGGATTTTCCATTTGTTCCATCTTTTATTCGCCATTTTTCACAAACATCCCGACCTCCGGTCTGTTCGTTTTATTGCTGTCCGAAAACAGACTGAGAGTCTACCTCATCCAGACTGCTAGTCTTGGATATTCTGGTCTGTAGATAGTCTGCCTTGTTCACAGCCGTTACATCCAATAACCCGCCTGGTTTCGTATCACTAGGCAATTGTGGCAGCACAGCTTTTGCCAGCGCGATTTTTGCCGGAATCTCATAGTTATCGCCCAGCATCACCTGGATTCCATCTAATGTTACCAAATAAATATTGTCCAAATCAGCAACATTCAATTCAGATATTCCGTCCGACATTTCTTGCGCGTTCAATTCGTTTATAATATTAAACGCAGCCAAAGCGTTAGGCGCGCCGCTGGCTATGATAGACGCGTCCAGGCGCGCCATCGCTTCGGTGATTTCAAGCCCTGTTATAAAGGGCAAATCCTCCGAAAACTCGAGCTGCGAATATCTTGCTATAACAACTCCCTCGGCGTCCGCAAGCAGATAGTTTCCCATATATTGGAGAATCGCAACGGGTTTGCGGGTTTCAACCATAATAACAACGCGCGAGGGATACTGCTTGTCCAGCGCTACGAATCTCAAAAAGCGGTTCGACTCGACGCGCTGTTTTATATCGAACGAATTGACGCTGAGTATCGCTTGTCCATACTGAAGCCCGGACAGGCGAATCACCTCATCCGCCGGCACAATGTCGCTTCCTTCAACGCCGATCGAGCTGATCATCATCACGTTACCGGACGCTATCCACGCGCCAAGCGTGATAACGGCGATTAATGTTATCGCCGCGATTCGGCCAGGCTTCCACTTTTTTTCCTTCATAGCGCTTAACCCCCCTCGCATGCCGCCGCTATTCGTCTGCGCGCTTGATGCGCGCGCCAAGCCGCGACAGCATTATTTCGATTTTCTCATAACCTCGATCTATCTGCCCTATCTGCTCGATCTCCGTTACGCCTTCCGCCGCAAGCCCCGCAATAACCAACGCCGCCCCGGCGCGCAAATCCCGCGCCTTAACCCTCGCACCATGAAGCCGCTGCACTCCCCTAACCACCGCCATGCGATCGTTCAATATTACGTCCGCGCCCATCTTAACCAAGTCGGAAGCATGCGCATATCGATTCTCGAATATGGTTTCGAGCACCAAACTTACGCCGTCCGCAACGGACGCCAGCGCGAACATGGGCGCCTGCATATCCGTTGGGAAACCCGGATGGGGCAGCGTTTGCAGCTGACCGAACGAACGGAGGCGCTTTGGCGCGCGCAGCGTCAGCGTGCCCACCCCGTCTCGAATATCGCAGCCCATATCGCGAAGCTTGGCGATCTGCGCGATCATATCCCCAACGGGCGCGTTCGTTAGCCTCAGCTCTCCGCCGGTTATCGCGGCCGCCGCGAGCAGCGTACCCGCGACGATTCGATCCGGTATCGGGCGATATGTAGCGCCGTGCAGCTTCTTAACGCCCTGTATTGCGATCATTTGCTTGCCAGCGCCTGCCACGCGCGCGCCGCACGCGTTCAGAAACCGGGCGAGATCGACTATCTCAGGCTCCCTTGCGGCGTTATGTATTACCGTTTTGCCGGGCGTTAGCGCCGCCGCCATCATTATGTTCTCCGTAGCGCCGACGCTTGGATAATCCAAATGAATATCGGCGCCCTTCAGATTTTTGCCGGTGCAGCGCACTATTCCGTCGTCTTCCTCAAGAGTTGCGCCTAGCGCTCTCAATCCGCGCTCGTGCAGGTCTATTGGACGAAGGCCTATTTCGCATCCGCCCGGCATACCAAACGCCACGCTTCCTGTGCGCGCAAGCAGCGGCCCCGCGAGGAATAGGGACGAGCGCAGCGTCTCCGCCAAATGCGGCGGTACGGAATCATACAGATCGCCCTGCGCACGAACGGTTATAGACGAGCCGTCGCGCTCCACATCGCATCCGATGCTTCGAAGAATCGCCAGCATATTTTCAACGTCCGCGATATCCGGAATACCCAGCAGCGTCACCGGTTCATCCGTCATAACGCACGCGGCGAGTATCGGAAGAGCGGCGTTCTTTGCGCTTTCTATCCGGGCTTCACCTTGAATCCTCGTGCCACCATCCATCCTAAGTATCTGCAACGCGCCCACCTCCTAAGCATAGCCCTCGGTTTTAGGGTATGCCGGTGTGGGTAAAGGGTGAAAAACAGCGCGGCACTGTAGATTTTCGAGACTACGCTACTACCATTTCGTTCGATCGCGATATATTGAGCAATATTCCTATCGCCGCCATAAATATCATGACGGACGTACCTCCCGCGCTGAAGAATGGCAGCGGCAGCCCGGTCGTAGGCAGCAGGCCTATCACCACGCCCATATTCATAAACGCTTGTATACCTATCATCATAGTTATACCAGATGCGAGCAGGCAGCCAAACTTATCCTGACAGTTCAGCGCGACGCGCATACCCGCGAATATAAACGCCAGATAAAGCGCGACTACCACTATGCATCCGACAAGTCCGAAATCCTCGCCTACCACCGCGAATATAAAATCCGACTCCGGATACGGCAGGTATGCCATCTTCTGACGCCCCTGGCCCAAGCCCATTCCGAATAAACCGCCCGACCCAAACGCGATAAGCGATTGCGACAGCTGGTATCCCTCGTCGCTCATCTTTGCGAACGGATCGCGAAACGACAGCAGACGTTCGCGCCTATACGGTTCGCTCCACGCGTAATAAGCGAACACCGCCGCCCCAAGCGCGCCCAGCAAGCCCAGGTGCCTGAATTTCGCGCCCGCGATATATATCATAATAACCGCTACTATTATGATGCTGCCTGCGGTGGACAGGTTCGGCTGTTCTAATATAAGAAGAAACATTATGCCCGGTACGATCAGCGGCGGTATAATGCCGCGAAAAAAGCGCAGTATCTTCTCGCCGCTGTTCGTCAGCATATTCGCCATAAACAGCACCACCGCGAATTTCGCGAATTCGCTGGGCTGGAAGCTCTGCCCCGCAAAGCGCAGCCACCTTCTCGAGCCGTTTACGGATACGCCAATTCCCGGCACGAGCACAAGCGCTAGCAGTATCGCGCTGACCGCCAGCAATCCCACCATCACCCAGGTTTTGCGCCAGAGGTTATAATCGATGCGCGACAGCATAAACATCAGCGCCGCGCCTACTCCTATGCCCGCCAGCTGCTGCTTCACCTTCTGGAACGCGCCTCCGTCCGTATCCTGGAACACATAGTAGCTCGCGCTGAACAATGTTACCAGCCCCGCCATAAGCAGCAGCGCGAGCGCGATGAGCACACCGCGATCCATCGGGCGAAGGCATGGCTCGCTGCCAGGCAGGCTGTTTAACCTGCGATCAAACAACTTCCTTCGGGCTTTGCGTTTGGTGGAAAGCGCCGGTTGATATCCCAGCTGCGCCATGTCCCCTCCTGCCGGCGAGCGACGCCGATACAAGTTTGATAGCGGAGTTTTTCGTTACAAGCTCTCGACGATTCTGCGGAATTCCCGGCCTCTATGCTCGTAATCCTCGAACATATCAAACGACGCGCACGCCGGGGAAAGAAGCACGTTCCAGCCTGGTTTGGCGAGCGAGCGCGACGTTTCGATCGCCTTGACGAAATCGTGTCCCGCATCATGAACGGCTTCGTATCCCGCCTTTGCAAGCGCCGCGCGAATCTGCTCGGCAGTGTCGCCTATCAGCACGACCGCCGCCATCATCGGCGATCGCTTTACCGCTTCCGCCAGCTCGTCGAACGACACGTGTTTATCGTATCCGCCAAGTATTATTACGGTTGGAACGCGCATCGTATCTATCGCGCGAAGCGTTGAATCGACGTTCGTTCCCTTGCTGTCGTTGATGTATGTCACCTCATCCAGCACGCGGACAGTTTCTATGCGATGCACAACGCCCGCGAACGTGCGCAGCGTATGCCTGATAACAGGCGGCGGCACGTCGAGCGTTGCCGCCATGCACGCGGCCGCCATCGCGTTTTCCAGATTATGCGCGCCCGGAATGCGCACCTCCTCTGCGGCGCACAGCGCGCGCTCGCCGCTCTCCTGCCTTAATATTATATCCGAGCCGCGAAGAAACGCGCCGAGCGGCGTTTCCATTTTGCGAGAGAACGACATATTGCGACCGGGCAGGCCGCCTAGCAGCGCGGCGGTAAGCGGATCATCCGCGTTTACCACTCGGCTGTCCGCGCCAGTCTGATTTTCAAACATATGTTTCTTAAGCGCAATGTAGGTATTCATATCTCCATGCCGATTCAAATGATCCGGCGTGATATTCAGCAGCGCGCCTACATGCGGCCTGAACGTCGGCGCCGATTCCATCTGAAATGATGATACTTCTATAACAAACATATCGCCTTGACGAGCGTCGGCAGCCGCGCCGCTCACCGGATTTCCTATATTTCCCACCACGTGCACGCACTTGCCCGCGTTGCTGAGCATATCGCCCAGAAGCGTGGTGGTGGTCGTTTTTCCGTTTGTTCCGGTTATGGCGGCGATAGGTCCGTCGGCATATGACGCGCCAAGCTCCAGCTCGCCTATAACTTTTACGTTCTTCGCGCGCGCCTTTTCTATCCAGTCGCTTTGTATCGGTACGGCGGGGCTTATAACAACCAAATCGACTCGATCAAGAAGCGCGTCCGGCGGCTGTCCAAGCGCCCATTCTACGCGCGCGTCGTCTATCGCATCAAGGCCCGATAGCGAGGATCGTTCTTTCAAATCGTTTAGGATAGGATGCGCGCCTTGCTTTAGCAATAGCTTTGCCGCAGCTATGCCGCTTCGCACCATGCCCACCACAAGCACGCGTTTTTTATCCAGCGGATACGCTGTAATCATACTGCCTCCTTAGAATCTAAGCGGTAGCGCGAGGAAACACAGCAAACAGAATAATATAGTTATTAATACATACATTGAAACTATCCGCGTTTCAGCCATTCCCATCATTTCCAGATGATGATGATATGGGGAATTTTTGAATATACGCTTTCCGTGAGTAGCTTTATAATACATCCTTTGTATAAATGTAGATAGTAATGATACAACCATCATAGCTCCGGCGAGCGGAATCCACAGCGGAATGCGCAGCGCCATACCTATCGCGACGAACGCGCCGCCTATGAACATAGAACCGGTATCTCCCATCATCATTTGAGCGGGGTGCAGGTTATATCTTAGATATCCCATCATCGCGCCTGTGATCGCCGCGCACATGGTGGCGATATTTATAATCTGCGCCTGAGATTCTGACGCGCCTATCTGGCCTGCGAACATAAGCGCTATAATTCCAAACGTGGCGAACACGCACGTGGATACGCTGCCTAGCAGCCCGTCAAGCCCGTCCAGAAAGTTCGCGGCGTTAAGCGTGCAAAATATAACGAACGCCATCACAGGTATGTATGCATAGCTAAGGTCAGCGGTTCGCACGGTGAATGGAATAATTATCGAGCTTCCGATATCGTTATGAAAATAGCAATATGCTGAGAACGCAAGCGCTATGATGAACTGCGCTATCGTCTTTTGCGCTTCCGTAAGTCCGCCTTGATTTCGCTGGCGGCGGATTTTGAGGAAGTCGTCCGCAAAACCGATCGCGAGATTCAGCAGCGAGAACAGCGCGATGGCAAGCGGGATATCAGATTTCAGCTCGAACGCGCCCGTGCGAAACGCGAACGCCAGCGCGAGGGATAAAGCCGCGAACATCAGCCCGCCCATCGTAGGCGTTCCCTGTTTGGCCAGGTGCCCTTCCGGCGCTTTGCCGTACACCTGCTGCCCTATCTTCAAGCGGGTCAGCAGCTTTATCACCGTAGGTCCCATCACAAGCGACGCGGCGAACGCGGTGAGCGCCGCCCAAATCATACGTTGCATTCGATGCCCTCCGCCAGCAGTTCCTTAACCACAGCCTTCTCGTCGAACGGCTTCTTGACGCCCTTTATCTCCTGATAAGTTTCGTGCCCCTTTCCCGCCAGCACTATAACGTCTCCCTCCTTCGCGATTGAAAGCGCATAGCGGATAGCTTCGCGCCGGTTTTCGATTATCGTATACGCGCCGCTTGTCTGCTTGATGCCGCTTTCTATCGCGCATAGTATGCTAGCCGGTTCCTCGCCTCTGGGATTGTCGCTTGTAATCACGGAATAATCCGCCAACCGTCCGGCGATTTCGCCCATCACCGACCGCTTCTCCTTGTCGCGATCGCCTCCGCAGCCGAACACCACTATAACGCGCTCCCGCGTGAACTCGCGAACGACGCACAGTATGCTCTCAAGCGCCGCAGGCGCGTGCGAATAATCGAGTATAACCTTATATGGGGTGCGCGTATCCAGCACCTCCACCCTACCCGGAACGGCGCGCACATCCCCAAGCCCTCGGCGTATCGTATCCATATCGATCCCCATTATGAGCGCGAGCGAAGCTGCGGCCAGGCTGTTATATACGTTGAACATTCCGGTAAGCCTCAGGCGGATGTCCTGTTCCTGCGCGTGCCTGAGCGACAATCTGAACGAAACTCCGTTTTCGGTTATCTCTATCTCGCGCGCGTACAGATCGCAATCCTCGCGGATGCCGTATGTTATAGTAGGAAGCGATACGCCCTCCATCATACCTTGCGCGTATTCGTCGTCCGCGTTGAACGCCGCGTTTCTCGCGTGCTCGGGCGTAAACACTTTCTTCTTCGTACGCCAGTATGCGTCCATCGTGCCGAAATAATCGAGATGATCCTGCGATATATTGGTGAACGCTATGCCGTCGAATACAAGCCCGTCCAGGCGATGCATATCGATCGCGTGCGCGGATATCTCCATAGCGGCAAAGCGAACGCCCTCGTCTACCATCTGCCTGAGCGTACGCTGCAAATCTACCGGGTCGGGGGTGGTAAGCCCGGAGCCGATCATTCTATCCCCTATAAGGTTTCCCGTGGTGCCTATCAATCCCGACGGATATCCGGCGGCTTCCATTATGGCTTTCAGCAGATATGTCGTGGTAGTCTTCCCCTTTGTTCCCGTTATGCCCGCTATCGTTAGGCTCCGCGCCGGGTGCCCATAAAAGGCGGCCGCCAGATAGCTAACCGCGCTGCGCATGTTCTCAACCTGCACCTGCGGCACGGATAGCGCGGGCAGCACCCGCTCCACCACAAGCGCGGCGGCGCCGCGTTCAACTACTCGCGGCGCGAACTCATGCGCGTCAAAATGCGCGCCGGACACGCAAAAGAACAGCCCGTTCGAAAAATCTCCACGCTGCCTGCTATCCGTTATCAACGATTGAATATCTACATCCAACTCGCCCGCCACGCCGATCAATCCGGGCGTTCCCTCAATTATCTCCCGAAGCAGCATCGCTTCCCCTCCCCTATGCAGCTAACATTATTATAATTCCATCTCGATATAATTCCGTTTCGCCAGCTACGGCGCCTGGAACGTAACCTTCACCGTATCACCCGGCCTTGCGAATTCCCCCGCCGCAGGAGTTTGTTTCACCGCCAGCCCGGAACCCTCCACCGTAATTTCAAGCATCCTGGCGCGCAGCTGTCGATTGGCTTCCACAATAGACATGCCCGACACATCCGGCACCAGCACCACAGTGCGCGCGTCCGGCGCTTCGCCTTCCCGCACATATAGCATAACCTGCGAGCCGCTCCACAGCTTCGCTCCGGCGGCGGGCATCTGGCTTAATACGGTGTTCTCGCTTCCGTTGATCACCGCGCTTAAACCCAGCGCGCTTAAGCTTGCCGTCGCGTCGCTAACCGTCATACCCGTAAGATCGGGAATTGTTACCTCCACCTGAGCCGCTTCGCCGCTTTGCTCGCGAACGCCCAGATACTGAAGCGCGTCCAGCAATATCTGCCTGGCGAACGGCGCGGCGGTCGTCCCTCCATAATCTGGCATTAATCGCGCTTCGTTCACTATCACAAGCACCGCAAGCTTGGGATCATCCGCCGGAGCGAATCCCAGGAACGAGCCGATATGCACGTCGTGCACCACCTTCGACTCCTTATATACCTGCGCGGTACCCGTTTTCCCAGATACGCGGTACCCGGCGATCTTCGCGTTGCGCCCTCCTCCATCCGATACGACAGATTCCAGCAGCGCGCGCATAGTGGCGGAAGTAGCCTCGCTTATAGGCCGCGATACTATCTGCGGAGCAGCGCGCTCCAGCACCTCGCCATCCGCGCCTATTACTTCCGATACGAGGTACGGCTTAAACAAATTGCCGCCGTTTACCACCGCGCAACCTGCGGCGATCATCTGAATGGGCGTAACCGCGATAGACTGACCAAACCCGATTCGCGCCAAATCGACATTTTTTACATAATTCTTTCCTATAAGTATACCGCTGCCCTCGCCTGGCAAATCTATTCCGGTTTGCCTGCCAAACCCAAATGCGTTTAGATATTTATAAAAATTCTCCGAGCCTAAACGAAGCGCCAGCTCCACGAATACGGGATTGCACGAATTTTGCAGCGCGCGCTGCATCGTCTCCGCGCCATGAGGCGCGCCCCAGCAGCGTATCTTATCGCCATCCACCGTTATAGTTCCGGAGCAGTAGAACCCTTCGTCGGGGTTAGTCAGCCCCATATCGAGAACGGCGGAAGAGGTAAACATCTTAAACGTAGAGCCAGGCTCGTATGCGTCTGATATTGCGGATATGCGCATCAATTTCTGAAGCGCTTCCATATCGTCCCTCGGCGGGTTGTTAGGGTCATAATCAGGCTCGATCGACATACCAAGTATCGCGCCTGTGTTAGGGTCCATCACGATCGCCATCGCCTGCAGCGCGCCGTTTACCTCGATGCACTCGCGCATCGCTTTATCCACGAACGATTGGATATTCTGATCTATCGTAAGCTTAAGGCTCGCGCCCTCCTGCGGCGGAATATAATACTCGTTGCCTCCTGATAGCACGCGCGCTTTCGCGTCTACTTCAGATATGATCCGACCGGGCGCGCCGGCCAAATACGCGTTGTACTGCTGCTCCAGCCCGCTCTGCCCTACGCCGTCGATATTAGTCAATCCCAGCGCCTGCGTCAGAAAATTACCCATAGGATAATAGCGAAGGCGATCCTCGCCAAACGACAGCCCGGATAGCGCGTGCGTCTCCATCATGCCGCGCAATGTATCCACCGTTTCGCGGCTTACCTGCCGCTTAACTATGACGGAACCCTGCCCCTTTTGCGCCAGCTTTTTGAGCAGAGTTTCCCGATCGACATTCAGAAGCGGGCAGAGTATGTCGGCCATTTTATCGTCGTCCGCAACTTGGTTGGGCGAAGCGTATACTATATACGCGGTAACCGATTGAACGATTGTCTTGCCGTTTCGATCGAGTATCTTGCCGCGAGCGGCGGATACCGTTCCGTTGCGCGTCCATTGCTGGATGCCTCGCGCGGTAAGCTCTTCCGAGCGCAGTATAGTCAATTGACCAATGCGCAGAAGCGCTACGCAAAAAAGGAGCGGAACGGCTGCCGTCAACCAGAGCAGACGCTTTCGAACTGTCATACCTGGCGTTGGCAAACGCTTCGCCTCCCTTTCTTCTTGCGCGCAACCGGGGTTCTACACCCCCCCAAGCGCTTTCAGCACTACCGACAGCCATGAACCCCACTCTGTTTGATAAGTGGCGGGCGCGCTGACGGCGACAGCCTGCTGCGGCATTTCTACCGTTCGTGTCTCCAGCGGCTCCACCATGCCCAGCCGGTTAATGGCCAGCGAACGAATGCGCGTCGCGCTTTCCAATTCGCTTATATCCTTCGCTAGCAGTTCGTTATCAGCCAGTATGCTGGTGAGTTCCTTTTTAAGCGCGCTCACTTCCTTAGCCGCCCTAGCGCTTTCCGCCACCTGGGTGAGCGTGGCGAATCCAAATAGGAACAGCATGCCGCACAGCACTAGCGTCATAGGCACCTGCCTGCTTAGCGAATGCGCGTATATTGGGCGCGAGAAAGGCGCGGACGAGTTTGCCGAGTATTTCGCGCCGACGCGAGTCGACCCGTTCCCATAAGCCGACCAGCTATATCCTCGCCTTGCGCTAGCCCTGTCCAATGAAGCCATATATGCCTCCAAAGTTTGTTTTAGAACCGTCGATCGAATAGCGCGCTTAGGGCGTGTTCGAAAAATCAGGCGTATACCGCTCGTCCATATGCCGGACAAGCTCTTCCATGCGCATGAGATTATCGGCTTCCTGGCGCGTATACCGCGCGTCGTCCCATATCTCGATATAATCACCCATGCCAATAAACTGGATTTTGTGGTCCAGCCCCGCCTTGTCCCGCATTGCCTTGGGCAATACGACCCGCCCCTGCGCGTCCAGCTCGTCCACATGCGTCGCATACGCGTTGACCAGCCGCTTATACGCCATACCCACCGGGTCGGTATCCCGAACGCGCGCCAATTTTTGGCGTATCGACTCCCATTTGCCAGCCGGATACAGCGCGAGCGCGTTCCACTCGCTGTTCATCGCGACGGTAAAACCGCCCCCTAGGTTCTCTCGAAATGCGGCGGGTATTATGACGCGCCCTTTGTTATCAAGGTTGTGATCATATGTTCCGACAAAGTCTTCTGTCATCGATCACACCTCCCTCATCCGTAAAAACGCGCCATCCAACATCCACTTATCCCCTTTATACACCACTTTACCCCACATTGCAAGCGTCGAAAGCTTGAAGAACACTATGCTAATATCGCAATATAATTTAATCAAATTTTAATATTATTAAATTTCCGTAAATCTCAGATATGAACCATATGTCAAAAAATTAAGATCGAGTCAAAATAACATAAAAAAGCAATGCAAAACCAGCGCCTCAAATCGTAACACGATTGTTTGTTACGAATTGTTGCGCGTGATGTACACATGTTGATTATATGCCAAGTATCAAAATAATATACTGAATTCCTTGAAAGGTGGATGGCATAAAAATAGTCGATCAGCATATTATGAAAACGGCGCGAGACACGCTGGGGCGTTATAAAAACAGCTTGCAATTTTACCGGCTGCGCGATATAATAGCATGCGTTGACGATTTGTCGGCGCCAACATAGCTCAGCTGGTAGAGCAGCGGTTTCGTAAACCGCAGGTCAAGGGTTCGAGTCCCTTTGTTGGCTCCAAACATCGAGGTGTAGCGCAGTTTGGTAGCGCGTTTGGTTCGGGACCAAAAGGCCGCTGGTTCGAATCCAGTCACCTCGACCAAAAACCGTGGGTAACCACGGTTTTTTTCTTGCCGATATAAAATACGCATGACTTCAGGCGGATTGTATGATAATATATTAACGTATAACGCGCCGCGCGTACCCGCTTCGCTCGGGGAGCGGAGTTCCCGAGCGAATAAACTTCTCGTAAACTTCCCTAAGACTTCTCGCGCAATCAAATTTACCGGCGGCAATGGAGGAATAAATCCGTATGCAAAGCATAACAACGCTGCTCGCGAGCAACCCGTATCCCGGCAGAGGAATAGTAGCGGGGCAAACGCCCGACGGGAAGCACGCCGCGCTGGCGTATTTCGTGATGGGGCGCAGCGCGCAAAGCCGCAACCGCATGCTGGTTGAGAGAGACGGCGCTGTGTACACAAAGGCGATCAACGAGAAGATAGTCGTCGATCCGTCGCTGATTATATATCCCGCGCTGCGCGTGATAGAAAATCACACGATTATATCCAACGGCGATCAGACGAACACCATCCACCATTTTTTATCACGAGGTCGCTCGTTCGAGGAGGCGCTGCAAACGCGCTCCTACGAGCCGGACGAGCCTAACTATACTCCCCGCGTCAGCGCGCTTATTACGCTTGCAAAAGGCACGCTGTCGTATCGTATGTCCATACTGCGCGAACGGCGCGGAACGACTATGCGCTCGTTTTTTGATTACGCCGGAATTCCGGGCGAAGGCCATTTAGTTCATACATATTTGGGCGACGGATATCCGCTGCCCGCGTTTGAAGGCGAACCGTTTTCCGTGGGCGTTATGAATGATCCCGAGGATTGGACGCAGCTTATATGGTTCAGCCTAAACAGCGAGAATAGAGTCGCGCTGCTCACTAGGTTTATATCGTTGGAGGATGGAACGCAGGTTACCAGCATAATGAACGAACGCACGCCGGTATTATGACCGAGCGCCTCCCGGCTTGCGCTTTGGGCGAAATATTGGTACAATCCCAGTGATAATGAGGAGTGTAATGATAATTGGCGCGCAGAAATACCAGCGGATCGGAATATTATAATAATATACGCGAGATGCTTGAAGGCTTGTTGGAAAGCGTCGCGGAGGGCATCCCGGAACATGCCGCCGCGCCTGTTCGCGCGCCGAAAAGCGAGCCGCCTGTAAAGAAAAAACGCCTATCCGCAGTAGACGCAGCCGCCGAGGCGCGCATCGAAAAAATGTTTCATATCAGCGCCGCGCGTTTGGAAAATGAACACGTATCGTATCACACTTCCAATATAAAAGATACGATCGCAAAGCTGCGGTTCATGGAAAATTTCGAAGACGAATACGAGGACGACGTCGAGTTTTCTCTCCCCATAGATAGCCTGGACAAACTAACCATCTCGCAGCTTCGCAGCTATTTTTCGTACCGCACGCGCGCTCGGCGCGGCAATCTTTCCACCCGATACCCAGGCCAAGCTTTTTTATATTTGCTAGAGCTTTGCAATAATATCGGCGTGAGAAATCCCAAAGACGGCGCACGCAAGCTGGTTGATCTCCGCAACGCGCTTATCGAATATATGAGCGGATTGGATCGTTATTTCATACCGTTTATTAAAGGATATTATATATGTAACCCGTTCAAAGAATCCTTCTCTGAATTTGTAGATCAATATGGTCTGTCGGAGCTTTTCCCGGAAGCGCACTGCGAGAGGAACACGCTGGGATATTACTCAAAGCTGTACGACGAATTAAGTTATTCGCCGCAGGAAAAAAGATTCATCAATCGTAACAGCTATGCCAGGCAGGCTATTCGGGAAGGGTTCTGCTGCGTAATGCGCAATTTGGAGCCGCTGTTCGAGGCGCACGGGGTCGATCTCGTTGAGCTCGTAGTAAGCGACGCATGCAATCAACGTTATATTCCGTTTCCAGGTATCGCGTATGATATGCAGACGGAATATGAACGTACTGAAATCATAATAAATCCATTCGAACGTTATGAATTTAAAAATGGTTTGTGGTGTACGGTCAGCTGCGATATGTACTTCACCGCGAAGCCGCTGCTAACTATGATCGCCAAGAATGTTGAGAAAGCGATCTATGAGAACGCGGGATACAGCGGCGTATCGCCGAGGGCATATGTTAAACCAGAATCGTTATATTCAGTGTATATAACAAAATTGCCGATTCTAAGTATATACGAAGACGAACGGTTTGACGAAATAGTCAGCGACGCTACAAAACTATATTTAAGAAATACACGCAAACTAAAACTTATCGTACCATTTAACAGTGATGAACTCATATGCAGCCGCGCGTCTGAAACGGCGCGCGAAAACGCGATCGAGCCGCGAGCGACATTCGTACGCATGCGCAAGCTGCCCCATTCCGAGAGCAGTGAAGAACAATCGCTGCGCTTCTATAGGCAGGCGAAGCTTACTGAAAACCTCGCGTGCGAGCCAATCGATTTCGACAAGACCGCGCCCTCCCGCATAGGTTACGATTTTTTGGATGATCGGAAGCTACAGGGATATTTCGCGTGGCGCGCCAGCTACCGCAGCGGGGAAGTGAGCGCCGCGCCGGGATGGTGCGCGCTATTATACGCAGCGGAATTGATGCACGGAGTAGGGGCGGCGAATCCGCTTGATACTATGGGTAGGCTAGCGCGAGTGCTAATCGATTATCCGGATATCGATCGCAAATCGAAAAACCGAATCGTATCATGGCTGCGAGATTATTATATCTCGCACGCGAACACGAATCCGGAAAAGAAATCCGGCAGGAAACGCGCGGACAAGCAAGCCGCCGACCAGCCGCCAGAACCCGAGAAGACCGATATGTTCGACCGCCCGTTTTTGCATTATCTGCAGGATTGGAAGATTCTACCTTTGTACCCGGAGCTGCTTATAGGAAGCGAACGCGAGTGCGCGCAGGATCAGCGACCGATCGAACCAGATGCGCTGTTTGAAATATACGCGTGGAATTCAACATATAAAATCGAGCAAAGCAGGTTCTATTACGGCACGCTTGCGCGCCTGACGCGCGTGTGCTTCGCGAGAACGCTTAGCGCGATATATAAATTATTTGATGATAATAAAATTAGTTTCGCCGACCTGCTGCTAACATCGAAGGCCGGCGAGAGATGGGTGCCGTTCCAGGACGCGCCCTGCTATGCGCCTGCGGTGCGCGCGCGTTTGGAGAATCAAGATAGCCCCGCGAAAATGCGGCGGTTCTCACTTAATATAGATATATATAGAAAAAAAGACGCGCTTGAGGTGTTTCGATATCGGGGAACCGGATGGGGCTGCGTGCGCACGGCTTCGATGCGGCAATACGCGTCCGCGATTATCGGCTATATATTGCGCACCATGGAAATAAGCCTAAGAAAGGCGACGGGGTTCAAATATAAACTGGCCGCGCTGCCGCCAGTGTTTGACACGATAGACGCGTCGCTTCGCCGGGCTGGTGTTTCTGATGGCATAATCAAAACGCTGCGCGAGCTACCGCTGGACGGCGTTATCGAGCAGGCGGCAGCCGATACGATAAGCGCGCTGTATCCCGGCGGGTTCAGCGCGCCGGAAATCGCTCCGACTGTTTCGCGCGTGAAAGCCGACCCGGACGCGCAGCCGATAGCGTCCGTGCGAGTGAGCGTAGATTTAAGCGCGCTAGATCGCGTGAGGGGCGAAGCCGATCAGGTGTTCGATAAACTTACGGCGGGAATCGCGAGCGAACCGGAACCGGCGCATATTCAGCCGCTTTCAATATCGCCGAGTTCAGCCGCTTTTGAAGCTGACGACGGCGGCGAGGAATTCGAGGAAAGCTGGACAGGCCTTGCCGCCGCGCTGTCCGCGCTTCAGAAGCAGGCGCTGCGGCTTCTTACGGAAGGAGGCGAAGCATCGGCGATACGCGAGCTTCTTAATAAAAGCAGCGCGATGCCGGAGCCTTTCTTCGAGAGCATCAACGCGCTTTCGCTTATGTATGTAGGGGACACGCTTGTGGAATCGACCGGCAGTTCTTTTGAACTTGTGGACGCGTACAGCCAGGAAGTTCAGTCGATTATTGCATAAGCATAAATAATTTCGGAGGTTTTCATTGCGATGGCAAAGCAAGCGCCCAAGCGGATCGCATCCGCCGTTCTAAATGCGCTGAAGGGCGGCGTTGTGCCGCGCGTAGGGTTGGAGTATATAGCGGTGGGGCGATCGAGAGAAATTGAAGCGCTGCTGCGGGATACGGAGATAGTTGCGGACGGAGGCTCTACATTCCGGTTTATAGTAGGCAGGTATGGCAGCGGCAAAAGTTTTCTGCTGCAGACGCTGCGCAACTACGCTATGGAGCGCGGATTCGCGGTGATGGACGCCGATCTCTCCCCCGAGCGCAGGCTTAGCGGTACCGGCGGCCAGGGGCTGGCTACATATCGCGAACTGATAGGCAACCTATCCACTCACACGAAGCCGGACGGCGGCGCGCTGCCGATGATTCTTGAGAAATGGATATCGGGCATACAGGCGGAAACGGCTGCGTCCGGGGCGTTTGATATAGATACGCCGGAATTTGATAATGAAATTCGACGCCGCATTCTATTGCTGGCAAACGAGCTGGAAGGAATGGTGAGCGGATTCGATTTCGCGCGCATGATACTGATTTATTGGGAGGCGCATCGCTCCGGCGACGACGCGGCGAAATCCTCCGCACTTCGCTGGTTTCGCGGCGAGTTCTCAAGCAAAACGGAAGTCCGCCAAACGCTGAACGTTCGCACTATGATAGGAGACGACAACTGGTACGAAGCGCTGAAATTATTCGCGAGCTTCCTGGTTAAGGTGGGATATAAGGGATTGCTCGTACTGGTGGATGAGCTTGTGAACCTCTATCGGATTCCGTTTAGAGTTACGCGCGAATATAATTATGAAAAAATGTTATCGATGTATAACGACGCGCTGCAAGGCAAAGCGAGGAATATTGGGTTCATAATGGTTTCCACGCCCCAAAGCATGGAGGACGGCGAGAAGGGCATATTCAGCTATGAAGCGCTGCGCTCGCGGCTGTCGGACGGACGGTTTGCCGATCATGAATCCAACGACCTGCTCTCGCCCATCATCCGCGTAAATCCGCTTACTTTCGAGGAACTTTTCGTATTGATGGAAAAACTCGCGCAGATTCATCAAAACTTATATAATTATAAAAAAGATATAGACGACGAGGAATATATCGCGTTTTTGAAAGCGGAGTTCGAGCGCATAGGCGCGAAGACGCATATCACGCCCCGATCGGTGATCCGCGACTTTATCGAGATACTCAATCGATTGGTTCAAGATCCATCGCAGACTATCGCCGGGGTGCTGACTGGAACCGGCCTTGCGCTTACCTCCGACGACGAATCGGACGCGACGGGCATATACGCGGATTTCGAGGTATGAGCGAAGCATATCGACGGCTGGCGCCATGCATTCAGGATTTCATATACCGAAGCGGCTGGACGGACTTGCGCTCGTCGCAAAGCGCGGCGATCGAAGCGATACTGGATACAGATGAAAACCTGCTGCTCGCAACCGGCACTGCGTCCGGAAAAACGGAAGCGGCGTTTATGCCGGTTATAACGCGGCTGCTTGAAAAACCTTCGGAGTCGGTTGGCGTATTATATATATCGCCGCTGAAGGCGCTTATAAACGACCAGTTCGAACGGTTGAACAATCTGCTGGCCGAGGCTGATATACCCGTTTGCAAATGGCATGGCGACGCGTCGGCTTCGCGCAAGGAAGCTCTGCTGGGCAGCCCGAAGGGCGTGCTTCAAATAACGCCCGAGTCGCTCGAAAGTTTAATGATACATAAACAGCGCGCGTGCGCGAGTATGTTTTTTGATCTGCGATTTGTGATAATCGACGAAGTTCACGCGTTTATGTCCAGCCCGCGCGGCGTGCAGACGCTGTGCCTGCTCGAGCGATTGCAGCGGCTGACGTCCGCGTGTCCGCGCAGGATCGGGTTGTCGGCCACGCTGGGCGACGTGCGTCCTGCCGAGGCATGGCTGTGCTCCGGCACGCCAAGGGGGTGCGTTACGCCTGTGTCGCAGGACGCGGCTAAAAGAATCCGCATTGCGGTTCGCCGCTACGAAACTTCTGGCGGCGATCCCGCCGAAGCCGCCGCGCTGGGTGAATATGACGACCCGCATCTTGCAAAATATTATTATGATTTATATACCGCAACGCTTGGCAAGAAGTCTATCATATTCGCCAGATCGCGCGCGGAAGTCGAGCGAACTATAGTAAACCTACGGGAAATAGCCGCGCGGCAGGGCACGCCCGATATATACCGCGTGCATCATGGCAGCGTATCCAAATCGCTTCGCGAACGAGCGGAGCGGGATATGAAGCTATCCGACGGCGCGATGGCGACCGGAGCTACGGTAACGCTGGAATTGGGCATTGATATTGGACGGCTCGATCAGGTTGTGCAGATAGGCGCGCCTACGTCGGCATCCAGCTTCGTGCAGCGCATTGGCCGCTGCGGCAGATGCGGTCAGCGCGCGGAGCTGCTGTTTGTGATGCGCGAACAGTGGGATGAGCTTTGCGCCTCGCAGCGCCCGTCGATCGATCTATTCGATTGGCAGATGATAAAAACTATATCGATAATACAATTATATATCACGAAGAAATGGGTCGAACCGCCTGAAGCGCAGCAGCTGCCGTACGCGCTTTTATATCAGCAAACTCTCGCGCATCTTATGACAGTTGGCGAGGCGAGCGCCCGTTCGCTGGCGCAGGCGCTGCTCACGCTTTCTCCATTCGCTCGGATATCCGCTGAAGATTATCAGCTGTTGCTGCGCCACATGATAGAAATTGATCACCTGGCGCGCACGGAGAGCGGCGCGCTTATGATAGGGCGCGCGGCGGAAGCGATAGTAGCGAATTATCAGTTCTGCTCGGTGTTCGAATCGGCGGCTGAATACGACGTTCAGTTTCAGGGCGCGTCTATAGGATCGGTGACTGGCGCGGCAATGGTTGGAGCGCGGATAGCGCTGGCTGGCAAAATATGGGAATGCGTGCGCGTGAACGAAGCGCGCAAGCTAATCCAGGTTATAAAGGCGGATGGCGGGGGCAGCGCGCAGTGGAACAATCAGGCGCGCATCAATACGCACGATCGCATAATGGCGGAGATGCGCGAAACATTGCGCGGCGAGAGCTTATATATGTATCTTGATGATAGTTCAAGGGCGCGATTGATCGAGATGCGCGACGACGCGCGCGAGCTGGGTTTGCTGGAATCGAACTTAATTATGTTTTCATCCGGACAATACGCGCTATTCCCTTGGGTAGGCACTAAGAAGCTTTACACGATTGCGCTGGCGCTGCAGTTATTCGGCGTTGAAACCTCTGTGATGCCGGGCGGGTTTGAGCCTGTTTATCTTGAGATAAGAACCCGCAAGAGCGCGACGGAGCTGGCGGCGCTTGTGCGCGCGATACAGTCTCGACCGATAGACTTGAACGCGCTCGCGCTGACGGAGGAGCACCAGGTTCCGATGAAGTACAACGAGTATATACCGCAAGAACTTTTATGGAAACAATATTGTGCTGACGCGCTGTGCGCGGATATCGCGAACACGCAGCAATGACGGCTGCCGAAAAGGCGGGTAGGCGGCGGTCGGCGTGCGTCGGCGGACGGTTGGCGGACGGTTGGTGGACGGTTGGTGGACGGTCGGTGGACGGTCAACATACGATCGGTGGACGGTCGACATACGATCGGCGGACGGTTGGTGGACGATCGGTGGACGGTTGGTAGACGATCGGTGGACGGTCGGTGGACGGTTGGTGGACGGTCGACAGACGGTCGGCATACGATCGACAGACGGTCGGTGGACAGTTGGCAGACGGTCGGTGGACGGTCGGTGGACGGTCGACAGACGGTCGGTGGACAGTTGGCAGACGGTCGGTGGACGGTCGGTGGACGGTCGACAGACGGTCGGCATACGATCGACAGACGGTCGGTGGACGATCGGCAGACGGTTGGTGGACGATCGGTGGACGATCGGTGGACGATCGACATACGATCGGTGGACGATCGGTGGACGGTCGGTGGACGGTTGGTAGACGGTTGGCGGACGGTTCGTGGACGGTCGACAGACGATCGGTAGATGATCGGTGGACGATCGGTGGACGATCGGCAAACGATCTGCAAACGGGAGGAGCGCCTATACTAAGCCTCGTATAAACGAAGTCTAGTATTAATCAGCGCTTAAGCCGACGGGCGTTCCTGCTTTAATATAAACCGTTCCAACCCCTTTGCGACGCCGTTTCGCTGGCTGGTGTCGGTTGTATATCTGGCGGCGGAGCGCGCGGCGTCGGCGGCGTTGCCCATCGCCACGCCGTACCCAACCTGCGCAAGCATAGGCGCGTCGTTATCGTTATCGCCGAACGCTAGCACCTGATCCATACTGACATCCAGCCGCGCGGCAAGGCGACGCACGGCGAATCCCTTATGAATTCCCTTGGGCATTATTTCGATGTTTGTAAACCAGGAGCTGGTAACATCCACGCCGGGAACAAGCGATAATTTTTTTCTAAGCGGACGCAGCCGCTCCGGATGATCCATTTCGGTATAAAGGAGTTTGTGAAGGCCTGCGGACGCCATTTGGTAAAACGCCTGCCTTATGTCGTTTTCTTCCGGCGTAGGGCTGGCGGCGGGATTTTTGGTAGGACGCGGCTTTGCGGATAAAGCCATCGCCGACCAAGTTTCTCCGAGATACGCCATCAAATCGCCGGACTGCGGAAGCAGAATATCGAGGCACGCTTTCGCGGACGAGCCGGATATTCTATGATCTTCAAGTGTTTCGCCAAAAGGCCTGTCCAGCGCGATCGCGCCGTTCAGCGCGATGATCGAGCAATCGTCAAGCCCGGCGGCAAGCGCAAGCTCACTGATGCTTTTTGGATCGCGTCCGGAGCACAGCGCAATATACAAACCCATGTCGCGCACTTGATGAAGCGCGCGGAGGTTCACCTCTGAAATAGAATCATCTTCGCTGATGAGTGTTCCATCCAGATCAGTCACCAACATACGAATATCATACCGCAACGCAATCACCCCTTTACGTCACGCGCCAAAATAGAATATAGAAACCCCAATAGATTATAAAACGAAACCTGCAATATTTCAATGGGAAATTTCAGCGATTCCAAAATTGGGCAGCGGTAACGACCGTAACATCCCACAGAAATATCCAAGCGGATCAAATGCAACTGTTATACTAAGCGCGGTTTCTCGATTATTCATCGCCCAGCTCCTCCAGAATTTTCAAGAATGGGTTCGTCGTGCCGCCGGTGTGGTTAGGCGTTACGGAGCCGCGCGACGTTTCGGCGGCGATCGAGGGGTGTAACACTTCGGGTACGCGGCGCGCATAACGACCAGCGTTCGCGCGGTTCCTCGATTATTCATCGCCCAGCTCCTCCAGAATTTTCAGGAATGGGTTCGTCGTGACGCTAGCGTGGTTAGGCGTTACGGCGCCGCGCGTCGATTGCGGCGGCGATTGCTGAGCGTGCGCCTCTCTTGCGTGCCACTGAATCAGCGTGGCATAGTGGCTTTTATACTTTGCGCCTTTGCTGGCGATGTAGCCGCTCAGCTGCTCGATCAACGCGGCGCTCGCCGATACGCCCAGCTTTTCGTCGAGCAGGCGGCGTTCGTCCACCGTGAGCATTACGTTCCCGAATTCACCGAACACAAGCTTTGCGGGTTTATTGGGCGTGTGCGAGCGTTCCGCGCTTGGCGCGGGACGCGTCGCGCCGTCAGGCGCGCTCCCCTCGTGTGCGTGCGAGCGTTCCGCGCTCGTATTCTGCTCTTGGCCATGTGCCTCGGCATCTTCGTAAAACTTTGGGTAGGGAGCGCGCATAACAAACAGCGTTCGCGCGGTTCCTCGCTTATTCATCGCCCAGCTCCTCCAGAATTTTCAAGAATGGGTTTGTCGTGGCGCTAGCGTGGTTAGGCGTTACGGTGGTGCGCGTCGATTGCGGCGGCGATTGCTGAGCGTGCGCCTCTCTTGCGTGCCATTGAATCAGCGTGGCATAGTGGCTTTTATACTTTGCGCCTTTGCTGGCGATGTAGCCGCTCAGCTGCTCGATCAACGCGGCGCTCGCCGATACGCCAAGCTTTTCGTCGAGCAGGCGGCGTTCGTCCACCGTGAGCATAACGTTCCCGAATTCACCGAACACAAGCTTTGCGGGTTTATTGGGCGTGTGCGAGCGTTCCGCGCTTGGCGCGGGACGCGTCGCGCCGTCAGGCGCGCTCCTCGCGCGCGCGCGCGCGTTCGCTCTCTCCGTATCTCCGTTACTCTTTGGTTCGGTTGTGTTGGGTACGGTTGGTACGGTTGGTACGGTTATGTTAGGTACGGTTATGTTAGGTACGGTAGGTACGGTAGTACCGTTATGCGTAACAGCGTCACGCGTTGCGTCGTGAGACATGTAACGCGGCATGACACGGTTATCGCGGTTGTCGAGATTGTCGTGGTTGTCACGGTTGTCACGCGCGGCGTGCGCGTCCTCGTGCGCGTCCTCGTGCGCGTCCTCGTGCGCGTGCGCGCTGCGTAACACTTCGCGCTGTTCGTCCTGCATGCTGCGGGTAACGGGCGATTGTATAATGCCAAACTCTCGTTCGGTGACAGCGTGTCCACCGTGTGCACCGGTGACAGCGGTGACAGTGTGTACAGCGTGTGCACCGGTGACACCGTGTGCAGTGTGTACAGCGTGTGCACCGGTGACAGCGGGGGCAGCGTGTGCAACTTGGGCAGCCCCGTCATCCAATGTAGCGCGAGCGGCTTCGCCACTGTTGCACGACTTGATGTGTTCACGGAATCTGCGCTGACGTTCCCGGTTGCCTTCGCGACGCGCTTTGGTCGCAGTCATAAGCTTTTCGGTATATTCGCCCCAATCGTGTATAAACATGTCTTCGTCAACAAACTGAGCGCCGCGCAATGCGGCGAGCAAAGCGTCCGGATCGCCGTCCCATAGCGCGGCGTACGAGATATCCTCGACATCCACGTCGGATAAATTGCCGTCGGGCGCGTTGTCGATGCTCCACAGCCACAGCGCGCTTATGTGCCCCATAGCCTCCGCTAGTCCCGCCGATCCCTTCAGATTCAGCAACCGCGCCAATCTCAACGTTTTGCGATGCATAGGCAAGCTTTGATGCAACTGAATCCACACCGTAATTTACCTCCATTACACATTTTTTATTATGTTTGTTCGACGTATATACTTTCCGTGGATTATGGTATATTAACACATCTTGATGGGGTTGTCAATGCTATTGGTTGTGAAAGTGTTCGACAAACTATTCGCGGTTGTTACAATATGCGCGGAGGTGGGGGGGGAGGGGGGGCGTCCCCCTCCCCAGCTTACCCCGGGGGGATTGGGGGATTGGGGGACGGGGGGCGTCCCCCTCCACAGCTTACCCCTGGGGGATTGGGGGGATTGGGGGATTGGGGGACGGGGGGAGCCTTAGGGTTGGGGAATAGGGGTTTTAGGGGTTCGTGAAAGGGGTAGGTTTTTTATTTTGGGGGTCTTCTTTTTCTCCGGGGAAAAAGAAGCAAAAACCCACCCGGTGGGGGGAAAAGGCCCAGCCCACACCCCCCACCCCGACCCACCCCACACACAACAACTCGGTGCCCTGCACGGGGTTTCTTTTTTGTGCTGTGGTGGGGGGGGGGGGTGGGGGGTGGGGTTGTGGGCGCCCCCACCCCCCCCCCCCCCCCGGTGGGTTTTTGCTTCTTTTTCCCCGGAGAAAAAGAAGAACCCCCAAATAAAAAACCAACCCCTTTTCCGAAACCCTAAAACCCCTATTCCCCCACCCTAAGGCCCCCTCGTTCCTCGTTCCAATCCCCCAGGGGAGGTTAGGAGGGGATCGCGATCCCCTCCTCAAAGGAGCTACGCGCATGCTGATTCACCTTAGCCAGTTTGAGGGGCCGCTCGATCTGCTGCTGCACCTTATCGATCAAGCGCAAATAGATGTACGCGATATATTCGTGTCGTCTATCACCGAGCAATATATATCCTCTCTCGAGGATATTTCAGAGCTGGATATGGACGCGGCGAGCGCTTTTCTCGAGATGGCCGCCACCCTTCTATGGATCAAATCTCGCGCGCTGCTTCCCAAGCCGCCGCCTGCGGAGGCGGAGGAAGAAAGCCCTGAGGAGGCGCTCGCGCGCAGGCTTGAAGAGCATCGCGAGATTAAGGCGCGCGCCGATCAGCTTCGCGCCAGCGAGAGCGGCGCGGCAAATCTGATATCAAAACTGCCAGAGGAGCTTCCCGATATGTCGCAGCCGGTTCTTCTAACGAACCTGACTCCGGAGGGTCTAACCAAGGCGTGGCTGCGATTGATGAAGCGGCTGCGGGAGCGGGAGTACGCCGCGAACGCCGTCGCGCCGACGCTCGCTCCGTCGCTTAGGCGCGATCCATATACGATCGGACAGTGCATGACGCGCCTGCTTGATCGCCTTCGCTTTGGCGGGTGTTCATTCGAATCGCTTTTTAATGCGTATCCAACGCGCGGAGAGTTGGTAACCACGTTCATCGCGCTGCTTGAGCTGATCCGCGACGGCTCGATAACGGCGCGCCAAACGGACGTTTATGGAATGATATGGATAGAACGATTAAACAGCTAACGTTTCCGCACCAGCCGAAGGTCGCGCCGCTGCGGATGGGGCGTGGAGCGCAGCCCCTCCTCGTTCAGGGCGGCGAGGCAGAGCCAAGCGCTATAGAAACCGCGCAATTCGATATTGCGTTGGTGATGGAAGCCGTGCTTTTCGCGTCGGGAGAGCCGCTTAGCGTTTCTGAAACCGCAAAAGCGCTTGGCGTGACGAAGGCGGCGCTGGAAGCCGCGCTTCACGATTTGCAGTCGGAATATGATGAGGGCGATCGAGGCATCCGCTTGCTGCTATATGGGGACAGCGCGCAGTTTACCACGCGCGAAACCTACGCGAGCGCGGTTATGGCGCTGCTGCGCCCTGTTCAGAAGCAGCCGCTAAGCCAGGCTGTGTTGGAAACGCTTGCGATTATCGCCTATAAGCAGCCCGCGACGCGCGCTGAGATCGACCAGCTGCGCGGCGTAAAGAGCGACGCGTCCGTTCACGCGCTGCTGAGCAAGGGATTGATACGCGAACTTGGCAGGCGGGAAACGCTGGGTCGCCCTATGGAGTTCGGAACGACGGACGCGTTTTTGCGCCACTTTGGCTTAAGCGCGCTGAGCGAGCTTACCGCAAGTTCAAGCCGCAGCCCCACACTGGATGAGTGATTAAAATTTTTCGCATGAAATATTTTATATTTTTAAATTTCTGCTTCATTTCAGCTACAATATCATTTCGCATATATTGCGAAATGATATTGTAAAAATAAGAAATATATTTGAAATACGAAAGAAATGCAATTGACGATAATTTATTACAGATAGATCAAGTAATGGATATCAATTTAAAATTAAACTGTATTTCCTTTATTTACCATACATTGTATATACAACCCGTACAAAGGAGGGGATGCAAGAAAAGCGTTAATTGACAAGTTATATAGTTGGTATCGTATAGGAGCAGCTAGTAAATATAATTAAGCGTAGCAGCGAAGCGACGCGGCCAAGGAGCGTGAAGCTAAACGTGAGTCGGTCGAATTATACGTATACGCCGATATACAATCGCACGGTTTCAAAACCGTCTAAATATCCTCCCACGGGTTCGTACGGGCGTACGTATGCGGTGGAGCCTCATTTCGAAGGCGAGGAGGAGTTTGGGCAGGAACGGCATAACGATACGCCGGTGCTCGCGTTGTTGTTTTTCATATTGCCCATTCTCGGAGTGTTCGCGATATTGCTAAAACCGATGCGCTGGGTGTTTGTGGCGGCCGCGCTTTTCTCCATGTTTACAATGTGGGCTATGCGCTCGTTTCTGCCGCGCGCGCGCGCGATTACAAGCGGAGTGCTTCTGATCCTCGCGGCGTTCGCAACGACAAGCATGCTGATAAAAATACAGATACCTGAAACTAAAGGTGGTTCGGCGGCTGGCGTAACAACGGTGCCGCCAGGCGTAAATCAATATGCGAACGACATTGGCGCGGGCAGCGTTGATGATAATGCGAATGCGAATATAATAAACGATGTTGAAGCTATTAACAATAACGCTCCGATGCAATCGGAAGCGGAGCGCGTGCTGGATTTATATCTCCAGCTATGGAAGCAGGGGGCGTCCAGCAATCAGGATATGGTTCAATATACCTGGCCGGAATGGAGGATGAGCGTCGCGGACAATCCGTCCTCAAGATTGTTCTTTATACATAACAAAATGAAGCTGCTGGATTGGACGGTAACGTCTCCCACGATTAACGATGTGGATACTACCTGTACAATCGAAGCCGTTCTAAAGCTGCAGCTATCAACCGGAGACGAGGTAAAGCAGGGGTATAGCGTGCTGATGCATAATGCGGAAGGGACATGGTACGTCGATCCTAATTCGTTCGTATCGGGAGTGGCTATCATAGACCCGACGCCCGTTCCGGATCCCAACGTCACGCCCACGCCCAAGCCTTCCGCAACCGTTAATCCTAACACAACGCTTTACTGGAACACGGACGGCGGTACGTATTATCATACGAAAAATACGTGCACGTCAATCGCTCCGCGCTATCATAATACGATGAGCTCGTTTAAGTACAGCAAGCTTGGCGATAAGACGTATATGAAGCTGAAGCCCTGCCCGGTATGCGACGCTCCGGAACCGCCTGCAAGGTGAAAACTCCTGCCTTTGAGCAAAGCTAGGCACGCGCGTCGCTTTGCTCGTTTGGGAAGGGAACGCTTCGCTTGCTACGCTTAAATAGGTTTTGAATAGCCTTCGCTTCGCATACGCTGGTTCCGGAGGGATTGGTTCATATGCGAAAGCGTAAGTGTGCCGCTTGGATTATCGCGATTATCGCGATGCTGATCATACTGGCTTCGGTCGCCGATCTGCCGAGCCGCGCGTTAACGGCGGCCAGCCGCAGCGATATGCTTATTATTGTAGATACATATGCGCTGACGCTGACGGTATACGAAAATCAGAAGATGATCAAGCGCTATCCGGTGGCGATTGGCCGATGGGGCATGCCCACCCCGCTTGGCGTATTTCGAATCAACCGTAAACACGTTCCAAAAAATAGCGATATGGGGACGCGTTTTTTGGGATTGAACGCTCCTTGGGGGGTGTATGGAATACATGGCACAAGCAATCCGGGCTCTATCGGCAGCCACGCCTCGCACGGCTGTATCCGCATGTTCAATAAGGATGTGGAGGAACTGTATCGGCTGGTATATGTAGGAACCTCCGTGATAATCGAGGGCAGCCCCTACGGCGAGCTGGGCGACCGATTGAGCACCCTCAATCCGTGGGCGCAGGATTCAGCCGTAAGAGCGGTTCAACGCAAGCTTATCGCCCTTGGATACTACAATGGAAACGCCGACGGAACATATGGCCCGGCGACCAGCCGCGCGCTGCTCGCGTTTAAGAAGGCGAACGGCCTGCCGCCGATAGACATCGTGGATTCGCAAACATACGAAGCGCTCGGATTGATGTTGTTTGAATAACATACGATTTATAAAAGGAGAAATACATGCGCGTTAGAACGGAAAGAGAGCCATTTCAAGTGAGGGATGCCGTTTCATATCTGGAGATAATTAATGTGGAAACCGGTGAAGTAGAGACGCTGCGCCGATTTGACCATTGCATTGAGGCGCCTAACTGGACGCGCGACGGGCTGCGGCTGATATATAACGATCGAGGCCGCATCTGCGCGTATAGCCTGGGTGTAGGCGCGATTAAAACGATCGATACCGGATATGCCGATCGCTGCAATAACGATCATGTGCTGTCGTTTGACGGCGAGCGGATCGCGGTAAGCCATCATACGGTTGAGGATGGGCAGTCCCGCATATATGCGCTGCCGCTAGTTGGTGGAACTCCAATTCTCGTAACGCCTATCGCGCCCAGCTATCTGCACGGTTGGTCGCCGGACGGATCGACGCTCATATATTGCGCGGAGAGAAACGGCGAATATGATATATATTCAATTCCCGCAACAGGCGGCGAGGAAACGCGTCTCACGTTCGAACCGGGTTTAACCGACGGCCCCGAGTACTCACCGGATGAACAATATATATGGTTTAATTCCGTTAGAGCGGGGCTGCGCCTCACACCCCCTCGCGGCGGCTTGATGCAGCTTTATAGAATGCGCGCGGACGGTTCAGAGCAAACGAAAATGACGGACGACGATCGCAATAATTGGTTCGCTCATATTTCCCCAGACGGCGAAACGGTAGCCTATATTTCCTATCTGAAAGAAGAAGTGAACCCAAGCGAGCACCCGGCGGACAAGCATATCGAGATACGCGTTATGCCATCGCGAGGTGGCGCGCCGCGCACGCTTATCGCATTGTTCGGAGGTCAGGGAACGATGAACGTCAACTCGTGGTCGCCGGACAGCAAGCGGCTGGCGTATGTACGCTATGAGGAACATATATAAGGAGAACGCAATGTCTGATATAAAACGCGGCGGAGATACAAGCGTTATTACGCGCGAATATTTTGATTCACTGCTGGTCGAGATGAGGCACATAGATTCGGTCGAGCCAGACTTATCACTGTCGTTATATGGGCATACATTTGCTACGCCTGTAATGTTCGCGGCATTGTCGCATTTAGGAAGAGTGCATCCGGGCGGAATGGCCGAGGCGGCGAAGGGAATCGAGCAAGCCGGGGCGGTGATGTGGGCGGGCATGGGCGACGAAGCGGAGCTTGACGCGATCATTGAGACCGGCGCGAAGACGATAAAGATAATCAAGCCGTATGCGGACGAATCCGTAGTACTGCGCAAGATAGAGCATGCGCGGCGCGTGGGCGCGATCGCAGTTGGAATGGACGTCGACCACGCTTTTGGCAGCAAAGGCGAGCGGGGGGCGGTGCTGCGTATACCCATGAAACCAGTATCGCTGGATTTATTGAAGCGATATATAAAAGCGGCCGACGGCCTTCCGTTTATCGTTAAGGGCGTGCTTAGCGTTCAGGACGCGCTAAAGTGCGTAGACGCGGGAGCCGGAGGAATAGTGGTGTCGTATCATCACGGTATGGTTGATTACGCGGTTCCGCCGCTGATGGTTCTGCCTGATATAGCAATGGCGGTGAACGGAGCGTTTCCGATATTCGTGGATTGCTGTGTCGAACGCGGGCTGGATGTGTTTAAGGCGCTAGCGCTTGGCGCGTCGGCTGTCTCGGTCGGGCGCGCGCTTATGCCGCCGCTGGGAGAATCCGGCGCGGAAGGAGTCAGCGCGAAGATCGCGGAGATAGGCGCGGAATTGAGCTGGGCTATGGCGGTTACAGGTTCGCCGTCGATTCGCGAGATAGATAGCGGAGTGCTTCGATCGAGGAAATAGGCTGGTTGCGAATGCGCCGCGCGCAGCCCCGTATAAGCAGAGGTATCATACTAAGCCGATCATATAATTATGATTGGCTTAGTATATTTCTAATGCGAGATGTATTTTGGCGGATGGTTAATTGCTCTTTGTCGGAAGATAGGGGATCAGCGTTTCGGCAATTCTTGGAATTGTTATAGTTTGCAGGATAATACGTCCAGGCCCGGTAACGATTGTATTGAATATTCCCTCGCCGCCGAAGAATTTATTTTTCAGACCCTTCACCTGTTGGATATCGATAGAGCATGTCTCTTCCATCATCACAAGGTTTCCGGTATCAACTACTATGCGCTCGCCCGGAGCTAGAACCTTATCGACCGCGCTGCCGTCTATTTCGATAAACAGCATTCCCTTGCCGCTGAGTTTTTGCATTATGAATCCTTCGCCGCCGAAGAAGCCCGCGCCAAGTTTTTTCTGCAGGAACACTTCCAACTCTACGCCTGTTTCTGATGCAAGGAACGACGCTTTCTGGCAGATGACCGATTTCCCCGGCGCAATCTCTATAGCGCGGATGGAACCGGTGAAGCTGGAGCCAAAGGCAATATAGCCCGGCGCGTCCTTAGCGGTATAGCTATTTAGAAAGAGCGATTCGCCCGCCAGCATTTTCCCTATTTTATGGCCAAGCCCGCCGCCGCCTGTATTGGTTTCCATTTCAAGATTTGGGCTCATCCATACCATCGAGCCGCGCTCTGTTTTCATGCTTTCGCCCACGTCAAGGGAGCATTCCACAACGGGATTCGGTTCTCCGATGATCTTATAGTTCATAATTGATCCCCTTTCAGATTTTGCTAAAGTTCTATACGCTAACGATATATTCTGCGTGGGGAGCGCAAATCCTGCATTGTGATCTGAAAAGAAAGAAAGCATGCATGAAATGGGGATTGGGGGGGGGGGGACTCCGGTTCCTCCCTCCCCACCTCCTCCTGGGGGTTGGGACGGGGGAGCC
>JAISZG010000029.1 GCA_031269355.1 Oscillospiraceae bacterium | reverse complement strand
ATTTTTGCCGGTCGCAAAGTCGAGGGAGCGAGGCGGGCTGGAGGCCCGTTGAGCGGACGAGACGCAGCGAGCGACAAAAAGACTCGCGAAGATGCCGCCGTTTAAGCGGAGTTTAGTATAAGTGCCCAGTCGGGATATGTCCGCGCTGATCGCGCTTACTCCGTGATCGCCTCCAGCAGCCCTTTCAGCAGAGGGTTCTCCGAGTCAAGCATCAATGTGGTATTTTCCTCGAATGAGGATTTTAGCGCGTCGAGCGATCTCCAGTATTCAAAGAAGTCCGCGTCCTTGGCGTATGCGTCGGCGTACAGCTGCATAGCCTCTGCGTCCGCTTCTCCGCGAATGCGGCCCGCTTGAGCCACCGCGTCCGCCTGCAGGCGCTTCACTTCCAGATCCGCTTCGGCTACGGATTTACGATAGGCTTCCTCGCCTTCGCTGCGCAGCTGCTGGGCGACCTTCGCGCGGTCGGCTGTCATTCGCGCGTATGTGCTTTGTATATTCGCGGGCGGCAGGATCGTGCGATGCACCTGTATATCCACTATCTCTATGCCGCTGCGCCGCATGTCGTCGTTTATGCTGGTCAAACCGTTCGCCAGCGCCTGGTTAAGCACGTCCTTGTTGCTTATGAAATCCTCGGCCGGCAAGCGGTTGATAGCCTGCACTACGACGGGCGTTATCAGATTATCGAGATATGTTTCCACCCGCGACTGAATGCCGAACGCAAGTGAGAACAGCGCGGGATCGACGATTCGCCACTGCGCGAACACGGTTAAATAATACTGCTTCTTCTCGGACGTGTTCACAATTTCGCTGTCGGATACATATGTGAACATTCTGGCGGAGAATTTCTGCACGTTGTCTATAAACGGCGTTTTAAACAGCAGCCCGCTTCCCGGATGAACCTTCACGTTTGACAGCTCCGTGCCCGCGTACGCGTCGGGATAGCGCGTATGGAAATCGTTCGATGTGCTTGTTATCACCTCCGCGATTACGCCCATGCGGGAGCGAACCGCCTGCTCCGCTTCGCCCACCACATATACGAACTGCGGCACGATTATTGCCAGCAGCGCCACTATCACAATCGCCCAGACGAGCGGGCGCATTGAGCGGAACGATGGCAAATTTCTAGGGGTCATATTGATCGGCCTTGTTTGATATGAATTCATTCCGCAAGCTCTCCTTCCGCCAGTTTAGGCAAATCGCTTAGCAGTATCGTTTGGCCGCCTTCCAATATAATTTTCCGGTCGGCGTTTGTCAGCACGGATTCAAGCGTTTCGATGAGCAGCCGCTTGCGCGTAATCTCCGGCGCGGCCTGGTATTTTTCATATATGCTGTTGAACACCGCGATTTCCGCCTGCGCGTTCGCCACCGTTATCGCGCGGTATCCCTCCGCGTCCTGAAGGGTTGCGTATGCGGACGAGCGCGACTGAGGAACCACGCTGTTGCGGTACTTCTGCGCGTCGTCCAGCATGCGGGTGTTTTCGTTCTTCGCGTTGTTTACGTCCTCATACGCGGCGGTCACTTCCGCTGGAACCGTTATGTTCTGTATGCGCACGTTTCGAATCTGCACGCCTATGTCGTAGCTGTCGAGCATGTTTTGAAAGTCGGGGAGCACCTGCCGCTCGATCTCCTCTTTGTTTAGCAGCGCGTCGTCGAGCGGGCGGTTTTGTATGTTGCGCCTGATAACCGCCTCGAACGCGAGATGAAGCGTCGAAATAGGATCGTCCACGCTATATAGATACTGCTGTACGTCGCGGATAGTATATTGATATATCGCCTCGACCTGCGCGATATTATTATCGCCGGTCAGCATCACGCTTTCGCTCGCGACGTCCGTATAGGAAGCCGCAGTGGTGCCGGCTCCGGAGCGCGTCGTTCGGAAACCATATTCTTGAGTGTAGATAGTGGTAACCGATTTAGTGCGCACCTGCTGTATGAAGGGCATCCTCCAGTATACGCCGGGTTCTTTGTGATCCGTCACCCGACCGAATGTCAGCACCAGCCCTTCCTCGCCCTGGCCGACGCGATATACGCCCGCGAATGAAAGTATCAAAACGAGCACGAGCGCGAACGCGAGAGGAACGAACCATTTGAGCTTACGCATTGTCGCATATCCTTTCTGTTGATAATAATACTATGGCAATATTGATAATGCCAGTTGCCTTAAGGCGCCGACGCCGGATAGCCGCCGCAGTTTCAGTATACGTGCTTGACGCAGTATACACAAGTGAATTGGTGCGAACACCGCTTTTTTGCGTACGAAAACCTATTCCCAAGCTTAATTATGAAAAGCTGTTATAGTTATCACCAGCTGCCTTCTATGTATGTATCAAGATAATCTATCAAATAGCCTTCCCAATCGGAACCCGTCGCCTGATATATCGCGTATAAAAAATCCTGCCGCGACGCAAAGCCAAAGCTCGCGTTATCAATATATAGCCGCAGCGCCTCGAGTAGCTTTTGCTCGCCTATCGCTTCGCTCAATCCCCATAGCATGCCGCATCCTCGCTCATATAGAAGCACGCGGTATTCGCCCCAACCCGCGAACGCCCATAAGGGCGATCCTATTGTAATCCCACGCGGAATAGTAAGCTGGAACGACGGTTCGATAACGGTTGAAAGATATGTTTCAAGCGAGGCGCTCCCCTCAGCTTTATTTATGTAAAGCAATGCCGCGAACGAACATAACGATTCGTCCAGCCACGGTTCCTCCACGGCGTCGCTGCCCGCAAGAGAATAGAACCACTGGTGCGCGGTTTCGTGCGCGACCGCTCTGCCGAGCTGAATGGAATCCGTCTGGGGAGATATCATTGAAAGGCACGGATACTCCATGCCGCCGAACGGCAGGCTGACTGCCGCCAAATCATAAGTCGGCCACGGGTACTCTCCAAACGCCTCGTTATATATTTCCAGCGCGCGCGCTCCCGCTTGAACCAACGCCCTCGCCTGCCCGGAAGACGCGGCGTACGCGGTAACGGAGGTGCCGCCTACGGTCGCGCGCGCTGTGGAGAATCGGTTTGAAATTACAAGCGCGAAATCGCGAGCGGCGCGCGCTTCGAATATAAGCGGATCGCCGTAAGTTCTCGCGCCGGTGGCGGCCGCCTGCCAGCCGCGCGGCAGCGTAAGCGCCACGCGCCAGTTCGCGCACTCGTGAACGAACGGATCGCCATATTCGCCATATTTATCCTCGCGCCACTCGCCGTCCCTAAAAATTGCCAGAATTGGGAACGCATTGCCAATAGCGTATATGCCGTCGCTGAAACCAAAACGATATGCGCATTGGGGGATGGTTATCGTGTACTCCAGAGACAGCCGTATCGATACGCCCGGCGTCTGCGGCGGCGCGGTTATATACATAATGGTGCGCGCGTCGTCGGCGTACGACCAATCGGCGGGCGCGCCGTTTAGCATAACGGAAGTTATATCGATTCCGCCCGGATTAAATCCTGCTTTTCCATAGCATAAATCATATAGCTCAAACGACGCGGCGGGGCTTGTTTCGTCGGAAGCGAACGCGTTTGCGTACGCGCGCAGCACGATTTTATCAAGAAGCTCGCCCGTGTCGTTCGTCCATTTAACGGTTTGCGTACACGAAAGCGTACTCGCGCTGGGATCGAACGCGGCCGTAATTTCGTATTCCGGCATGCCCTCGCTGGCGAGCGTCAGCTCTTCGCTGGCGCGCGCGGCGGGTACGTCCAGCGTAGCGTTTCTAGCGTTGCGCGCGGCTATCCATATAACAAGAGCGGTCAATAGCGCCAGCGCCGCGAATCCAAGCGGGCGCCATTTGGCGCGCATTGATAGTTTCATATTAAAAATCCTTTCGGGATTTTATTTTGTTTCATTCTATTCTAACGCGATCGCGCCTGTCGATCAAGTGAATCGATTCGCAACGCATATCGTTTCCGCCCGTTGAGCAAACTACGCGAAAATGACCAAATTTTTATTGCGCTGCAAAATGAGTTTGCTTGCGGAAATATAAGCGGGGAGCGTTGTCGATGCGGATAGAGTGGATCGTCCTGCTGGGAATTGGATTGATCGCGGCGATGGTTGGATCGATTCTGTCCGCGCGAGCGTCGCGCGGCAAGGAGGAGCGCCTGCGCGAGGCCGCACTGCCGCAGGACGCGCTGCTGCGCCATATCACCGCGCAGGCGGCCGGAATGGGCGGCACGTCCTTTGTGCGTATGCGAGCGATCCCCTGGGCTGCTGAATCGCTGCGCGTGGCGTATAGCGCGTGCGCGGCGCTTGGCTCCGCCGCGCCTCTTACTCCTGCGGCGCAATGGCTGTGCGATAACGCCCGCACACTTGAGGAAGCTGCGGTATCCGTGAACGACGCGCTCAAGTCGTCGCCGCGCCTGCCCTCGCGGGGTGGGGTGGCGCGGGTGGAAGCGCTTGCGCGGGAGATGGTATCGCATATGGACGCGCGCGTTGATCCGGAGCTTCTTATGCTTGGCGCGCGCGCGTATCAGCAGGCGCATCAGCTTACGGAGGACGAATTATGGGCGCTTCCCACTGCGGCGCGGCGTGCGATAGTCATACTGGCCGCGCGCATCGCGAAGGAATGCGTGACGGCGGAGCGCGCGCGGTTGACCGCTCGCACGTGGGCCGAGCGGTTGGGCGCGATGGCGCCGGAGAAACCGTCTGCGGCGTTTCGCAGAGCGGCGAGGCATCCGGCGTTCATAGAGCAGCTCCTATCCGAATTGCTGGAGCGGGAGGACGCGGCGGGGCTTAACTGGATGGACGCGTATCTCGCCACCGTCGATCAAACTGCGGAGCGCGCGGTCAGCAACGAACATATGCGCCAAACCAGGGCGCGCGATTGGATGGGCAACGCGGTTACGTCGCTCAAGCGCCTTGGCGCGATGGAATGGGACACGGCGCAGGAAGAGCTGTCCGCAGCGCATGCAGCCCTTTTAAACGATCCTGCTGGCGTATACGCAAATATGGACTTCGCCTCGCGCTGCATGTATCGCGGGCGGGTTGCGCGTATCGCCAAAAAAGCGCGTCAGCCGGAGGCGCTGACCGCGCGCCGGGCGATTGCCCTTGCGCAAGAGTCGAGCGAAGACGCGATCGCGGGGCATGTCGGCTACTATTTAATTGACGACGGTCAGCCGCGCCTTTGGAAAATGCTGGGCGGCGCTCCGTTCAGCGTTAAAATATTTCGGGCTATTCGTCGGATTTCAGTTCCTTTGTTCGTCTCGTCGATAGCGGTTTTGGATATCCTGCTGGTTATGGCGTTCCGGTTGCTGGGCGCGCCGATATGGGCGCTGGTATTATCGCTGCCGCTGCTTGGCGAAGCGAGCCGCGCGCTGCTTCAATCGCTGATTACGCGCGTTACGCGGCCCGTCACGCTGCCTCGCATAGCTCCCGAGCATATAGAGACGCGAACGCTCGTGGTGGTGCCGACGCTTATCGCGTCCCGCAAGCAGGCGATAGATATGGCGCGGCATCTGTCGGTGCTGAGGTTCGCGAACCCACAGGAGGGCGTCGAATATATGCTGCTCGCCGATTTCGCCGACGCGGACACGCGGGATATGCCCGACGACGCGGCGATCGTAGGCGCGGCTGCGGAAGCCGTCGAAGCGCTCAATCAGGTGTGGGGCGGCGGGTATCACTATATCCATCGCAGGCGCGCCTGGGACGAGGGCATGCGTCGATTTATGGGCCCCGATCGCAAGCGCGGCGCGCTGGAAGCGCTGAACCAATGGATCGTCGAAGGCGTTTGTTCGTGCGAGCTTGCCGCGTCTACCGTAGACCCTGCTCAGCTGCGCGATCGATATAAAGCTGTGATTACGCTGGACGCGGATACGCAGCTTCCTCCCGATACCGCTCTTACGCTGGTCGGCGCGCTGGCGCACCCGCTGAACACGCCGTGCGCGTATCTTGGGAAAATCCGCGGGCATGCGATACTGCAGCCTCGCATGGAGGTTTCGTCCGGCACGGTGCGCTCTAGGCTCGGGCGCGTATACGGCGGCGACGGGGGCGTGGATTTATACGTGACCGCCGCGTCCGATCTATATCAAAACCTCGCCGGCGCGGGAAGCTTTGGAGGCAAGGGGGTTTATGATCCCGTCGCGTTTCATCACGCGGTAAAAGGCCGGATAAGGCGCGGCACTATACTCAGTCACGATTTGCTGGAGGGATGCCTGGCTCGCGCCGCGCTGCTGTCCGACGTGCCGCTTTACGACGGCCAGCCGCAATCCCTATCGAGCTGGTATAAACGCCAGCATCGCTGGACGCGCGGCGATTGGCAGCTGCTGCCGTGGCTTGGCGCTAGAATTCGCGGAGAGTCCGCGACGTTCCCCAATCCACTAGATCTATTAAGCAGATATAAAATATATGATAATTTGCGGCGAAGCGTGCTGCCTATATTTGAACTGGCGCTTTGGATAGGCGGATTCGCGACCGGCTCTACGGCGGCCTTGCTAATCGCGCTTGTGCCGGTGCGGCTTGGCTGCGTTATCAGGCCCAGCGTCGGCGCGGTTAGAGCGGCGTGCGTGCGGCTAGCGCTTCTGCCGGGCGAAGCTAAGGTGCAGCTGGACGCGGTGCTGCGCACTATCGGGCGGGTTATGTTTACCCATCGGAATATGCTGGAATGGGTAACGTCGGCGCAATCGGAGAAAGCTGGCGAAAAACGTCGAAGCATGGAGCGTTCGCCCGCGTGGATCGCGGCGGTCGGGATTGTCGCAGGCGCGGCGTTTCACCAATGGTTCCTGATGGCGGCCGTGCCTATGGCGTGCGCGTGGCTCGCCGCGCCTGGCATAGAAGCGTGGCTGGACGGCCTCGCGTGGTCGTCGCGCAAACCGACCGACGAACAGAACGAGTCGCTGCGCGAGATCGCCCGCGATACGTGGCGGTTCTTCGAACGGACGGTTAACGAGCATACGTCGTTCCTGCCCCCCGATAATGTGCAGACCGACCCGCCGCGAGGCGCCGCGCCGCGCACGTCGCCGACAAATATAGGAATGTACATGCTCTCCTGCTCCGGCGCGCTGTCGCTTGGGTTCATCACCGCGCAAGAATTTCTGGAGCGCATATCCTCTGCGGTAACCACCGTGGAGCGGCTGGAAACGTGGCGCGGCCATCCGCTCAACTGGTATGACACGCGAACGCTGGAACCGCTTCGTCCGCGATATGTATCGTCCGTGGATAGCGGAAACTTCGCGGTTTGCGCGACTGCAGCGGCGCAAATAGTTCGAAGCGCTATCAACGCGGACGACGGATCATACACAGACCTGCCAACCCGGCTTGAAGCGCTGGTGGATCGCATTGATTTTCAGGCGCTGTATGATACGGAAGCTTCTCTGTTTTATGTGGGCGTAGACGCGGAGAGCGGGATTCCCGGAAACTCGCGGTACGATTTGCTGGCGTCCGAAGCGCGTATGCTAAGCTTTTTCGCCGTGATGCGCAGGGAGGCTCCGCTTAAGCACTGGCGCGCGCTCGGGCGCACGCTGACTGCGGCGTTTCCGATAAGCGCTCGCGGCGGAGTGCTGCTCAGCTGGGCGGGCACGGCGTTTGAGTATTTGATGCCGCTCATTCTATTCCCCCATATTCCGGGAACATTGCTCGGCGATTCAAGCCGCAACGCGGTTCGGGCGCAGATGGCGCAGTCGCCTGATCGTCCGTGGGGAGTGTCGGAATCGGGTTACTATGCGTTTGATCCGGAGCTGAATTATCAGTATAAGGCGTTTGGACTGCCTGCGCTGTCTCTTCGCGGAGGAGCGCCCGGTGCCGTCGTCGCGCCATATGCGAGCGCGCTTGCGCTTCCGGTTTCACCTCGCGCGGCGGCAGAGAACCTCATATGCATGCGCAAGCTGGGCTGGTACGACGAGCAGGGTCTGTTTGAAGCCGCCGACTGGGACGCGTCGCGTATACCGCCCACGCGCTCATACGCGATAGTGCGCAGCCATATGGCGCATCATCAGGGCATGATACTTTGCTCTATAGCGAACCACCTGACGGACGGCGCGCTGGTACGCGCGTTCAGCGGGCTGCCCCAAACGGAAGCTTACGCGCTGCTGCTGGAGGAAAAAACTCCCACGCGCAGCATGCTTAAGCATGCCGTGCGGCCTCGATATATGGCGCCGCCGCACGCCCGGCTGAACGCCCACAGAGCTGCGGCGATAGACGCGTGGCCCGTCGCGGTTCAGTTGATGCACGGCGCGGGCACCACGCTTATGTGCGACGCGCACGGCAACGGGTACCTGGCGCATCAGGGAGTTATGCTCACCCGCTGGCGGCCTGATCCGACCGAGCGGGAGAATGGGCTTCGATTGTATATTCGCGCGGACGGCGGCTCCGCGCACGCGATAGGCGCATATTCGGACGAGACTGTGTTCGACAGCGGATTGGCGGAAACTAGCGCGTGCGTATTTAAAATTGAAGCGCGCGTGGCTCGCTGCGTGTCGCCGATGGACGGGGCGGTTGTGTTCGACGTTCGGCTGCGCAACGCGGGCTTGGAGAATAGAAGCGTCGAACTGATCACGTTCGCAGAAGTCGCGCTTTCCGCGCAGCAAGCGGACGTAGCGCATCCGGCGTTCCGAAATCTGTTCGTAGAAACGGCGAGACCGTCGCCGCGAGTATTGATAGCTCGACGACGCCCGCGCTCGAATGATGAAAATTTCCCCGTGTTCGCTCATTGGGTTGGACTTGACGGCACGGCGGATATATATGCCGAAACCGACAGATCGGCGTTTATTAAGCGCGGCGACGCGCTGCCTGTCGCAAACGCTGCCGGACAGGGGAAAATAGGCGCGGTCGTCGATCCGTGCCTTAGCTTCGGCGTCCGTTTATCGCTAGCGCCGGAAGGCGAGACGCGGCTATTGTTCGGCTGGGCGGCGGCGGATTCCGAATCCGACGCGATATGCCTGGCGGAAAAATACACAAACCCCGGCGACGCCCAGCGCGCGCTGTCTCTTGCGGCCACGCAGGCGGAAGTGACGGCTCGGCATCTCGGGCTTGATCCCGCAAGGCAAATCTCCGCGCAGACTATAGCGTCATATCTTTTATATCATGGCCAACCGGCCAATCGGCAGGACTTGCTTGCGCGAAACGCGCAGGGCGTGGCGGGGCTTTGGGCGATGGGTATATCGGGCGATCTGCCCATCGTCGCGGCTTGTATAAATAAAGCGTCTGAAACTTCGCTGGCGCGCTTGCTGCTGCGATGCCATGAATATTTGAGGCGGCTTGGGCTATGGTTCGATCTGGCGCTGCTGGCGGAAGGAGAGGACGGCTATGATCACCCCGTACGCGACGCGCTTCGGGAGGCGGTCGCCGCGAGCTCCGCGCGCGATCTTATCGGGAAGCCGTCCGGAGTATTCCTGCTAGATACAAAATCGCTTCGCCCGGATCAAACGGACACGCTGTTCGCTTGTTCGGCGCTGACGTTTCACGGCGGCGACGGAACCCTCGCCGCGCAGCTTACGCGATTGCGCAGATCGACGCCCGGCGTCAGTCAAACTATGCAGCGCGCAAACATATCGAATGTAAAGCCGAACGCGAATCGCTTGCGCAAACAGCGCCGCAGGCAATACGTAGCGTCTGCGGAAACATTTACTATAGATCATAACGCATTTCCGAACGCCCTATCCGGCGAGTATCCGCATATCCCGCTCAAGCCGATAGGCGCGCTTGAAGCGGAGAACGGTTACGGCGGATTCGCGCAGGACGACTCGTATGTGATAAGCCAAGGCGCCGTGCCTTTGGCGCCATGGTGCAACGTGCTTGCGAACCCGTCGTTTGGAGCGATAATTACCGACCGAGGGTCGGGATTCTCATGGGTAGGAAACAGTGGGCTTGGCCGACTTACCGCGTTTCGAAACGACCCTATCCGCGACAGGGCGAGCGACGCGATATATATACGCGACGAGGAAACAGGCGCGTACCGCTCGGCGACGCCCGCGCCGTGCGGCAATCCCGCTCGCATTCGCCATGCGCAGGGGTACAGCGTGTTCGAGTCGGACGCGCTTGGCTTGTCGACGCGCCTTACAATATTTGCGGACGCCGAAAAACCCGCGCTGTGTCGGATGCTTCAGCTTCGCAACCCGGGTGCGCGCGAGCGAAAGATATCGATTACCGCTTTTACGCTATGGAACTATCGCAGCGAAGGAGAAACACGCTTGCTGTCCACAGGCGTGACGGACGGAGTGGCGTGGGCCAGGCATGCAAAGGACGGGCGCACGCTGTTCAGCTCAATGATTAGAACGGATATGGGCGGCGGTATGACCATTCAGTCCGCGTCTACCGACGGAATCGCGTTCCTGGGCACGGGAGGAGCGCAGCGCCCGAGAGCGATGGAAATGCGCGAGATGGATTCAATCGGCGGCGAGCTGCCGTGCGCGGCGATTCGAGGCATCGTCACGATCGCGCCAGGCCAGGAAGTTGAAATCTGCGCGCTGATCGGTGCTGAAGAATTATGATATTATATATAAAGAGGTGTTGGTAATGCAGCGCGTGCAAGATATCGTTCGTGCGTTTGATAATCCGTCCAACCGGCTCGACGCGGTGAAATCGCTCTGGCATTTCCGGTTGAACGCGCTGACCGTCAAAACGCCCGACGCCGGATTAAACAGGATGCTCAATACGTGGCTTCCGTATCAGACCACCGCGTCTCGGCTTTGGGCGCGGGCGGGGTTTTATCAAGCGGGAGGCGCGATAGGATTCCGCGACCAATTGCAGGATATGCTGGTTCTTCTGTATACTCGTCCGGACGAGGTGCGCGCTCACATATTGGAAGCCGCTTCGCATCAATTCGTGGAAGGCGACGTTATGCATTGGTGGCACCCCCCCGCGATGGGCGTGCGCACGAGGCTCAGCGACGATAAACTTTTTCTTCCATATATGACCGCAATGTATATCGAATCCACTGAAGACGCGTCGATACTGCGCGCGGCGCGCCCGTTCCTTGCGGGCAAGCCGCTTCCGGAAGGCGCGGAGGATCAGTATGGCGAAGCGCCGCCGACCTCGCAAACCGCAACGCTTATGGAGCACTGCCTGCGCGCGCTGGACAGCGTAAAGCTGGGCGTTCACGGAATACCGTTAATAGGCCACGGCGATTGGAACGACGCGCTCAATCGCGTGGGGGAAAACGGCAAGGGCGAGAGCGTTTGGCTAGGTTTTTTCTATGTTGAATGTCTTCGGAAATTTGGCGTTTTGTGCGACGAGCAAACGCGCGGGCGTTTGCATGATAATGCGGACGGAATACTCAAGGCCATCGAACGCCACGCGTGGGACGGTTCGTGGTACCGCCGCGCGTGGTTTGACGACGGCATGGCGATTGGCAGCCGAGAAAGCCCCGAATGTGAGATAGACGCGATCGCGCAGAGTTGGGCGGTAATAGCGGGAGCCGACCGCGCGCGCGCGGAGCAGGCGGTGGATTCCGCGATAGAGCGCCTATATGATGATGAAACGGGCGTGCTGCGGCTGCTTGATCCTCCGTTCAACGGCGCGTGCTCTCCGGGATATATACGCGGATATCTGCCTGGAGTGCGCGAAAACGGAGGGCAATACACGCATGGCGCGTCATGGATTGCGCTCGCGCTGGCGACGCTGGGACGGCGTGAGCAGGCGTGGCGGATATATAGGCGGCTTCTTCCCGATACGCATAGCCGGTTCATGGAGGAAGCGGCCAACTATCGCGTGGAACCGTATGTCGTCGCGGCGGATGTGTACTCAAATCCGCAGCAGATGGGTCGCGGCGGATGGACGTGGTATACCGGCGCGGCGGCGTGGCTATATAACATAGGCATCAGGCATCTTCTCGGATTTGAAAAACGAGGACTTAAGATTCGCTTGAACGCCTCTGCGCAAGATGCGTTTGGCGGCGGCGCTCCGGCCGCGTGGGATCGCTATGAGATGGTGTTCCGCTGGGGCGCGTCGGCATATCATTTGCAGGCGCGGCGCGACGTGCGCGGCGCTATGCTAGACGGGGTGCGCATACCTGAAATTAAAAACGGCTGGGTTGATCTGCGCGACGACGGGCGGGATCATCTAGCCGTATATCCAATGCTCGATTAGGTAGTTAATTATAGATTTTATTTTTTTATATCTTGCCCCATCAGCCCCTGTTCGAGCAGCTGCACCGCGCGCTTTTCGATACGCGAAACATATGAGCGCGATATGCCCAGCATCTCGGCGATTTCATATTGAGGGCGGATTCGCCCGTCCAGCAAGCCGTATCTAAGCTCAAGCACGTATCGTTCGCGCTTTGGCAGCTTTGTTTGGATCAATCCCTGGATCCGCTGCAGCGACATGCGGCGGTCGACCTCGTCCACCACCGTATCCATATCCGTGCCAAGCACGTCGATTAGCATTATCTCGTTGCCTTCCGCGTCGGAACCGATCGCCTCGTGAAGGGATACGTCGTTGCGCCGTTTCTGCGCTGTGCGCAGAACCATCAATATCTCGTTTTCGATGCAGCGCGCGGCGTATGTGGCAAGCTGCGTTCCGCTCTCGCTCTTGAATGTAGACACGGCTTTAATCAACCCGATCGACCCAATCGATATTAAATCATCAGGATCTTGCCCGGGGATCGAGTACTTGCGCGCGATATGCGCTACAAGCCGCATGTTGTGTTCGATGAGTTCCAGCCGCGCTTCGTCGTCGCCAGCCTGCATCCGCTCAATGCAGGATCGTTCTTCCTGCGGCGACAGCGGGTGCGGAAAAGATGAGTGGTTTGATACGTACGAGAGCAGGAACAGCAGATCCTTGAGCATGAACAGCAGTCCCAGCATATAAAAAAAACCTCCCCCACCATTTTCCGATATGTCCTAACATATGAGAACGGACAGGAAGTGTTTCCGAACGGAAACCCAAGGACAACCAGAAAATTTTAATTGTGTCCCATCAGCGCGCGTTTGAACGCGCGATAGCGTAAGCGCTATCGCTTGATTCCCGACGGAAGCTGCGGATGCATGCGGATGAATTTTGACATTGCTGAGGCGTATAATAGGCCGCCCGAAATCACATAAATTATTTATTATTAATTTTATTATATCTGGATTTATTTATCAGTATAAACTTGCGGCGAATTGAACTTCGAATAGTTTATTATCAATGCCTAAAGATATATTATAGAATTGAAGATGGTTTCATTGAAGGCCTTTGCATGCCGAATGATTTTTCTGCCAGGTTCTTCTCCATACTATTGGCAGCGCAGGGTAATCGCGTTGCAATGCCAAATTTGATCTAACGCTTTACAACTGAGTGTAGGCGCGCTATACTATGATAGGGTTAGAATAAAAATCTGCCGTCAGGCGGGAGGGTATTCGGTGGACGAACTGCAAAGATTATGGGATTATCAGAAAATCGACATGGAGGCCGATCGATTCGAACGGGAAATGCGCGCCTCTCCCAAACGGCAGAAGCTTATCAAGGATCGCGACTTTCTGCTGCAGCAGCAGAACACAATGCGCAAGATTGAGCAGGATCTGGCTACAATGTCGGAGCGCATAGCCGCGTTGACGGCCGACTCCGGCAAGCTGGAGGAATCGCTGCGCGATCTGCAGGAAACGCTGGAAGAAACTGAACCGGAAACTCTGGATATAGCGCGGAAGTCTCTTGACTATTGCCAAAAGCTTGTGCATCAAATCGGCAGGATGGAGCAGGAACTGCAAAAGATCCGCAAGGATTCAGACGTTCGTGCGCGTCAGCAGCATGAAGTGCGCGTTCGCGCCGCGAAGGTGAAGGCGGAATTCGATACGCTGCGCACCACATACGACGTCGAATATAAAGCTCAAAACTCGAAGCTTGAAGCGCTGCGAAAACAATCGGTCGAGGCGTCGTCCGGAATAGGCGCGGAACTGATCGAAAAATATAAACAAATAAAGATGCATCGCAGTCCGCCAGTCGCGCTGCTCAGCGACGATAGATGCGGCGGATGCAACATGAATCTTCCGGCGGTTGTATTGCGATCGATTCGAACGGGCGCGCCGTTTGTGGATTGTGAGAATTGCGGGAGGATTGTGCTCGTAAAAGTTAATCCCTGACGGCGCGGGCGAATGCTCCGCGACGCCCCGTCCTCCGATCGGATATTCCATGGGAGCGGCGTTCGCTTGTTTTTTTATTAGGGCGTGTTCGAAAAATCTCTCGGTCTGAATGCACTGTCTTTTTATCCATCTAACGCGGGGCTCTGCCCCGCCGCCCCGAACGAAGCGGGACTTCGTCCCGCACCCTGGCGGCGT
>JAISZG010000025.1 GCA_031269355.1 Oscillospiraceae bacterium | reverse complement strand
ATTTTTGCCGGTCGCAAAGTCGAGGGAGCGAGGCGGGCTGGAGGCCCGTTGAGCGGACGAGACGCAGCGAGCGACAAAAAGACTCGCGAAGATGCCGCCGTTTAAGCGGAGTTTAGTATTAAGTATCAGTATACAAAAAATTCCATATTCGCGCAATACGAAGCAAAAGTTTGAAGAATCATCCAGTGGTTGATAAATAACCCTTCCGAATCCGGAATGGGTTACGTGTCCATTGCGCCGCGCAGCCGGCTCGCTTTCTGTTCCGTTCGTGTGCACGGTGTGATCCGCGCCTTCGCGCTCCTTCCATCAACCATTTCGCTTTAGTATCTTTACGCATTCCTTCCGCTTCATCGCCTCACCTATTGATACTATCATGCGCATTTGCCAAGGGGTATAAAAAAATAGAGCGTCCCACACGTCGGGCGCTCTAAAAGAGATACTGGTTCTTCGCTATAGATCGTCCGCGTCCTGTTCGGGCTCGGGATCGTCCGCGTCAGCGGGCGTGCCAGTGTAACCGCCCATCACGTCGCTTTTGTATAAATCGCTATGCTTGGCAAGCGCGTCAAGCCCGTTCAGCTTATTCTTTTTTGGCCGCATTCCATATCGCCTCCCGACGGATAGCATGCGCCAAACGACTCGACTTTAGCCTGAATAAACGCGGTCATTCTATCCATCTTGCGCTCTATATCCTCAAGCAGCCGAATCTGCGCCCGCGTGCGGGTCAGATTATGCTCGGCATTATCAACGCGGAAATATCGGTCGCCATCCAAATAGTCGGTAAGGAACCGTATCACAAGCTCATATGTCATTAACCGTACGCCAAGCGGAAGCTGGAGTAATTCGTCGGCGGGCATAAATCCGTGCGCGCGCTCCAAAAAACCCTGAGTGAATAACTGATATTTCTTCATATCTAATTCGATTTTTGATAAATCCGCCTCGTCCTCGACGGCGGTATTGGCGCCAAACCGAATCATATCGCCAAAGTCATACAGCGACGAACCTGGCATAACCGTATCCAGGTCAATCACGCATATAGCCTCGTCCGTCGCGTCGTCGATAAGCACATTGTTTATCTTTGTATCGTTATGTGTTACACGCCTTGGAAGCGCGCCGGATTCCAGCTGCGATACTATGCATGGACAAAGTTCGCTCCGAGAGCGGATGAACTCGATTTCCCGCGCGACCGTTCTCCTTCGATTCACTCTATCCGCCGCCGCCGCATCCTCAAACGCGCGATAGCGGCGCGGTGTGTCATGGAAACCGGCGATTGTCTCGTGCAGCGTATCTATAGGAAAATCCGCGAGGCACCGCTGAAAATCCCCAAACGCCCTGCCCGTTTGAAGAAGGTGCACATCCTTGACGGCGGTATTGTAAGCGGTCGCTCCTCCTACGAATATGTAGCATCTCCATGGTTCCCCATCCGCGTCCCAATGGATCATTCCATCGCCCGCGCGCAGGAAGCTGAGCACCTTGCGCTCACGGTCGCCGCCATCCGCGCTCATTCTGGTTTTGAGATGGGCGGTTACTCGCTCAATATTATCCATGATCCGCTCGGGCTGCGCGAACACGTGGTGGTTGATCCGCTGCAATATAAACTCCCCGCCATCGCATAGTTCAACGCGATATGTGGTGTTGATATTGCCCGCTCGCAATTCGCTCGCCTCTTTAAGCGGCGCGGCAAGGCCGAACGCCGCGAGTATGCTCTGGAAATCGGGGCTGAATTTCGCCGCGTTCGATCCGTCTGCGCTTGACACGTTGAACTCCTCGCTTTATATTCTGATATTATATATCATCTTCCGACAGCTCGTTGAACTCGTCGTCCTCGTCAATCGCCTGCACGGCGCTGGGATCAAGCGCCGCAGCGATCATATCCTTGCGAAGCAGCGCGTCGATCTCCTGATATATATCCGGATGTTCCTTCAAGAATACGCGAGTATTATCCCGCCCCTGTCCAATTCTCTGATCCTTATAGCTGAACCACGACCCGCTCTTGCGAATGATATCCTTGGAGACGGCCAAATCAAGCAGACTGCCTTCCTTGGAAATGCCTTCGCCATATATTATGTCGAACTCCGCCACGCGGAACGGCGGAGCAAGTTTGTTCTTTACGATCTTCGCCTTTGTGCGATTGCCTATTATCGCGCTGCCGTTCTTAAGCTGCTCTCCGCGCCGCACATCGATGCGTATGGACGCGTAGAACTTGAGCGCCCGCCCGCCTGTGGTGGTTTCAGGATTGCCATACATAACACCGATCTTGTCCCGCAGCTGGTTAATAAATATCAGCGTGCAATTTGTTTTTGATAGGACGCCCGCCAGTTTCCGCAAAGCTTGTGACATCAGCCGCGCGTGCACGCCCATGAACGAATCGCCCATCTCGCCGTCGATTTCCGCACGCGGAACCAGCGCGGCGACGGAGTCAACCACTATCATATCAATCGCGCCGGAGCGAACCAGCGCTTCGCATATGTCGAGCGCTTCCTCTCCGCTGTCCGGCTGCGAGATATACAGATCGTCCACATTCACGCCAAGTTTGCGCGCATAAATCGGATCGAGCGCATGCTCGGCGTCTACGAACGCGCACGTGCCGTTCAGCTTCTGCGCCTCCGCGACGCAGTGCAGCGCGACTGTAGTTTTACCTGACGACTCTGGTCCGAATATCTCGGTGATCCGCCCGCGCGGTATGCCGCCTATTCCCAGCGCTGCGTCTATATCGAGACAACCTGTCGGAATCACTTCCGCCTGCGCGGTGGTGCGCTCGCCCAACTTCATAACAGAACCTTTCCCATAAGCCTTTTCTATGACGCCAAGCGCCACATCCAACGCGCGCTTCCTATCGTCGCCCGTCTTGCGCGAGTTTTTGTCAACTGCGGCTTTTCTATCGGCAGCCATACGCATCCCCATTTCTTTTTATATTATATAGATTTCATAATTAAATCCAGCGCGTTCAAGCAAGCCAGGTGCCGTATATCGTTTCGATTGCCTCGCAGAGATAATTTGCGGGCGGTAACGCCTGCCGCGTCCGCAAGCGCTATCCATACTAGCCCTACGGGTTTATCCGCAGATCCGCCCTCCGGTCCGGCTATGCCTGTAGTGGATACTGCGATATCAACGCCCGTCAGCTTGCGCAGCCCTGCGGCCATCGCTCTCGCCACAGGCTCGCTAACCGCGCCTTCCTCGTCTATAAGCTTACTGGAGACGCCAAGCCGCCGCGTCTTCGCTTCGTTTGAATATGTGACGCAGGCTTCATCAAATACGGCGGAAGCGCCTGGTTGGCCAACTATCATAGACGCCAGCAAACCGCCGGTGCAGCTCTCCGCAACCGCGATGCGCCTGCCAGCCGCCGCCAGCCGACGCACCACTACCGCCGCCATATCATCCTTAGGGTCGTCCGTACGGGCATATATGAACTCGCCCACCCGCTCCCTCGTTTTCTCTTCAAGAGGATCGAGCAGCGCGTCCGCAGCAGACGCGTCCGTAGCGCGCGCGGTCAATCTCAGCTGAACCTCGCCAAGGCTGCAATACGGCGCGAGCGTCGGATTTGTTCCGTCCATCAAATCGCTCAGCCGCGATTCCGCGTCAGATTCCCCTATGCCAAATAGCCGCAAATATCTGGAACGGATAACGCTTCCGGAACGCGCGGCCAGAAACGGTATAACATGCTCGTCAGTCATTGGGATAAACTCTCGCGGCGGGCCTGGTAAATGGATTATAACCTTGTCTCCGAACGGCACGACACACCCTTGAGCGGTTCCGTTTGGATTGGGCAGCAGTATCGAGCCCCGCGCGAAGTCGGCCTGGCGCAGATTGTTATCCGCCATATGCCTTTGCATCGATTCAAAGCGAGCGCGAAGAGTGCGCTCCGCGTCCGCGCGTCTCTCCATCGGCAGCCCAATAGCTTCGGCGGCGGTTTCTTTAGTAAGATCATCCGCCGTCGGGCCTAATCCGCCCGTGGTGATCACTGCGTCGGCTCTCTCCAGCGCCTCGCGCAGCGCCTGGCGCAAGCGCGACGGGTTATCTCCTACCGTCACTTGGCGATATAGAGTTACGCCTATATCCGACAACCTGCGCGCCATATAAGCCGCATCCGTATTGACGATCTGCCCAAGCAGCAACTCTGTTCCTACCGATACGATTTCCGCGATCAACGCGGTCGCCTGCCTTTCATAATATATAGTTAATATGATTTATTGTTTCAGCATAGACAATATCCCCCGATTGCGATATATATACTCCGCAGCGGACGCAACCGTCAACACAGCCGCAGCCGCTCCGATATACTGAGCGGTATAACCCCAGCTAAGGGTCAACGCGCCAAGCAGCGCGATCTGAGATACTGTTTTCATCTTACCCAGCGCGCTGGCGCAAAGAACAATCCCGCGCGACGCGCCAAGCATTCTAAATGCGCTTATAACCAAATCCCGAGCCGCTATTAGCATCACCAGCCATACGGAAACCACCCCGCGCGAAGCGAACCAAATCAGCGGAAGCAGCACGAACAGCTTGTCGGCTACCGGATCCAGGAATTTCCCCACATCGGACGTCAGGTGATATTTGCGAGCGAGATATCCGTCAAGCGCGTCCGTAAGCGCGGCGATCATAAATATTATGAATGCTGGAATGCCGCTTGCCGACGGATATGCCAGCAGTATAAGGTATACGGGCGTAAGCGCGATGCGAAGCAGCGTAAGCCAATTAGGAAGGTTAATTGAAAGGAGGCGACGGTTCAACCGCCGAACATAACTTAAGTTCATACGCTTTCCCCTTCCAAATCGTATGCGCGCGCGCGAACAACTTGTACCTGAACAAACTCTCCCGGCGACACTGCGGCACGCGAGCGAAAGCGGACGATCCCATCGCTCTCGGGAACTTCTCGTATGCTTCTTCCTTCATATATATTATTATTTGCGTCGAGCACCTTCTCGCACAGCACAGCCGTCGTCTCTCCGACTCGAAGGCGATTGCGCGCAAGGCTAGCCCTGCGCTGCGCGCGCATCAATTGATCAAGGCGCTCTTGCTTGATTTCATCAGGCGGAGCGCCGTCCATCGCAAAGGCCGGGGTATCCTCCTCCGGAGAGAACGCAAACGCTCCCATGCGATCGAATTGAAATGTATTTGTAAAATCCAGCAGACGCTCAAACGCTTCCGCGCTCTCCCCAGGAAATCCGACGAGGAACGTTGTGCGCAGCGTAAGCCCAAGCCGCCGCGCTTTCGCAAGAAGCGCGTATATCGCCTCTTCATCTCCCCATCGACCCATTCGACGCAGCACGCCCGCGTCTATGTGCTGCAGCGGAACGTCCAGATACGGGGAGACTTTAGGCGTATGCGCCAGCGTATCGAGCAATTCGTCGGACACGCGGCTAGGATACGCGTACAGCGCGCGAACCCAGCTCACGGCGGGAATGCTCGCGGTTTTGCGAAGCAGCTCCGGCAGAAGGAATCGACCCTCGGTATCTTCTCCAAAGCGAGTAGTATCCTGCGCTATATATACTATCTCCTTCACGCCGCCGTCGCACAGCGAAGAGGCTTCGTCAAGAACGGCGCTCATCGATCTTGAACGAAAAGGACCTCGAATGTTCGGTATAGCGCAGTATGCGCATCGGTTATCACAGCCATCCGCTATACGGATATAAGCGGTTGCCCTCTGCGTTGTCAGAACTCGCGATCCTTCGAATATTGCGGAACGCGCATCCGCCGGAGTTACCGCTATAGGCGCGGTCGCCTCGCGCACATCGCCGTCAAGCAGCTTGCGTATAATCTCTGGAAGGCGCGTATACTCCGTTACGCCGACGAACGCGTCTATCTCTGGCATTTCTTCCCGCAGCTCGTCCGCGTATCTCTGCACAAGGCAGCCCGTCGCGACAAGCGCGCGGCATACTCCCTGCCGTTTATACCGCGCCATATCCAAAATCGCGTCGATTGATTCTTCTTTAGCGGTGCGGATGAACCCGCACGTATTTACGATCAGCGCCTCAGCGCGGGCCGGATCATCCGTAAAAGCGTATCCGGCATCTCTCAAAAGGCCAAGCATCTGTTCGCTGTCCACGCGATTTTTTGCGCAGCCTAACGATATCATTCCGACAGTCCGCACTTATACGCCTCCGTAATTTAGGATAAAACATTATATCACATTTGAGTTGATTCTGACAAATCGATCGATTCGTACCGCACCCAACGCCCGGTTCTTGAAGATTCATATATCGAAAGAACAGCCCACAGCGCGTTATACGCTTCCCGCGCCCCTATTTTAAATGGTTCTTCATTGCGGATACAGCGGTAGAATTCGCTGATCTGGTGTATATGACTGTCTCCATATACCGCTTTCCCGAGCGTCGCCGTGCCCTCGCTGCGCACGAGTATATTACATTCGCTCCCGCGTTCCAACAGCAGATCGCTTCCGTTCAGCACAAGGGTGCCAGTTTCGCATACGATCCGCAGCGTTGGTTTTTCCGATATTCCAAAGCTGTTGCTAGCGTATAACAAACCTACGATTCCGCTTTTGAATTTGACCACGGCGTGAGCGTTCTCTTCAACTTCGATCACGCCCTCAAGCAAATCGGTCGTCACCGCGCCTTTAACAGCCTCCGGAGCGCCTCCAAGATACAGCATCAGGTCGATAGTGTGGATGGCTTGATTAATGAGCACGCCGCCGCATTCAAGCGCTTGCGTTCCGTGCCAATCGTCGCTGTAATACTGCGCGTCGCGGTGCCAGGTCATTTCCGCTTTTATAGTAATTATCTTCCCATACGTCTGCTCGCTTATGATTCGCTTTGCCATTTCAGTAGATTTATTATATCGGTTCTGGAATATGACGCATAACCTGCGCGCTTCCGGATCGGCTCGCATTAACCGTTTCGCGTCCGCCAACGTAGTCGCCATAGGCTTCTCGCAAAGCACATATTTGCCGCGCGAAAGCGACATTAGCGCCTGCCCGGCGTGCAAAGCGTGCGGCGTAAGAATATGAACCGCCTTTACGCGCGGATCGTCTAGCACCTGCCCAAACGACTCGGCGGGCGTTCCGCCGAACTGCGCCGCTCTCGCTTCGGCGCGTTCCTTTTTGATATCGAACAGCAGAATTGGTTCGACGCCGGTAATACTATTTATCGCGCTAAGATGATTCTCGCTGATGCCGCCGCATCCAAATATCCCCGCGCCAATGAGGTTGGTCATAACATTCCTCCGCACAAATCTATACGACATCGCGCGGCTCGATCACGCCGCCCTGAATTAAATGGGTCTGCGCCTATACCCGCGAAACACACGATTCAGAGTATAGCACGCAGGGGATCGCCTATCAATCACACGATTGTTCCCAAAATTTACATGATCCACGAACTTCCTGCAATGTTCGACAAAAAGCCGCGCGCCAAATTTGCATCAATATATAAGCTGCGAGATATAAACTGCGAGGTGTCGCTGCGAATTTACCGTTCGCACATAAAAATTATATTATTCGTTATTCAATCTTCCATAACGTATATATATCGCCTTCCTTTTGAAACCCCGATTCCGCGAGTGTCGCGCCGCCGCCTTCCGGAAATTGTTTGACCTTCAGCCGCTTCTTTTGCAAATATATTCTTTCAGCGCGGTATGCGCGAACAAACGCGGCTAGCGCTTCCGATGCATCTCCTTCCCAGCGCAACTGCTCGCCATGGCGCTCGGCGATAAGTTCCGCAACCCCCGCGCGCAGCACAACCGCAGTGCCTTCCAACAAAATAAACCGTTTCTCCGGCTCGTGCGAAAGGATTCTCCCCCATGCCTGCGCCGGATCGTTCGCAGCGAGAACAACCCTGTCGTTGTGAGGAGCGGCGAGCGCCGCCGTTACCGATAGGAATTCCTCGTCCAATACGAACTGCGCGCCGGACAAACCTCTCACAAAGTAACCTCGACGCGCTTTGCCCGTGTATTCCCATACGCGCAGCCTATCCAGCGCGTCGCTCCACGGCAGGCCTTCGATGGCGGCGGTTTCTTTGCATATGATCGCCCAGCGCGCGAACGCGGTCATCAGCAGCTCGTCGATGGATTTTTGATCGATTGTCGGTACGGTCGACCATCGCCCTGACTGCGCGAGCAGTTTCTGGCGCGAATGCGGATGCTGCGTCAAAAGCGCGCGCACAGGAGCGAAACTATCGTTCGCCACAAGGCCGCGCCTCATAAGAGATAGCAGCGCGTCGCGCGTTTCAAATCCCAGCGCGATAGTCAGCGCTGCGGAGAACATCGCGCCATGACCGGCCAGCGCGCCGAATACGAGTGTTTCCTGCTCCGACAGCGGCGCCTCTCGCAAATGTTCCGCCGCATTTTTAGTCGATATGTCCGCCATATCCCGCGTCAATTCTTCATATTTCGCTTTCTCGAACGAAATAGCGGGCGGCGCGTCGATTGAGCCGTTCGGATGCGCGCGCCATACAAACCTGCCGGTCGCAAGAAGAGCGTCGAGCATCGCCGGTCTATATCTTGGAATGCGCGCGGGTAGAATCTCCCGTTCCCATCTCTCCGACGGAAGCGCAAAACCTGACAGCGGTATAAGCGCCTGATCCAGCCTTGACGGCCCCGGAGGAGGAAGCTGCCGCGCCGCTAGCAGTGCGGCATACGCCGCCGGTTTCGCAGTGACTACGCTCGACCTCAATGCCGCTCGGGTGCGCGCCCCGGCTATCCTGTACGATTCCGCATGCCAATATAGTTGTTGATATAAAACGATATCTCCCGCGGCAACCAGCGATGATAGCGTTTCATCAACTGGCCGAGCGTATAATCCTTCCAGCTGCCCCGCCGACATACCGCCGCGAAAGCGCAGTCTCCGGGCGACGATTCGCATAAATGCGCCGTCATTCGCGCGCTCATATATATCTGGGCTTATCGTCAACGCTTCTCGATAATCTTCCGCATGCTCCATCGCAATCCACAGCCCAGGCTCAATATATGCTGCTCTCCCCTGCCGCAAAAGCTCCTCAAGCCAGATTTCCGGTGGCGCGTCATGCGCGGGCAATTCTTCCGCAAGCGCGTCGCCGCCGGTTAGCAGCCATGCATGCAGCGCGTCCGCGTTTTCGACTTTCGGCTTTGGCGCAGCTTCCTCAAGCGCCGCACGATCCGGAGGGCGCTGCGCGAATAGCGCCGCTTCGACGGTAGCTCCCACTTTTAATCGAACGCCCGTTGCTGATGCAGGCGACGGAGCATAGTCGTACATCTCGAAACCGGCGAACTGCATCATCAAGTCGGAAGCCATCGGGGACGGTTTTTGAGTATGCGCTTCCGCAACCGCAATGCGTCCCGTTCTAGTTCCGCTTAATATATCCGCCAGCGCGGCGACATCCATATGTTCCGTCAGACACTCCCGCAGCGTCTCCTGCAAAAGAGGATGATCCGGGTTATTCAGCGCAATATCCAGCGCCCTCGCTCCGCGCTCGCGCTGTATCCACAACGGCTGCCTGCGACCGCTCCGCGCGCCAAATATCATCGCTCGCGCGGCCGCTTGCCTGAATATCAGCGAAAACAATGGTGTTGGCGGCAGCAGCTCGGTCAGCGCGTCCGCCAGTCGACGATTCAGCGCCGACGGATCTTCACCGCGAGTACTTGGCGCCGCGCAATCTTGCTCTGCGACGCAGGGTATGAAGTCTCCGTCTAATATGTTATTATAATATTTATTTATCAGCGATATTGGTGCTCCCGGCAGTGTCTGCGCCCCAACCAATAAAAACAAAATCCCCTGATCATTATGAAATAATAATGTTTGTGCACCAGTCTCCCGCTCAAGCGCGGCGCGAAGAAGCATTGAAAGCGCCGTATGCGCGCGTCCGCCAAACACGCTGTGCAGCATAAGCGCGTCGTAACCGGCCTCAGTTTTAAAGCGTTCTATCACTATTCGCCTGTCGGTCGCCAGCGCGCCGACCGCGTCTATCTGCTCGCGTATCAATGTCGCGATATTCTTCGCCGCCGCTTCATCAACCGGCAGAGCGCGCATAATTGATTTTACGCCCGCGTCATCTTCCAGTGCGCGTATGCGCTCCCCCATTCGCTTACCTACCGCGTATGATCTCCCTATCCCTTCGCCCTTCCAAAATGGAATTTGCGCTCCCTCGCGCGTCGCCGCGCGCACAACGACGCGATCGCGCTCAATGCGTACGATCTGCCATGCGGACGCGCCAAGCATATACCGATCTCCGACGCGCGCCTCGAATACGCATTCCTCATCCAGCTCGCCCAACCGCACCCCGCCGTCCTCCAGATACACGGGAAAAAGGCCGCGATCCGGTATCGTGCTTGCAGCGCACGCAAGCATGCGGGTATACGCGTCGCCCGACGCGCGTTCGTTAACGGCGTCATAATACAGGCGCGGGCGCACGCTCTGGAGCACGCCTCGTTCGTAATCACCGCTTAACATGCGCAGCACGTCTATCAGCGTATCCCGTGAAAGCGCGCGATAACCCCACGCGCCGCGCGCAAGCGTCAGCAGCTCGTCCACCGATTTCATCTCACGCCATACCATAGATAAACAATGCTGCGAGAGAACGTCTAAACAGCCTTCAGGAGGACGTTCCGGCTCCACTCTTTTCATCAGCATTTCCTGCGCGCTCAGCGCAGCGTCTAGCGCTTCGCACGCAGTCTTTGCCAGAACGCGCATTACGCTTACGCGGTCTGGAGAGTGCCCCGCCCGCCCTAGTCGCTGCAATCCGTTCGCGATGGTCGGAACGCTGCCCACCTGTATAACCAAGTCGATCTCGCCCACGTCGATCCCAAGCTCCATCGAACCGGTAGCGCACAGGCATTTTAGCTGCCCCTGCTTAAACAGGCGCTCCGCAGTAAGCCGCGCTTCCTTGCTTAGGCTGCCGTGATGCGTAAGGGCGAACGGTTGTTTTTCGATTGACCGTTCCGCAGTCGAAGCATCCGCGTCCGCCAGCGCGCACAGTCCCGCCGCCATCCTCTCCGCCGTCGCGCGTCCGTTAACGAACACAAGTGTGCTGGAATGCGATTTGGCGGCCTGATATGTTTCGCGCAGAAGCTGCGGCCAAACGCTGTTCTCCTCGGGAAGCGGGCGCGGAGATTCCACAAATATATCCGCCCGTTTATCCGTTTGCGCGATTACTTCCACGCATGGCCTGGGCGCTCCGCACGCGTCCGCGCCGGATAGGAAAGCCGCGCCTATCCCGGGCAGCGCAATAGTCGCCGACAGCCCTATTCGTTGAGGCGGTTTCGTGCATATAGATGCAAGCCGCTCCAGCGATAAAGACAATGACGCCCCGCGTTTAGTCGCAAGAATAGCGTGCAGTTCGTCCACTATAACGGTATCGATCGTAGAGAGCATGCGCGCGCCGTTCGATCCTGTCAGCAGAAGAAACAGCGATTCCGGAGTCGTAATTAGTATATGCGGAGGTTTGCGGAGCATGGCGGCTCGCGCGGAAGACAGGGTGTCGCCGTGGCGTATGGCGGTATTAATCATGGGCAGGCTCACACCTTGCGCTTCAAATCGCGCGCGGATACCCGACAGCGGCCTTTCAAGGTTCAGCGCTATGTCGTTGCCAAGCGCCTTAAGCGGCGTAATGTATAGGATGCGAGTTTCGTCCGGAAGCGCGGATTGTTCGGCAAGCCGAACCAACGCGTCCACGCCAAACAAAAACGCCGCAAGCGTTTTACCTGTGCCTGTAGGCGCGACGATCAGCGCGTCCCGCTTTGACATTATCACGGGCCATGCCTTGCGCTGGGTATCCGTAGGCGCGCAAAACGCATTGAGAAACCATGCGCTTACATTTGGATGAAACCCTGAAAGCTCTTGATCCACGCGTTGCGGCTCCTTATAATACTATCAGCTACGCGCATCGTACCCGGCGCGTCTAACAATGTCAAGGATTGACGATCGCAGGATTTCTCTCTGATTGTGTCGAATATCGCAGAATGCTCGGGAATTCGATCCATAATAAAACCAACGCAACGGAGGTTGTTTATCATGCACGAAATAATACCTGATACAAGCCGCGAAGCTTCATGGGAACTGCTTAACCAATATAACCAGGACGCGTTCCATCTGATTCACGCCCGTGTGATGGAGGGCGTGCTCCGCGCGTTTGCCAATGATATGGGTTACGCTCACGAGGCGAACTTCTGGGCTAACGTCGGCTTGCTGCACGATTTGGATTTCGAGCAGTATCCGAGCCGACACTGCGAGGCATGCCAGCCTATACTAAAAGACGCGGGATACTCGGATAGATTTATCCGCGCCGTCGCCTGCCACGGCTTCGGTCTTACAGGTATGGATTTGCCGGAACCTGAACATCCTATGGAAAAAGTCCTTTTCGCAGCAGACGAATTGACCGGATTGATAGGCGCGGTCGCGCGAATGCGTCCAAGTAAAAGCGTATCTGATCTGGAAGTTTCATCTGTTATAAAGAAGTTCAAGACCCCAAAATTCGCCGCGGGCTGCAGCCGCGAAGTAATTCAGAGGGGCGCGGACAATCTAGGCTGGTCCCTTGAAACGCTGATCGAACGCACGATCACTGCGATGAGATCGTGCGACGCTTGCGAGTGAATATTTTATAATCGCTCCGTTTTACCTTCTTCCGCACGATGTCCGCGCCGTCTCAAAATATTGACACAGCCATTGCGTCGTGTTATGTTGACTGTGTTTTTCCCTGGTATAAAGGAGGCGTCTATATGACGCGGATTATTCTTAGCGGCGCTTGCGGGCGCATGGGACAAACTGTCGCCGCGATCTCCGACCCTTCCTGCCCGATTGTGGCTGGCGTCGATTTTCGAGCGGCGGGATCCAGTTCATTCCCTATATACACGCAATTTAACGACGTGCGCGAGCAAGCTGATGTCGTAGTCGATTTCTCCCATCCGGACGCGCTGTCAGATTTACTGCGCTTCTCTCAAGAGCGGTCGATCGCGCTTGTTCTGGCGACGACCGGATATACCGACGCCGACGAACAAAGCATACTGCGCGCGGCTGAACATATTCCGATAATTCATTCCGCGAATTTTTCAATGGGTATAAGCGTGCTTGTCGCCCTTGTGCGCCGCGCGGCGGAATCGCTGCCCGGCTGCGACATAGAAATTATCGAAGCGCATCACAGAATGAAAGCCGACGCGCCAAGCGGCACTGCACTTGCGCTCGCAAGGGAGATCGCGGACGTTTCAGCTTGTGAAACCACGTTTCGCTATGGGCGCGATCCCTCGTCGCCGCCTCGCTCGCGCCACGAAATAGGGCTGCACTCAGTGCGGGGTGGAACGGGTGCGGGCGAACATGAAGCGATATTCCTGCTCGACGGCGAAACGCTGACGCTGAAGCATCAGGCTCAAACCCGAGACATATTCGCGCACGGCGCGCTGCACGCAGCTAAGTGGATCGTCGGGCGAGCGCCGGGTTTGTACGGAATGAGCGATATGATCCGTAGAACGGCGGGTACGGGGCGAAGCCCCGTTCTTTCAGGGGCGGCGGGGACAGAGTCCCTGTTACAAAAGGAGGAAACGAAATGATTCAAACGAGCGTGCTGGAAATACCGGCGTCTTATTTGTTCAGCGACATAGGCAAGCAAGTCGCGGCTTATCAAGCGAGTCATCCGGATAAGCGTGTTATTCGGATGGGCATCGGCGATGTCACTCGTCCGCTTCCGCGCGTTTGCATAGACGCGCTTCATAAAGCTACCGACGAAATGGCGTCCGCAGACACATTGCGCGGATACGGACCGGATCAGGGCTACGAGTTTCTCAGGGATGCGATAGCGCGCAATGAGTACCAATCGCGCGGCGCTACGATCTACCCGGACGAAATATTCGTCAGCGATGGGGCGAAATCGGACAGCGCGAACATACAAGAGCTGTTCGACGTAGATAGTATCGTAGGCGTAACCGATCCTGTTTATCCCGTCTATGTGGATAGCAACGCTATGGCAGGACGATTAGGCCACTATCTCAACGGAGATTGGACGCGCCTTGTAACGTTCCCGTGCACTGAAGAAAACGGATTTGTCGCGTCGCCGCCGCGTAAGGAAGTCAGTCTTATATATTTATGTTTTCCAAACAATCCAACCGGCGCGACAGCCAGCGCGTCGCAGCTAAAAGCATGGGTGGATTACGCGCTGGATCACCGCGCCGTGATATTATACGACGCGGCTTATCGCGCATATATAACAAATCCTGATATTCCTCGCAGCATATATGAAATCGAAGGCGCTCGGGAATGCGCGATAGAGTTTGGCAGCTTTTCGAAAACGGCGGGATTTACGGGATTGCGCTGTTCATGGACGGTTGTTCCGAAAGATTTAAGAATTGACAACGCGTCGCTTCACGCTCTATGGGCAAGGCGGCAGGCTACGAAATTCAACGGGACGCCGTACATAGTGCAGCGCGCGGCCGAAGCCATTTATACGGAGGAAGGCAAAGCTCAGGTTGAACGCGTAATCGGATATTATATGGAAAACGCCGCGCGCATTCGAGGCGCGCTAGAAGCGCTAGGGCTTACGGCTTCCGGCGGCGTAAACGCGCCTTACGTTTGGCTGAAATGCCCTGACGATCAGAGCAGCTGGGCGTTCTTTGACAGGCTTCTGAACGAAGCGCAGGTGATAGGCACACCCGGTTCCGGCTTTGGCGCGTGCGGCGAGGGCTACTTCCGGCTTACCGCGTTTGGATCGCATGAAGATACGATAGAGGCTATGGATCGTCTGCGGAAAATTTTATAATTTATATTTATAATGAGGTGATTCTTATGCCGCGGCAGGCGCCATCCAAGGAGAAGCTCAGTGAAATTATCGAAAAAATTCCGACCCCATTTCACCTTTACGACGCGCAGGGGATCCGCGAAAACGTGCGCGCGCTGCGCAGTGCGTTTTCATGGAACAAGGGCTTCCGCGAATATTTTGCCGTGAAAGCTACGCCTACGCCAGCAATACTGCGCCTGCTTCGCGACGAGGGATGCGGCATGGACTGCGCGTCCTTTGCCGAATTAAAAATGGCGGAGCTGTGCGGCTTGACGGGAGAGCATATTATGTTCTCGTCGAACGTGACGCCCGCGTCGGAATATCGTTTGGCGCGCGAACTTGGCGCAATCATAAATCTGGACGACATATCTCACGTGGAATTCCTGCGAGAATCCGCCGGAATTCCGGAGCAAATCTGCCTTCGCTATAATCCTGGCGGCGAGTTTAAACTTGGGAACTCCGTTATGGGATCGCCTGGAGAAGCTAAATTTGGCATGACGCGCGAGCAGCTTGACGACGCGGTAAAACAGCTGATGCAGCTTGGCGTAAAACGATTTGGCTTGCACGCGTTCCTCGCCAGCAACACGACGGAGGATTCATATTATCCAACCATCGCTCGGGTTTTGTTCCATGCGGCGCGGGAGTTGCATGAATCGCATGGAGCGGATATATTTATGATCAACTTATCAGGCGGCATCGGCATTCCGTATTTGCCCGACGCGCGCGCTGCGGACGTGGCTTGGATAGGTTCTGCGGTTCGCGATGCGTATGACGAAATACTAACTCCGGCAGGCATGGAGGATGTGCGCATCGCGGCGGAGCTTGGGCGATATATTACTGGATCGTATGGCTGGCTTATCGCAACGGCGATTCACAAGAAGGATATTTATCGCAAATACGTCGGCCTTGATGCTTGCGCTGCCAACCTTATGCGCCCTGCCATGTATGGCGCTTACCATCACATAACAATCGCTGGCAAGGGAAACGCGCCGCTCGATCATATATATGATATCACCGGTTCATTATGTGAAAATAATGATAAGTTCGCAGTAGACCGCGCGCTTCCAGAGATTGAAATCGGCGATATAGTGGTGATACACGACACCGGCGCGCACGGACACTCGATGGGTTATAATTATAATGGAAAGCTGCGTTCTGCGGAAGTACTGCTTGAAGCGGACGGATCGTATAAGATGATTAGGCGCGCAGAGACTATCGAGGATTATTTCGCCACAATACGAGATTTTTAACTCGCGCGATTTGCATGCCTGCATATTCCAATCTCCGCTCTTTCGCGAAGGTTGGTGCATCATAACTGAATCGAAGACGGATGCTTGAGAAGCGTCGAAATCATCTGCGTTGTATGTATGAACTTATATCAAAGCGGGAGAACAATATCCGACGGAATCTTTTACGGACACAGCGACCGGGAAGGGCTGCCTTGATTGCGAGACAGTCCCTTTTGTATTTCTGGCAAATAGGCATCACGGAATTGCATAAGCGCGCGCCATTTGATCTCCAAGGTTCGCCAAATCTGCAGCGCTTTTCTCGAATATGGGAAGCAGCCGTTTATAAATCGCCGCGTTTTGAGGAACGGGATTTTCGATTGACTCAATATTGTGCAGCGGCGCAACAGCCGAAAAATCCGTCCAGAACCCAGCGCATTTCAACGCGAGCGCTGCCGCTCCAAGTGACGCGGCTTCCTGATCTATATTAGATTTAATTATACGCACAGAAAAAACATCCGCGAATATTTGCCGCCAGAACGCGCTTTTTGCGCCGCCGCCTACAAGCAGCATATCGTCGGAAATCGCGACGAACTTGCGAAACGCGTCCAGAAGCACGCGCAGATTAAGCGCTATCCCTTCCATTGTGGCGCGTATGATATCCGCACGAGTAGTAGACAGCGACAGCCCGAACAATGCGCCGCGAATATTAGGGCTTTTTTCCTGCGACGAACCGCCCGAAAGGCTTGGGTTAAACATCACCCCGTTAGACCCGGCCGGCGAGGTTTGCGCCAACGCGCTGAGCAAATCAAAACTTTCCCCCGCAAAATCAGGAAACAGTTGATCCCTCACCCAACGGTGCGCTGATCCGCCGGCGAATATCGACATGCCGCTAGTATAATAACCTTTCTGTAAATGGGCGAATATATACGGACGCAGCGCATGATCTATTATAGGCATAGTCGATGTTACAGCAATCCAGCAGCAGGAACCGAGAGACGTATACGCATGCCCTTCGCCTATGCCGCAAGCTCCCAGCGCCATGCAGGCGTTATCCACGCCGCCCGCCGCGACAAGGGTACCTTCGGCAAGGCCGGTCGCCAAAGAAGCTTCTCTCGTAACTTTGCCTATAGGCGCATCCGACGGTACAATCTCCGGCTGACGGCCTGCGTCAAGTTCCGCCGCCTTTATGAATTCTGGTTCATATCTCCACTTTTTCAAATTAAAAAAACCGCTGCCGGAGGCGTAAGACGGGTCTGTCGAGGCGACACCCGTTAATTTAAAATTCACATAATCTTTCGAACCTAAAAATATTGCAGTTTTATCATATGTATCAGGACAATTATTCTTCATCCACTGCAGCTTTGATATCGGGTAGCAAGCGGGCGGATCGCCGTTGCCCGTTGTTTCGTACCAACTGTCATATGAAATATCGCGGAATAGTTTCTCCGCTTCATTTTTCGCGCGCGTGTCGGACCAAATCGGCACAGTTTTCGCAAGCGCGTTTCCGCCGCGATCGATAGGCACGCCAACCAAACTATGTCCAGACAGCGCGACCGCGCGAACGGATTGCGCTGACACATCGTTCTGAGCGAGCAGCTTCTTTGTACCGGCGCATACCGCGTTCCACCAGTCGTCCGGGCGCTGTTCATGGCATGACGAGCTTATATACAACGTTTCGTACGGAGCGAACGCGCTTCGTACGATTTTGCCTGTCGCCTCGTGAAGCGAAGCCTTTAGCCCTCCCGTCCCAAGATCATACGCTATCACATAATCCATCGCCCGAACTCCTTTATGGATAATAAATAAAAACCATGAGGGCGGCGCCAACGCAACCCTCATGATGGTTACAGCGCGACTGCGGCCAACTCGTCCAACAAACAATCGCAGTTTGGGTGCAGCGAGAGTATTGAGCATGGCAGATCTGTCGTTATCCGGCCCGTCGCCAGCCGCTCAACCACATCCGCCTTGTTGCTTCCGTTGGCGACAAGCAATATCTTCCTGCACAGCATAATGTTCTTTATTCCGAGCGTAAGCGCCCCAAAGGGAATTGTTGTATCTATATCGTATTGTTTACATAAACGATCGTGCAGCTGCTCCTCCATCCATGACAATCGCGCTGAGCTGTCAAATGGAGTGCCCGGCTGATTGAATCCCAAATGCCCGTTCTCGCCCAACCCAAGCTCAAGCAGGTCAACCTGACCGCGCGAATTGACGGCGTTTTCATATCGCAGGCATTCAGCCTCGATATCGTCGGCCATAGGATCCGGCATGATAAAATTCTCCATTGGAATATTGAGCGGCTTCACCACATCGTTATATATTAGATAATAACAACTAGCGGGACATTCGCGCGGCATATTAGTTATCTCATCCACGGCGAACACGGTTAGTTTCGACGTATCAAACGGCTGTCTGTTGTATATTTTCGCCAGCTCGGCATGTATGCCGGACGTTGTGCGGCCAGTCGAGAATCCGATTACGCTTGCAGGCTTATTTCGCATCTGCTCTGCTATGCGCTCCGCCGCAGTCGCATAGAACATTTGCTCACCATTTATAACCGTTATATTCATTTCATCACTCCAACTTTACGAATTCAATACGCGCCTTAACCCATCCAAACATAAGCGGGCGTTTTCCATTTCCGGAAGCGCAGTCGCTTCGCTTTCCACCAGAAGCATCTCGAAGCTTACGCCTGGAACCGCGAGAATGCGCGTCCAATCGTTTGCGTCTCCGGGGCCGCCTAGCACGACTTCAAACCCCTTCTCGTACGAGTATGGCTTGAGGTGCAGATAAATGGTGCGATCTTTATATTTCTCCAAAATCTGAACGGGATCGCCTCCGCCTTCGATGCAATTTCCGCTATCGAATTCCATTATTATCCGCTCATCCAAGTTTTCAAACAAATGATCAAATACGCGCCGTCCTTCATATACCAGCTGGAACTCATGCTCGTGGTTGTGATAACCCGCTTGCAGTCCTTCCGAACCAAGAGCGGCGGCCGTCCTGTTCAGCCAGTCTATATGCCGCTTCCACGTGTCAAAATTTTCCAGATCAGGACCATGCGCAACGCGCCACTTCCCGCCCAGGCACGGAACGATCGCCGTGCCGCAGCTAAACGCGCGCAGCGCTTTAACCGTATCGTGGAACCGATCATCCTGTAAATCGCGCCATTCCACATGCCATCCGGCCAGCGACAGCCCGCTCGCGTTCAACGCTTCTTTTGTACTATCATAATCAAATTGATTCAGCGCTCCGTAGAACTCTATGGCTTCATATCCCATCGCGGCAAGGCGGTTGAACGTTCCTAGAATATCGTTTGCCGCAGACTGATGCACGGTGTACATCGCAAGCCCGATTTGGCATTTCCCCATCATAGTCTCCCCACGCACCACGCGGCCGCGTTGGCAAGCAGCTTCTCCATCTTATTAAGCATAGGCGCATTATGTCCGGGCGTCAGTCCGCATACGCGTCCCTTGCCAAGCTGATGCGTCCAGCCGGCAATCTCCGTACCCTGAATAGATATCGACGCGAGGAACGGCGTGACGCGCGGAATGTCGATTTTGCAGAAATAGTGTTCGTCCGGATCTTCAAAAGGTTCGAAGCCGTTCAATATAGGATGCTCGATTCCCGGAATAGCGGTGACGGTCACCGGGTTGTGCGGCTTGGGGTGGCTGGCGAAACGACCGCGCGCGATTTCGTACATAGGCGTTCCGTCCTGCACGCAAGCAAGGCCGGCGTGTATGTACAACGAGTTCATACCGTTCTCAACCAATTTTTGCAGATGCGCCTGCTCGTCAAGCGTAAGTCCAGGCTCGTCTGTGCGCTCGTTGCGCCCTACCGTCCAATGCAGCGCGAGAGCCGGCGCGGCGCCGGGCTTGAGCAGGTCGCGCACGCTATATGTAACCGTCAGTTCCCATTCGTCGTTGTCGAACAGTTTCTTAGTAATGTCCGTATATGTCGCTTCTTTGTGGTAAATATCGTCCCATATGACGACTACCGTTTTCTTATCCGCCATTTCATATTCCTCCTATATATTATTCAAGCTCAGTATTTCATCGGATCGCCCAGGTAATTAACAAAACCAGGCTCTCTGCCGGAGAAGCGGTCGTACTCCTCGGCAATATGCAGTATGCCTTCCGCAGATCGTTCCGGCGTAGTCTGGAACTTAACCTGTTCGAGAGTGGGCAGCGGCACATAAGGCGCGTCTGGATCGGCGGGATTCCCAATTACCGATTGCATCCATCCGGGATGAATATTGAGCACCGCTCCTCCCATATTTCGTATATTGTTCAGCACGACGACAGACGCCATATTCAACGCGGCTTTGGACATGCAGTATCCCGGCTGATCGTTTTTCTTGCAGTTGGTTATGCTGCCCGCTTCGGAGGAGATGTTGATGATAAGCTTATCGAAACCCTTCAGCACCGCGACGATCAACGCCTGCGTAACGCGAAGCATTCCCAGCGCGTTCACATTGAACTCTTCCGCCATCTTATCATAATCATATTTATTATCTAATATTGATCCGCTGCCGTGACTCAGCCACACTCCCGCCACGTTGAAAAGGATATCTATCTTATCGGTATGTTCAAGTATATACGCCGCCGCGCTCGCGACGCTCTTATCATATCGCACATCAAGCGGAATTATATGTACGTTCTCAGGATACGTTTGCGCCAGTTCAGCCAGCAATGGCCACTTTGTCCTATATTTCCCCGCGAATACAACATCGCCTCGCTTGGCGCATTGCCGGGCGATTTCGTATCCCAATCCCCTATCGGCTCCCGTGACTACTACAGTTTTTTTCATTATTGCAACTCCCGCGATACTCCGATATTATTGACGCCCGATCGTTGGCACATCACAGAAATAAATTGTCGAAAAAGGGCGGCGGTATCTCGCCGCCCTTTCGAACGCCATGGCATATCCCATAGCAATAATCGGATATAACTTATCGCCTGTTATTGCGCTTCCTTCGCGTCCAGGAACGCGTTGACCTGCGCTTCGAACTCCGCGCGAACCTTTTCGATACCCGCGTCGTCTAACCGCTTCAGGAAATCCTGATACGCCGTATCGACATCTTCTACCAGGCCGACCTGTATCGGGAAGCCGTACTGTGTGCGAACCTGGTTGATCGCGTTGTATTCGGCCTGCACTGGTTCAATATTAAGAACAAAACCAGCCAGCACGTTGTCGATTTCGCGAGCGCGAACCTTTGCGAGATATTCTTGATGCTTAGCCCATTCGTTCGCCGGGATGATCTTAAACTCATCGTTCTGGAAGAATCCACCCGGGAAATAATTATAGAGTTTATCCTGGGTGATTCCGGTCGTGTCTATTCTTCCGTCTTCCGTCATGTTGTAATTGATTCCCTCATAACCATATCGGACGAGCTGGTTGAGTTCCTTATCCTGACACATTATCAGATCGACCAACATAAGCGCGCGTTCGGGATTGTCGGCGGTGCGAGTGATCGAAACCATCTCGCTCAGCGCGCTTGGCTTAACAACGCGGGATTGTTCGGGATTCAAATCGCTGAACAGGAAGTAATCCGCTTCCCATCCTGGATTATCCTGGGCGAGCTGAACGGCCTGCCATGAATAGCCGGGGAACTGCGCGTTGAAGGACGCGGCAGCTTTGCCGTTCATCACGGAGAACACTCCCCAATCCATGTTTGACAAAACGCTCTTGGGCCAGAATCCGCGATCCGACCAATCCTTCAGCATCTTCACAAACGGAAGGTACTCGGGCGTAGCGGACGTCACCAGCACTTCGCGCGGATTCTCAGGATCAATCACGAAGTTGGAGTGCATATCGTTCATCGAATCAAGAATCTGATACTTTGTCGACGGTATAAACATTGTGCCGAAAACTTGGGATTGATAGTCGTCCGACGGCAGCAGTTCCGGCTCGTTGTCCTTTATTGTCTGCAGATACAGCGCAATCGTTTCAAAGCCTGTGATCTCAGGTAGATCGTACTTTTTGCGCAGATCTTCGCGATACATGAAAGCGGTCTGCGTGCCTGGATCATAACCGTTGCGCGGGATGCTCAGGATTTTTCCATTTACCTTTACTTCGTTCCATTTGCTCTCGCTGAACAAACTCCATACGTTAGGAGCGTATACGGGTATTAAGTCAGTGAGATCCATAAACGCGCCTTTTCCGGCATGCTCGGCAAAATCGAGATAGCGCGCGGAATGAATCAGATCGAACTTCTCTCCGGAGGCAAGCGCCAACTGATAGTTGTTCTGATAGTTATTGCCGGCGGCGTACTCGCGCTCAATGGTAACGTTCAGCTTCTCTTTAAGGATCGCGTTCAAATCCGCCATGAACTGAGCGCCTAGCGCAGGATCGTTTGGGGCGTCGGAGATAGAAAAGATTCGAAGTGTGACGGGCTTGCTGATGTCGAATTCAGTGCCCTCCGCAGCGGCGGAGAACGAAACGACGCTCAATACAAGCATGGCTGCCAGCAACATGGAAACAAGCGACCTCTTCATTTTTATTCCTCCTTTATTTTATACCAATGAAAAATTAGGGCGTGTTCGAAAAATATCGCGAGGCTGAATGTGCTGGATTTTTATTCAGCGCAAGGAGCCATGAGGGAGGCGTAGTGGAGCTACGTCGACCGAATGCGCGACGCCGCGATGCAAAAAAACACTGTGCATACAGCCCTAGATATTTTTCGAACACGCCCTAATCCACACGGACAAAATTATGAAAATAATTGTGATTGCCGCGCGTGCTGATAACGAGGTTTATTCGCTATCCGCTAAAAGGAGTGCCCGTGAATAACTTACGTGATACTAACTATCG
>JAISZG010000037.1 GCA_031269355.1 Oscillospiraceae bacterium | reverse complement strand
GACCCAGCTGAAATCGGCGGTGTCGCCTATAACGGACGCGCTCTCTCAGGCGATTGTCGCGCTGCCTGCGGAATCGATCGCCGTTGAAACGATTGGCGCAATATATTCCGCCGCGTCGGGCTTTAAGGAATCGCTTGATCAATTGACCGCCGGACATGAAGCGGGAGTCCGCGTTCGCGCCGCGCTGGAATCGACGCTGGCCGGGCTGGCGCAGCTGCCGCAGAATATTGACGCGCTGCTGTCGGGTTGCCAGTCAATGATTGAATCGATCGATCAAGCGTCGTTGGCGCTGAATCCTCAGCCGACGACGGCGCCGACGACTCCGCCGGACGAAGAGGAAGCTCCGACCCTAAGCCTGCCGGACGCGCTCGCGCAGTTGAACGAACAATATGGACAATTCCAGAGCGCCATAGCAGCGTTCGCCCAAGGGATTTCATCCGCCGCTTCAGGATCCGCGCAGACCAAACTTGGCGTAGACGCGCTCGCAACCGGCGCGGCGACTCTCGCCTCCGGGATTGCGAGCGTGTCGGAAGGCGCGTCAGCTATGAACCAAAGCGTATCCGGGCTGCCCAGCGAAATGAACGCTCGCATCTCGGAGATGCTTCAGGCTTACGATAAATCATCGTATCGACCGACTTCTTTCGCCGACGAGCGCAACGGCTCGATCCGCGCCGTGCAGTTTACGCTGCGAACAGACGCGATTCGTTTGCCGCAGGCTGAACCGGAACCCGTAGCCGAGGAAGAATCCGCTACATTCTGGACCCGCTTGCTAAAGCTGTTCAGAGACTGAATATAAGAGAATTACGGTTATGTGTTTGAATTCCGACCGATGAAGCCCAACGCTCGCGGACGATAAATCCCCCCTCATTCTATGGCGTATTCTGACATACGCTATAAACATGAGGAGGGATTTTCATGTTGAATTATCCTCGCGGCTATCCGCCGATAGCATGGGGGCGAGCGAGGCAATGAGATAATTTTATATTTATAAATATAATTAAACACTGCATCGCTATGCATCACAAGATATTGCTTGCACATACATAATCTCATAAGCGAAAGGTGATTACTCGGCCAATTTGCATATATTTTGTACAGCATGTCCAAAATTACGAAAAAAACTACGAAAACTTTACAACATCAGGCTTTTCAACTTGACGTATTCTCAATTGATGATATAATGAATAAAGATATTCCATTGGTTCTGATTATACGTATCGAATGCTGGCGTGATCATCAAACAGAGGAGGCGCATTACATGACTGCACCGCAGCAGGTATCCCGTCCCTCCGCCGGGATCAGTTCCGCTCAAATAAAGAAACTGATCGCGCTAACTTCCATGGCGCTGCCCGGCGCGATATGGCTGATATTGTTGCGGTATCTGCCTATGTTTGGCATAGTAATTGCGTTTAAAGATTATCGAATTTATACGAAGGCTCCCTCGCTTATCAACAACATTCTGCACAGCAAGTGGGTGGGGTTTAAGAATTTTACATTCCTATTCACCACCACCGATTCACTGCGCATGATACGCAACACCGTCGGCTTCAATCTGCTGTGGATCGTGCTGATAATGGCGTTCGCCGTGTTCCTCGCTATTCTTCTGGCTGAACTGCCGCGCAAGCGCATCGCGAAAACTTATCAAACGATGATGTTTTTCCCATACTTCCTCAGCTGGGTTGTAGTCAGCTACTTTGTATTCGCTTTCCTAAGCCCGGATAAAGGATTGATTACCGTCGCGCAGAAAAACGCCGGGCTTATGCCAACCAACTGGTATAACGATCCGCGGCCGTGGCCGTTTATTCTTACCATAGCGAACCTTTGGAAAAACACAGGTTATTCAAGCATTCTATATCTGGCAACAATAACGGGCATAGACGCTACTCAATATGAAGCGTCGCGAATTGACGGTGCCAACCGCTGGCAGCAGGTGCGCTATGTGACGCTTCCTCATCTGCGACCGATGATTATGATACTGCTGATTATGAACCTGGGCAAAATAATCAATGCGGATTTCGGTCTGTTCTACAGCGTGCCCATGAATTCCGGAAGACTTTTCTCGGTTACCCAGGTTATAGACACATACGTATATCGCGCGCTCATAAACACCGGCAATGTTGGAATGAGTACAGCTGCCGGATTATTCCAAAATGTAGTCGGCTTTGTATTCCTGATGGGATCAAACGCCATTGTGCGCAAGGTAGATCCTGAAAACAGCTTGTTCTGATTATCGCCTGATTCGATTATCTAACGGGGGAGGGACGCCGTATGCAGCATTCGATCCGCCGGTATGGCAAAAATGTGAAGCTCAGCGGGCTGAGCTTTGGCGCTGAGGCCGCATTTCATCTGATCCTGGGGCTGTTCTCCATCGCGTGCGTCGTTCCGTTTATATTCGTTATAATTATATCATTCTCGGCAGAGTCCTCGCTTCGAACGGTCGGATTTTCGTTCATGCCCAATCTCTGGTCGGTTGAATCGTATCAATATGTTTTCCGTTGGGGCGATCAGCTGTGGCGCTCGTATTTTAACAGCTTCTTTATCACCGCAGCCGGAACTGTTATAAGCGTATTGATTTGTATCCTGTACTCGTACTCGCTGTTCCGGCGGGATTTTAAGCTTCGTAAATTCTTTACATTCCTAAGCTTTATAACGATGATGTTTGGCGGCGGCCTTGTGCCGACATATATGGTGTGTAAAAATATACTGGGTTTAAACGATAACTACGCGGCGATGATTGTTCCGTTGCTGGTCAGTCCGTTTTTATTCATCGTTATGCGAACATTCTTTTCCAGCACGGTTCCGGAGGCGCTGATAGAATCTGCGGCGATTGACGGCAGCGGTGAATATCGAACGCTGTTTCAGATAATAGTGCCGATTTCAAAGCCCGGCATCGCGACGGTCGCGTTGCTCAACGCTCTGGCGTATTGGAACGAATGGTTTATCGCGATGCTGTATATTCGCAGCGCAAAGTATATTCCGCTTCAATACCTTCTGATGAAGATGCAAAATCAGGTGGATTTTCTCGCGAAGAACAGCGCGCTTATCGGAGCGGAAGCCGCGAACATTGTCGCATCCACGCCAAAGGAGAACCTGCGCATGGCGCTCGTCGTGTTCATCGTCGCGCCGATTGCGTGCGCGTATCCTTTCTTTCAGCGGTATATCGTATCCGGTTTGACCATCGGATCGGTCAAAGGCTGATCGCTTTACTCTGCGGTGATCCGACGGGTTGCGCCCGTCTTACATATCCTTGGATCACGGATAACCAGTCGGAATCCAACAACATCATAAAGGAGGAATCCCCTGCATGAAACGCGGACTAGCCCTAACCCTTGCGCTTGCGCTTCTGTTGGTATCGGGTCTCGGCGCGGCGACGTTTGCCGTAGCGGAAGACGACTTCTCTCAGGAAGTCACGATCAAATGGATGCTGGAAGGAAGCAACGTAACGGACGACACAGCGGTAATAGAAGCCGTCAATGCGTATCTTAAGGAAAAAATCAACGCAAAGCTTCAGGTTATATGGGGCACATGGGGCGATTTTGACCAGAACGTTGTAAACTCAATCAACGGCGGCGACGACATCGACATCTATTTCACCTGCTCGTGGACGTCGAACGAGTACAGCGCGTATGCCAATAAGGGCGCGTATGTACGCTTGGACGATCCTGAGAACAACCTGCTGGAACAATACGCGCCAGGTCTGTTTGATGTTCTTCCGGCCGTACTTGCCGACGCTGCGGCGGTAGAAGGCGCGGACGGCGTGGGCGTGTACGGCATCCCAGGCTACAAAGAAGTCGCGCAGGAATATACATGGGATATCAATACTCCGCTGCTGGAAGAACTTGGCTACACGGTTGACGATATCGGCAGCTATTATGATCTGGGGCCGATACTGCAAAAAGCCAAGGAACTCAAAGGCGCGGATTTCTATCCTCTGAACATTGAGGGCGGAGTTTTGGTTCGTATCGCCCTGAACGCGGACGTTGTGGACAGCAATTTGGTTCTTGTCTATCCGTTCGATCCGGAGCATCCGAGCCAATCCGGCACGGAAATCAAGAGCCTGCTCGAGTTGCCGGAGTTTGCGGAATTCGCGAAGAAGACGCGCGAATATTATCTTGCGGGATACATCAATCCCGTAATGGCGACTGCGGACGCCGCTTCATCGGCGCGCACGGACGCGCAGTTGACCGGACAATATCTCATCGGAACCCAGGTGTATTCCCCTGGTTATGATGCGCAGGCGAGCCAGGAGCGCGGATTCCAGGTAACGTTCAAGCCGACGCATAAACCGATCATTTCGACCACATCCGCTCGCGGCGCGATGATGGCGATTTCGACAAGTTCCAAGAATCCGGAACGCGCGCTGGCGTTCCTCAACCTGCTGAACACCGATCCGACGCTGTTCACGCTGATTGCCTATGGCGTAGAGGGCGTGCATTACAATCTGACGGACGACGGCAAAGTTGAATTCACGGACAAACGCGCGGATTACCAGCCATGGCGCAATGGCCTTGGCAACATCACGCAGCTTCCATTGACCGTGGACGACGATCCGCAAATCTGGGAGAAATTCGCCGAATTCAATGACGCTGAAGGTGTTCCGATCTTAGGATTCGCTCTGAATCAGGAACCCATTCAGAACGAAATGGCCGCCCTTGCGAACATCTCCAAGGAATATCTTGACGGCCTTTGCGTGGGCGTAGTCGATCCCGACGTAGTTTTACCCGAAGCGATCGAAAAGCTGAAGGCAAACGGCATCGACAAAGTCGTTGCGGAAGCCAACGCGCAAGTTCAGGCTTTCTTGGATGCCAAAGGCGAATAAGACAATCTATTAAAAAAGAGGGGCCAATAGGCTCCTCTTTTTTTTTGAGCAAGATGATATGCAGATTTAGTTTTTATCGCCTGCGATAATATCGGTTCCTTTTGAATTGTACATGCCTACGCCTTTTTCATGCAGGATTTTCATATCGCAGATCGAATGATTACATTATATAAGCGTGGCGCAATGGCTGACAAATGCGGCGGCGTCGGTTTATGGATAGTTACTCAACCACTCTCCGTACTATGCTGATTCGTGGAAAGGAGCTGCCATGCCATACACTGATCAAGAAATCGCAAAAAAAGTTCAGGCGCAGCCGATAACGGAAATCGCGCGGAAGGCCGGCATCGATCCGACCGCATTGATACCCTACGGCGCGTTCAAAGCGAAAATTCAAACGAGCGCATATGCCAGCTTGCCCCGCAAAGCCAAGCTGGTGCTTACGACAGCGATTAATCCTACCCCCGCCGGCGAAGGGAAAACAACAGTCACTATCGGTTTAACAGACGCATTGAAACGCCTGTCGCAAAACGCGATCGCGGTGTTGCGTGAACCGTCGCTTGGACCCGTGTTTGGGGTGAAGGGCGGCGCGACCGGCGGCGGATGGGCGCAGGTGATGCCGATGGAGGATATAAACCTGCATTTCACAGGCGACTTGCATGCGATTAGCACGGCGAATAATCTGCTGGCGGCTATGGTAGACAACTCAATTTCGCAAGGTAATCCGCTAGGAATTGATCCGCGCCAAATCAGTTGGCGAAGATGTATGGATATGAACGATAGGCAATTACGCCATATTGTCAGCGGGATAGGCGGAAAAGGGTTTGGCATGCCTCGCGAGGATGGATTTGATATAACTGCCGCCTCTGAGGTGATGGCAATATTTTGCCTTGCACGCAGCCTGGACGATCTAAAGGCGCGTCTCGACCGGATTGAAGTAGCGCGCACATTTGATAACAAACCAGTGACCGCGATGGATGTTGGCGCAAGCGGCGCGATGTGCGCGTTGCTTCGCGACGCGTTTCAACCAAACCTGGTACAAACATTGGAAGGATCGCCCGCGCTGATACACGGCGGTCCGTTCGCGAATATTGCGCATGGATGCAATTCAGTCGCCGCGACAGAACTGGGACTGCGGTTGTCTGATATTGTAGTGACGGAAGCGGGGTTCGGGGCGGATCTGGGCTGCGAAAAATTTATCGATATCAAGTGTCGTAGTTTGGGTATTCAACCCTCGTGCGTAGTGCTCGTCGCGACTGTGCGCGCGCTAAAATACCATGGAGGGCTGTCAAAGAACCAGCTCGGCGAGGAGAATTTGGCAGCGCTTACGCGAGGATTGCCCAATTTGGTTCGCCATATCAGCAACATCCAGGATGTATGGGGACTGCCGGTAGTCGTGGCGGTCAATCGTTTTCCAACGGATACTGAAGCCGAGCTGGTTGCGGTAGAAGCGGCGTGCAAAGCGAACGGTGCGCGCGGCGCGCGATGTGAAGTGTGGGCGCACGGCGGGGCGGGCGGAGAGGCACTGGCGAGGGAAGTACTGCAAGCGCTGAGTGCGGCGCCGTCGCCGATGCGATTTACTTATCCTGTTGAGGATTCGTTGATTTCAAAAATTGAGACGCTCGCGAAACGAGTGTACGGCGCGAAGGACGTGTCATACGCGCCCGGAGTTAGAACATCGCTGCGCCGCATGGAGAAGGAAGGCGCGAAGGGCGCGGCAATATGCATCGCAAAAACGCAGTATTCGCTCTCCGATGATCCCGCGAAACTTGGCGCGCCGGAGCCGTTTACTCTGACAATTCGCAATGCGCGATTTTCTCGCGGGGCCGGATTTGTCGTTGCGTTCGCAGGAGAAATTATCGCGATGCCAGGGTTGCCTAAGACGCCCGCCGCCGAGTCTATTGGTGTGGATGAGAGTGGTGAAATATTCGGATTGTTCTAATAATATAACTATGTTATACTTCGCTTTATGCATATAGAGAATAAAGGCGTTGCGCCCATCCGGACGAACGCCTTTTTCTTATTATCACATAGAGTTTTAATCGAATGATCAACCCTTTGGTTTACGGAACACTCGCAATAATATCAAACCTACTGCGGCTAGAACAACTAAGACGATCCATAAACTCCATAGTGCGTTTTGTGATGTCTCCTGCTTGGTTTGCTCTGCCGGTTCTGAGGTAGCGGTCGGTTCAAGCGACGGCGCTGCAGTTGGCGACGGTTGACCAGACGGCTCGATGGTTGGCGTCGGTTCTGCGGTAGGCTCTAATGTTGGCGTCGATTCCAACGATGGCGACGGCTCAATTGTCGGCGCGGGAGAAGGTTCGGCTGCTTGTGCCGATACGGCGGCAGTCGGCGTACTTAGAGCCGCTGTTACAAGCGGAGATTGTTCCGCAGTTTGCAGCGGAGCAGTTTCAGTACGATTTGCTCCTTGTGAACCGGTGTTCGCAGATTGACCAGTATTTTTGACAGTAGCACCTTCGGCAGTTGGCATTACAACTACCGTTGCAGTAGGAGCGGAAGTCATAGTTACCTTAAGCGTAGGGGACACAGTTGATCCAGATGTTGAAGCCACAGTCGGTTTAGGCGTGGGGGTCGCCGTTGGCTTAGGAGTAGGCGTCGCCGTCGCTGTAGGCTTAGGCGTGGTGGTTGCGGTAGGCTTAGGCGAGGCGGTTGCGGTAGGCTTAGGCGTGGGGGTTGCGGTAGGCTTAGGCGTAGGGGTTGCGGTTGGCTTAGGTGTGGGGGTTGCGGTAGGCTTAGGCGTGGGGGTCGCGGTTGGCTTAGGAGTGGGGGTTGCGGTTGGCTTAGGCGAGGGGGTCGCGGTTGGCTTAGGCGTGGAGGTTGCGGTTGGCTTAGGCGTGGGGGTTGCGGTTGGTTTAGGCGTGGGGGTTGCGGTTGGCTTAGGCGTGGGAGTAGGAGTCGCGGTTGGTACTGGCGTCGGAGTTGGCGTAGCCAACGCCTGAACATCAGCGATTTGCGCAATCGGTTCTGCGTCTATCGCGACATTACCAACCGGGTCGGATTCATAGAACGTAGGTTCACCCGAACCCAACACGCCAAACGCTCGATATCGCATCGTGCCATTGCCATCGCGGAACGCCCATACCTGAGGAGCAGTATCCTCTCCTGCGGATGGCAGAACAGGCACATAGAATTCCGGAATCATATCTATCGGCGGAGCAATCGGTATAAAGCCATCGACATTTATAAAAGCATCCGCTTCGGTTTCAACTGGCCAGCCCATATCATCAAGAAGCCGCCCCTCGCCGTCCGATTCATAGAATGCGGCGGGTGAACGATTCAGCTCGCCATATACGCGGTATAGGATTGAACCAGATTCATCAAGAATTGCCCACAATCCATCACCAACGATACGATAGAAATTTGGAATCTCATCCGGCTCAAGCGTTTCAAATCCCTTATAATATTCGATGAAATCCACGGCCGGATCAACAACATTTCCCTCTCCGGACAATATACCATTTTCGTTTGTTTCATAATAAACCGACTCCCCGCCGTTTAAAGAACCGTAAAGCCTGTAGAGCAGCTGACCGTCGCGATCTGTAATTCTGAAAAGTGACGGCGCTATTTCTTCATAAAATGCAGGCGGATTCTTCGGTGGCGGCGCCGGACGCAAACCCTCTACAAGGGCGTGGAATTCCTCGTCTATATCGATTGGCGCCGCATCTTCAGCGGGTCGATCGTTTTCGGCAGCAACATAAAATGCGGGCGGTTGACGATCGACAGATCCATACACGCGCGTATAGAGCGTTCCTTCCGATTCGAATTCGAAAACACCGTCGCGCACCGCTTTATAATAAAGCGGAATTTCATCAGGAACGCTTGGGACGAATCCCTTCACATACTGTTCAAAATCTTGTTCCGGAAGTATCGGTTGCGCGTCCTGCGCAACCAGACCATGCGCGTCGGCAGGGAAGAACGCCGGCCCAACGCCTGCCAAATATCCGTAAGCGCGAGGATGCGCTACGCCATCGTTATCGACAATGAGCCATATCGCGCCAGGCGTGGCGGAAACATAATAGGAAGGAATCAGCGATTCATCAGGTATGATCGCTATAAAGCCAGTCGCGTACGCTTCGTAATCGTCGGCGGTATCGACAGCCGGCGAGCCGATCTCAACGCATCCCTGAGCGTCTGATACAAAATATCCAGGTTCGCCATATGACCATGTTCCGTACGTGCGATACACGCTTGGCGCGGACCCCAGCACTTTATATATATAAACGCTGGATTGTTCATCCGAGGCGAGCGCGCTGTAGAAGAATGGGGGAGACGAAGGAGGCAGGATCGGGGTGAAAACGGGCTGCCGCGCGCGATCCTGATCGCGGGATACAGGGAAAGCCGTGTCGAGAACATAACCGCTTTCATCCGACGGATAGAACGCGGGTTCCGTACGGTTCATCGAACCATATGCGCGATATTCCCACGCGCCGGAAGAATCGAGGAAGCGCCAGAGCGTACCGTTTGAATCCTCGATAGAATCATAAAAATCATATTCGGTTAATGTATATTGTAATGGCTGGAATCCTTTTATATATGCTGAATAATCATTCTCGGGATTAATCGGTTCGGCGCCGTTCGCCACCGCTGCGTAGAGCGCGCCTTTTGAACGATCATCGCCTTCGAATATTATGTCTGCGGGATAGTAGAACGGACCACGCCCATTCAGCCTGCCGTACACGCGGTCATGCGGAGCGCCGTCGACATCATAAACAGTCCAGTAAGGCGTGCCATCGGCGCAGACCTGCGGTTCATAAAATGAGGGAGGTGATTGTGTAGGGACGGCGAAGCCAAATCCCTCAATATACAGTTCATAATCCTGCTCGGGCAAAACAGACCGTGCGTCTGGAGCGACATTGCCGCTCTCGTCGGAAGGATAATAAGCGGGCGCGCCACCGTTCAAGCTGCCATAGTTGCGATAGAGCGTTCTTCCGTCGCGGTCGACAAACGAAAAGAGCGACACGGACGAACGATCCGCATACACGCTTACTTCAGGCGCCATGCCGACAAAACCGACCGGCGGTTCGGTTGCTTTTGGACCGTCGGTCTGTGGATCAAGCGGAGTGTTGGCGGTCGGTTCTCCAGACGCGTTCGCTGAATAGAATCCGGTCGGTGTGTTCGGATATGATCCATACACCCTATAGGAAAGAGTTCCGTCTGGATTTTTAAAGCCGTATATTAAATCGGAAATCTGTTGGTATCCATCCGGCAGAGCGCTCGGTTTGGCATATTCAAAAATAGGCGCGATGATATCAGGCAGTTCCGCATCAGGATCAACCGCCACATTTGACAGCAATTCGCCCTGAGCGTCAGAGGGATAGAATCCGGCATACCCGCCGTATGGCGTTCCGAAGCGTCTATAAACAGGCGGATCGGAATCTTTCAGCTCATATAGTCCGTGCACATCGCTTCGCTGAATATAATAATCCGGCGCGGTGTCGGACCACCCTGGCGTGAAATCCGGTATTACTTCATTCGCCGGAACAGGGCCGTCGTAAAGTTCATATTTATAGAAAACTTGTGCCAACGTATTTGTTCTGAAATTGCGAAGGGTGAACAAAAGCGTGAACGAATCAGGTTTCCCCTTTGGTACGCGCAGCAAAGCCGAAACGTTAGGCGCGGCGTTCTTTGCGCCGTCGGCGCTTACGCGCGCCAGATGCTCCGCGTCAAGCGAAACATCAAGCACTGTATGAAGGTCTTCCGAATCACCTTTAGACGATGTGTTTATATTTATGGAATAATCCTTGCCGCTCTCCATAGCGTCTGGAGGCGCGGGCCAATCATATGTGCTGACGAGAGTGTTTTCGCCGATAGTTTGGGTTATTGAAAGCGACGCGTTGTCTGCGCCGCCGTTAAAACCTCTCGGCGCAGCGCTGACATTTCCGCCCAACGGATCGTTGACGAAAGCGTCGGCAAGCGTTCCTGCTTCCGTTAAACGCCAATGTACGGGACCGCCGCCCGCAGGACGAGGCGCGTCCGCAAACGAGGAGGGAATCGCAGCGCCGATCAATAATAACAAACAAATCAAGAAACGCAAAATTCGACGCGACTCGACAGACATGTCTTTTTCCTCCAAAGCCAGGATATTGAGAGCATTGACTAACATTTTGCTATTTAATTTATTATACCATTCTCAGGAATAAAATCAAGCAAATGGGCAAAAGCTTCGATGGAAACTTTTGGCAGGGAAGATTGGAAAATTTATGCCATCACTTAAGAATATGCGTATAGGAAAAAGCGTAGAGCTCACGGGAGTGGTATTAACATAATGTTGATGATAATAAAATAAAAATAACGAGTTCATTACAGCGCGCCGGAGAGGGTCCGGCGGCGCAATTCTGCAGGAATTTTGTTTTATTTGCATAGGAATTTCTTTAGAAAGTTTTGCGATTCGACTACGAAACTTGACAGTACAAATAATCGGTTGTATAATTACCATGCATTACATCGGATGGGAGGCGTATTCAAATGGGAGCGAGACCGGTTACGCTGATGACCGCGCAATGGGCGGATATTCCGCTGGACGAGCTGTGCGCGCTCGCGGCGAAGATGGGATACGATGGTTTAGAACTTGCATGCTGGGGAAACAGCCTGGATGTTGACAAGGCGTATAAGGATGATTCCTATGTAGCATATGTTAAAGATACGCTCGCAAAACACGGATTGATCTGCAAGGCGATAGCTTCGCATATCATAGGGCAGTGCGTCGGCGACGCGCCGGATCCGCGCCTGAACAACTTTGCGCCCGCCGCGCTTGCGGATAAGCCGGACGAAATTCGTCGGTGGGCTATCGAAACTATGAAGAAAGTTCCCGCCGTCGCTGAAAAGCTTGGCGTGAAAGTAGTCACCAGTTTCACCGGATCGCCGATTTGGAAGTATCTCTATTCATTTCCGCAGACCACGCCTAAAATGGTGGAGGATGGATTCGACGAGATCGTTCGCCTGTGGTCGCCTATCTTGGATGAATTTAAAAAGCATGGGATCAAATATGCGCTTGAAGTGCATCCGGGTGAAATTGCATTTGATTATTATTCGACAAAAAAATTGCTGGAGAAATTTGCGAACCGACCGGAGTTCGGTATAAATTTTGATCCGAGCCATCTGCAATGGCAGGGCATTAAGCCACATTTGTTCTTGCAGGATTTTGCGGATCGGGTATATCATGTACATATGAAGGATGCCGCCGTCACGTTAGATGGGCGCAGCGGATTGCTGGGTTCGCATATTGATTTTGGCGATCTGCGCCGCGGATGGAACTTTCGTTCGCTCGGCCATGGGGACGTCAACTTTGAGGAGATTATTCGCGTGCTGAATGCGATCGGCTACGACGGCCCTCTTTCCGTCGAATGGGAAGACAGCGGAATGGATCGCGTCGACGGGGCGACGGAGGCCGCCGCGTTTGTGCGCAAGGTGGATTTCAAGCCGTCGACGTTCAGCTTTGACGACGCCATCGCGAACTGATAAACGGCAAACAGATAGCGGGCTGAAACGCCCGTTGGTTGGCACTCGGATTCTTTGACGCGGAAGCGTGGCTTTCCGGTCAATCTATCAAATATATTGCGGAGGGATTGTTATGAGGAAAATTGTCTCGCTGCTTCTGGCGACCGTTATGGTTGTGTGCGCGTCGGGCGCGCTGGCCGCCGGGGTGGACATCGCGATTCTTGTGCCGAACGCGGATCATGGCTGGACGGGCGCCGTCCTTACATACGCGGAAGAAAAGGCTGCGGAGATTAACGAGGGCGGCGTGTATACGGCGGAAGTGATTTCTTCCTCGGATCCGGCGAATCAGATTTCACAGGTCGAGGATATAATTGAAAATCAGTCCGCCCAGTCGGTCGTAATATTGCCACAGGATAACACGCTTGAAGCTACGATGAAGAAGCTTGCCGACAGCGGTATCCCGTTTGTGATGTATGATCGCGTGATTGACACCGTCGCCGAGAGCGCGGTATCGTCCGTCAAGGGCGACAACGAAGGCATCGGCGTCGCCACTGCGGAGCGCTTTATCGCAAGCGGACTGCAGCCCGGAGATCCTGTGCTCATAATACCAGGCGATAATTCGTCGGTTCCCGAGATGCGCAACAAGGGTTTCTTTGATACGCTGCTTGCAAACGGCTGGTCGCAGGAGCAGGTAGACGCGATTAAGTCCACCGCGTACACCGGATGGAGCCGCGCGGAGGGCAAGCGTCTGTTTGTAGAATGGCTCGACACCTCCACGGTTGAGGAAATCGACGCCGTGAAATACATCTTCACGCACGACGACGAAATCGCGATGGGCATGCTCGAGGCGCTCAAGTCGTCTGACATCGACGCCGCAAAGAAGGATACGTTCCTAAATGCGGGAGTGCATCTTGGAACATCGTCCGGCCTGAACGAAATCTACAGCGTGCTGAAGGGAATACATCAAAAGGATTATAGCGCGGAAGTCGCCGGACTTGCCGATCTGTTCTCCGTAACGTACGATCCGGGTATGGTCAAGATCGCCGTTCAGGATTTGGTTGACAAACTCGACGGCAAGGATGTGCCGACGGATCACGTGGTTCCGGTATCTGTCGTTGACTCGACAAACGTCGGCGATTTCCAGGGATTCGGCGACGCGGTTGCGGTAGAATAAGTTAATTGTACCAGGTTCGCGGGGCTTTGCAGGCTCCGCGAACCGGATTATCAAATTCGATTTTTCGCGGATTCACCCAGCCGGGCGGCTTGGCGGAGGCGTTATGACGGAGGCGTTATATTGATGGATCTGCTAAGTATGAACGGCGTATCCAAATCTTTCTTCGACGTGACGGTATTGGATCGCGTCGATTTTGTCGTACGCGAAGGCGAAGTGCACGCGCTGCTTGGGGAGAATGGCGCGGGGAAATCCACGCTTATGAATATATTGGCGGGAGTGCTGGATAAGGACGCGGGTTCCGTTCGATTCGACGGGCGGCAGTTTGATCACATCACAGTAAAAGAATCGGAAAACGCTGGCATCGCGTTTGTTCATCAGGAATTGAATTTGTTCAACGATCTAACCGTTTATGAAAATATTTATCTGCGTAAAGAAATTATAGGCGCGTTGGGTATTCTTAATAAAAAGGCAATGATCGAAAACACGCGCGATTTGTTCAATCGCTTAGGTGTGGATATTGATCCCGCCGCGCTCGTGTCTGAATTGGATACAAGCAAGAAGCAGCTTCTTGAAATCGCGAAAGCGTTGTTCGCGCAGGCGAAATTATTTATATTAGATGAACCGACGACAGCATTGAATAGTAATGAAATAGAACATTTATTCTCTATCATACGCAGACTGAAGGCGGAGGGGAAAACATTCATATTTATATCTCATAAAATGAATGAAATATTCGCCATTGCCGATCGCTATACTGTTCTTAATAACGGAAGAATGGTTATGTCCGGCGATATCAAGGATACGAACCCGCGCGAAGTTACGCGGTTGATGGTGGGCGGCAAGCTCGTAGACGCGGGTTATTATTTCGAACGCAAATTGGGTAATCCGGTTTTGATTCTTCGTGGGTTGACGGGCAGCGGCTTTGAGAACGTAGACCTAACCGTACGCGAGGGCGAGGTGATCGGATTTACCGGACTGAAAGGCGCGGGAATCAGCGAGCTATTCCAGACTATATTTGGAGTTTTACCGATGCGCTCTGGCGATATCGAGCTGTTTGGCAGGAAGATTAACAAGCAGACGATCCATGGCGCGATGCGTTCGCGCGTCGCGATGATAGCCGCTAATCGAAAGGAAAACTCCATTATACCAGATATGGCGCTGCTCGAGAATTTTTATGCTTCGGAGCACGTGCTGTCGCGCCGCCGCCAGGTAATACGACGGCGCAAAGAGGTTGCAAACTATGATGCATTGCGAGATAAGCTTGGCGTAAAGGCGGCCGACCCGCTCGATTTGATAACCTCTTTATCTGGCGGAAATCAGCAAAAGGTCATACTCGCGCGATGGCTGAATACAAATGCTAAGATATTGATAATGGATAATCCGACGCAAGGCATCGACGTAGGCGCGAAGGCGGAAATATATAAGCTAATATTGGAGCTTGCCAATTCAGGTATAACTGTGCTATTTAATACTCTTGAGATTCCGGAGATTCAGAAAGTCGCCGATCGCTGCATAGTGTTCTTTCATGGCAGGATTCAAGCGGAACTTGAGCGAAACGACATTAGTGAGGAAAAGGTTATGCTCTGCGCGACCGGCGCGGCAAATATGCGGGAGGATGCGATCTGATGGCACAGGCGGAGATTAAGGCGGAAAAGCGTCCGCGCAAAAGCGCGCTGAAAACGCTGGGAAATTATAGTTTTATACTGATATTCCTTTGCATATTTCTAACCTATATATGGGTTAACGGCGGCGCGACTACGATCAGCGGCGTGATGAATATACTGCGGCATTCCACCGTCGTCGGCATTATCGCGTTTGGGATGGGTTTGGTTATTATAACCGGCGGGATAGATTTGTCTGTTGGAAGCATGCTGTCGCTTATCGGCGGATTTTCTGTCGAGGTGTTTAATAAAACAAACAGCCCAATAGCAACTCTTCTGTTCGCGCTGGCGATGGGTTTCGTGCTGGGTATGCTCAACGGCGTGCTGGTGGGCAAGGTGAGAATGCCTGCGTTCATCGTCACGCTGGCGACTATGATGATATATCGTTCTATGGCGCAGTATTACCTGAGGGCGGCGGTGCGCAAATCAATCTACAACATGAACGGGCAGCTCAGCGCATACGACGCGTTCTACGGGTTTGGCCAGCAGAAGCTGCTATCGGTGCCGGTAGTAGGGCTGGTGCTTATCGCGGTTACAATTATCATGGTGTTTATCACTACGTCTACGAAATACGGCAAATCGGTGTTTGCGGTCGGCAGCAACGAAAAGGCAGCTCAGCTTGCCGGTATAAATGTTTCGTGGACGCGCAGCACGGTTTATATAATCACCGGAGTTTTGTGTGGATTGGCGGCGTTTATTTGGCTGGCGATGAACGGATCTGTCGATCCGGCGACGCTGGGCAAAAGTAATGAAATGTACGCTATCGCGGCGGTGGTGATCGGCGGGGTGAGCATGGCCGGCGGCAAGGGGAAGCTGCTGGGCGTGCTGTTCGGAGCGATGAGCTATACTATCATCGATAAAATTATAGCGTCGCTGAGAATGGACGCGCTGATTAACGATACTATAAAAGGAACCATACTGTTGGTGGCGGTATTAATCCAGATTATGATTCCCGTGTTGCGCGGCAAGATGGTGAAAAAAACCATTTGACGCGGCGTCACAATTATTATTGTGAGATTCGAACGTTTGTGCTTATACTAAACTCCGTTTAAACGGAGTTTAGTATTATATATATCAGCGTAAGAAAAATCTTGAATCGGCGCGATGCCGGAGACTGCATCAGCCTCCGGCATCATTTATTCGCTCATATACGCGCAACGCCTGAATCGCGCGCCGCCTTCGCCACCGCGCGGCCGACCGCCTCGCCTAACCCAGGATCGAACGCGTTTGGCACAATGAACGTATCGCATAGCCTGTCCGACACGAAATCAGCAATCGCGTATGCGGCCGCCATCTTCATTTCCTCGTTTATATCGGATGCGCGCACGTCCAGCGCGCCGCGAAATATTCCGGGGAACGCGAGCACGTTGTTTATCTGATTTGGATAATCGCTGCGTCCGGTGCCTACGATAGCAGCGCCGGCCGCCTTTGCTTCGTCCGGGAATATCTCTGGCGTAGGATTAGCCATCGCCAATACGATAGCGCCATTGTTCATGGAGCGAATCATATTTCCAGTTACCACCCCGGGACCGGATAGTCCGATGAATATATCCGCTCCGACCAGCGCGTCTGCGATAGAGCCGGTTCTTCCGGTTCGGTTTGTAATCCGCGCCATCGCGGCCTTTGATACGTCAAGTCCGCCCGGACGATCTTTATATATGATCCCCTTGCGGTCGCATAATATGACGTCCGCGACGCCCAGCGCTATAAGCAGCTTTGACACGGCGACTGCGGCAGCGCCTGCGCCGCTTATCGTAACCGTTACGTTATGAATATCCTTGCCGACGATTTTAAGAGAGTTGATTATCCCTGCGGCAGTTACCACCGCAGTGCCGTGCTGATCGTCGTGGAATATCGGTATGTCGCATACTTCTTTTAATTTGCGTTCTATCTCAAAGCAGCGCGGCGCGGAGATATCCTCCAGATTTACGCCTCCGAAGCTGCCGACGATTAACCGGATTGTGTTTACGATCTCATCCGTATCCTTGCTGCGCACGCAAAGGGGAAACGCGTCCACATTTGCAAACGACTTGAATAATACGCACTTGCCTTCCATTACCGGCATGCCGGCTTCGGGCCCTATATCTCCAAGCCCAAGCACGGCGGTTCCATCCGTTACGACGAGCACCAGATTCGCGCGGCGCGTATATTTATATGATAGCTCAATATCTTTCTGTATTTCAAGGCACGGCTGCGCCACCCCCGGAGTATACGCCACCGATAAATCGTGTTGATTATTCACCGGCGCGCGGCTGACTACCTCGATTTTCCCACACAGTTTTTCATGTAGCAGAAGCGATTCTTCCCCTATGTTCATAATAATTCCCTTCAATCGTAGTTAAAATATATATTGTTCATTCATGCACAATCAACCCAAACACATCTGGTCGCCCATAATGTCCAACTACGTCCATATCCATTTTCGCGCGAGTCACGTCGCCCATATCGATATCCGCAATTAATATTTCCTCACGATCCCAAACGGGCCCCGCGATATATTTGCCAAACGGATTTATAACGCAGCTTCCGCCAGGCGAACAGTTTTCAGGCATCGACGCTAAATCTCCATAACATTTCAAGTCGGTGGGGTACATGCTTTTTGTAACATATTGATTGCAGCTTATAACGAAGCATCGTCCCTCCAGCGCGATATGGCGAACCGTCGACTGCCACTCCTCGCGCGCATCCGCCGTAGGAGCTATGTATATATTGACGCCCTTCGCGTACATGGCGACTCGTGCGAGCGGCATATAATTCTCCCAGCAGATCAGCGAGCCCATTCTGCCGAACGGCGCGTCCACGGTCGTAAGCGTGCTTCCGTCGCCCTCGCCCCATATCAGCCTTTCCGAACCGGTGGGTTTCAGCTTACGATGCTTCCCTAGATATTTTCCGTCTGGGCCGAAAAAAAGATTGGTGCAATAGAGCGTTCCGCTTATCTTTTGCGCGTCTTTCTCAATCACTCCGATTGAAAGATACGCGCCGGCTTCTTTTGCCGCTTTTGCCAGCATATCAGTCTCGCCGCTCGTCACAGCGATTGAGTTGTCGTAGTAGCGCTTCCAGTCCTCTCTGCCTTCCGGCGTGCGGCTGCCGACGACAAAACCGAACGTCAAGCCGCGAGGATAAGCGGATATGAACGCCTCCGGGAATACGATTAACCTCGCCTTTTTATCGGCGGCCTGGCGGATAAGATCTATCGTTCGCTCAAGCGTATTTTTTAAATCCATAATTACCGGCGCGGCCTGGATCACCGCAACGCGGAAATTATGTTCATTTTCATCGCAGCACATTGCAGTTCTCCTCATCTAGATAAACGTTAAACCGCAGCATTAATATCAACTTCGAAGAGTCCCTCGATTTCCACGGGAATGTTTCCGGGAAGCGCGTTCACGCCGATCGCCGAGCGCGAAGGTATTCCCGGTTCGCCAAAAAGATCGGCGAGCAGCTGGCTCGCGCCGTTGGCAACCTGCGGTTGTTCGTCGAACGAATCTGTGCCCGCCACAAATACCAATATCTTTACGGCGCTTTTAACCTTGCGAAGATCGCCTATCGCAGCCTCCAGCACCGCCAGCACGTTTAGCATGCAATTTCTGGCGTATATTTTTCCCTGCTCGGTTGTGAACTCTTTGCCAAGCTTGCCCTTTATTGGCGCGTCCAGTACCGGGCCGCATCCTGATATATAATACAGATTATTGGCGAAACGTTTGGCGGGGGCATACATACCGCCCTTTGCGGGAGGCGCTGGCAGAGTTAAACCAAGCTCGTTTAATTTTTGATATACATCCATGAATATACACCTTTCATATTTATTTGAGCATTGCTCGACCGAGCGATCGGCCCGGTTTTTGTCCGGCGATGAGTACGGCTGTCATACCCGACGCGATTTGTTCAGGCTCCTCAAATGTCGCCGGAGCGCGGATTGCGGAAGGGTTGAATATATTTATATCCGCCCGATATCCGCTGCGCAGCAATCCGCGATCCTTCAAGCGCAGCCGCTCGGCAGGCATGCCAGTCATTTTATGAATCGCTTCGGGAAGGGTCAATACCGCTCTGCGCAGCACATAATCCTCGATAATCTTTGGGAACGCTCCGTATAGCCTTGGGTGTGGGCGCCCGCCGCCGTACAGCGCGTCCGATATAACGGCGGTGTATGGCAGCCGCGCTATCGCGTCGACGTCCCGCTGATCCATGCTCAACACGATTATACCGACTTTACCCCTCTCTCGCAGTAGCAGATCGCACACGAAATCTGCGGGATCTCTATCGCCGGAAAGCGTTTGAATATCTTTGCCCATCAGATGCTGATCTTCCGGCAGCGCGGCGGAGCTGATAACGATTCTGCTCCAACCGATTGATAGCGCCATATTGTCCCAACCGGGATGTTCGCGTCGCAGTTCCCGCCGCAGCGCGTCGCGGCCAGCGTTAGTTTCCAGGTAGCGAAGCGTGGCGGCGTTATCGGATTGAGTTACGCTGGGAGGTATCAGCGAGAGCAGCGTAGTCGCGCCGCCGTCATATGGATAGAAGTCGGCGGTCACCTCATGTCCCCGCGCTCGCGCGGCCTCTATTTCTTCCATCGCGAGATACACGGCCTTCCCCCAATTTCGCACTCCCGTGCCTTTGAAATGGCTGATGTTCAGGCGGATACCCGATTTCATTGCAATTCCAATAGCTTCGCGTACGGACTCGACCAGATGGTCTCCCTCTCCGCGAATATGCGCGCAGAGTATTCCGTCGTACTTAGCCGCGATTTTTGCCTGAGCAACCATCTCGTCGCACAGCGCATAGCATTCCGGCTGGTACATAAGCCCCGTCGATATGCCGAACGCGCCGTGTTCCATGGCTTGGCGCACGAATGCTTCCGCAGTTTTAAGGCCGTCGGCTGAAAGAGGGTTCTTTGTAAATCCAAGTATAGCGGTGCGAATCGCGCCCAGCCCCGCGAGAAAGCCGACATTTAGCGGAAGGCTGGCGGCTTTCAACGCATTTAAATATGATGAATAATCCTGGAACAGCAAGTCCGGCGCAATCGCCCCGGTAATCGGTTCGAGGAAATCATACAGTTCTCGGCGATGCGACGGGGCGCATGGCACCGGCGCAAGCCCGCAGTTGCCCGCTATCGTACTTGTGATACCCTGAGCCAATTCCAGCTTTCCAAACGCGCCGCCGGTTACTGCGGCGATATCGCAGTGCCGATGCATATCCACGAATCCCGGCGTTACGACGCAGCCGACGGCGTCAATGGCAAGGGCGTCCGGAGCGCTTATATTTGGGGCAATCTCTTCGATGCGCCCGTCGCTGATGAGAACGTCCGAGCTAGTTGACGGCGCGCCTGTCCCGTCCAGCACATCGCCGCCGCGAATCAGTAAGCGCATCCATTCACCTCCGAAGTCTGTCGTATGTCAAGACATTCGAATATTCGATCCTCATTCGATCTTCCGCCGCCGTATTTATGAACGAGGTCTCTCGCGCGGCGTTTAACGCGGCGTTCAGCGAAGCGTTCAATTTAGAAAATCACCGCCATTTTCTTTTTCGACGTTACCGCTGCAATTCCTTGTTCCGGACATGTGATTCGCAGTAAAGAGCATAAATAAAAATAGACAAGCAAAACATAACGAGCAATCGCGCGGACAGACTATTATATATTGGAATTCGAGGGCTGGGGCGCGCATAGGATTTTGGATGGAAGGAATTTGGCCGATGGTTGCGTAAACCGGCTAAATCCTGTATACTGTTCCCGGTTCTGGATTGCGCGGTTCCGGACCAAGGAGGGCTTCGAAGTATGGAAACTAAAATTGTCAACGAGTTGGGAACCATATCCATCGCGGAGGACGTGATGCTTAAGGTCGCGGGTTACGCGACGCTTGAGTGCTATGGCATCGTCGCAATGTCCTCCAAGCGTGCGAAGGACGGTTTTGTTGAATGGCTTGGGCGCGAAAATTTAACTCGCGGCGTCTCGCTTCGCACCACGGAAGACGGGCAGCTGGACGTTGATTTATTTATCGTGGTCGAATATGGTATTTCCATTTATGCCGTTTGCACCACGATAGTGGAGACGGTCAAATATAAAATGGAAAGCATGACTGGCGCGAAGGTGCGGCGGATAAACATCTCCGTGGAGGGCATACGCGTATGATCGACGGGCTGCTTCTGCGCGAGATGCTTGCGGCCGGAGCGTCGCTTCTTGAAAAGAACCGCGAGACGGTAGACGCGCTAAACGTATTCCCGGTTCCCGACGGAGACACGGGAACAAATATGTCGTTGACCGCTATGTCTGCGGTCCGCGAAGTTAGCGCGCGGGAAATTAACGACGCGGGGGAGGCTGCGGAGGCTATCGCGAAGGGTGCGCTTAGGGGCGCGCGCGGAAACTCCGGCGTAATCCTTTCTCAGCTGTTTAGAGGTTTCGCAAGGGGAGTCGCGGGCGCGCAGCGTATCGACGCCAAACTGTTCGCGCAAGGTTTGCGCGCCGGTTCGGAGACCGCGTACAAAGCGGTTATGAAGCCGAAGGAAGGTACTATTCTTACTGTAGCGCGCGTAGTCGCCGAGGAAGCGGCAAGGCAGGCGGAGAGAGAGCCAGACGATCTGGCGGCGCTGTTCCGAGTTATGCTATCCAGCGGCGAAGCCGTGCTTCGCAAAACTCCCGATATGCTACCCGCATTGAAGCAAGCGGGCGTGGTGGATGCGGGAGGGCGCGGACTACTGCTTATTTATTCCGGGATGAACGCCGCCCTCAACGGCCAGGCTATAGAGCCGGCTGCGGTTCTCACGGAGTCGGATGGCAAGGCGGTATTTGAGGACGATCACGACGCGCTGACTGAAATAAAGTTTGCGTATTGCACGGAGTTTTTTATTCAAAACTTACTTGAGCAGGTAACCGAGGAAGATGTGGCTCTGTTCAGGCGCCGACTTAATCGGATTGGCGATTGCGTTCTGGTAGTGGGCGATCTATCGCTTGTGAAGGTGCATGTGCATACGAACGATCCCGGAAAAGCGCTGCAGGCGGGTTTGGCGCTCGGAGAGCTTGTCGGCCTTAAGATAGAAAATATGGTTGAACAGCGGCGGGAACGCCTGCGCAAGCAAGCCGAGGAAGAAGATAAAAAACAGAGGTACGGTGTGGTCGCCGTATCGCAAGGCGAGGGCTTTACGCGCATATTTAACGATCTGAACGTAAAGGGAGTTGTCGAAGGCGGACAGACGATGAATCCCAGTATCGACGATCTCGTTCGCGCTATCGAGGGGGTTCATGCCCAGTGCGTATTTGTGCTGCCAAATAACGGTAATATCGTGCTGGCCGCAAGTCAGGCATGCGAGATAACGAAACGCGAGGCGCATGTGATACCCACCAAAAATGTTGCGATGGGCGTCGCCGCCGCCGTAGCCGTTCAAGATAATTTGACTACGGAAGAAAACCTGGAACGCATGAAGGAAGCTGCCGAGCGAGTAAAGACAGGTATGATCACCCGCGCGATAAGAAATTCGAAATATGAAGATATTGAAATACATGAGGGCGATATTATCGGCCTATATAATGGAACGATAGCAAGCGCGGGCATTTCCGATAAAGCGGTTGCGCTGGAATTAATCGATATGCTCGTTAAAGAAAAGGACGCGTTGATAACCCTTTATTGGGGAGAGGGCGAGACTGAAGAAAGCGCGAAGGCGCTGATCGACGAAATATCACAGCGATATCCTGAATGCGATGTGGAAATGCACGAAGGCGGTCAGCCGGTGTACCCGTTCATATTGTCTGTGGAATGACGCCGACGTTCAGGTTAGCCGATTTGCCGGGCTTGGGAGAATCGCGCTGTAAGGCGCTTTCGAAGGCTGGCGTCACGACGCCGCGCGATTTGGTAGAGCTGCTGCCAGATACATATCAGGATTCAACGCGTACTACGCCCTTGCGCGACCTAAGAGCCGGACAGACAACCGCGTTCGAAGGGGAAATATCATCGATCCGTTCGATTGGATACGGCAAACAAACGCGCGTTCACATTCTGCTGGAACAGGATGGAACGCGTTTTTCTTGCGTATGGTTTGGTGCGCATTGGCTTATTAATAAACTTTATGATGGACAATGGTTATTATTATATGGACGCATATCGCGCTCGCCAAAAGGAACGCTTACATCGGCGCATCCGAAGTTTGTTGAGCGGCGCGAACTGCTGCCCATATACGCGGATATTGACGGCGTACCGCCTAAGATATTGCGCGGCGCAATTCGCGAAGCGTTGAATAAATTGGACGACGTATCGTCTGGCGTGCCGGAATCGATTATGCGGGAAGCGCGAGGTGGAATAAGCTTCGCTAACAGGCGAGACGTGTTGCGGCAGGCGCATTTTCCCGAAGAGGAGGATAAGCTTGCGGCCGCGCTTGGATACTTATCGTTTGAAGCGCTTGCACTTAGATATGCGGCGCTGAAGCGGTTTGGCAATCGCAGGCAAACAGTTCCCCCCATGGATTGCCCGGACGAGCTGGCGGATACATTTTGGGCGGCGCAGAAATTTATACCGACGAACGCGCAGCGTCGAGCCGCGCTTGATATATTGTCGGATTTGCGTTCCGGCACCGCTATGTCGCGGCTTGTGGAAGGCGATGTGGGCTGCGGGAAAACGGCGGTTTCATTTTTGGCGTTGTACGCAGCGGCGGTAAATGGAGCGCAAGGCGCGATGATGGCTCCGACTGAAATTCTAGCTGAGCAGCATTGGCGAAACGCGGCGCGCATGCTCGAGCCGCTAGGCGTTCGATGCGGATTGATAAAGGGTGGGATGACGGCGCTAAACAGGCGCGACGCGGTTCGCGCTATAGCGTCGGGGGAGTGGCAGGCCGTGTTTGGCACTCACGCGCTGTTTTCAAAGGATGTAATATTTAATAAACTTTCAATTGCTATAACAGATGAACAGCATCGGTTCGGAGTGTTGCAAAGAGCGGCGCTTGCCGAAAAATCGGAACACACGCATTCGCTGGTGTTGTCGGCTACGCCAATTCCGCGTACGCTGGCCTTGCTGATGTATGGCGATCTAAAAGTGTCGATAATCGACGAGCTTCCGCCTGGCCGCGTACCCATCGAAACGCGATTTGTTCCGGAATACAAGCGCGAAGGATTGTACAAGTTTATCCGCAAGCAAGCGGAGCTTGGTTATCAAACATATATAATTTGTCCGCACGCGACGGACAGCTCTTCCGAAGATTGCGCGTGCGCGCAGTGGCTAGCCGAGGAACTGCGGGGAGGCGCGTTGAACGGACTGCGCGTTGGGCTGGCGCACGGCGGCCAGGCGTCGAAGCTGCGATCTGAGACGCTGGAGGCGTTTCATAAAGGGATGATGGATGTGCTCGTCGCTACGACAGTGGTCGAGGTCGGAGTCGATTCGCCGCGCGCAACCGTTATGGTGATTGAGAATCCGGAGCGATACGGGTTGGCGCAGCTGCACCAGCTTCGGGGACGGGTTGGTCGCGGGACGATATCGTCCTGGTGCTTTCTGATGGGCGAACCAAACGAACGCCTAACAGTGCTAGCGCGCACGCGCGATGGATTTGAAATTGCGCGTAAGGATTTGGAGATGCGCGGAGCGGGTGATTTGCTTGGCGTGCGGCAGCATGGGCTGCAAAAAACGGACCTGGCGTTTTCATCCGCTGATCCTGAAACGCTTGATCGTGTGAAATCCAGCGTAGATGAGTTGCTGGACAGGGGCGGCAATGAAGCGGATCTGCTTATTAGCGCGGCGAAGTCAAAGTTGAGGGATGTGATGTCGATCGGCGCAAACTAGGGCGTCATATAAACTTCGTGGAAATATCCGACATTCGGTGCGATCGTTGCGTTTTGCAAATAATATTGCTCTAATATGTATAAATAAAATTAATAAAAAGGGCGAGGAACTGATTTTCACTATTGACATTTTATCCTAGTTGCGATATAATCTCAATAAGAAATAAGTCCTGTGCCGGGGGTAAGTTTTATGATCAGACGCAATACCATTCAATGCGCTTTAGTTTTTGAGACGTTATCCAAACTGAAGTCTCACGCGACAGCGGATGAGATATATGATGCGCTCATTAAGGAACACCCCAATATCAGCAGAGGGACAGTGTATCGAAACCTACAGCGGTTGTGCGAAACGGGCGATGTGCGAAAAAGGGAGATTCCCGGCGGAGCTGATCGTTTCGACCATGTTTGCAGTAATCATTATCACGCAAGCTGTTTAAAGTGCGGTCGTGTTTTTGATGTAGATATGGACTATATCGCGGATATTAATAAATACATTAAGGATACCCATGGGTTCGAATTTGCCGAGCACGATATTGTTTTTAAGGGTATCTGTTTGGAATGCAAAAGCAACCCATAGTCGTAGCCTCAAATGTACAGGCAAGACATTATTTCGTACGCATGCGGGTGCGTGTAAACAACCCGTAGATAATATAGATAAAGGAGAACAGTTATGAGAAGCTTCACAACGTTAGATCTTCAGTATGCGCACAGATTTTATGGATTCAAAGGCGAGGCTCAGTATCTGCACGGGCATACCGGCATATTGACGATCGAAGTCGAAGACACAATAAACTCGGGCGTAAACATGGTCTTCCCTTGCAACGAGATTAAGAAAATCGCTTGGGAGGTTTTGCAAAACTTTGACCACGCGCTCATTTTAAGAGAAGACGATCCGCTTTTGCCCGCAATCCTCGGCGTTTATGATGCGCAGGGGATTAAAAACGGTGCGCCAAGCAACAAGCAAATGGGACCCGCTTTCAAGACGGAACTAGCGACGGCATATCCCGAATGTCGGTTGGTTGTCACAAAAGAAACTATGACTGTCGAGGGTATGATAAAAATCGTTTACGCGTTGCTTAAAGATAAGCTGAACATCGCCAAGATTACTTTTACCAGCGGCGTAAACGGCGCGTCCCAGGAATACGGAACGGCAATTCAGCATTCCGTCCAAAAAGAGCAAGACCGGTGCCCGCTCTGCGGCATTGCGCTTGACGAAAACGGCGCATGTCCAAAATGCGGCTATAAAAAATAAAGTATCAGTTTTATAACCAAACGCGCTATTCACACCATGAATAGCGCGTTTTTTTCTTTGAGGGTTAGGAGCGCCGAAAAGATTCATATGATTCTGTCCGCCCGGACGCGGCGGCATTTTCACGAATATCGCGCTGCCATAGACCAGCAAGAGCGGCTTAGCGTACACATAAACCATATATTCATAGAATATTTTTTTGTATCGGATATTTCAACACGACGGCTTTACCGGCACAAACTTTGACCGCCCTGATACGGTATGCCTCACTCCGCCCGTGTCTAGTCAGGCGATCACATAGGATGAATTATACGCAATGCATCCTGCCGTTCCAGCATCCCTGACAGCGGCCGGGTTAGTTCGACGTCAACCAATAACCTACTCAGTTCGAACGATCTCTGCGTATTTTTCTGACAAGATTCATCATAATACACGGATTTTACCATACATCGCCTCCACACTTTACATGGACATGGTACTGTAAAATATGTGGCGCTTCCTTTATCCACCGTATAGATGAGAAGAAGCGGCGCAAAATAGAATCATTAGGGCGTGTTCGAAAAATATCTCGAGGCTGAATGTGCTGAATTTTGATGAGGCGCAAGGAGCCATGAGGGCGGCGTAGCTCCGCTACGTCGACTGCGCGTAAACCCGCCGCCGCCTGTGGCGGATGAAGGGGGTTTACGCGCGCGATGCCGCGATGGATAAAAAGACAGTGCATTCAGACCGAGAGATTTTTCGAACACACCCTAATATTCACCGCAATCAATATTTTAGCCAAACGCCGACAATCCCCGGTTCGTCGTCATCAGCAGAAGATCGGCCATTTCCCGAGCCGGTTTATTCAGGCCGTTTTCTACCCAACGCTGCACCACGCCTATGCTGCCGTTAATAGTGTACAGAAGTATGTAATCCATTGTTTCTACATCCATCGACCTCGACGCGCGCCATTCTTCTATACGAAAGCGCTGCATCAGCATCATGATTTCCTTTTGTATCGCAACGTCGCCGTTTGGCCCTAGCAGTACTTTACACAGTTCCGCATTGTTCTGAATATATTCGAATACGCGGGTCATAGTCTGCTGCGCGGCGGGGGCGTCGTCCGCGAACGTGAACGACTCCAAGAACCGCGTGATATCCGCAATCAACTCACGCTCCGTCTTTTCCAGCAAATCGGCGGGGTCGGAATAGTGCGCGTAGAATGTGCTTCGGTTAATATTCGCTATATGGCAAAGATCCGTTACCGTAATCTTCGCGATCGGCTTCGTTTCCAATTGGTTGATAAGCGCATCCTGAAGCGCTTTCATTGTATATTGGAACCGCCTGTCCGTACTGCCAGCGCGCATTATACCTCCAAAATAACCAAAACAACATAATAAGAAAGTTTATTGTATATCCAACACTAAGTCGACCTGTGTTGCAGTAGCAACAAATCGATCGAAATTTGGCGGTTGAATTCTTTCGCCAAAATCATTATACTCAGACTGCGGAGAATTGGCAACAATGTGTTGCGCAAGTTCACACTCACGACTTCATTTATAGCGATAGGTGAGTGCATGGGAGGGATTTAAACGAGACCGTTTGCCGCATGGACGATTCGGCATCGGCGATTCGTGACGGTGCTGTTCGCAGCGCTGGCGCTTGTTTTCGCGCTGCTATCGCTTCAAGTAAAGGTTAACAATAACCTGGCGGACTATTTGCCGGAAGACGCGCAGTCGACCACCGGTTTAAACTTGATGCTTAACGCATTCAGCGGATCGATCGAAAACGCGCAGGTGATGATTCCGGCTGAAACCGTGCAGGACGCGTTAGCCGTTAAGCGCTCGCTTAGCGAGCTTGACGGCGTATCGAGCGTTACATGGCTGGACGACATTACCGATTTGCGCGTTCCATTAGAACTAATCGATCAGCAGCTCGTATCGCAATATTATAAAGACGGGTACGCGCTTATTACGCTTTCGATAGCCGAAATCGAAGGGCATGATCCGATAGCGGAGATCCGCGAACTGATCGGCTCTGACGGCGCGCTAGCGGGACAAGCTGCGGAAAGCGCGGCTCTTCGCGGTATGGTTTCCACGGAAGTGCGAACCGCGATGCTGCTGCTGCTGCCGCTTATCCTTATTATATTGGTTATAGCTTCGGAATCGTGGATCGAGCCGGTGTTATATTTGGCGGCGATAGGCGTTTCCGTGCTGATCAATATGGGAACCAACGTATTTTTAAAGGATGTTTCATTCATCACCCAAACCGTAAGCCCTATCCTGCAGCTGGCGGTGTCTCTGGACTATGCCGTGTTCTTGCTGCGTCGATTCAGGGAGAATCGCGCGCGGATGGATACTCCGGAGGAGGCGATGGGCGAGGCTGTTCAATATTCGTTTAACAGCATATTCTCAAGCGCGGCTACGACGCTGTTTGGATTTCTCGCGCTTGCGTTCATGAAGTTTGGCATAGGCGCGGATCTTGGCTTGAACCTGCTCAAGGGCGTCGCGCTGAGCTTTATTTCAGTTATATTGTTTCTTCCGGCGCTTACGATTATATGCGTGCCGCTGCTCGACAGGACTAAGCGTCGCGCGGTATCGCTTACGAAATCGCGAGCGGGCGAGGCCGTCTATAAGATACGCTGGCTGATACTGCCGATTGTGCTGATATTGGTAGCTCCGGCGTATATGGCGCAGTCCCAAAACCATTTTGATTACGGAATGACTCAGCTTGCCTCCCAGAGCCGAACCGGGGCCGACACCCGGCGCATATCGGAAGTGTTTGGATCTGAACGGCCGCTCATATTGCTGGTTCCTGATAATTTGCCCGGGCTTGAGAAAGAGCTTTGCGCGACGCTGGAGGACATGAACGGCGTTCGTCGCGTAGTAGCGTATCCGACCGCAGTGGGCGCGGATATACCGTCCGACATTCTGGAAAGCGCCGTTCGAGGCGTATTCGAGGCGAACGGGTATCGCAGAATTATAATCTATGTGGATACGATCGCGGAAAGCGAGGAGGCGTACTCGCTCGTAGAACAGGTGCGTGCGGAAGCGTACTCGCGCTACGAAGGCGCGTCGTATTTGCTGGGCGCGGACGCCAACATATACGATATTCGAGACGTGATTAAAAAGGATTCGGTTATCGTTAATTGGATAGCGGTGGGTGCGATCGCGCTGGTATTAATGCTCGCGTTCAAATCTATCTCGCTGCCGTTTTTGCTGGTGCTGGCGATTGAGTCGGCGATATGGATCAATCTGTCTATTCCTTATATGACGGGTCAATCGCTTAACTACATAGGGTACCTTGTCGTTAGCACGGTTCAGCTTGGCGCGACTGTAGATTACGCGATACTGCTGACGGATAAGTATATGAAAGCAAGGCGCCTGCTAGGGAAGCGAGCGTCGATCCGGGAGGCCGTAAGCGGTTCGCTGGGTTCTACGCTAGTATCCGCGATGAGCCTTTCGATAGCCGGCGTCGCCATGTGGATGACTTCATCAAACAGCATAGTGCGTGAAATGGGCATGCTGCTTGCGCGCGGAACGATTTTCTCGTTCGCAATGGTTATACTGTTCCTGTCCGCAATGCTTACGCTGTTCGATCCTATAATCCGCGTGACCAGCGTTCGCTCGCGTTTTGCTCCGAGCGATATAAGCGACATATCAGAAACAGAATCGAAAAAGGAGCGGGAGCCTTCTGCGGCGTTAAGCTCCGCGCCGGATTCCTCTAAAAAGAAAATCACAATGATTGAATCAGAACTCAGCGAGGATAAAAATGATGATAAATAACAAAATAGACCGCCGCAGCTTGCGAACATTTTTGCGCGCGCTCGCGATTACGTTCGCGATTATATCTTTGACGACCATGGCGTTCGCGGCGGATGTATCGCCTATATCCGCAAGCGCTAAGGAGGAAATCGTTTATGGCTCGCTGACTGCGGACGGCGAGCCGCAGGCGGTGTATATCGTAAACTATCTGCACTTGGACGAAGCCGGTGTTTTTACCGATTACGGCTCGTACTCAAACGTGCTCAATCTAACGGACGGGCAGATGCTGAGCGCCGCAAACGGCGAGGTGTCCGGCACGATCGAAGCGGGGAACGAATTTATATATCAGGGCAAAAGCGAGTCGAACGAGCTGCCGTGGCTGTTCGTCATCAGATATGAACTTGACGGCATTGCGGTCGCGCCCGCGCAGCTAGCGGGAAACTCCGGACGTATCGTAATCAGAGCAGGCGCGGTGAGAAACTTCGCCGTAGCTTCCGAGTATTACGAAAACTGCGCGCTGCAGGCGTCGCTGACGCTTGACCGCGAACGATTCCGGAACGTCGAGGCAAACGGCGCGACGCTGGCGAACGCAGGCGGAAACATACAGGTTACATGCGCAAGCTTGCCGGGGTCGCCCATGTATTTCACCGTTACCGCAGATGTTACGGATTTTGAAATGGACTCCGCCACAATAGCCGCGCTGCCAACGTCCATGCGTATCTCGCCGCCCGATACCTCCGAATGGCAGGCGCAGCTTACACAGCTTACGGACGCGATCGCCTCGTTATCGCAGGGAATGGCGAATCTATCTTCCGGAGCGCAGGATTTGAGCGGCGGCGCGTCCGCGCTGGGAGTTGGATATGCATCGCTTCAATCCGGATTGGATGCGCTGAGCGCACAATCTAGCGCGCTTATTAGCGGCGCGGAACAGATTGGCGGCGCGCTGTCCTCGCTGACCGCCGCGTTAACGTCGTCCGCCGAAGGCGCGGCGGCTGGTTTAGCTCAATTGGAACCCCTGCTGTCCGGGATGCGCACGGGCTTAACAAGCATAGAATCCGCGTTGACCCAGCTGAAATCGGCGGTGTCGCCTATAACGGACGCGCTCTCTCAGGCGATTGTCGCGCTGCCTGCGGAATCGATCGCCGTTGAAACGATTGGCGCAATATATTCCGCCGCGTCGG
>JAISZG010000042.1 GCA_031269355.1 Oscillospiraceae bacterium | reverse complement strand
CGTCCCCCGTCCCCCACCCCAAAAGGAAATTGGGGGGGACAGGGGAGAATCCTAAATTAATTATACTTATCCCTTATCATAGCCAAATTATCAATAATCGCGATATTCTGTGGACATGCAGCTTCACACGCCCCACATGCCACGCATTTGCTAGCATCTATCCCTTTATCAATTTTATCCTTGTATCCCCATTCGAAACTGCCCATCGAGTTAACCCTATACATCTTCCCAGCCAGTACCCCTCCACCAATATCATTTATATCAGCACAAGTAATAATCGTCTGTACCCCCCCCATCCACGTAAGAAGCCTCCTCCTCCTACCAGCATCAAGCTCCGACATCACATCATCCAATAATAAAACAGGCGTTTCGTTCATCTCCTCCTCAAGTATAGCCAGCGCCGCCAGCTTAAGCGCCAGCGCCGCAGTGCGCTGCTGCCCCTGCGAACCATATACCCGCGCCTGCCTGCCATTCAAACTCAACGAAAAATCATCCCTGTGCGGCCCCACTCCAGTTCCCATATTATATTCATCCCGCTTGCGCGCTGCATATATCTTGCGCCCTAAATCTGCCTTGATTTCCTCTATATCACCGCCAGCCGCCGCAGCTGCCTCATATTCGATCTCAAGATTTTCATTAGTTTCAGATAAATAATTATGTGCGTCGCGTGCAGCTGGCGCAAGCCTATTCAAGAACCACGCGCGATTCTCTATTATTCGGGAACCATAATCGCAAAGCAGTTCGTTCCAGGGATCGAGCCGACCGGCTGCCGCAGCGCCGCCGATCGATTCGAATTTCAGCGCACGCAATAATTCATTGCGCTGCCGCAACACACGCGTATATTGCTGCAGCGCGGCAAAATACGCAGGACGCACCTGCGAAATCGCCATATCCATAAACCGGCGCCGCTCGCCCGGTCCCTCTTTGATAAGCTTCAAATCCTCCGGCGAAAACAATACGGAGGGCACGTGCCCCATTAAATCCCCAATGCGCGCTACCGGCGACGCGCCGATACACACCTGCTTCACCCGCGCGTCATCTCGCGTTAACGTTATCTTTACGTCGTGCGTACCGTCGCGATGCGCCGCTTCCAGCGACACGCGAGCGCGCGGCTGATCCCACGCGATCATCTCGCGATCCCTGTTCGTTCTGTGCGAACGGCCTATGCTGCATAGCACGATCGCTTCCATCAAATTCGTTTTGCCCTGCGCGTTTCTCCCGTATAACACGGTTATCCCGCCGTCCGGCTCGAATCGCGCGGACGCGTAGCATCGAAATGATCCAAGCTCCAGGCGGCGGATTTTCATATTTTCCTCTTCATTTTTATATTATATGTATATTTATTATGTTAACACGGGAACTACGCGGACGGGGAGCACAAGGAACAGGAACGCGTCGCCTTCGATCGGCTTGAATACGCACGGACTTATCGGCGTCTGGAACAGCATCTGATAGGTGTCGTCCTCAATAACGCGGTTTATATCCGTTAGATATTTTACGTTAAACGCTATCTCCAGCGACTTGCCGTCTATTTCGACCGGCTGAATTATTTCCTCTATTTGATTATTATCCGAGTTTGATGTTAATGTTAATATATCTTTCTCTATTTGGATGCGCACAAGATTATTCTTGCCTTCGAGCGCTATTAGGGATGCGCGGGCTATTGAATCGGCAAACGCGTGTTTCGGTACGACCGCGCGGGTTGTATGCTCGGTAGGCAGGATTTGACGGTATCGCATAAACTCGCCTTCAAGAAGCCGCGTGATGAACTGGGTTGATGCGAGAGTAAACGCGGCATATTTATCGTTCAGTGATAAATCTATCACATCATCTTTATCTTCGATGATGTGAAGGAGTTCGGCGAGTGCTTTGCCGGGAATTACGGCGTGCGCTTCATTTTGATTTGTTTGCAGGTGGGTTCTGCTTATCGCGAGGCGGAAGCCGTCTAGGGCGACCATGGTTAGGCCGGTCGGTTCGATTTCGAGGAGCGCGCCGGTGAGGATGGGGCGGGTTTCGTCGGCAGCGATGGAGAATATGGTTTTCTGGATCATGCTGCGGAGACGTTTTTGGGGGATGGAGATAGTTATATTTTCGGGGATCTGGGGGAGTTGGGGGTATATGTTTGAAGGGAAGCCCTTCATAACGGTGCGGGAACCGCCGCAGCGAATGGTGGTGCGCTGATCGTCGGCGGAATGGAAATGGACGATATCGGCGGGAAGCTTACGGACGATATCGGCGAATAATTTTCCGGGCAGTATTACGCTTCCTTCCTGAATTACGGTGGCGGGAAGGGAGGATTCGATACCGATTGACAGATCGGTGCAGAACATACGTATACCGGATGGGGTGGTTTCGATTAACACACATTCAAGGGCGGGGGATTCGGGGCGAACGTTAAGCGCGCGGATTACTGTTGCCACGGTTTCCTGGAGGGATGCGACTGCACATTGAAAACGCATGGGTGGAACCTCCTATACTTCAGATGAACAGGTATTAGTACGTAGGAGTAGTCGTAGTAGGGGTGTGGATATCGTGGATAAGCCGGGTAAGGCCAGGTATCGCATGGAGTTTTGGCGTTCATAATGCTGTGGACAGTCTGCACTCAGCGCACAATTTATCCACAGCCGTCCATATAAGCGGCGGAAATCTAAATATACGACGCCCATACGCCCGCCGACATAAACGCAATGGAGCATAACAGCCGCCGCATCCGCTCAGCCGTCGCCGTGATCGTCCCCATCGCCATCATAATCATCCTCATCCATCAATTCCTGCGCCAAATTGAACACAGCCTGATGGGTTTCTTCGGAGAGATCGGACAGATATATATCGCTGCCGTCCTTATCTTTTGCGATTCGCATTATTACAACGTCCGTAACGTCGTCGTCGTCGGAATCCAGGCCGAGAAGAATGTACGAATCGCCGTTATATTCAACGGTCATCAGGTGTTCGAATTGAACGGTATCGCCGTTCTCGTCGATCAATTCGACTGGCTCTCCGTATTGCACAAGGGATCACCTCTCTCTGTAATATATATTATTATAATCAACCAGCGCCATCCAAATATCGCTGCAGTATAATGGCGGCGGCGGTTTGGTCGATGCGGCGCTTGATATTTTCCGGGCGGCAGCCGAGGCTGCGGAGGGTTTCGGCAGCCTGAATTGAGGAATAGCGCTCGTCGCAGTATGCCACAGAGAAGCCGGATTTTTCAAGCTGCTGGCCGAACGCGCGGGTGATTAAGGTTTGAGGTCCGGCGGAACCGTCGGTATTCAATGGTTCGCCGATGACGACGAGGGAGACGGGGTAAGGGGCGAGCGAGTTGGAAATCGCGAGGATATCCTGCGCCCAATTTTTATGGGGAAGGGTAGTTAGCGGACTAGCGATGGTTCCGCTGGCGTCGCTGATGGCCACGCCTATATGGCGCTCGCCGTAATCCAGAGCTGCGATGAACGGCATTATTGAGATCCTTCCATATAATACGCGTCGGCATATAGTATACGTTGATATCCGTCGATATCCGCCCATATATGCCGCTACATGAATTCGCCGCAGCCTGCCGCGCTTAAGACGATAGAGTAACAATCGATCAACAGCCTATCAACCTATTATCAACAGTTGGCGAACAGGCGCGCGGGGAGTTATGCACAATGGAAAAGAGAACGATATATATATAATTATCCGGCGACAATCTTTATACAATATTCAGGGCAAACCGCAGCGCAGTAGCCGCACCTTACGCAGCGATCGGGGAGAGCGACGGCGAGACCATCGCGCATAACGATAGCGTGCTGACCGCAGCGGCGCGCGCAATTGCCGCAGCCGACGCAGCCTTCCTCAATCATGAGTATACGCGGGGCGCTGGCGCTGTCGGAGGCGGCTTGGGGGGAGGGGGATTCGCCGTTGAACAGCGCGACGTTATAATCGATTTCCGCCTTGCTGGCCATACCGATTGCTATTGCGTCGACGAAATCGAGGGAGAGCGCGTATTGAAGCGATTCGTCGCGGCGCGCGATGCTATGGCCGCCGCCGAGAACCTTCATAATCATAATAAACATATTATTATTTTTCGCATCGCGGAGGGCGTTTTCCATATCGGAGCGGGAGCCGTCGGTTAGGCCGAGGCCGTCGATATTAAGCGGGGCGAGGACGGCGTCGAGTTGAAATTTTATGGCGGCTTTAACGCCGGCGACGCGGTGGGTGGAGATACCGACGGCTGATATATCGCCGGTAGATTTCAGGGAGCGGTAGTAATCGAGGGCGGGTTTATGGCCGCGCAGGGTTAGTTCATTTTCCTGTTCGTGGAGGAGGAAGAGGTCGAGGGTATTGCGGGCGAGTTCCGATTGCGCTTTACGAACGGAGCGTGCGGCGGAAGCGGTGTCGAACGCATAGGATTTAGTGCAGACGCGGAGGTTGGGGTATGTTTGGAGGGCGAGATTTAGGGGGGCGTAGGTATTATAATACTCGGCGGTATCGGCGATAGTGACGCCTTTTGCGGCGGCGTAGGCGAGCAATTCGGCGCCTTGGGCGGGGGTTATGGCACGCTGAAGCGGGCTGATGGCGAGGGTACCGAAGCAGAGGGCGGGCATGGGGGGTTACTTCCGATCGAGCGCTTCGAGGTAGCAGCGCGTTAATTCTTCGAGGATTTCGTCGCGTTCTAGGCGGCAGATGAGTGATCTAGCGCCGTTGAAGCTGGTGATATAGGTAGGGTCGCCGGATATGAGGTATCCGACGATTTGGGTAACGGGGTCATAGCCTTTTGCTTTTAGGGCGGCGTAGACGGATTCCAATATAGCCATAGCGGTACTGCCGTTTTCGCCAAGGGTACGGAACGGCAGGGTATGTCCGTCGCGGTCGTTGGTCACTGGAGAATCACCTCGTTATAGTTTGTTGCGAGTATATTTTAGTTAAATGGGGGGGGTTTGTCAAATGGAGGGGGTTGGGGGTTGGGGGGGACGGGGGGAGCCTTAGGGTTGGGGAGAAGGGGTTTTTGGGGTTCGTGAAAGGGGTAGATTTTTTATTTGGGGGGTTCTTCTTTTTCTCCGGGGAAAAAGAAGCAAAAACCCACC
>JAISZG010000006.1 GCA_031269355.1 Oscillospiraceae bacterium | reverse complement strand
GTGTCTAGCATAATCTTCCTCCTATGGCGATTTTTTCCCAGACTATATTCTACCATCACTCCTTTCCGTGACTAAAGTCCACTCCTCGTCCACTGTGGATCTTGCTTTGGGAATTTACTACAATTTCCTAATTGAAGGACATTGAAAAAAAGGTGTTGTATTTCCAACACTTCGTGGTATAATATATCTGTAAGGTTTGTCGGATGGAACAGAGCGGAACGATTGCCGCTCTCTTTTATTGTTGGAGGCTGTGAAAATAAAAACCAAATCCAAACCTCTGGATGCCGTCCTCCCTGGGCTTGAACAGCTCGCGGCGCGGCTGGAAGGCTCGCTGATCGATCTGGAAATGGTCCGTGAACCTCACGGGCGTGTATTGCGCATTACCATCTCCCGTGAAGGCGGTGTGACGCTCGATTATTGCGAACGTTTTCATCGTCTAGCTTTGCCTTTGGTAGATTCTATTGATTATGATTATCTTGAGGTATCTTCCCCCGGCGCCGATAGACCGCTTAAAACAGAAGCGGATTGGAGCAACGCGATCGGATCGGAGATTGAGTTTCGTTTCTATAAAACAATTGAACATCTCGGAAAGAGAACCGTCGGGCGCCTTGTGAGAGTATCGCAGGAAGCAATTGAATTCGAGGCGTCTCAGGGACTTATAACGCTTGCACGAAGATTTATCGCAGACGCGCGTCTCGCCGTTCGATTGGACGACGATCCATAGTTTACGCGCAATAACCATTTGCGCAGATAAACGCGCCTGACCGAAACACTATAGCCGCCAAAGGGGGTCGAACTACGTGAACAGAGAAGTGATCGAAGCTATACGCGCGCTAGCGGCCGAAAAAGGGATCAGCAAGGAAATCCTATTTAACGCGATTGAGGAAGCCCTCAAAACAGCGTATCGGAAAAATTTCAAGCGCGGCGCCAGCGGTGCGCAGAACGTGCGCGTAGCTATCGACCGCGATAACGGCCAGGTTACCGTTTATGCGCGAAAGACGGTCGTGGACGATGTGACCGACGACAGCCAGGAACTATCCGTGGACGACGCGCGCCTGATTCAGCCCGGATACGAGCCTGGCGACATCGTGGAAATTGAAATCACTCCGCGCGATTTTGGCCGCGTAGCGGCGCAGACCGCAAAGCAGGTGATGCTGCAGCGAATACGCGAAGCTGAGCGCGGCGTGGAATACGACGAATACGCGGAAAAAGAAAACGAGGCGCTCACCGCGATTCTAGAGCGGCAGGAAGGGCGAATGATATACGTCGCTCTAGGTCGTGCGGAAGGCATTTTAGATGGAGCTAATCAAACCCCGGGCGAAACATATAAGATGGGCGAACACTTGAAGGTGTACGTGCTGGAAGTCAGCAAGAGCGCGAAGGGACCTCAAGTACGAGTGTCCAGGACACATCCAGGGTTGGTTAAGCGGTTGTTTGAACTTGAAGTGCCGGAGATACAAAACGGCCTAGTTCAGATAAAATCTATCGCGCGCGAGGCTGGAAACCGTACGAAAATAGCGGTTCATTCCATCGATCCGTCCATTGATCCGGTGGGATCATGCGTTGGGCCTCGAGGAACTCGCGTCGAGCGCGTGGTTGGAGAACTGATGGGCGAGAAAATCGACATAATTAAATGGTCGAGCGATCCAGCAGAGTTTATCGCCAACGCGCTCAACCCGGCTCGCGCGCTTAACGTATTCACCAGCGATTCCGAGAAAGCTTGCCGCGTCGTGGTTCCAGACAGCCAGCTATCGCTCGCCATTGGCAAGGAAGGGCAGAACGCGCGCCTTGCCGCGAGGCTGACAGGATGGCGCATTGATATAAAGAGCCAGTCGCAAGCCGAAGCGCTGATAACAACCGCGGACGAAAGTAACGTTCCGAATGAAAACTGGGAGGATGGCGCGCAGTAATCTTTATGGTAAAGAAACAGAAGGGCCCAAAGCCGCGCAAAGTTCCCATGCGAATGTGCGTGGGATGCCGCGAAATGAAGCCAAAAAAGGAACTGCTTCGCGTCGTAAAGCCGCCGGAGGGCGATGTCTCGCTTGATCTAAACGGCAAGGCTTCCGGACGCGGTGCATATGTATGCCGCAGCGCCGCATGCCTGGCGCGGGCGGTTAAGCAAAAGCAATTGGAGCGCGCGCTTGAGCATCCGATAAGCGAGACGGTGTTCGATATGTTGCGCGCAGAACTGGCGGCGGCGGTAAAATCGGCATTGCCTGCTGATCAAAGCGATGGCTGACTCCTATTTAGTCGGAGGCTCTGCCCCCGACGCCCCTGAACGAGACGGGGCTTCGCCTCGTACCCGCCTTGGATTCCTGGGATTAATCGCGCGCGCCGGAAAGCTCGCAAGCGGTGAAGACGGAGCGCTCGCGATGATACGATCCGGTGGCGCGGGCTTGGTTCTTCTAGATGAAGAAGCGGGGCCAAACACGCGCAAACGTTTCGAGGACGCGTGCGCGTTCCGGAATGTCGCTCTCTTGCGCGTCCCGCCAGGCTCGCTCGGTCAGGCGATAGGAAAAAGCGCGCGCAAGGTCGCGGCGGTAGCTTCCGGCGCGATGGCGGATAAACTAAAGCATACTCTTTCAGTGGGTGTGGGGCACAGCCCCACCTTGTTCGGGGCGGCGGGGCAGAACCCCGCGCTAGCGGAAACTGAACGCATAAACGAGAAAATTCGAGCGGAAGATCCGGCAACGAATCCGGCGGAGAACTAAATCGAAACATAACTTTCGGGGGTGCGCGCTTAATGGCGAAACTCAAGGTTCAAGAAGCGGCGAAGGAACTGAGCACAAATGCGGGCGTATTACTGGAGAATCTATCGCGGGTGAAAAAATCCGCTAATGAGACGCTCCAGTTCCTCAAGCGCATCGAGGGCCAATTCCTCAAACAGGAAGAAAAGCGCAAGGAAGAAGCGCGCTTAGAAGCGCAGCGGCAGCTGCTGGAACGCCAGCGAACCGCATGGATCATGACAGATCCGGAAGAAGCGGCGCTGATCGCGCAGGCGGAAGCGATCGAATCCGCAATAGCCGCGACGACCGCTCCCTCTAATGCGGTCGAAATCACTCGGACGTCGGAATCGCCAGCCGCATCGATCGCGCCTCCGGATATAGCGGAGGCGGCGACCGCGAGCGTCGTAGAAGAAAAACCTCCCGCTGCGTCCACGCAGGAAACAGTTCCCACACAGGGTTCCGCTCCGGCGGAATCTCCGACCGTTCAAGCGACGCCGGAAACACCGACGCTGCCTTCCGTCGCGCCAGTTTCGGCAGAAGCTCCGCAAGCGGCCGCGACGTCGACTGCCGATGCGAAGCCTGCCGCGCAGGGTGGCCAGATCGCCGGGCCCGGGCGGGTACGGGGCGCAGCACCGTCTCGTTCGGGGGCGTCGGGGGCAGAGCTCCCGTCTAACATGAACCAAAATCAGCGCAAGCCGCTGCGGGGGCAGGCTGCAACTCCTCCCGCAGCGCAGCGCGAGCCCGCAGGTTCTGAAAATGGGCAACAGCGCGGACAGTTTATCACACGCCAGCCTATGCGTCCGCCGACAGCTCAACCTCGCGACGGACAAACGCCACCGCCTGCCGGATATCCTTTGCGTCCCGGTATACAAGGACGTCCGCTTCAGCCGCAGCCGCCGCGCCCTCTAGCGGCGCAGGGGCAGCCCGGGCAAATTCCTCAGCAAGGGCCAAGGCCGTTTGCTCCCGGCCAGCAAACGCCGCGCCCCGTCGGCGGACAGGGGCAGTTTGCACCAAGGCCGTTCATGCCTCAACAGGGACCGCGTCCGCTTCCTCCGCAAGGACAGCAGGGACAGCGTCCGTTTACTCCCGGCGCAAGACCGTTTGGAGCGCAGGGACAGCAGGGGCAGCGCCCGTTTACTCCCGGCGCGCCTCGTCCTGGTATGCCCGGCGCAAGACCGTTTGCGCCCGGCGCGCCGCGTCCCGGAGGGGCACCCGGCGGCAGACCGCAGTTTGGCGCGCCGCGTCCCGGTGGGGCGGCAGGCGCTCGCCGCGGTCCGGAACTGACGCCTTCCGTCGAGAAAGAGCGCGTATCGAATTATGATCCGAATAAGAAAATGTATCAGCGGCAGCATGATCCGGAACGCGTCGCGCGAAACCGCAAGCAGCTCGCCCGCGACGCCGGGATGGGTATACATGAAGACGACGTAGTTCGCGGCGGTCGGCGCGGTCGCAAGCGCGCTCCGTCCGCACAGCAGCTGATGGAGCCGATCCGCATTGAAAAGGCGTATATGACCGCCGAAACGATAACGGTCAAAGATCTGACGGAGCGCATCGGCAAATCTGCGGGAGAGATAATGAAGAAACTTCTCCTGCTCGGAACGATGGCCACGATCAATCAAGAGCTTGATTTCGACACCGCGCAATTGGTTTGTTCCGAGTTTGGCGTAACCCTTGAGATGAAGCTTGACAAAACCGCCGAGGATATTCTCTCCGAGGAGGGGCACAATGACACGGAGGAAGATCTGATCGAGCGTTCTCCTGTAGTAACCATAATGGGTCACGTTGACCACGGCAAGACCACGCTGCTGGATTATATTCGCAAAACGCGGGTCGCGGCCGGAGAAGCGGGCGGCATAACCCAGCATATCGGCGCGTATACGGTAGAGCTTGACGGCCGGAGAATTACGTTCCTCGACACGCCTGGCCATGAAGCGTTCACGGCTATGCGAGCCCGCGGCGCCATGGCGACGGATATCGCGGTGCTGGTCGTCGCGGCTGACGACGGAGTAATGCCGCAGACACTTGAGGCGATAAGTCACGCGCGCTCCGCGAACGTACCGATCATAGTGGCGATAACGAAGATCGACAAGTTCAACGCGAACGTCGATAGAATTCGACAGGATCTTACAAATCGCGGACTTATGCCTGAGGAATGGGGCGGCGATACGATTATGACGCCCGTATCCGCAGTAACCGGCGAGAACGTATCTACGCTTCTTGAGATGATTCTGCTTGTCGCGGATGTTCAGCAGCTTCGCGCCAATCCAAACAGGCGCGCTCGCGGCGTGATAATCGAAGCGCGGCTGGATAAAGGGCGCGGTCCCGTCGCGACGGCGCTCGTGCAAAACGGCACCCTTCACGTTGGCGACATGGTGGTCGCGGGTATGTCGTACGGACGCGTTCGGGCGATGCTCAACGACCGCAGTCAGCGCGTGGAAGAGGCGGGACCGTCGACGCCAGTGGAAATCATCGGCTTTGGCGAGGTTCCCGATGCCGGCGACGAGGTGAGCGCCGTAGAGGACGACAAGCTTTCCCGCATGGTCGCCGAGGAACGCAAGAACAGGGTGCGCGCCGCGCTGGTTAAATCATCCTCCAAAGTGTCGCTGGACGATCTGTTCACTCAGATAAGCGAAGGTCAAGTAAAGGATCTGAACTTGATCGTTAAGGCGGACGTGCAAGGTTCGGTTGAAGCGGTAAAGCAATCGCTTGAGCGGTTGAATATGGACGAAGTCCGCGTGAGGGTTATTCACGGCGGCGTCGGTTCCATAACGGAGAACGACGTAATGCTGGCGACGACAGCGAACGCGATAATAATAGGATTCAACGTGCGCCCAGACAGCGGAGCCTCCGATCTGGCAAAGCGCGAAAATATCGACGTGCGCCTGTATCGCGTGATATACGACGCGATCAACGACGTCGAAAAGGCTATGAAGGGCTTGCTCGCGCCCCAGTTCAAAGAAGTATCGCTTGGCCGCGCTCAGGTGCGCATGACGTTTAGAGTGACCGGCGTAGGAACGATAGCCGGCTGCTATGTGACTGAGGGCAAGATCGTTCGCAACGCGATGATTCGCCTGCTGCGCGACAATGTGACGGTATTCGAAGGGAAAATTTCTTCCCTCAAGCATTTGAAGGACGACGCGAGAGAAATACAACAGGGTTTCGAGTGCGGCGTCGGTCTCGAGCGCTATAACGATATGAAAGAGGGCGACGTGATCGAATGCTATACTCAAGAGGAAGTCGTTAGATAATCTGAAATATTATTAATTATTAATCAAGAGGGGTGATACTGTTGGCGTTTGCTCGCGTTGATCGAATAAGCGAAGAAGTTCGTAAAGGTTTGGATAAAATCATAAGGGAAGAATTGCGGGACGCGCGCGTGGGCGGAACGTACAGTATCACCCGCGCGGAAGTTACGCGAGATCTTCGCTGGGCGAAGGTGCGCGTCAGCGTACTTGA
>JAISZG010000070.1 GCA_031269355.1 Oscillospiraceae bacterium | reverse complement strand
TTGCGCCCCATGCCCTCAGAATCCATGCGCCGCGCCGATCGCCTGATTATCGAACCTGACGCGCTTCGCGAAGTGCTTGCGCGCTGCGACGTGCTGCGGCTTGGCCTTGTAGACGATGGCTGCGCGTATATCGTGCCGATGAACTTTGGCTACGACGCTTCCGCCGATCCCTGGCGGTTATATCTGCACTGCGCGGCGGAAGGTCGGAAGATTCGCGTACTTCGGGAGAATCCTGTCGCCGCGTTCGAGATGGACACCGGACACCGCCTTGTCGTCGACGATACAGCGTGCCGAGCGACGTTCGATTATCTGAGCCTTATGGGCGAGGGGACGGTTCGTTTCCTTGAAACGTCGGATGAGAAGCGCGCCTGTTTGGATCATATCATGCGCCATATGACAGGTCGAGATGGCTGGACATACGAAGACGCGATTCTTGCGCGCGTAACGGCGCTTGAACTAACCGTATCGTCTATCAGCGGTAAGCGGCATATAAGCGGCTGACGCGCCGTCGCCCACAACCGCGCGCGCCAAACACGAATCGCGCGCCTTCCGCATAGCATGGGTTGGAGGACGGGTCGCCGCCCTCACGATATGCGGTACAAGGGAGATGCGTCGGCATGTGTTCCATTTGCGGAGTGATTCAGTCCAATCTTCATTCAGCGGCCGCGCTTGAACCCGTCGAAGCGATGGGACGGACGATGGCGCACCGCGGCCCCGATCAAACCGGCGCGTTCATCGAGCGCGGCGCTGCGCTGCAGCACAATCGTTTGGCCATAATCGATGTGGAAAACGGGTTGCAGCCGATGACGGCGGTTGAGGATGGATACAAATATACAATCATATATAACGGCGAATTATATAATACGCCGGAGCTAACGCGCGAGTTAACCGCGTTAGGCGCGCGCTTTCAAACGCGCTGCGATACGGAAGTAGTTTTGCAGGCGTACATCCGCTGGGGAGAAGCGTGCCCGGAGCGCCTCAACGGTATATTCGCGTTCGCGGTGCTGGATCAAAAGCGCGGCGCGCTGTTTCTCGCCCGCGATCGTTTTGGAATAAAGCCGCTGTATTACGCGGTGCGCGGCGGCCGGTTGATGTTCGCGTCGGAGCTAAAGGCGCTGCTGGCGCATCCGGACGTAAAGCCGCAGATCGATCGGCGCGGGATGTGGGAGCTGCTGTTCCTTACGCCAGTCACGCGCATAGGATCAGGGCTATATAAGGACGTGCATTCGCTTGAACCCGCGCACTGCGCGCTGTGGGCGGATGGTCAGCGGGTACGGGGCTGCGCCCCGTATCGTTCGGGGGCGTCGGGGGCAGAGCCCCCGTCCAAATTGAAAAAGCGCGCCTACTGGAAGCTGGAAGCGCGCCCGTTCGAGGATACGGAAGCGCAGGCGGTCGAAAACACTCGCGATATATTATCGGACGCAATTCGGCGCCAACTGGTGTCCGACGTGCCGTTGTGCACGTTCCTGTCCGGCGGGCTGGATTCGTCTGTCGTATCGGCCGTTGCGGCGGATCAGTACCGGCGCGAGGGGCGGCGGCTGTCAACCTACTCGTTTGAATATGAGAATAACAAGCAGTTCTTCAAGCAATCGCTGTTCCAGCCGCAGAGCGACGACGAGTACGCGGCCTGGCTGGCGAACGAGCTGGGCGCCGATCATAATATATTGACTGTAACGCCCCTCGCGGTCGCGGACGCGCTCGCCCGCGCAACCGAATTGCGCGACTTTCCAGGGCAAGCGGATATTGATTCTTCATTATATTTATATTGCCAGAAGGTACGAGCAGAGCATACCGTCGCACTGTCAGGCGAATGCGCGGACGAAATATTTGGCGGCTATCCCTGGTTCTATCGCCCGGAGATGCTGGAGAAGCCGTTCTATCCGTGGCAGCACGATCCGGTGGCGCGCGCGTCGCTGTTCGACGACTCCGTTGCGCGCGCGAAAGAAGGGTATGAGTGGCTGTCCGACGACTATCGATCGGATCTGGCGAAATGCCCCGTTCTGCCGGACGATACCGCCGACATGCGCGCCGCGCGTCAAGCGACATGGCTGTCGACCCGCTTCTTTATGACTTCGTTATTAGAACGAAAGGATCGAATGAGTATGGGCGCGAGCCTGGAGGTGCGCGTGCCTTTCTCCGATCATCGCGTGCTGGAGTATGTATACAACGTTCCCTGGTCGATCAAGCGCAAGAACGACGTGGAAAAATCGCTGCTTCGCGAGGCGATGGGAAGTTATCTGCCCGACAGGATACGCAACCGCAAGAAAAGCCCGTACCCAAAGGTGCATAATCCTGAATACGAGAGGATAGTGCGCGCTCGGCTTGCGGAGCGGTTGAACGATAAGGCGTCGAAGCTTGGGCGGATGGTAAACCGCCGTGCGCTGGACGAACGGCTCAACGCGCCCGACGCGACGTGGTTTGGGCAATTGATGGGCCGTCCGCAGCTTATCGCCTGGCTGCTGCAGATGGATTGGTGGCTTGAAAAATATAATATCGAACTGGTGGATTGATCGCAGGTTGTATCCGCGCTAACGCTTTGAATCAGCCCTTCGCATTTAATGCGAAGGGCTGATATTTTAAGCGGACGTTTGGGCGGGCGATGGAGATGAGCGCCTAGCGGTCTACTTCCCGTTCAAATTCCGCGACGTATCCGCCGCGCCAACATCCTTATTGGTATATATTTTCATATTGGTGAGCTGCAGTATATCCCAATAATCGCGCGATCGCCGGTCGAACGAAGTCTGCCAGTTATCCGCGACAGTGTCGAAGATAACGTGATCAATCACCTCGATTATTTCGTATACCGCGTACAGGGTCAGCACTTCGTTTGCGCGGCTTGAAGCCGCGCTCTCAAGCGCAGCGACGTCCGCTTCTGTCAGCGTGAATGTTCTCGTGTACCGGGCTGTCTTTGCGTTAGGCGTGGTGGCGAAGCCGCGCAGCGTGTAGCCTGGCTTTTGCATTGCAGCGATCAGCTCATCTAGTGGGATGATATCGCCGACCGATACATCGTCATATGTGACCGGGCTCCCGCCCTCGGAGGAGATTTTGAAAGTATAAGTTTTCTTGGCCCATACCGCATAAAGCGTGGCGGCGCTCTTGGTGTCGCCATCCATGATGGAATCGATCGCGCTGTCGTTCAGCGGGAAATTGGCTGTATATGTCGGGGAGGACGCGTTCTTGTCGGCGGAAAATCCCAGCAGGGTATAGCCGGGGCGCGATAGCAAGCTCATCGCGCTGGCGACGGGAATCGTATCGCCGAACATCGCGCCGGACACCTTGGGCGGATTGCCCCTGCCGCCGTTGGCGCTAAACGTAACGGCATACAGCTTCTGGCTCCACACGGCGTACAGGTCGGCGGACGTAGTTGTGTCGCCCTGCATCAGGTTGTTGATTTGGGAGGCGTTCAGCGTGAAGTCGTTTGTGTATGTCGCGGTCGTCGCGTTCTGATTGGCGGAGAAGCCGCGCAGCGCGTAACCGGGGCGCGAGAGCGCGGCCATTGCCGCAGCCGCAGGGATGGACGCGCCTATCTGCGCGCCTGCCACGTCTGGAGGAGTTCCGCTGCCGCCGTTCGGTAGAAAGTGTATGTCGTATGATCGCTTGCTCCAGATGGCGTACATGGTGGCGCTGGTTTTGGTATCGCCGTCCATTATGGCGTCGAGCGCGTCGGCATCAAGCGGGAAATTCGCGCTGTAAGCCGCAGTCGCGGAGTCTTTGTCGAGCGAGAAGCCCAGCAGGTCATAGCCGGTGCGCGAGAGCGCGGCGACCGCGTTCGCTATCGGAATAGTATCGCCGACATGCGCTCCTGTCACGTTCGAGGGAGAGCCGCTCCCGCCGTTTGAATTGAATATGATATTATAATTCTTCTGACTCCACACCGCGTAAAGCGTCGCGGAGGTTTGCGTATCGCCGCTCATCAGCGCGTTGATTTCCGACGCGTCCAACGTGAAATCGCCTGTATAATCCGCTGCCGTCGCGACGGAATTTGTCGAAAAACCAAGCAGCGCGTAGCCCGGCTTGCCGAGCGCTGCGGCCGCCGCGCTCAGCGGAATGTCGTCGCCTATCTGCTTGCCGCTGGCGCTTTCTGGAGAACCGTTTCCGCCGTTGGGGTCGAACTGCACGGTATACGATTTCTTGTTCCAAATGGGGTATAACGTTTGGCTCGCGTTGATGTTTGGAATCGACGTGACGGGGGTAGTACCGCCGTCCGTGGCGGACCATCCGCCAAACGTATAACCCGTGCGCGTCAGCGAACCGCCGTCGGTGTTTACGGACACCGTAGAGTTGCAGTCCACGTCGATGTGCGCGTTGGGCGCGGTGCCGCCGGTGGCGTGCGCGTTGCTGTAGGTTACGGTATACTTGTTGAGCGACCAGCGCGCGTATACGGTTTGGCTGCTGTTCACATCTGTAGCTTCAGTGAATTCAGTTCCGCCCGACGCGTCGCTTACGGTGAAATACCCATTGAATGTGTGGCACGCCTTCCTGGGCGGAATTCCCGGAAGTACGGCGTGCGTCGCGGGGCGCGTCACCTTGTAGGATGGAGGGCTGGCATCCTCATCGCCGCCGTTTTTATCAAACGTGACGATATATTCTATCGCGCGCAAACCCGCCCATATGAATTTGGATACCGCCATATTCGTTGGATTTACGCCGCTTACGATACCCGTCGCACGATCGACGTCCGAATCTATCTCGTCGTTGTTCCCGGCGTCTTTTTCGGTGAACTCCAAATTCGTGGGATCAGGGTTGATTACCTGCACGTCGTATGTAATCCCGTCTCCGGATGGAACCTGCGGGAATACGTAATATCCATTCGCGTCCGTTACTACCTGCGCGTATTTCCCTTGATCGCCCGTGCCGGTTGTCACGCCGGCTATGGTTGGATTCGTTCCGTAGTCGCTCCCGGTTCCGGAACCTGGAAGCAGCAGGCGCACTTGCACGCCCGAACGGCCGCTCTCCGAGCCGGTAAGGACGCCGTCCCTATTCGTATTGTCCCAAACTCGCCCGGAAATCTCGCCCGTGGTGAGTGACACCGCTACGCTGCCGCCCTCTATCCAGGTTGCGACCTGCCCGGCGTGCTTATAAAAGTAGGGGTTGAATACGTTTACAAGCGCCGGAAAAACCGCCGTGTCCGGCGCGTCGTTAACGTCGTATGTGAATACGATCGTATCGTCCGCGCCGGGAGGTATAGCACCATCATATACTATTTTTATCATGGTTACAGCCGCCCAATTTGTTATTTGATCGGCTGGTTCGTATGTCGCGCTTTTCTCGCCATTATTCACGATGTCATTTGTGGAATATGTCACGATATAGTTTTCGGGAAGGTTAGCCGGAGGTCCGTGTAAAGCCATGTTCCATTCAAACTCTTCGGATTGGAAGTGGCTGCCATAATTTTCTCCGGTGTGCGGGACGGGTATGTAAGCTTGGAAATCTTCCGCATCTTCGTCCAATGTGCTGACGATGCGCAGCGTATACTCTGCGGAAACGCCGCTGGTCAAAGGCACGATCGTTTCGCCCGTTTCAGCGTCATAGTTGTAGGAAGGTCCGCCGACCAGACCGATGGCGGCGTTGATGCGCAAATTCTTGAGCGCGAATACG
>JAISZG010000017.1 GCA_031269355.1 Oscillospiraceae bacterium | reverse complement strand
ACGGACGAAACGTTCTCGCTGCTGATTTCCGCCAAAGCGCCGGAGGGGATAGAGCCGCGCGCGTTCGAGCTTTGGATAGCCGCGCTAGATCAGGCGTATTGGGTGGCGGGGAGCGTCGCCGGTTCGCTTATCGCCGGAGCTATACCGTTCGATCCTGCGGGCGTCGATTTCGCGATGACCGCGCTGTTTGTGGTTATATTCATAGAACAATGGCGCGGCGGAAAGGGACGCCCGTTCGCGGTGATAGGCGTCGCGTGCGCGCTGGCGTGTCGCGCGCTGTTCGGCGCGCAGTGGTTCCTGCTGCCGTCGATGGCCGCGATTCTGTTAGCGCTGCCGGCGGCAAGGCGGCTGCCCGGCGCGCGGGAGGGCGATGTATGATGGCATGGCAGCAAGCGGTAATAACTATCGTTATTATCGCAATATGCACGCTGATTACCCGCGCGCTGCCGTTCTGGCTGTTCTCCGGCGAACGAGCCGCGCCAAGGTTCCTGCCCTATTTGGGCAGCGCGCTTCCGTATGCCGTAATAGGTATGCTTATTATATATTGTTTACGTGATTTTAGCTTCGCTCAGCCGTCGCGCGCGCTTTCGCAGGGGATAGGGGTAGCGGTGACCGCCGCGCTGTATTTGTGGCGCAAACACTCGCTAATCGCGATTGTCGGCGGTACCGCCGCGTATATGCTCGCGTTGCGTATATTTACATAATATATAAAAATATATATTAAAACTGATCCGGCTTGCCGAACCCAAGCGGCAGCGGGAACCACCCGACCGGCGCTCCTGGCAGCGGCGCGGCCAGCGCCATAGGGGAGAATATCGCCCGCTGCGCCTCTATTTGAGACAAGCGGACGCTGGGCGCGTCGCTGCGCTCGGCGACGTCCACGCGGCCGCCGCGAACCTCTATAGTGATGGAAGGCTGGTCGTTCACCGCGAACGTCCAACGTCCGTCGGTCATCGCGCCCGCGCCGTGCTTAAGCGCCGCGTAAGCCTCCAGCGTGCTTACCCAATCCAGCACGCATATTGATACCTCTTCCTGATATACCACCGATTCGCTGAACGCGCCTATCTCCCGCTGAATGGCGGTGTCGTACATCGGAACCAGCAGCTGCGCGCCGTCCGGCTTGCGGTATTCAAACCATGCCTTTATTACGCGCGGCGCGTCCTTCGCGTCGGCGAGAATCAGCTCGCATATTTCGCGATCGTCGCCTATCAGCGCGCCGATGCATTTCCCGCCCGACAGCGCGGCGGTAAGTTCGTTTCCCCACGAGCGGCATATCGTATGGAACATATGGGGCGGCCTCGCTCCGCGAACGGGGCGCGTTTCGTATATCGCGTGAATATCGGCGATTAAACCGCCGTCCGCCTCACCGACGGTTTTAAACGATATGCCCGACGCGTCCGCGTCCTTCAGCGCGTGGCGTATGTTCGCGGGTCGAATCTCGTGCGACGCGCGCAAGCCCGCCGGGGAGAATCCGAAATATTCGTACCGCTGCCGCTGACCGCCTAGCGCCAGGTACGCGAACCTGCGCCGCCGAGCCTCGTCGATAGTCATGCGCATCAGCTCGCGCATCGATCCGCGCCCCCGATGATGCGGATGCACGCTCACCGTTCCGACAAACCCCGCCGTCAGCGGCTCGTCCGCTATGTTCATCCGAACTGGCAGCATCGCGACCAGCGCGCGAACGCGCCCGTCCGTTCGCTCTATAAAGTGCAGCTCCGGAAAGAACAGCGGCGCGCCGTCGCCATATACCTTGGGCAGCATCTTTTTAAAATCGTGCGGCCTGTGCGCAACGCTGAACACCATGTTCGCGAAGTCGATCAAATCGCCGCGCTCCTCGATTTTTGCCGGTTCATAAACTGTCATCAGCCACCTCCGTTACGCGCCGCACCCGCGCACCCAGTGAATTCAGCTTATCGGTTATAAGTTCATAACCTCTATCTATATAGTGCGGCTCCGCAATCTCGGTGACGCCGTGCGCCATCAATCCCGCGACGACCATAGCCGCGCCCGCGCGAAGATCGGTCGCGGTCACCGCCGCGCCATACAGATGGGGTATCCCCTCGATATAGGCGTCGCTGCCGTTAAGCCGTACCCGCGCGCCCATCCTGGCAAGCTCGGGCAGGTGCCTGAACCGGTCGTCGAATATCGATTCCGTTACGGTGCTCGTGCCGCGCGCAGTTGCGAGCAGCGAGCACATCGGCTGCTGCAGGTCGGTGGGAAATCCGGGATATACCTGGGTTTTTATGGCGATCGCACGATGCGCGCCGTTCGAGCGCACGCGGATTACGTCGTCGCGGTCGTCCACCCGAACGCCCGCTTCCAGCAGCTTCGCGGTTAGCGCCTCCATATGGGTGGGGATGCATCCGCGTATCGTAACGTCGCCGCGAGTGGCCGCCGCGGCTATCATCATAGTGCCGGTTTCGATTTGATCCGGGATTATCGCGTACGACGTCTCGTGCAGCCGCTCGACGCCCTGCACGCGGATTACGTCCGTGCCCGCGCCTTTGATGCGCGCGCCCATGCTGTTCAGGAAGTTCGCGACCTCGACTATATGGGGTTCCTTCGCGGCGTTTGATATAACGGTTAACCCCTGCGCGCGGCAGGCGGCTATCAGTACGTTGATCGTCCCGCCCACGGTAATTTTATCCATATATATATCCGCCCCGGCGAGCTTCCTCGCAGAGCGCGCGATTATCATATCCCCGGCCTCGTCCACGCGCGCGCCGAGCGCGCGCATGCCCTTGAGGTGCTGATCCAGCCCGCGCTTCCCTATATTGCAGCCGCCCGGATACGGAACCTGCGCCCGACCCAGCTTGCCCAGCAGCGCGCCGATCAGATAGCTGGACGCGCGCAGCTTCCGCGCAAGCTCATACGGCGGAGCGCAGCCGGATATCGAGCGCGCGTCCACCGCGAGCGTGCGCCCTGAACGTTCCGTTTTAACGCCGAGGCTTTCCAGCAGCTCGATCATCACGCGGACGTCCTCTACATACGGCAGATTTTCTATCACGCACGTTTCGTCGCAAAGCAAGGACGCCGCGACGACCGCCAGCGCCGGGTTTTTCCCGCCGCCTATTTCAACCTCGCCCGTCAGCGGATAGCCGCCGTCGATAACCATTTTTTCAGCGGGCGCTTCGTTTTGCAGCGAGGCTGAATACCCCGCCGAACCCGAAAGGATAGAACGGCATTCCCCGCCGCCGTTGAAAGGGTGAGGCTGTGCCTCGTACCCGCCAGCCTGCGCGCTCATGCTCCCGCACCGCAGCCGGAACAACCGGAGCATGATCCCGCGCACGCGGCGGATCGTCCCGCGCTTGAACCCGTCATGCCGAACAGGCACTTGCCCTCGTACGCTCGCTCAGCTTCCCTAGCGCCGCATTCGGGGCATTTGACCTTTTCCATATCGGCTGCGGACGTCAGTTCTTCGAACAGGCGCTTGCAGGCTTTGCAGCGGAATTTCAGCATCGGCAAGGCGGGGTCACCTCGTTTCGTAGTATTCCGCCACGTTTACGGCGGATCGGCTTATGCATATAATATAATATACCAAGCTCGCGCACAAGCTGCATTAGGGCGTGTTCGAAAAATATCTCGAGGCTGAATGTGCTGGATTTTTATTCAGCGCAAGGAGCCATGAGGGAGGCGTAGTGGAGCTACGTCGACCGAATGAGCGACGCCGCGATGGATA
>JAISZG010000013.1 GCA_031269355.1 Oscillospiraceae bacterium | reverse complement strand
TACAGCTAGGCTGCGCTGCGCCTTCGGCTTCGCTTGCTACGAGAGGAGAAAACTCCTGCGGAGTTTTTTTGAGTAAGCTACAGCTAGGCTGCGCTGCGCCTTCGGCTTCGCTTGCTACGCTTATATTGCGCAAATCACGCGAACGAGATATACTTATCGCCATGGATCAATCAGCCTGCGTCTCATTCCCCTATATCGCCGCGTACGACGCCCGCGCGCTGATACTGGGCAGTATGCCCGGAGCCGCGTCGCTGGCCGCCAATGCGTATTACGCGCATCCACGCAACGCGTTCTGGCGCATACTCGCCGACCTATGGGGTTGCGAACCGCTGACGGATTATCCGTCGCGCTACGCGTTTCTTTACGCGAAACGTATAGCGCTGTGGGACGCCGCGCGAGCATGCATCCGCCAAGGTAGCGCGGATCATACGATCCGCGAAGCGCGGCTCAACGATATTCCGTCGCTTCTCGCAAAATATCCCGGAATCCGCCATGTATTCCTTAACGGCACGAAAGCTGCGGAACTGTTCGGCAAATGCGAGCTGCCACCCGCTAGCCGCGATATTCCGCGCACGCTTATGCCCTCGACAAGCCCGGCAAATACGGCTCCGTACGAATCAAAGCTTGCCGCGTGGGCGGCGCTGCGCCGCACCCTGGAAGAACAGTACAAAAGTGATTGACGCATATTAAAATGATTGGTTCCCATAATTTACCATATATAGGTTAGAAAGGCGCAGAATGAAAGAAATCATATTCGCGGCGACGCGATCTGATACAATAATAGCCGAATTAAAACGACGCATACTCGAAAACGGCGCGGTATTGCCGGGCGGTGTGCTGAGGGTGGATTCGTTTCTGAATCAGCAAATTGATATGAAATTAATGCGCGATATAGGAGCCGCGTTCGCCGCGCGGTTTCATTTATTCCACCCCGATATAGTTCTCACAATCGAAAGCTCCGGCATCGTGCCTGCCGGTCAGGCCGCGCTTGCGCTGGAAGTTCCGCTGGTTATTTGCAAGAAGCAAGCCTCGCGCATCACTCAAGCCGAGCTATACGAGACGAACGTTCAATCATTTACAAAAGGAACATCATATGAATTATCAGTATCAAAAGCGTTTCTTATGCCTGGCGCGCGCGTTTTGTTTATAGACGATTTTCTCGCGATGGGAGAAGCAGCGCTTGGCGCATGCCGATTGATAGAACAGGCGGGGGCGTCGCTTGCGGGCATAGGTATAGTTATAGAAAAAACATTTCAGCCCGGCCGCTCTAAACTGGATTCGCTTGGCCGACCGATATTTTCGCTAGCGCGCATCAGCTCCATGAGCGAAGCGGGAATAACTTGGGCGGAGTAAGCTTGCCGTTCAAAAAAACAACGACGCGAAGGGGGCGGGATTCGATAGCTCCACGCGCCCCTTCGTACTATCATACATTATCAGAGCTTTCGCTCAAATCAATACATTCCGCCCATTCCGCCGCCTGCCGGAGCCGGAGGAGGGTTCTTATCCGGAAGATCGGTGACGAGGCTTTCCGTCGTCAGCACCATCGCGGCGATGGACGCCGCGTTCTGCAGCGCGGAACGAGTTACCTTCGTGGGATCCATCAGGCCGCTCGCGCTCATATCGGTGTACTCGCCCTTTAGAACGTCATAGCCATAGCCGTTCTTTGATGAACGCTTTATCGTATCCACGATTACGGAGCCGTCGATGCCCGCGTTGAGCGCGATCTGACGGATCGGCTCTTCCAGCGCGCGCGCGATTATAGCAACGCCCGTCTTGGCATCGCCTTCGAAATCGGCGAGCAGCTTCGCCACCTCTGGAATCACGTTGAGAAGCGCTACTCCGCCGCCCGGAACAATGCCTTCTTCGACAGCCGCGCGCGTGGCGGCCAGCGCGTCTTCGATGCGCAGCTTGCGCTCCTTCATTTCCACTTCCGTCGCCGAACCTACGGAAATCACAGCGACGCCGCCCGCCAGCTTCGCGAGCCGTTCCTGCAGCTTTTCGCGATCATAATCGCTCGTCGTATCCTCTATCTGCGAACGGAGCGAATTGATTCGCGCCTTAATTTCAGAAGCCTCGCCTGCGCCTTCCACTATCGTGGTGTTCTCTTTTTCCACCTTCACCTGGCGTGCGCTGCCCAGCATATCCATGCGCGCTTCCTTAAGCTCAAGGCCCAGCTCGTCGCTGATAACCTGGCCGCCCGTCAATATAGCGATATCCTTAAGCATTTCCTTGCGGCGGTCGCCAAAGCCTGGCGCTTTTACCGCAACGCAGTTGAGCGTTCCGCGCAGCTTGTTGAGTATGAGCGTAGTAAGAGCCTCGCCCTCGACATCCTCCGCAATTATAAGAAGCTTCTTCGCGGACTGCACTACCTGCTCCAGCAGCGGGAGCAGTTCCTGAACGCTGCTGATCTTCTTGTCGGTGATCAGTATCAGCGGATCGTCCAGAATAGCTTCCATTTTATCGGTATCCGTAACCATGTAGCTGGAGGCGTATCCGCGGTCGAACTGCATGCCTTCAACCAACTTAAGCTCCGTCTTCATCGTCTTGGATTCTTCAACCGTTATAACTCCGTCGTTGCCAACTTTTTCCATAGCTTCCGAAACCAGCTCGCCTATCGCGACGTCGCCCGCTGAAATCGCCGCGACCTGCGCTATAGCCTTCTTGCCCTCGATAGGCGCGGAAATCGCCTTCAAGCTGTCTACCGCCTTCTCAGTCGCGGCTTCGATGCCCCGCTTGAGGATCATCGGGTTCGCGCCGGCGGCAAGGTTCTTCAAGCCTTCGCGTACGATAGCTTGCGCTAGCAGCGTCGCCGTGGTCGTGCCGTCGCCCGCCACGTCGTTCGTCTTTGTGGCTACTTCCTTCACAAGCTGCGCGCCCATATTTTCAAATGGATCTTCCAGCTCGATTTCCTTGGCTATAGTAACGCCGTCGTTCGTAATCAGCGGCGCGCCAAACTTCTTGTCCAACACTACGTTTCGCCCTTTGGGGCCCAGGGTGATGCGTACGGTATCTGCAAGCGCGTTTACGCCGCGTTCCAGCGCCTTGCGCGCCTCTTCCCCATATTTAATCTGCTTGGCCATTTGTGCGCCTCCTTACTCTACGACCGCCAGAATATCGCTCTGGCGAACGATTATGATTTCTTCAGCGTCGATCTTAACCTCGGTGCCCGCGTACTTCGAATAGATAACCTTCTGGCCGGGCGTTACATGCATCGTTATCTCTTTGCCGTCCACGTTGCCGCCGGGACCCACTGCGATTACCTCCGCCATCTGGGGCTTTTCTTTAGCCGTATTCGCCAGAAAGATACCGCCTTTCGTGGTCTCTCCAGCTTCGATGTTTTTGATCACTACACGATCGCCCAAGGGCTTCACGTTCATGATGCGCTCCTCCTATTCTTTTTGTGCGAGGCTCTGCCTCGCCGCGACGATCGAGGTAGGGCCTCGCCCCACACCCGCCGCAGTTCTTATTGTGCAGAAACGTTCGAGCCTTGCGATCGACCGTTCCGATTGTTAGCACTCTCGTTCAATGAGTGCTAACGACCATGGACAATATACACGCGATACGAATGAATTTCAAGTCGCAAAATATTGGTAATTCGGCCGAAATATCGATTCAATCGCATTCGATCTCTCTATTGCTCTCGTTTGCGCGCATTTATGCCGATAAACTTTTTTATTATAATTATTATATAAACTTTTTTGCTTCATCGCGCGCGGCACCGCACAACTATATTGCTCACGCATAGAATGGAACCAATCGGCAAACCAGTCCGCGAGCTCCGAAATATGGGCATTGCACAGATAAGGAAGGAATAACGCCATGCCTTGTAAATCGTTTGCTAAAGATCCAACCGCCGCAGTCACGGCTCAGCGCCGCAATGCCGCCGGCAAATGTACGGTCGAAAATACGACCGCCGAACGGCGCGCCAGCGCGATAGGCGACAATAGCAAAACAAATTATAATAAAAATATAAAAATTATACCCCAAAAAAATACTTATAAGCGCTAAGGTAAACGAACCAACGCTTACCGCCACATTGGGCGGATCGCAAACGGCGGCGACAATTGTGCTTGAAACGCCTCAGTCGCTGAGAGTTACCGCCACAAACTTAGCCGGCGTTCAGAACAAGCAGCTTAGAATCAAAATACCCGAAGGTTTAAATATACTGGAATACCCGGGCATGAACGGCGGCGCAATTCCGGAAGAATTTCAAGGGCTTATAACAGGGGTGATCGACGCGCCGATTCACAAGGACAGCGCTGGTCAACCGGCGCGGTTTGGCGAAATTGTTTACACATTATCAGACAATTTGGGCGCCATCAGCATTGATATTTCCCTGCAGGTTGACCGATACCGTCTTTACGCGCAAAACGTCCAATTGAAGCAGCCAATCGTAACTACTTTATCCTACGGAGACCCGGCTATAAATGTACAGAGCGAGCTCGCCGTTCAAGCAAGTATGATCAAAAATTTCAGTTTATATTTCTATATGGGCGTCAATAGCAGAAAGATAGCGCGAGAAGCTATAGAATGCTCGGGCAACGGTAGCGCCCTCCTAAACACATATCCGTTCGTCCCCAAAAGCGCGGTCGTCACCTTCAAATACCCGGATCAAGCCGTTCTCGAGGGCGTCAAATATAATATAAAACCAAACGGAACCGTGCCCTCCGGAAGCTCGATATACGTTGGCCCGGGCGGTAACGGCGCCAGCATCGTCGCGGATGAGGCCAACCACGAGGTGAGATTTTATTATGGCGCTCAACAGATCGCGGGTATGGGAATTTGCTTAAAGTTTCCCGCTGACACCGGCGTCGCAAATGGTGAGTACAAAGTCTATGAAAGCGCTAAAGCGACGATGTATGACGACACCGAAATCGACATACCGCCCTCGTCATATACGCTCACGTTGATTACCTCGACGCCTAATCGCCTGGTCATAGAAAATCGGACATGGGCGGCGGGCGTGTCCGCTATGCCGGGTCTGACTGTAATGAATAGTCCAAGATTCATGAATTACAATCCCAACGCTATCGATGGTCAGACCATCCGATATGATTTCCCCGAACAGCTGCACATACGCGCGTTCTCATTTCCGGTCGAGGCGAATCCCGCGACCAGCGGCCGTGATTTCACAGTCAAATATGGGTTATGGAACAAGCCTGGCGAAACGTTCACCGTGGTTAATAAGGGTGCTTACCAAACTTATACGGATCCGATTCTGGTGTTCTCGCCAATCGCGCTTGGGCTGCAGGAAGGCGACACGGTTGAGTGGGCCGAAGCGGACGTCGGACCGTTCCCGCTAGGATATCAGCAGTTCTTCTCGGAAACCGCTTGGGGCAGCCCCTTTTGGGGAAGCCTTGACGCAAGCGAGCAGCCGGGCGTTCACTCTTATACGACACATGTCACGATAAAATCAACTGTTCCGGACGGAGATGGTCCCCAAGAATTCAACGTAATCACAAACGTCAGTCAGCCCACCGTCTCTTTGCGTTTAATTTTCAGCGTAGCCGCGAATACGGATGGTTCCTATATATTCGCTGCGGGCGACGAGATTAAAGTCAGCGTTCAGTTGACTGTATTTGACTACATAATTCATATGCCGCTTCTGCTCATTAACAAGCCGGATATGTTCATCCTCATTCCGCCCGATATGGATATAAAGCAGGACTCGCTCACAATTACCCAAAGCGGCTCGAGCGTCCTCGGCGCACGGAGGGTCCGATAAGCGTTGATGGCGACAGCGGTCGAAGGGTTCTGCGCATTCATACGACCGGTCTCCTCGGCGGTCGAAAAGACGACCTCTCCTTGTATCCGCGTTACGACCTATATTTTACGTTGATTCCGCGCGCGACGGTAAAGGAAGGAATAGTAAATGTAAAAGAGCTTGTATACGCCGCGCCAAGCGACGAATCTCATGTGGTGGCAAGCAATTATAGCGCGACGCAGGACATTTTTGACCTCAACGGAAATAATAATTATTCTGAATACATAACGACATATAGCACCAGCGCTCTGCTTAACATCATAGCCACGGAGAATATTTTCCTAAACGGGTGCGTCGGCTTACCTGGGAAAGTATGTAAAAGTTACGATCCAGACGATAGCGATCCATTCGTTGTGCCGCTCACCACCGGCGTCAAAGCCGACTACGCGTTGAACCTGAACAGCACGTTCACCAGCGCCGGGGGCGGATTCGTAGCCTATGTCCCCGTGCCGCACACCAATATGAACTATGGCGCGGATTTTCAGCCCAAACCGTTTGAATGGAATATGGCGCTGGACGGGCCGCCGTCATTTATACCGCCCCGATACTCGATCGAATATACTACCGACGCGATAACAAGCTCCGCGCAAGCGGAAGAAGCGGACTATGTAACCGCCGACCAGATCTCCGACTGGTCAAAGGTAACGATGATTAAAGTGTACAACAGCAGTCCGCTCACGCCCGGCGAGCAGGAATCGATCGTGTTTTCATATGTTGCCGCCGACGATAACGCTTCGACTTATCCGGCTAAGATAAATATTTTTTAATCCATACTATTATGTTGATACAATTAGCGAAACTACGCGCGGTGCGGGCGGATATCTTAAGGGCGGCAGCGTCGCGGTTTCGCTGGTACAGGGTTCGATATCCGGAAAAGTCTGGAACGATTTGAACCGCGACGGATTGATTACCGATGGGGAAAGCGGTATTCCGGGAGTAAAGGTCAGGATACAGCTTCCCAATGATCCAACTATCGGATATAATTATGGCACAGACCCGACCATACCGGGCATAACCGTCGTTCCGGACGGCGGTGTGAACTACGCGGAGACGGAGACGCTCTCCGACGGAACCTATTCATTCCCGCAGCTTCCGATTGACGATGAGAATCCGTATACGCTCAACCTGCGATTCTTGAATCCCAACACGAGTATATGGGAGTTTACCGATAAAGACGCAGGCGGTGGCACCGCCGATGAAGCGATCGACTCGGACGCCGACCCTACCACAGGGCTTGTTGAATATATCGATCCTATCTCCGCCGACGCGAAGGTCGTCAACGCGGGGCTGCGCGGGCTGCAGTACATCGTCACGTTCAAGCTGAACTATGGCGCGAACAATACCCACGCGTCAATAACCGTAACACGCCCCGCCACAACGCTGGCTTCGCTGCCATCGCCGCCGGAAAGGGACTGCTATACGTTCTCAGGGTGGTACGACACCTCGGACGCGACGAGCGGAAACGAGTTCACCACTTCCACAACGGTGGACGGCAGCCGCGAGGTATTCGCGCGCTGGTCGCAGAAACACTATCGAGTAACATACAGCAATGCCCACGCAACCTCCGGTAGCCCGCCGCCGCCCCAAAACGGCGTGCCGTGCGGCAGCGACTTCACGCCTTGCAGCGGCTGCGGCACGCTGAAACGCACCGGTTACTATATAGACGGCTGGTCGCTAAACGATGGAGAAGCCGCGATTTCTTCTATTGACGACATTCATAAAAGCGAAACCCTATACCCTCATTGGGTGAAACGGTCATACGATTTCACATTCGACAGCAACGGAGGCACGGGCGCGATGTTAGCGTCCGGCATACAAATCGGCGGAAAAGTACCGATTAACGCCGCTGCTGCCGCGATGTCAAGGGAGGGGTACAATCTGCTCGGGTTCTCAACAAGCAGCACGGCGACGAAAGCCGAGTATCGCGGCGATTTCACGCTAAGCGCCGCGGGTATCAACCGCATGACGGCAAACGATACATTGAGCGGCGCGACGTTGTACGCGGTTTGGAAAATCATCGAGAAAATCGAACGTATCAATATAATCGTGGAGATGGCGAACTGGGCTTGCCGCGACAATCGCTGGGATACGAACGCACTGATTACGATGAAAATCCTTACGAACGTTTACCTTGGCGCAAAGTAGAATGCCGCCGATTCGACCGCTTACCGTTTATCCGTTTGCATCGCCGATCCATCTATGATAATATCCTGAGTATTACCCCCCTTTAGCCATTTACTTCAAGACCCTTATCGCGTCGGCAATCGTTTTTTCAAGCGCTTCCGCGCCGTATTTTTCTACTTCACGCTTGTTTTTTTCTCCGTGCGTCAAGCATCCGGCTCCGCCGATGCAGCCGCAAACGCACGCCATGCCTTCGATAAAGTTGCCGTCGGGCGCGTTTCTCTTCGCCTTGAGGAGCGCGGCCTTGCATTCCTCTATTCCGTCGCACGGAACGGCTTTTAGCTTAAAATCCGTAATGCCGCGCTCCTTCAATCCTTGCGCTACCGCCTCTGAAAGTCCGCCGCTCTTCGCGAAAATTCTTCCGTAATAAGAAGCGTTGTCCAGCACGTCCTCCTCAAGATTTCCCAGGTCGATACCCTTGCTGTCGAATAGCGCTTGCAGTTCCTCAAATGTGATTACGCAATCGACATATGGGCGAACCGCCTCCGTTTGGAATTCCATTTTCTTGGCGGTGCATGGGCCGATAAAAATAATTTTAGAAGTTGAGTCTTTCTCTTTTATATATTTCGCTATTGTGGCGACCGGCGATAGATTATTAGATATGTGCCGAACTAAATCTGGAAACATCTTTTTTATATAATCAACAAAAGCCGGACAGCAGGAACTCATTAAGAACCCTTTTTCCGCAAGCTCGGCCGCTTCAGACCAAACCACCATATCCGCGCCAAGCGCAGCTTCAACAACCGTATAAAAGCCAAGCGCCTTTATTCCGCTGATTACCTGGCCCAATTTCGCGGGTGTAAACTGGCTGGAAATCGACGGCGCCACGACGGCGTAAACTTTAAATTTTTTGTTTGAATCGCTTCTTTTAATAAAATCGATTGCGTTCAATATAAAAGATTTATCCATGATCGCGCCCCAAGGGCACTGATATACGCACGCGCCGCAGGAAATACATTTGCTGTTATCTATCTGAGCCGCTTTGGTATCGCTCATTGATATTGCTTTAACCTTGCACGATTGTTCGCACGGACGTTTATGGTTTATAATAGCGCTGTAAGGACAAACTTTTGCGCACTGCCCGCACTCGACGCACTTCGATTTGTCTATGCGAGCGGCATGGCTGCTGTCGAATGAAATCGCGCCTCGCCTACAAACGTCCTCGCAGCGATGAGCGAGGCAGCCGCGGCACGCGCCGGTTACTTCATATCCGCCCATAGGGCATTCATCGCAGGCGACGCCGATTACTTCTATTACGTTAGGATTGGTTTTATCTCCTCCCATCGCCAGTTTGATGCGTTCGCCAACTATCGCGCGTTCTTTATAAACGCAGCATCGCATTGAAGGCGTGTTCCCCGGGATTATTATCTGCGGAATATTAAGCACGTTCTCCAGCAGCTGGTTGTTCCATTCGAACCGTGCCACCTCACGGAGGACTTTATATTTTAAATATTGCACCTTCGTATCGAATTTTCTCATAAACACCCTCCTGAAGCAATGTTATGCGGATTATAATATTATGTCAATAAATATATTTAAAAGTAACTTACTTTGATGCGTTTCCCCATTTCCTTTAGGCACTCAGAGAGTTCCTTAACTAAATTCATTTTGATATGAATATTTATAGGGAGATCAGGATTTTGATGCGCGGGGTTAATCGCTCTACCTACATAAAAATTAATATCAGTCGCTTCCTCAAATAAAAGCCTGCATATCAACGAAGCGCCGTCGCGCTTAAATCCCCAATTCTGAAAAGAGCCGTTGTCCGCCAAATAATCCTTCGCGTAAGCAAGCGCCTTGTTTATCGTGATAACGCCTTCCGTTACAAGGTCCACTCCATCGATATGCGCGATTGGCGGAACGTCTTTATCGACGAACTCAAGGCTGGGCACAAGCTTTTTGCCAAGGTAGTTTGCGGCAATCGATGAGGTGGTGCCGCCGCAGACAATGTGCTTGCCTTCTTTAGAAAAAAACAGAGACATCATCCTGTCGCAATCGTCTCGATTGTACGGCGGTCCGAGCAGCAGATTCATAGGCTCTCGCTTGCGGATGCGGATGGTGCAGGCGGTGGCGTCGTCTCCGGGTTTATTGCCGTATAATTTATTAACCTCGTCTATTAAAATTGTAGAGAGTGTTTTAGCCGTATAACCTACCAATGAGAATGTTTCCATGAACCCGACGATTTCCTCGCGCTTCCATCCAAAGTTGTAGGTAGCGCCTATTCCGGCGTGCGGGCAGCCGTCGCTCATGGCGATGAATATATCGTTTTCTTGAAGTTGAATATACGATTTATATATTCTCTTATTATCAATGCTCATCTCTGTTATATGGTAATCATAATTTTTTCCATTGCGAAGTAATATTACATGCGGATTATCATATTGTATAATTTCCGCCTTATCATTTTCAAGAATGCGTATCACGGTAAAAGTGGAATATGCCAGGCCTCTGACAGAGCATACAGGCAAAGTGGCGGCGATTGTCTCCACGCAATCCTCAATCGACAAACCCGCCGCAACCATGGTGGAGATTATCTTGGAGGTAAGCGTCGACAGTATGCTTGCTTTCACGCCGCTGCCAAGTCCATCCGCTAAAACAACCACCGACGTGTCGTCTTCACGCTCCACCACATCTATATGGTCGCCGCAAAGCTCTTCACCAAAATGATTGATACTGCGATATCCAATATCCACGCACAGGTTATTCATCCAGTATCGTTCCTTTCAGCTTTGTAAGCGCTATTTTAGTTTCAGCTACGGTTTCTCCAAGCAGCGACGCGATTTCCTGAACGACTCTCATTTGTTTTTCCACAACCTTATCCGCTGTCTCTACCGTTTGCCTGGCGAATTCCTCCTTTCGTTCCCGTTCGTTCTCCTCGTTAGTTACGTCGCGCATAATACATATGATTATATTATATTCTTTTTCATATAAAATGGTTTGATCCACATATTTATCATACTCGGCAAGGTATGCCCGTTGATCGTGTACGCCGCGACCGTTGCTGCGGACTTTTATAAATACGTCGGGATCGAGAATGCGTACAACCGGCGCGCCGAGCACGTTGGATTCGAATCGGATATTCATTAACCGCAGTGCCGCGCGATTTATCTGCTGCACCTCCAGATTTTCGTTTAGCACCAGAATTCCGTTAGGCGTATTATTTATTATATTATCTGAAAAGCTTTCCGCTTTGTCTTTAAGGAACGGCAGGCACATTGAGAAATCGGCCTTCCCCTGATATACGGCTATAGCCTTTTCGCGGCATGTATTGTATCCGCATGAGCCGCAGTTTAGCTCGTCCTTAAGCGCTGTCTTTCCCATACGCTTGAGTATTTCGATTACTTCTTTTTCGGAGGGTATGCGCGAATCTCTTGCGATATATGGAAGCGCCTTTTCGCGCCGCCCCTCAGGCAAATCTGACGCGTCGAAATCTTCGGCTCCGGCATAACTGGAGACCGCGATATAATCGCTGATGGGGAAGCGTCGTCGGTTTTCCATCGCCGGGCCGCCTATGCAGCTCCCGACGCAGGCGGACATCTCAATAAAACACTTATGCAGGCGGCCTTCCTCGATATCGCGAAGCGCGTTCATACAATTCTCCACGCCGTCTATAGCTAGGTATGTGTACCCGGGCGCCGTACGATTCATCGTTTTTAATATTCCGCCCGCCGTGGGGAAGAGCCGCGCCTTGCTTTTTTTCTCGTTATCAATAGCGCGGCGCGGCTTGACACCTTTGGCGGCGAGCCAACGGCTCAGCTCCTCGAACGTCAAAACCGCGTCGACGATATCGCCGTAATAGGCGGCTTCGTCCTTCTTGGCGACGCAAGGGCCGACAAAAACCGTTTTCGCTCCGGGATACCTGCGTTTGATATCAAGCGCGTGCGCCTGCATTGGCGAAACGACGTCCGCGAGATAGGGCAGCGCTCTTGGGAAATGCTTTTGAATTAATAAATTAATGGAGTGACAGCAGGAGGAAACGAGAACGTCTCGATTTCCGCCAAGCAGCATATCTTCATACAGTTTCTTGACGATGGTCGCGCCTACAGCCGTTTCTTCCGCATCGTAAAAGCCTAGCTTTTTCAAAGCCTCACGCATCGATTGGATTCCAACGCCATCATAGTTGGCTATAAATGATGGAGCTATGCTAGCGACTACAGGCGCGCCGCTTTGTATCAGCACCTTCGCTTTTTCAGTTTCGTCAACAATTTCCTTCGCATTTTGGGGGCAGACTACGAAGCAGCCGCCGCAGAGTATACATTCGTCGTCAACGATATGCGCCTGGTTTCCGGAAAAACGAATGGATTTTACAGGACAATTCCGGATGCATTTATAACAGTTTTTACAATTTGACTTCTTCAGCTGCAAGCAGGTAGACATGCCAGTATCCGCCCCCTCCCGGCAATATAAATAGAATATAGCAAGAATATAACAGAAGGCTTCTTCGCCCCGCGCTATGCTCTCGCCAATATTTCCCGCTCAAAGAAGCCCTTGGCGGACGACGGCTGCACTGAAAAGAGCTGCTCATTCACGGTAACGCATACTCCGTTTTGGCAGTTTCCCATACAAAATGTGCCCGACAGTTCGATCCTATCCTTTAGGTTGCTTTCGGAAATCAGATACTGCAGTTCTTCTACTACTTGGCGCGAGCCTTTCAAATGGCAAGAACTTCCGATGCATACGGTGACTTTCATTTCTTATCCTCCTATTCGTAATCTACGACATTTACCCAGCTTCGCAGAAATTCACGTTCGTTTGGATACCCCTTGGTCGATTGCGACGCCGCGACGATGGGCAGCCATTTTTGCACATATTGCTTCGCTGTATCGCTTTTTTTACAAAACAGCTCCATGTATTTTTCCGCCGCGCTGATATCGCCGCTAAGCCAAAAGAGCAGATAGGTTCGCGCGGCGTCTGCCGAGGCGTTTCCCTGCGTGGCGTGCGACCAATCGAGTATGTACGCAATATTATCATTTGTTATGATAATATTGCTTGGATTAAAATCACCGTGACACAGCTTTTTATTCTTTGGCATGGATTCCAATTGGGTGTGCAGCTCGTAGCGGGTGGTGGCGTCAAAATCGCTCTCGCTTATTTTCCGGTTCATTTTGTCGCGGAGCTTTCCAAGCAGCGGCGCGGATTTCGAGTGCATCTCCAGCTGAATATCAACGAGGCGTTCAAGATACTCGTTTTTTCTCTCGGGAGCCGTCTCCATCATTTGCTGCAGGGTGTCGCCATTTATATATTCTGAAATAATGGCCCATTTTCCGTCAAGTTTGGTCACTTCCAATATACCGGGAATATTCAGCCCGGTTTCCTCGACGCGCGCCTGATTGAGCGCTTCGTTTAATATATCCGCCTTGGAATAGTCCGCGTCGAAAACCTTTATTACGCGATCGCCATCGCGGTATACGGTTTTTGAAGTTCTGACGGCAATGATCTTGTCGGCGTGAATACTCATTGTTGCCCCTCCCTAAATCGGTTCATGCGTTCCGTAATACGCGTTCAGGTACATGCGCTTTATTTCGCTCATCAGCGGATAGCGAGGGTTTGCGCCCGTGCATTGATCGTCAAACGCCTGTTCGACCATTTCGTCCAGCCGGTCGAGGAAATCCCGCTCTGCGACGCCGTAATCCCTTATCGTTTTCTTTATTCCGATTTTCCCCTTCAGCTCGTCTAACGCCTTAATGAGGTTCTCCAGTTTTTCCTCGTCCGTATTCCCTCCCAGCGAAAGAGAATCTGCGATTTCAGAGTATCTCGCCAATGTATGCGGATGGGTGTACTGCGAAAACGTACCCATTTTTGTCGGCGTTTCGGCCGCGTTGAAGCGCAGCGTTTCGTTTATCATCAGCGCGTTGGCTATGCCGTGGGGCAGGTGGTGAAACGATCCCAGCTTGTGCGCCATTGAGTGGCATATGCCAAGGAAGGCGTTTGCGAACGCCATACCAGCGATTGTCGCCGCGTTCGCCATTTTTTCGCGGGCGGTTGGGTCGGCGGGGCCGTTATCATACGCGCGGGGTAGATATTCGAATATAATCTTGAGCGCGCGCAGTGCCAGCGCGTCGGTATAGTCTGTCGCGAGCATAGACGCGTAGGCTTCCAGCGCATGGGTTACGGCGTCGATGCCCGAAGCGCTGGTAAGTCCTTTTGGCGCTGCCATATGCAGGTCTGCGTCGACGATAGCCATATCAGGCATCAGCTCGTAATCCGCGAGCGGGTACTTTACGCCGGTTTTTTCGTCCGTTATCACGGCGAACGGCGTAACTTCAGAGCCGGTGCCGGCGGAAGTCGGAATCGCGATGAAGTACGCCTTTTCGCCCATCCTTGGAAAAGTATACACGCGTTTGCGTATATCCGCAAAGCGCAGAGCCATATCCATGAAATCAACTTGAGGATGTTCGTACAGAACCCACATAATTTTCGCGGCATCCATCGCGGAACCGCCGCCTATGGCGATTATCGCGTCAGGCTCGAACGCGCTCATCTGAGCGGCGCCTTCCCTCGCGCAAGCAAGGGTAGGATCCGGAGCGACATTGAAAAACACTGAATGCGCGATACCCAGTTCATCCAACTTGTCGGTAATTGGCTTTACATATCCATTCTGATATAAGAACGTATCTGTTACAATAAACGCGCGCCTCTTATGCAGCACGCTTTTCAGTTCATCCAGCGCGACGGGCAGGCAGCCTTTCTTAATATATATCTTTTCAGGCGCTCTGAACCATAGCATATTCTCTCTCCTGTCGGCGACGGTTTTGATATTCAGCAGGTGCTTAACCCCTACGTTTTCATAAACGCTGTTGCCGCCCCAGGAGCCGCAGCCAAGCGTAAGCGACGGCGCAAGCTTGAAGTTGTATAAATCTCCAATGCCGCCATGGGCGGAAGGCGTGTTTATTATGACGCGGCACGTTTTCATTCGCGCGGAGAAAATATCCAGCTTCTCCTTTTCCGTTATCGGATTTAAATATACGGAAGCCGTATGGCCGTACCCGCCGTCGATTATCAGCCGCTCCGCCTTGTCCATCGCTTCAGAAAAATCCTTCGCCTTATATATAGCGAGCACGGGAGATAGTTTCTCGTGGGCGAATTCCTCGCTCATGCTAATATCAGTTACCTCGCCCAATAGGATTTTAGTATCTTGCGGAACGGCGATTCCTGCCAATTCCGCTATCGTGTGCGCTTTCTGCCCAACGATTCTGGCGTTCAGCGCGCCGTTTATTATAATTGTTTTACGAACTTTTTCCGTTTCCGCTTTGTTTAAAAAGTAGCAGCCTCGTTTTAAAAATTCATTCTTTACTTCTGAATATATATTTTCAAGCACGATGCACGCTTGCTCGGAAGCGCAGATCATTCCGTTGTCAAATGTTTTCGAATGTACAATCGAGTTGACGGCAAGCTGAATGTCGGCGCTGTCGTCAATTATCGCCGGAACGTTGCCGGCGCCTACGCCCAGCGCTGGCTTGCCGCTTGAATATGCGGCTTTCACCATGCCGGGACCTCCTGTCGCCAAAATGGTGTCGCATTCCTTCATTATCAGATTGCTAAGCTCCAGGCTCGGCGTATCGATCCATCCTATGATATCCTTGGGCGCGCCGGCGGCTACCGCCGCTTCAAGCACAATCTTAGCCGCAGCGATCGTGCAATTTTTCGACCTTGGATGAGGACTAATGATTATGCCGTTGCGCGTTTTTAAGGATATCAAGGTTTTAAATATAGCGGTTGAGGTTGGATTGGTTGTTGGAATCACGGCGGCTATAAGGCCGAGCGGTTCCGCTATTTTCTTTATGCCATACGCGCTATCTTCTTCCACGACGCCGCAGGTTTTCGTGTTTCGATAAGCGTTATAGATATATTCAGAAGCATAATGATTTTTGATTACCTTATCCTCTACGATGCCCATGCCTGTTTCTTGCACGGCCATTTTCGCGAGCGGAATTCTCATCTGATTGGCCGCCATAGCGGCGGCCAGGAAGATTTTGTCCACCTGCTCCTGAGTATATGTGGAATAGATTTTTTGTGCGGACCGCACTCGAGCGATCGCCGCCTCAAGTGCCTCCGGACTGTCGATGATCGGATAAACGTTCACATTTGACATGTGCAGCTTCTCCTCCTCGTAATCACTTCTCGCCGCTGATTTTTTCAGTCAGCCTTTTTCGAAGTATCGCAAGATCCGCAGCTATGTTTTGATTATTAAGCGCTATATTTTCCGGAACCCGCAGGTGCGTTGGCGCAAAATTCATAATGGCGAGGATGCCGCTATTTATCATCATATCGCAAACACTTTGCGCTGCCGCCGCAGGGACGGTGATTATTCCGATTCGAATTCGCATTCTCCGGCAAAGATCGTCAAACTTCGAGATGTGGAATATCGGCTTCTCATCCGACGACTTGCTTACTATACTCTCGTTGGCGTCAAACGCGGCTACTATGTTGAATCCATATTCAATAAATCCGTTATAGCCAAGCAGCGCCAGGCCAAGTTTCCCTGCGCCCACTACTACCGCGTCTTCCGAGTTTCGGTAGCCAAGAAAATCCTCCAGATCATTTATCAATTCGCTCGCGGCGTATCCAACCTTGGGCTTGCCTCCGCCGCTTACGGCCGCAAGGTCTTTTCGAACCTGCACCTCTCCCATGTTCAACGCGCTCGCTATTGTCGTAGCGGATATGCTGGCGTCGAAATGAAGCGGCTGAGACTTTAAATAGCTCAAATATACGGGCAGCCTTCCCAAAACCGCCTGCGATACCCCTTTTGGCTCAACGCTCTCTCGCCCCACGGATGCAACCTCCAAACCAGATACGACTATCGTCGACCGTCAAAGTTATTTTAACAGCGTTGCGGGCGTTGGAGAAATGTAAAAATCGCATATCGATATATTTTTATCGATATACCCTGATCGATTAAAGGGGTATGAAATTAATATTTATAGATATTCTCTTTTCGCGTTACATACTTCCGTGATAAACATATTATCTAATTCAGAAAAGTGATATCCTTTTCGATAAATTAGAACATCGCGGTAGACGCGCTTGTCGGATTTGCACGGAATTTCAACCAATTCATATAAATCCAGTATTCGCTGCGGAACAGGCGATACCCACATAAATGTATTAGCGACGTTTTTTAGCAGGTCGAACTGGCTGCCCCTTTCAAATATAAATATTCGCTTATTTATAGCGTCTATATATTCCTCCTTTTTTACTTCCGAAAAGGGGAGCGACGGTACGTACGGATCGGCATGCGCGATTTCAATATAGTTTTCTAAATCCGCGTAATCCAAATATTCCCTGTTGGCAAGATCGCTGCTTTTTGCCATTAACGCCATATAGTTAAACTCGCACAACAGTTCATAATCTATTCCTTTTTCGTCGAGCATATGTTTGAATCTATCATCGAATATATGTTGATATCTAATGATTCCTAGTTTATAATCAGATTGCAGTATATTATCGATCGCGCGAACGGCGTTGGTTTCCTTGTAGAAAATTTCCACGGGTTTTGTTTGATCGATCCTCTTCGCGAATTCGACGAACGCCGCCGAGATATAGGATGCGCGCGGTACGGAAATAGAAAACTTTTGCTTCGCCGTTTTGCCGTGCTTATATAACGCCTCCACTTCGTTTACCTGGCGAAGTATGTTGGCTGCGTAAAGCAAAAACTCGTCCCCCTGAGCCGTGACCGACACTCCCTTGGAAGTCCTTTCGAAAATGCTGATGCCAAGGGTTTCCTCCAGTTCCTTGATCGCCCTGCTCAAATTGGGTTGATTTACATATAGATTTTCCGCAGCTTTATTTATCGACAGCGTTTTAGCTACCTCTACGGCATATTTCAAATGTAATAAATTCATACATATACCTCCGGCTCGCTATAGCGGACGCTCTTTATCGCCCAACATATTATAACCTAAAAACGCTTCCAGAGCATGTTCAGCCAGAGCATGTTCAATCTGATAGAGTTCTTGAGCACGTCACAATTTGCGCGAGACAAAAACATTTTGCGCTCGCGCTGCAGGATTTTCTAAAACGATGTAGTAAATCTATAGAACTAAAGGAACTAATGAAATGCCATGGCGACGGACTTCGCAGACCGCCGCCATTCAATATGTAGGAGGAACAGTTATGACACAACCAATTCAACCATTCATTATAATTGTATATCCCCAGCCGGGAACAGACGAATGGGTACGAATAACCTCTATGAGTTTACAATCCTGGTTTGATAAATACTCGCCCGCGTCTTCGCCGTGTTCAATAGAACAAGCGGCGCCGCAAGCGGGAGAGCAAATCAGATTGAGCGCGACGCCTTCGCAGATTCTTCCGTTTCCGAACGGGCGCTGTCGTAGGAGCGTTTCGAATCGCCATGCAAGTAGCGCAGAACCATCTGACGAACCACGTCTTCCAGTTCCGACGCTCGCACAAGAACCGACGCTCCTGAGCTAAGTTCTGAGGCGCGCTTTGAATCGTCGTCCGCAAGGCGCCTGGTGCGCGGCGCTCTGCCGGTTGCGCGCATCTCCTCGATTGCGCCGCCGGTCGCCGGAGCTATAGGATCTGACATATCGGAAAGGCCGAGAAGCATATCCGTAGGCACCTTAAATAGTTCCGATAGACGGCGCAGCTTCTCGATATTTGGTTCCGAACGATCGGTTTCCCATTTCCAAATGCTCTGCTGTGTGACGCCGATTAACGTCGCCAGCTTCTGTTGGGTCAGTCCGTTGCGCGCGCGCAAATCATATAGGCGCGTCGCGAAATCGCTTCTTGTTTCTGTTGTCGCCAATTTCATCCCCTCCACGTATATTGTACTACGAAAGCATGTCGAAGAAAATCTCAAAGAAGTTGTAACTTGCCAATTAATGACAACTTTTTGAATATAATACACCTATTTATCGATAATTTCAACTAAAAACGGCAAATTGTACGGAATCTTTTGCGAACATAGCCGCAGAGCATCAAAAGCAGATAAAATGGCGGTGGGAAACAGGCTTCGCGCCACGCGCACCGATGCGCCGCGCGGTTGATGCGGGTATCGCGGCTAAGGTATGGAGGCGCGTCACAAGGCTTTATCCTCGAAGATACGCCATGGCGCGTCCGTTCTTTCCTGCTGATGTAACTTTTGTTGTAACATACCGTGAATTATTATATATACATGGAATTGTAAATCACGCTATTGCCGATGAATGGCGCTGATTACATATTCATGTAGACGAAAGTGGGCGAGCGATATGTTTTGGAATAGTTACTATAGAGAACAATTATGCCCCCCCCTTATCGTGTGACTGCTGTTCTGGAAGCGTAACAACAGGGGCTACCGGACCGCGCGGTCCGATAGGCCCGACAGGCCCTCGCGGCATAGAAGGCCCGGTAGGGCCGCAGGGGGCGGAAGGAGCGCGGGGGCTTCAGGGACCCGCAGGGCCGCAGGGAGTGCCTGGGCCGCAAGGGTTAATAGGTCCCGTAGGGCCGATAGGCCCGATTGGGCCGCAAGGGTCTGCGGGCGTCGCGGGTATTCAGGGACCGTCCGGCGCGCAGGGTCCGCAGGGTCCGATCGGGTCAATGGGACAAGACGGCCCAATGGGCCCGACGGGTCCGCAAGGCGCGGCTGGTCCGCAGGGAGCGCAGGGCGCCGTCGGCCCGGTTGGGCCGGCTGGGGCTATTGGTCCTACAGGTCCGCAGGGGCTGGTCGGTTCGCAGGGGCCGCAGGGGAATATCGGGCCGACTGGACCGGTTGGCTCCATAGGGCCGACGGGACCGCAGGGCGTACAAGGTCCGACCGGACCCGCCGGCCCCGGCTTGCCCGCTCCAACCGACGCGGGGTACATACTTCGTTCCACATCCGATCCATCTAACAATCCGCAATGGGTTCCCCCTGACGCGCTCGCCGACACATTCGTTTTGGACAGCGACTATCCCAGGCCAACTGGCCCCAATCAGCTTCTGGTTTCATCCAATTCCGCTCCGTATACCTCGCACTGGCTAAACGAAGGCGATGCGGGGAATGCGCTGAACGATACGTTTGTGCTGCAGAATGAGCGGATGACCTGTGAAATACAGGATGTGTACATAAGCAGCCGCGATGGAAACGACGTCACCGGCGACGGCTCGGCGGGACAGCCGTTCAGCACATTGAACAGAGCGATTGAGGTGCTTAATAAAAAGCTGATGTGCGCCGCACAAAGGATTATGATCCATATTGATTCAAGTCAAGAACTGGTTATAAACTCACAAATAGATTTATTATTATTGCCATATATGGGCATTGACAGTACCACTACTACTCCGAGAGCGAAAGTAAGGATTAGCGATGGCGTTAATGTGACCTGCTGGAATAATTCTTTCACACATATTACTAATATTGATTTTGTATGCGAAGATAATGGATGGTTCTCATGGCATACATCATTCGTATTATTTCGCAACTGCAGTTTTTACAAGGCTTCTACCAATTCAAGTTCTTATTGCATTAATTTGCAAAATGCGAGAGCATATTTTCAGTACTGCTCGTTCGAAGGTGGATCGGCTGTTTCGCTGTATGAAAAACCGGAGGTTATTTTTACTGATTGCCAGTTTAGAAACACTCCGGTTGCAATTCGCATGGCTAAAAGCGCCCAGGCATATGTCGACTCGCCAAACCCAACGAGATATTATTACGAGGGCAATATCTTTGCCGATATGGATCATGGTTCGAATTTATTTCTGGATAGAAACACAACAAAATACTTTGCCGACAACAATAGTTATGCTATTTGGTATACAGCGCGCGATGGCAGCCGCTTCTTCAACGGCGGCAATTTGATCAATGCCGGCAAAACTTATCCAACCCTGGCAGTTGAGCAGGCATAGGCGGTGGATTGGTATATATGCGCCATAATATTTCGAGGGGCGACCGCAACTTCACGCGGCCGCCCCGCTGGGTACCCCCTCGTTTTTGGCGCAGCAATGACGCCTCAAAAAGCATGCGCATTCTTGACTTGGCCAATAGGGGAGCGCTTACTTGACTAACCGACATACAAAATGTAGAATCGATCGACGGAAGAGTTATAATTATAAATTCATATATGCCGGACGGCAAAGGGGATATACAATGAATGATTGGCTAGCGCTATCGGCGGCGTGCGTATCCGCTATCATATGCGCGCTGACGCTGCTTGCGATGAGGCGCGTCGAACGAATCGCGCGGCGCCAGGCGAACGCCGAGAATGAGCGGCTCGCGCAGGAAAAGGAGCGTCGATTGGAGGACGCGCGGCAAGCGGCGGAGCGCGCTCTGGAGCAGGGCGAAGCGATAGCCAGAGGCTTTCAGGGCATACAGGTGTCGATGGAGCGGCGGCTCGGAGGGTTTGATTTGCAGATGGAGCGCGTCGCGTCCACGCTGGACAGGCAGCTTACCGCCAACGAGCAGCGCGTGGAGCGAATGCGCGCCACGCTGGGCGAAGGGTTGGATAAACTGCAGGAGAGCAGCGCGCGCAAGCTGGACGAGATCCGCCTTACCGTAGGCGAAAAGCTTGACGCGACGCTTGATAAGCGGTTGGACGCGTCGTTCCGCCTTGTCAGCGAGCGGCTCGAACAGGTGTATAAAGGGTTGGGCGAGATGCGCTCTCTCGCGAGGGGCGTGGACGATTTGCAAAAGGTGATGTCGAACGTGAAAACGCGCGGCGTATGGGGCGAGATGCAGCTTGGCGCGATGCTGGATCAGACGCTCGCGCCCGGGCAGTACGTAACAAACGCGCAGATCAAGCCGAACACGCAGGAGCGGGTGGAGTTCGCCGTGCGCATGCCCGGTCGCGGGGACGGCGAGCCGCTTCTGCTGCCGATCGATTCGAAATTCCCTATGGCGTGTTACAGCAGGGTGGTTGAAGCGAGCGGCGCGGGAGGGGACAGAGCGCGGACGGAGGAGGCTCTAGGCGCGCTCGACGCGGCGATTCGGGTTGAAGCCCGGCGCATTGCGAGCAAATATATCGACCCGCCGCATACGACTGATTTCGCCATATTATTCCTGCCGCTTGAAGCGCTTTACGCGGAAGCGCTTCGAAGGGGCGATATCGTCGAACGGGTGCAGCGCGAGTACAAGGTGATTATCGCGGGGCCGACGACGCTGTTCGCGCTGCTCGGCAGTTTGCAGATGGGATTCCGCACGCTTGCGATAGAGCGTAGATCGCACGAGGTATGGCGCTTGCTCGGCGCGGTGCGTCAAGAGTTTGGCAAGTTTTCGAATCTGCTCGAAGCGACGCGCGCCAAGATAGAGCAAGCGGGCAAATCGATAGACGAAGCCGCCAGGAAAACCAGAACAATCGAGCGGCGGCTGGAGGATGTGCAGGAGATGGACGAAGGCAGTCAGTTCGCGCTGCAAGACGCGGATATCTCCAATTAATCATCCCATCATATATAAAAATATATTTATATATGATGGGATGATATATGGCGGATGATATATGCCGGAGCGCGTTAGGCAGGTTTGTTCGTCTGCCGCTGCGCGATAACCAGTTTATAATAAATACCCTTCTTACGCAATAGTTCTAAATGCGTACCAGTTTCCGCGACGCGACCCTTCTCCAGCACGATCAATCTATTAGCGGCTCGCAGCGTGGACAGCCGGTGCGCGATGGCGATCGTCGTTCTTTTATGCACGAGCCTGTTCAAGCTATCTTGAATAACAGATTCGGTTTCCAAATCGAGCGAGCTTGTGGCCTCATCCAATATAAGCAGCTGCGGATTTTTTATTATAGCGCGCGCAATCGCCAGCCGCTGCCTTTCTCCTCCGGAGAGCGAGTATCCGCTTTCGCCTATAAGCGTGTCGTACCCATCCGTCGTCTTCATTATAAACTCGTGCGCGTTTGCCGCTTTGCATGCCGCCACGACCTCCGCAGGGGTCGCGTCAGGCTTCGCATATAGTATGTTATCATAAATAGTACCCGCGAATAAAAACGTATCCTGGAATACGACGCCTATCCGCTCGTGAAGCCTGCGCGGCGATACGCTTCTGAGGTCGGCGCCGCTTACCCTAATGCGCCCGGTATTTGGATCGTACAGCCGCATCATCAAATTAATCAGCGTACTTTTTCCAGCGCCGCTTCTGCCGACTATGCCTATCATTTCTCCCGGCTCTATCGTAAATCCGATCTCCCTTAGCACTGGTTCATACGATTTATATCCAAACGATACCCCTTCATATTCCACCGCGCCGTTTACCGGAACATCCAGCGATTCCGCCGTTTCCGCTATGTCTTCCTCCTCGTCGAGTATTTCAAACAATTTTACCAAGCTGGTCATCGCGTCCGCAAGCATTCGCGGGAACGATACCAGCCAGCGCAGCGGCGCGTATATATATGATATAAACATTGTAAACTGCACGAGCAGGCCAAGGCTGAGCGCGCCCGCGAGTATAGAGCGCCCGCCGACGTACAATACGAGGAATTCCCCGATTCCCGTGAAAAACGTCAGCGCTGGAAACAGCAGCGACCAAAGCACCTCGTTGTCGGAAGACACCTTCGCGAGATCGCGGTTCACCCTTGCGAACTTGCCTATTTCGCGATCCTCGCTGCCGAACGCCTTTACGGTGCGAATGCCTCGAATTATATCGTGGAGTATCGATTGACATCGCGAGTTCTTGCGCCACTGCCGCTCGTATCTTATTTGAATAAGCCGCCAGAAGCGAGACAGCGCGAACGCCACGATCGGAACGGGCAACGCTACGAACAGCGTAAGCCTCGGATTTGTGAATAGCAATATAATCAGTGCCGCGAAGAACATAGTTATCTGCTCCACCACCCAGCGGCCGTTGTCCGTCATAAACTCGCGCAGCGTAGTCGTATCCTCCATCACTCGGCGGATGAGATCGCCCGGCGTTCGCTTCGCAAGCGCGCTCATCGAAAGCTTTTGTATTTTCGAGTACGCCTGGTCGCGTAGCGCGTTGCAGAACAGCGTAGCCGCTTTCGCGTATGTACGGGCGGTAACTATGAATATAGCCTCGCCTACCGCGCGCACCAAAAAGCACAATCCGGCTAAAAACGCTATCTGAGTGAACGTTCCGGTTCGCGGCGTCAGGTAGCGGTCTATAAGTATCCGGTTGAATATTGGCACTAGTATAAACAATATGTTAGATAATGTTTGAGCGCTCTCCGCCGTGATAATCTGCGGCCAGAACGGGCGCATCACCTCGAACGTACGGCGCATCAAACTGCTTTTGCTGTAACAGAACGGGCAGATTCGCATCCCTTCCGGATATGTAAGCCCGCATTTTGGGCAGACAGGGCGCTCGATCTCCTGATCCAGCGCCGCGTGTCCCGTTTCGATAAAATGATTGACTATTTTACACCATTCGCCAGCGGGCTTCAACTGCGACATATCAAACCGCGCTAGCGCTATGTCGCGTCCGTCCTTCATTTTCACATACGCCAATCCGCAGCCCACACCGGCGAGCACCTCGGCTTCCTTAACTTCCGACGCCGATATCAAGTGGGTTTGCGATCCGTTCTCAATGGCGGTTATCATAGCGTCCGCGTTAAAGCGCAGAACGCCTTTTATCGGGTGCATATCGCTGTCAAGATTAAATGAGAGTTCCGCGTCCCGCATATTATTTCCTCTATAATCAATATTTTAGAATAGATACGGTTCAAGCCGTCGCCTGCTCTTTGCGGAAAGCGCCTTCAAAGACGGGATCATATATCTGTTTCCATCCACGTCGAACAGAATTACGGAATCGTCTGATAGCATGCGAATATTCCGATTTACATCTTTGATCGCGCAAGTGCGCCGGGTTATGTCGCCCGTTCCCTGGATAGATATGTCAATATATACATATCCCAGCTGATCCTTGACGGAGCGCACTTCGACGACGTTGGGGCAGTAATAACGCCGCTCAAGTTCCTTTTCCACGAGCCGCCGCTGATCGCCGTCAAGATCGGCGAGCTTGCGCAGTATGCCTATCTCGTGGTTTTCCTCGTCCGCTATGGATAGATACTCATACGGCATACCCAGCGGCAGCGTTCGGCGCACGGATACTCGCGGGTAATTTTTATCCTTGTATGTCAGTTCCAAAAATCCGCCCGCCGTTTCGCCAAAGCGCGCGGCTGAGGGATCGATAAGCCCCAGGTCGATCGCGTCCGATAGTTCCGGGGCGGTATAATTATCAGGCTTGGCTGCCGATTGTACGTTTGCTTGCATGCTTCCTCCATCGCGCTCGTCATGGGTGACGGCTGATTATTCGTCAACCTTCCGCGTCCATGTTTATTACGCGCAGACCTTCCATCTGCAGTTTATAAAGCTTAAAATACGCGCCCATCTTCTTCATCAATTCCGTGTGGGTTCCCGTCTCCGTTACCTTGCCGTCCTCGATCACTGCAAGGCTGTCCGCCTCGCGCAGCGTGGACAGGCGATGTGCGATCGCTATCGTAGTGCGATCCTTCTGCAGGGCGGTCAGCGCCGTTTGAATAGCGGCTTCCGTTTCCGTATCCATAGCGGCGGTCGCCTCGTCAAGTATTAAAATCTTGGGGTTTTGAAGTATCGTCCGCGCTATGGACAATCGCTGCTTTTCGCCTCCGGATAAATCCTGTCCGCCGGCGCCTACGCGAGTTTCGTATCCGTCCGGCAAGCGCATTATAAATTCGTGTGCCGCCGCAGCTTTGGCCGCGCGGATTACGTCGTCCATACCCGCGCCGGGCTTCGCGTATCGAATGTTATCGGCGATCGTTCCGATAAACAAATATATTTCCTGCGATACTATTCCGATATCCTGGCGCAGCTTGGCTAGCGGCCATTCCTTAACGTTTATTCCGTCGATCTTTATCTCACCCTCGCCTACGTCGTATAGCCGCGCGATCAGGTTAGCAAGGGTAGATTTCCCCGCGCCGGTTTTACCCACGATGCCCAGCATTTTCCCGGCTCCGACCTCCAAGTCCAACCCCTTTAGCACAGGGGTTGCGGGATCGTATTCAAAGCGCACGCCCCGCGCTTCGATACAGCCGCGCATAGCATCTATTTCGGCGGGATGTTCCGGTTCAGTAACGTCCGGCTTCGCGTCGATTATTTCAAACACGCGCTGTGCGGAATCGACGCAGCGCGCCCACCAGATGGATACCCACGACATAAACTCCAGCGGCCCGTATAGCATCGTCAGATAAGCGGTAAACGTAAGGAACTCGCCGATCGTTATTTCGCCGCGCACCACCATCATGCCGCCGATCAGAGTTACCAGCACCTGCCCGAGAAACAGGAACAGGTATATGAGCGGAAACGCCGTAAAGGCGATTTTGTTAAGCGCCACATCTACGTAAGCCTGTTTATTGCCGACGCTCGCGAAGCGGTTCGCTTCCGCGTCCTCTCGCGCGTAAGCCTTTATAACGCGCTGTCCGTTAACCGAATCGCTGACCATCGAATTTAGCTGAGCGCCATAAACGAAATTTTTATGATGGAATCGTTTGAACGAGCCCCAAAGCATCCTGAACATCAATATCGATACCGGCAGCACGATGATCACGATGGTCGCCAATCGCATGCTGATTATACACATCAAAGTAATTACGCCTGCGAACGTCAGGCTGTTTACCACCAAATATGGCAGTCCGTCGACGAAGAACCAATATATATTTGTCGCGTCGCGGTTGATTCTGTTCATCAGCGCGCCTGTTCGCTTGGACGTATAAAACCCTACGGACAGTCGCTGCATCGCCTCGAATATGCGCATCTTCAAATCGAATACAATCCATGGCACGGTTTTTGCGAGCACGAATGAATATAGCATATTCATAACCAGATTAAGCGCGCGAACGAGCAGTATCACGCCGACCATCGCGCCCAGCATTCCGTAATAACGTCCGCCGATCGTAAGCACGTCGTCGAACAGCATGCGGCTGGACACGATGGGCGTTATCACGGAGAACGCAGAACCCGCGATCATAACAATTATTATGAGCAGCACATTCGCGCGGTAGTGCTGGAAGAAGCCGAGCAGCCGCCGAGTAATCGACCGCTGGTTCATACAATGCGGACATACCGCGCGGCCGATCTCCGGATATCGCTCGCCGCACTTTGGGCAGAAGCGGTTCGTGTCGATAGAAACGTCAAGCAGCGGCGCTCGTTTTTCTTTTATATTTTTTATAACCTGCGCTACTCGCTCGGCGTCACCAAGAAATCCTATCGAGAATACGAGGAGCGCGCGCGGTTCGCCGTTCATCGCCGCGTTTAATCGACCTGTCGCGACTAGCCTCTCGGTTTCTATATCCGTGAGTTCCGCGATAGGAATGCGCTCGATTGCGCGCGCATCATATCGCGCTATAATTCGCCGGGCGTTTTTTGTTGGCTGCACTATTTCCTCGCCGGTTATCATGATCAGTTCATCCATGGTGACGGCGGTATACGCGTCCGCGTGAGCGCCTGAACGATCCATATCGGTATGGATGGCGAACACGATCGTTTCCGGATCGACGCCCTGCGCGGCAAAAGCGTCCTTCATATATTCAGGCAGATGCCGAGCTATTCCAGCCATTTTATTCCTCCCTATATTTGGGGATATACAAACGGCGGCGGGGAACACTCCCGCCGCCGTCTCTATGTTTCAGCTTGCGATTGAGCCGCCCGATGCACCGTGCGCAAAGGCGGTTCAATCCGCTATGCGCAACAATGCAAATTATTCGATTGTGATTGCCGCGGCAAAAGGTTGGAGAGCGCGCCAATGCCGCCAAGATATCCCTGGACATAGCTATGATACAATTTTACAACTGCAAGCTTGCGAAGCCTATTTGTTTTCATTGCGGCGCCTCCTTCCAATATTATTTATACCGTCAAATGGCACAGGTTGGATTCTATCATGGGCGATCGGGAATGTCAATCTAGTTTTAAAATTCTCATTTATTAAAATTTAACTTGTTTGCGTAACAGTTCCGCCATAAGTGGTCTGCATGTTCGATCTTCTTCAATAGCTTCCTCAAGAAAATAATTTTTATAAATACGGCGCGTGTATGCGCGAGCGGCGTGATATAATAAAACGAAGCTTGTTGAAAGTATCGTTTCTGCGGGAGAATTATAAGTGCATTATAAAAAATATAAATCAATTTTATCTCCGAGAAACGGGATGAATATATATAGAGGATGCACGCATGGCTGCATATACTGCGACAGCCGCAGCCTATGCTATCAGTTCGATCATCGCTTTGAGGATATCGAGATTAAGCAAAACGCGCCGGAGATGCTGGAGAATGAACTCCGCCGACGCAAGAGGCGCGCGATGATAGGCACTGGCGCTATGAGCGACCCATATATGCGAGAGGAAGAAGAGCTGCGTATGACGCGCGCGTGCGTTGAGGTTATACTGCACCAGGGATTCGGACTTGCGATACAGACGAAATCTGCGCGGATACTGCGCGATATCGATTTGCTTGCGGAGATAAACCGCAACGCGAAGTGCGTTGTTCAAATGACGCTCACTACGCACGACGACGCGCTGTGCCGCATATTAGAGCCGAACGTATCTACGACAAGCGAGCGATTCGTGGCGCTGCGCGCAATGAAAGATGCAGGCATTCCCACGGTTGTTTGGCTGTCGCCGTTCCTTCCGTTCATTAATGATACAAAGGAAAACTTGCTGGGGCTTATCGATTACTGCGCCCGGGCCGGCGTGCGCGGTATTGTATGCTTTGGAATAGGCGTCACACTGCGCGACGGCAACCGCGATTATTTTTACCGCGCGCTCGACCGACATTTCCCGGGAATGAAGCAGCGCTATATAGAACGATTTGGCAACGCGTACGAGTGTCTCAGCAATAATAACGACCCGCTTTATTCGCTGCTCAGATCGGAAGCCGATAAGTTGGGAATCCTCTGCGATATAAATAATGTATTCGAATATTTACATGAATTTGATAATCGCAATAATATAAACTTAGAACAAATATCAATGTTTTAATTTGATGTTTGATTATATGTATTGCGCATCCGCCATGCGAAAATCGCCAGCGCAATCGGAAACAGCACTGCGGCCAATAGACCGATCTTCAGCCCAGCTTGATCGGCGCTCATATCGCCAAACCATCCTGCAATTCTCGGCAGAGCGCCGCGTCCAACAGCTCCGGCGACGCGTCCGACAAGCAGCGGTCCAAGCGTGCATCCGGTATCCCCGCCCAGCGCGAGGATAGCGAACAGCGCGGTGCCGCCCTCCGGTATTTTCGAAGCGGATAAGCTTAGCATTCCCGGCCACATCAGCCCGACCGCCATCCCGCAGCCCGCACACCCTAGCAGCGCCGCCAGGGGATTGCGGGAAAGCGACGCCGCTAAATAACATACCACCGCAAGCATAGCGCTTAACGCAAGCGCGGTCGGAAGCTTAATATTAGAGCCGCGCACGCCAAAATACGCGCGTGCTACGCCCATAGCCAGAGCGAACGCGCATGGTCCCAGAAGGTCGCCGACCGTTTTGCTAACGCCCAATCCCGTTTCGGCGAATAAACTTGACCATTGAGACATCGCGATTTCCGATGCTCCGGAAGCTATCATCATTATAAATAACTGAATAAATAATCGATTTGTTATCAATTTGCGAATAGAAATAGGGTGTGCGTCTCCAGGCAGCGCGAATAGCGGCGCCTTTATAAACAGCGATCCGGAAATCATTGGCACGATCGCCCACAAAAAGGGAAGCGCGATCCACGCGTCCCTTCCGAACGCGCGGAAGAATATCGTTGAAAAAAGTGCGACGCCCGCCTGTCCCCAGCAATAAAATGAATGAAGGAAGCTCATCGAACCAGCCTTATTTTCGCTTGGAAGAGATTCTATTATAGGGCTGATAAGCACTTCTATCAGCCCGCCGCCTACCGCGCTCATAGTCATGGCCGCACATAACCCGGAGTAAGGCGTTGGGAATATGCGCGGAAATACAGACAGGCCGATCAGCCCAAGCGACGAGCACGCCTGCGAGCCGACCGTCAGCACTCGCGTGGAAACTCGCCGCGCGAATTTTGCGGCGAGCGCGTCCACGACCATCTGCGTGATGAAGTTGAGCGCTATAATCGCGCCGATTTGCTCGAGCGTTATCGCGTATGCGCGTTGAAACGTTACGAACAAAAGCGGCGCGAGGTTGTTTACAATCGCTTGAACAATAAAGGAAATGTAGCACGCGACTCGCGTATGCTTAACGGTCATTCGAATATGATCCTCACGCAATTAATACCGCGCGGTTTATGCTTCCGGTTCTAGTATTCCGCGGCTTCCGTCCTTGCGCTGATATAGAACGCAGGTTTTTTGAGTGTCGCTGTCCACGAATACAAAGAACGTATGCCCGAGCATTTCCATTTGATCCGCCGCGTCCTCTACGCTCATCGGTTTGATCGGATATCTCTTTACGCGAGCGATCTCGTGTTCCGTTTCCTCCTGGGGAAGCTCGTCGAGATATTCCGCTTCGTCGGGCTGAAACGCGTCCACGCGCAGGCGCTTCTCAAGCTTCGTGCGATGGCGGTGTATCTGGCGCTCGATTTTTACCAGCGCGCCGTCGACGGACTGATACATATCTTCAGTCGCTTCCTCCGCGCGCAATACCACGCCCTCGAACGGAATGGTGATTTCGCATAACCTTCGATTTCCTTTATCTGAGGAAAGGCGCACCCGGGCTTCAACGGACGGAGGGAAATAGCGTCCGAGCTTCTCTATCTTTCTTTCGAGTCGCGAGTATAGCCTCTGGGAAACAGGGTAATTCTTTGCGCTGAAAATGATCTGCATGTCTAAACCTCCCGTCGCATTTTTATGGGATGAGGGGAGCATCGTTTGTTTCATCCAATAAGCTCAGTTATTATGTTCAATTTGCCACTGCCAGATTCCTTCTTTTTTAGGCGGAGACGCTGGCCGCGACGCCCTCAAACAAGGTGGAGCCGCCTTATCGTTGGTTAAGTGCGGGATTCCGAAACCTCTATATGCTCCCGTCCGCCTGAGGCTGATGCAATTGCGTGCGCGCGGCGTATCGCTTGATCGCGTCGTATGTTTCCGCGCTGAGGATATGCTCAAGGCGGCATGCGTCGGTTTGAGCTATTTCTTCCGGAACGCCGATGCGGCATAGCCAGTCGTTGAGCGTAGCGTGGCGTTCCAGCACGCGCTCGGCTTCCGCGCTGCCGTCGGGAGTCAGTGTTATATTGCCGTCTTCATCAACCTCGATAAGGCTTTGCATGCGCAGTTTTTTCATTGCGACGCTGACGCTGGGCTTGGAGAAGTTCATTTCCGTAGCCACGTCGATAGCGCGCACCATTCCGCGCCGACGGCTTAACAGAAGGATGGTTTCCAAATAGTCCTCAGCGGACGCTCGCATTGGCGTTTCGTACAATTTCATCACCTTCTGTATATATTTTTTGAGCGGGCTGACAATTCTTATATTAGATTATCATATTATTTAATTCTTCGCAAGGATAGACTTGAGGCGCAGCAGCGAAATTTTAGATACCCTACGCGGCGTGAAGGCGGTAATGGGCGACCCGCACGCGACTCCTTCTGCCGGATGAAGCGGCGCGAATTGCGACTAATTTCATAATGAATATCTGATATAAATTATATATTAAGAGTTGTGCGATTGAATAACCGCCGACGACCGCCCGAAAGCCTGGCTAAGCATCGCGCGGACGCGCGATGCGCCCCAAATGATTCCTCGCCTTTTATTGCGATTCGATTCAACAAACGCGCCGTCCCGCTCGTTAATTATAGAGAGCGCGGTTTACGCTCCGTTTCCGCCAGGAGGTCGATATGGCTAAACAAAAACGTCCTATATCGTTCGGCACCTATTTGATGCTCATCATAGTGGCGATTACCGTCGGTATGAGCGCTTGGGTGCTGCCGCGCATCGCGGGCGATCTTGAGGATATCACGATAGATACGGCGGCGCTGATTCACGCGCTCGCCGCTACCGCCGCGCCGTCCGGCGCCGCGCCCATCGCCGAATACCATCCCGCCACGGATATCGACGTTCCCGCCGAACCTACTCCAGCGCCGCCGCCGGCGGCCAGCTCGGTAACCATAAGCGTAGGCGGTCAGATTTGGCTTGACAGCACGCTGAGAAAATCGGGGCTTCAGGAAGCGGGCGCTTATCATTATGACGACATATTCGAAACGATCACGCCCTATATGAACGGCGCAGACGTTACGATGGTGACGCTCGAATCAACCATATCCATGAACGAATCGTACGATACATACCGCGCGCCGGAGGCTATACTCGGCGCGCTCAAAAACGCGGGAGTCGATATAATTAATCTCGCGACGGAGCGCATACTTGAGGAAGGACTCGACGGGCTGGCGCATACGCGCACAATTGCGGAGAAATATGGCTTCGACGTAACGGGCGCGAATCGCAGCGCGGACGAACAGGCGCTGCCGCTGACATTCGAATTGAACGGCATAAAAATAGCGGTGCTTTCGTATACATACGGGCTGAGCACGGCGGGCGCCAAGGTGGGAACGAAGGAAGATAGGCAGGCGGCGGTCAACCTGATAGACGCGCAGAGCATACGCGACGACGTTCGCCTGGCGCGCGAGCAAGGCGCCAATCTGGTTCTGATAAACACGCACTGGGGCAAGAGGTCTAATACGAAGCCGCCTACGGATATCACGCGATTGGTGGACGAAATCGCGGATTGCGGCGCGGACGCGATACTGGGCACGCACCCTACCACCGTCCATAAGATGGAACGGCGCAGCGTACTGTGTGCGGACGGAGTGCAGCGCGACGTGTTTATCGCCTATTCCCTTGGGGATTTTCTTGTTAACGAGCGCGGCTCTTCCGATGAAATAATAGGAATGCTGCTTACGCTGCAGTTTACGCTCGATCCCGATTCGGCTTCCGCGCGCCTGACGGACGCCAAATATTTGCCTACGTGGCAGATGCGATGGCAGCCTGCCGATAAATATTATTATCGTATATTGCCTGCGGGCACCACGCAGCAGCCGAGCGAGATGACGAACACCGTGTATCGGAGCATGCGCCGCGCGTACGAGGATCTGATAAAAAAGATAGGCTCCGACGCCGCTATGCCGATTTCGGAATAGTGTGCTATAATAAATAATGCGATCGCGTTTTGATTTGGAGATGAACCAATGAGCGATATGAGGACTACCTCGCCGATATTGGAAGCGCGGAGCGTTACGCGCAAATACGGGACAAAGGTCGCGCTGAACAATCTTGATCTTACGGTGAACGAACCCGGAGTGGTCGGATTGCTTGGCAGAAACGGCGCTGGAAAAAGTACGCTGCTGCGCATATTGATGGGGCAGGATCTGCCCACGTCGGGCGAAGCGCGCTTATTTGGGGAGCGTCCGTTTGATAATGCCGCGGTGCTTTCGCGCGTGTGCATGGCGCTGGACCATCCCGAGTACGGTTCACTGCGAACGGTTTCCGACTTGCTGGAGGTTAGCGCGTCGATTTATTCCAGATGGGATGCCGCGCAGGCGAAGCGCCTGATCGATCGATTCGAGCTTGATACAAAAAAGAAACTTAAGGCGCTGTCGCGCGGCATGCAAACGTCGCTTGCGCTTCTGATAGGCTTATCTTCATGCGCAGAACTTACGCTGTTCGACGAGCCGTCGCTGGGGCTGGATGCGGTGATGCGAGAGCGATTCTATGATTTGCTTATCGAAGCGAAAAGATCTCAGCCGGAGCGCTGCTTCGTAGTATCTACTCACCTTATCGAAGAGGTAGCGCGCACGCTTGATTCGGTGCGGATGATCGAGGATGGAAGGCTGCTCGCGCAGGGCGGCGTTGACGAATTGACGAAAGACGCGTATATGCTCACAGGCGCGGGCGCCGAAAAACCTGAATACGCCGAGCTGATGAAGCGCGAGGATTATAATGGATTGACCACGCTATATCTTAGAGGCAAGCGGCCTGACCAATTGCCGCCCGGCGCGACTATCACTCCCATATCGCTTCAGCGGCTGTTCGTGCTGATGACGGATAAGGAACTGGACGCGTGATCAATCCGGCGATATTTTAGTTTGGTTGTTTATAATTATGGAGGAATAATTAAATGCAAGGCTATGTCGGCGCGCTTCGATACGAGAATCGTTCGTCAATCAGACCGCTGTTATGGATGATACTGCTGCTGACCGCGCTGCATGCGCTGACACTTGCGCTGCCCGGTATATTCAAATTCCAGATTTCTTATGGCGGCATGTCTGACAACGCTATATTTCCTATCTTTATTATGTCGATGATGTTCCGCGCCGCTCGCAAGGACACCGTATTTCTTACGTCGCGGCCGATCGCGCGCAGGAGCGTGTTCGCGGCGATACTTACCCATCTTGCGATACTCTCGCTTTCGCTGGCGGCCGCGCTGACGATTGTGCAGCTGCTCGGTTATTTCGCCAATGAAATTTTATCCGACGCCGCGCCCATGTATTATAAGCGCGAAAGCGACGAGATGCTTTGGAACCCGTTCCGCCCGAATAATGCGCTAGATACATTCTGGAGGGCTTTGAAACTGTACGTCTCGGCGGGTTTATTCGCGTATGGATATGCCTGCCTGCGCACCAGATGGAAGGGCTGGACGATCGGGCTTAGCATTGGGCTTCCGATTCTAGCGTTTGTGCTGTTCGCTCTGCCGACGATTCAATCGTTTATGATAGACGTGAACGCGCTGATCGAAAATGGAGACAGTTTAATAACAATGATCGTACTGCCTAAATGGTTGAACATAGTGCGTAATATAGTCGCGTGGTTCCGCAGATATTTCAACGTTATTTACTGGACGGCCGCGGCCGCGATGGTTCCGCTGAGCTTCTTTGTGATGCGCAAGACGCGTCACATTGCGTAAGGCTTGGTAAACTAAGGATGGAAGAATCGCCCGCTATCGCGACCGACGAACGCATTTTTACAAACCGCCAGCTCGCCTCGCTTCTAATACCGCTGCTTATAGAGCAGGTTTTAAACATTACAATCGGAATGGCGGATACCGTGATGGTGGCTGGGTTAAGCGAGGCTGCGATATCCGCCGTATCGCTGGTTGATCAATTTAATCAATTGCTGATGCAGCTGTTTAACGCGCTCGCGACGGGCGGGGCGGTGCTTGCGGCGCAGTATATTGGAAGGCGCGACCGAGCGGGCGGATGCGACGCCGCGCGCCAGTTGGTGCAGGTTACGCTTTTGATAGCGCTGATAGTGATGGCCGGCGCGCTGTCGTTCAGCAGAGAGCTGCTTCGCTTGATATACGGCGATCTGGAAGAAAGCGTGATGGCAGGAGCGCTGCGGTATTTTCGCATCACGAACGGTTCGATTCCGTTCTTCGCGCTGTACGCGGCGGGCGCGGCGCTGTTCCGCTCAATGGGCAACAGCAAGGTTTCGCTGTATACATCTATATTAATGAATATAATAAATGTCGCCGGTAATTATGTTTCCATATATCATTGGGGATGGGGAGTGTCTGGCGCTGCTGCCGCGACGTTCTTGTCTAGAATTTGCGGCGCGGCGGTGTTTATCGCGCTTATTATACGCCCGCACCAGGAGCTGTTTATCGATAACATTTGGCGCGTTAAAGTGAACATGCCAAACGTAAAGCGAATACTGCGGGTGGGCATTCCCAACGGTTTGGAGAACAGCGTGTTCCAGGTGGGAAAGCTCGTTGTGCTGCGGCTTGTCGCGTCGCTTGGGACGTCGGCGGTGGCGGCTAACGCCATATGCAATACGTTCGCGAGTATCGCGTGCATGCCGGGTAGCGCGGTAAGCCTTGCGCTGGTGACGGTGGTGGGTCAGTGCGTCGGCGCGCGGGCATACGATGAAGCGAAGCGCGGCACGTATAAACTAATGCTATTCGCGATCGCTTCAATGGCTGTGGTATGCGCCGCGCTGCTGATATTCATAAGCCCCGCTATCGGATGGTTCGGGCAGCTGTCGGTCGAATCTCGCGGAATGGCGACGCGGATACTTACGTTCTCTTTTGTTATTTCGTGGTTTACCTGGCCGTTTTCGTTCACGCTTCCAAACGCGCTGCGCGGCGCGGGAGACGCGAAGGTGACGATGATCGCGTCAATCGTGTCGATGATGGTGTTTCGCGTCGCGTTCAGCTATTTGCTTGCGGACGCGCTTAATATGGGGCTGGACGGCGTATGGTACGCGATGTACATCGATTGGATAGTGCGCTCGATTTTCTTCGTCGCACGCTTCGCGTCGGGCAAGTGGAAAACCATTCATATAATTTAGCATATATAATCAAAGCGGATAAATGAAATTGATCCGACAAAATGGGCGCGGAGTCACGCGCCTTTTGTCGTACGAATAATATGATTCGATTAATTTCGACGCAGGAAAAAACGGATTGCTGGGGGAATAAGAAATGGCTGATCGATATGCGATATCGGAAGAATCGGAATTATGGCGCGCCGTCCGCCGCGCGCGGCGAGGCGCGATTAGGGGTGTGTACATGCTAAAGCACGCGCGCCAAGGGAATACGCTCACCGTCAGGTTGGTAGGCGAATTGGATCAGGATAGCGCGACCCGCGTTCGTCAGGAGCTTGACGATTTAATTGCGGACGTTCGCGTTAAACATCTAGTGCTGGATATGAAGGAGCTTACGTTTATGGATAGCTCCGGCATAGGCGTTGTGATAGGAAGATACCGCACGCTTGCCCAGCGCGGCGGGGGCGTGGCGGTGCGGGGCGAAAGTCCGCACGTGCAGCGAATTATGAAGCTGTCCGGATTATACTCGATACTAGAAAACAGCCGCTGAGCGCGCGGAAGGAGACGGCATGAAGAAGAACCATATGCGGCTGGCGTTCGATAGCCGGTCGGAAAATGAATCGTTCGCGCGCGTTACGGTCAGCGCGTTTCTGTCGCAGCTTAACCCGACGATAGAGGAGCTGAACGACGTAAAAACGGCGGTCAGCGAAGCGGTGACAAACTCGATCGTGCACGGATACAGGCGTTCGTTCGGCGATGTGGTGATAGACGCCAGCCTGACGGACGATGGCGAAATAGAACTTATGATTTCAGACGAGGGCTGCGGCATTGAGGACGTCGAGCAGGCGATGACGCCGTTTTTCACAAGCCAGCCGGAGATGGAACGCGCGGGCATGGGATTCGCCGTGATGCAGACATTCATGGACGAGGTGCGCGTCACATCCCAGGTAGGCGTCGGCACGGGCGTTTGGATGCGCAAGAAAATAACCGGGGCTTGACGCATGGACGCGCTCGAGCGGGTTGAAGAGAACATGGGGCTTGTGTATGCTGCGGCTAATCGATTCCCGTGGGCGGACAGGCGCGAGATGGTGCAATCGGGCTGCGTTGGCTTGATGGAGGCGGTTCGCCGTTTCGACGATACTCGCGGCGTTCGGTTTTCATCGTTCGCGGTTCCGTATATACTTGGCGAAATGCGCGCTTATTTGCGCCGCGATCACGCCGTGCATATTCCGCGCACGCTGCAGGACGCGTCCGCGAAAGCCGCCAGAACGGCGCAGGAACTCAGAGGCGTGCTTGGCAGGGAACCGACGCTGAATGAAATTTCGGCGCGGCTTGGCATAGCGCCGGAGGAGCTGGCGGCGGCGCTGGAGAGCCGCGCCGCGCCCATCTCGCTCGACGCGCCGGTAGGAGAAGAATCGGACGCCCCGCAGTTTCGCGATTCCATCGGCGACGCGTCGCAGCAGCTGCCGTTCGACAGGGTGCTCGCGCGCGATCTAATCGCCAGATGCGACGAGAAAGAGCGCGCGCTTTTGCAGCTGCGTTATTTTAGGGGGATGACCCAGGCTCAAACGGCAAAGGCGCTTGGGGTAACCCAGCCGCAGGTGAGCAGGATGGAGAAGAAGCTGCTAGAGCGGCTGCGCGAATCAACGGCGTAGGCGGCTAGCGCGAGCTATAGCGTGTTCGGGAAACCTTTCAGGCTGAATACGCTGTCTTTATATCCGTTATAAAATCATGAATATTCAGCCCATAAATATTATTCGCACATATCTAAAGTTTACAGTGCTTTTGTTTCTCCCGTTATATACGCGCCTCGCTTGGGTCTGTACGCCCAGCGAACCGCGTTGTTGATAACCCGCTGCACGTTTTCATTATAGAACGACGGTAGAGTTTCATGCCCGGGCTGGAAGAAGAAAATTCGGCCAAATCCGCGGTGCCAGCAGCAGCCGCTTCTGAAAACTTCGCCGCTCGGGAACCAGGAAACGAACACTAATTGATCCGGCGTTGGGATGTCAAAGTGCTCGCCGTACGTTTCTTCATGGGGGATATCAAAGTGATCGTCCAGCCCTTCCGCGATCGGGTGCGCCGGATCGATAACCCATACGCGGTTGAGCAACCCGTCCTCGTGCCAGCGCAGGTCGACAGTGCGCGTGCCCATCAGCTTATGAAATATCTTCGACGCATGCCCTGAATGCAGGACGATAAGCCCCATCCCCGCTAGTATGTGCTTATGCACGCGCTCGACTACTTCGTCGGCCACCATGTGATGGGTTATGTGTCCCCACCATAGCAGCACGTCGGTTTGTTCGAGAACTTCCTCCGTCAAGCCGTGCTCCGGCTGCATGAGCGTCGCCGTACGAGCTTCAATGGACGGGTCGGCGCGCAGAAACGAGGCGATCGCTTCGTGTATGCCTTCCGGATATACCGCAAGCTCCGGTTGGGTTGGTGAATGCGGATTGTAAAACTCATTCCACACCGTAACGCGAATCATAAATTTCCTCCTTCGCAATATGAATGGAGCAAAAGTGGAGCAATATATGCAACGATTCGACTGCCGCCGCGTTGTTTCCTGCCTGGCCGTTTTGTTTTTGTCATGGTGCGCCGCGATAGTACCAGCGGAGGCGGGCTCGATTGTCGAAGCCGCTGTGGCCATCGGCGCTCATGATTTGTTCGTATCGCCAAACGGCGACGATTCGAACGCGGGGATGATCGACAGCCCGCTGCGAACGCTGCAAGAGGCGGCGGATCGTTTGGAATCAATCCGCGCGGACGGGAGGATAACGGTTTGGCTGCGCGGCGGGAGGTATCCCGTTACGGAAACGATAACGCTTGACGCGCACGGGCGCAACAATGTTTTGTTCGCCGCATACCCTGGAGAAACGCCTGTGCTGGACGCAAGCCGCGCTATCACAAATTTCTATGAAACGCAGCTTAACGGTATATCCGTATGGGCGGCGGACGTAGGCGCGCTGCTGGCACAGCGCGACTTTAACGCCGTATATAACTCTGAGGGCGCGCTTACCTGCGCGCGCACTCCCGATGAAGGATCGTACTTTCGCGCGCGCTTCGCGATATATGGGGACGCGGATCGGCTGACGTTCAAGCAATCCGGAGAGGTTGCGAACAATAACGGCTTTCGCGCGTTCTTCGCGAATGATGATATGTTAATAGATTTAAATAATGTATATAATCCTAAGGACATCATCGTTCGTATGCTTCATTTATGGAAGGATGAATCCGCTTATTTGGCCGCGTTTGATTCCATATCCGGGCGCATCGAACTATCCAGGCAGACCAGCTTAACGGTTTGGCCGGGCGACCGATATTGGCTGGAGAATATGCGCGAAGCTCTATCGCTGCCTGGCGAATGGTATCTGGATCGCCTTGAAGGAACGCTATACTATGTGCCCGAGGAGGGGCAATCGATCGACGGATTTACGCTGTGGGCGGGCGGCATAGAACGCATCCTTACTATAGAGAACAGCTCTCGCTTGACTTTCCGCGGTATATCGTTTACGGGCACGGATTCTTCAATAGGTGAAACGCCTGATTTTCCGCAGGCCGCTTACGATACGGAATCGGCGATTTTCGCCGCCGCGAGTACATGGCTGAGGTTTGAGCAATGCGCGTTCGAGCGGTTGGGCGGCACCGCGCTTAAATTATATCAGGGAGTAACGGACAGCGCGGTCGTCGATTGCCGATTTCGAGGCGTCGGCGCGAACGCGATATTCGCGCACGGCGTCAATTTGGCCGAAGACGCGCGCCGCACTGAACGGCTCGATCTGTCGGGCAACGATATAAGCAGGTATGGGCGCAATAATAACAACGCGGTCGGCATACTGCTGGTGCATGTCGCCGATAGCATAATCAGTCATAACGAAATTCACGATGGCTATTACAGCGCGATTTCGGCGGGATGGGTTTGGGGATACCAATATAGCGCGACGAGGAAGCTTACGATCTCGGATAATATTATATACGATATCGGGCAGGGGCGATTATCGGATATGGGAGGCATCTACCTATTGGGCAAGCAGAGCGGCACGGTGGTGGAGAGAAACATAATCCACGACGTGCGCTCGATGGCGGACGACGCGTACGGCGACGGATACGGAGGGTGGGGGCTATATCTTGACGAAGGCGCGTCCGATATTACGATCCGGCAGAATATCGTGTACAGTTGCGGTTCGCAGGGATTGTTCATCAACTATGGGCGCGATAATACGGCGGTGAACAATATCATCGCGTATAACGAAGGCGGTCAGGTCGAGGTGCATACGAAGGAGAGCGAACCCGCGATAAAACTGCAGTCCAATTTGATTATCGGGGATGGCGCGACGCTTTTTGGCGCTACCCAGTCGGATATGATTGTCGCGGAGCGAAATCTATTCTGGGATCCGTCGGGTTCTCTGGGTGCGCTGTATGAAACGCTTCAACGCTATGGGTTCGATAAAAACTCGCTGGTGGACGATCCATTGTTCTTAGACGCGGGGAACGCGGACTTTACATTAGACGAGGCTTCTCCCGCGCATGCGATCGGATTCGTGCCGTGGACGAGCGAATTGCGGCTGGTTGAATGAGCGATTGTATTCGATATATGGGCGGCAGGATATCCGTTACGTAAGGCGGCGATATGCCGCCCTCGCGCGATCGGTTATCATCCCATATGGATAATCAACAGATCGACGCCGTCAACCGTTGTGCTGTTCAACGCGTCATGCACGCCCAACCGTACTGTTGAGCCCGCGTCGAACCATATAACCCGCGAGTCGCTGTTTTTCCTTGAACCGTTCAGCTTCTCCAGTTCGATATCTATATCCTCCAGCGCCAGGTACAGCATGCCCTCTCCGCTCGCGTTGGACGTATAAACGCTCCACGAGACGTAGTAAAAACCGCTGTCCTTTATTTTAACGGCGTTTTCGCTCACGGAAATGCCGCCGGATTTGGCCGTGCTTTCTAGCGGCAAAAACGATCCGCCGCGTACGCTTGCTCCGGCGCTCTTAATATAAATATATCGATCCTCCGGACGCGCCGGTGGAAAAGCTAGCGGTGCCCGCAGCGCTCGCGGTGCCGCAGGTATAGAATGCGCGGCAAGGCTGGCGTTGTGCACGGGGTTGACCGAGCCTTTCGCGGTCGCCTTTTTTGCCGCTGCGTGTTTAGCTTGCGCTTCGCGCCGCGCTTTATTGTATGCTTCTATTCGCGCCGCTCTTGCGGCTCTCGCTTCCTGCGCGGCCGCCGTTCGCTGCTGACGCGCCAGCGCCGCCGCGACCCGCGCCGCTGAAGAAGCGCTTGCCGTTTGTTTTGCAATCATCATACAATCCCCCATATCGCGCATCCCTCACCTTTGTGTCCCACCCTGCGCGCCGGGATCATACGGGCTTTACTATCTTGATATTGATCACGACCCGCTCTTTTACGCGGAATATGCGATCCGTGCGCGTGATGACCGTATTATTGCGTCTGATTTTTTTCGTCGCCGAGGTCGGTTTGACGGTTGATTTTACAGCCGCCTTTTTCACTGCGGACGCGCTCAACGGTTTTTTCGCCGTCTTGGCTATCTTCGCCGTTTTGGCCGTCTTTACCGCCTTAACAGTCTTTACCGTTTTGGCCGTCTTAGCCGCTTTTGCTTTTTTTGCGGCGGCCGATTTCTTTGCGGCCAGCGCTGCTGCGGATTTTACCGTATTGCTTTTCGGATTTTTCTTTAGGCTTCTATATACATGAATTACCATAACAAAGATTCTCCTTTTCGATTTGAATTTTGAGATTAATCGCTCGCTCAATCACCGCGCCGCCGTTCGTTTAAACCGGTGCGCTTTCACGGGCAGGCCGTCTGAATTGTGGTCGTCGGCTAGGGAGCGTGCAATATCAGCGTCGAGGCGGACATGCGCGTGCAATCCAATTCGCGTATAGAGTCATGTCCGCAGGAACGGGGTTTGAAAAATGCCACATATTCTTTCCGGTGGCATCGGTCGTCCAACCCGCGAATATATCGCAGTTCCTGCTGGGAGGATAAGGCTCGCTTACTCTTTCTCCAACCGCGATGCTCTCCGATTTTACGGGAGTTCCACCGCCGCTGTTAAATTTCACCAGAACTTGCTGCTGACTTGGATGGGGCGGTTGATCCGGCGGCTGCGGCTGCCATGGCGGCGGCTGCGGATAAGGCGGAGGATTGGGAACGGGCTGCTGCGGGTCTTCCGCTTCGCTCTGCGCGATTTCAATATAAATGGTTCCCTTATGCTCGCCTCCGCGCACAGACGCGTCCGCCGCGCTTGGGCCGATTATATCGGAGGCGGTAACGATATTCTCCGGTACTCTGCTATGATTGCCATTAAAAAACAGCGGATCCAAATCGAGATTCGCATTCCACGCATTGCGCACGAAGTACATTGCGTAGCCTTTATCGGCACGGTTCTCGCTAAATTCGGAGACGTCGCCATTGTCGTTGGCGATGAAGCGAACATCCTTGTCCAGGTATACGCCGCCGCCATTTTCAGCTTCGTTTTCAGCAATTCGCGCGCCGCTCAGATACACGTTCGTTTTTCCGACAATATACGCGCCGCCGCCGTCACCGATGGTTTTGTTATTATAAACGTAGGCGCCTCGGATCCAAAGCGTACCGTCGTAGGCGATCACGCCGCCGCCGTTGATATCGGATTGATTGTCGTTGTTTTGCGCGACGGCGCCTTCCTCAAGCAGAAGATTGCCGCCGCTTACGAGCAGCGCATTTTTATTCGCTTTGCCGCTAAGCGATCCGCCGTCAAAAATAATATTTGAAAACACGGCCGAGGCGAAACGCCTTATTATAAAAAGCGGACCGTCGTAGTCGTCCGCGTGCGATATAGTGAAGGGGCCATTATTGTTTGAGCGGATATATACGCGTCCGCCGGCAGGAAGGGGTGATATTCGAATTGCGCGAGTCAGTTTTATATCGCGAGTTATTCTTATGGTTATATCAGGATTGGCGTTGGCGCGCTGGCTGGCCAGCTCGGAAGCGAGAGATGCCTCGCTGTTGGCATACGTTTCGAAAGACATGTCGGCCGTGCCGGATACATCCGACGCTTCCGAAGATTCGTCGGCGGCGGCATATTGCTCGGCTGAATCGCCGTCGTCGGCATAATCTGTCGATGCCTCGCCATGCGCATACAATTCGTCATCGCATATTTTCATTGGTCATCTCCCCGAATGGTTGATGAGTCGCTCCTCCCTATATATATGCGGATTAATACGGCCGCGTTACACACAGGCGCGGCCATAAAAATTATATCCACCTACGATATCATCTTATTTGTTCGATCGTATCGTGAATCGCGCCGACGTCGCTCATAAGCGCGTACAGCGACTGATCGAAGAACGTGTCCTTTACGGCGGACCAGCCGTACGCGTTTGGCGTAATAAGCTGCGTTTTATAACGATTATACAGCGCCGCCAACGCGGGAGTAACTGCGGACGGTTCGGCGGCGTCGGTGCGAACCGGCAGCAAACCAAAGTTAGCCAGCGTGTCCTGCGCCGCTTTGCCTGTGACAAACCAAACGAATTCGTTGGCCATGTCGGAGCGTCCGTCGTTCGTATCGCGGCGGATTCGGCCAATCATTGCTATCTGGTCGCAAAATCCGGAAAGCGGAGTTTCGATTCGATAAGCAAATCCCTTGCCCGCCGCTTCTCGCGCGGCGAATTTTCGCGCGTGATCTATCGAACAAACAAGCGCGCCGACGTTTCCCGCTACAAACGCCGCGTATGCCTGATCGGAAGTGGAGGTTCCGAATTCCTCCGGCATTCGAAGCGTGCGCGCCGCTCGCACTCCCTCGTCCCAGCCGATAAGCGCAGCAAGCGCGCCGCCCCTGGCTACGTTAAGCGCGTATCGCTGCTGCTTCTTTATAGGCTGCGGATCTATCAGAGCGACGCCGGGCGGAAATAAGCCCTCGTTGAATAGCACTGCGTATCCGCCCAGGGCGACCGGCAGCGCGTATTGTTCGCCCATCCAGCGGCCGGAACGAAGCGTCTCAGGTAAAAATTCCTCAGAGGGCGCAAATGGAATCAATATATCCTGCGGAGCGCTCAGCATGCCCGGCGAGAACAGCAGAATATCCGGGGGTACCGACGCCTCGTTTTCCCATGCGCCGGGCGCAACCTTCTGCACCCGCACATGAACGCCCTTGTGCTCCTTTTCAAACGCGGTGATTTGCCTGGAAAGCCATGCCGGCAGCGTAGAACTCCAATCCTGGCAAATCCATACGCGAAGCACGCCTTCCCAGCTTTTCCGGCGTATCAGCCCGTCGCGGTTGACCGGATAACCGGATATCAGCGAAGGCATGCGCCAAAGCAAAAACACGGTCAACGCGACGCAACCGAGCGCTGTGAGTTTCTTCAACATAGGCGTCCTCCCGATATGCGTTTTCCCGCAGAAGATGTTCGTACAATCGTATGCGGCGCGGTTTGGATAATGCGTCGGTCGGATGAAAACTGCGCGAATGACGCATATAAACTCGCTTTGTGAACCACACTGTATATATGTTGCGGCGGGAGGAATAACGATGCGACCTTTTATGCGCAGATTGATGGCGGGGATTATGACGGCGGCGGTTTTTGTCGTTGCCGCCTATGGTTTCACAAAAGCGGATTTTCATTTAAATATATTTAATATATTTAATAAACTAGATGAATTTGAAAACGAACGCGACCGATTAGAACAGGCGATCGCGAGCGGGGATATAATCCGTTTGCACGTGATAGCGGACAGCGACGAGCCAGACGCGCAGCTGTTGAAGCTTGCCGTTCGCGACGCGCTTCTCGATGCTTTCGCGCGGCGGTTATCAAGCGTGGACGCAAACAGCGCAAGGGAATCGATTCCAGAGCTTTTGCCCGCGATGGAGCGCGTGGCGTCGGACGCGGCTCGGACGGGCGGCTTTGCGGGAGACGTATCGGTGACATTCGCGCGCGAGTCGTTCCCGGATCGCGAATATGCAGGTATGACGCTTCCCGCCGGATCATACGATGCATTGATTGTGCGTATCGGCAGCGCAAGCGGTCGGAATTGGTGGTGCGTGATGTACCCGCCGCTGTGCCTTCTAACTCCGGATACGCTGGACGCCGCGCAAGCCGCCGTTCAAACGCAGGCGAATCAAGAACAGCGCGGAGAGACGCAGCGCGCGGAGCTGGTTTTTTCAGCGCGTCTGCCGGAGGTAGGGGAATATAATATACAAACCGTGCGGCGGTCGCCGTCCAGGCCTTCGATATTAATAAGTAATCCGGACGACGCGTTTACAGACCATACAGATCGGCTGAAATGTAAGCCTTTGTTTAAAAGCGTGGTACTGGAATGGCTGCGCGAGATATTCGGTTAGCGGTTCGCGTTATATTGAATGAAATCTGTCGAAGGCGGAAGCGTCCGCATTATTCGCAGAGAGTGTGCGGGTACGGGGCGATGGCAAAAGCCATGTCTCGTTCGGGGGCGTCGGGGGCAGAGCCTCCGCTTAACTGGAATGATTTGCCGAACGGATAAATTTCCATCGTTCTGCGAAAACTGGAAACGAACTTGCAAAGCGGGTATGGGGTTCGGCCCCATTTAATTCGGGGCGGGGCAGAGTCCCGCGCTAAAAGGAGGATACGGCATGCGTAAGACCGGGAAATATTTGGCGCTGACGGTCGCGCTGCTGCTGATACTCGGCGCGAGCGCAGAAGCGGCAGTTTGCGCCTGGGGATCCACTGGATCGACAGTAACGGCTATTCAAAAGAAACTAAAGCAATGGGGCTATTATTCCGGCACGGTTGACGGCGTGTTTGGGCAGAGCACATATAACGCGGTGGTGGCGTTCCAGAAAAAGAACGGATTGAAAGCGGACGGAGTGGTCGGCGCCGCGACGGCCGCCGCGATGGGCGTTACTCTGTCGAGCAGTTCGAGCGGCTCCAGCGTAGCGGCTAGCGGCGGATATACATCCAGCGAGACGGAGCTGCTTGCGCGCATTATACATGGCGAAGCGCGCGGAGAGCCGTATTTGGGCAAGGTGGCGGTGGCGGCAGTCGTGCTGAACCGCGTGCGAAACTCCGGATTTCCCAATACCGTCGCCGGAGTGATATATCAATCGGGCGCGTTCGACGCTGTGGCGGACGGTCAGTTTTATCTGACTCCCGACGCGGACGCATGGCGCGCCGCCAGGGACGCTCTCAACGGCTGGGATCCAACATACGGCGCGCTGTACTATTTTAATCCGCAGACGGCTACAAATCCGTGGATATGGTCGCGAGACGTGCGGCTTCAAATCGGCAAGCATTGGTTCGCCGTGTAGCGGCGGGTATGGGCGCAGCTGCAATTAATTCACGGGGCGGCGGGGCGTGAAGCCTCGCGCTGAATGAAGGGAAGATAATATGACGACAAACGCGCGCGGCGGCTGGAAGTTTGAACGAACGAGCCAGCGGGATTCATCCGGGTGGAGAAACGCGGCAATCGCTCTTGGACTATTGCTTGCCGCAGCAATCGCGCTGATCGTATGGCAGACGATGCGTACTGAGAAGTTGAAGCGCCAGCTTGAGAATACGCGCCAGCAAGCGTTTTACAGCCTGATAGACGGGCTACAATCTGTCGAAACGAATCTTAGCAAGTTCATGGTGAGCGCGACGCCTGGCGAAGGCGCGCTGCTTCTCTCGCGCATATCGATGCAAGCGGGCGAAGCGCAGGGTTCGCTCGCGCAGCTTCCGCTGGAAGGCGAGCCGATACAGGCGAGCATCAAGTTTGTAAATCAGCTGTCAGACTACGCGCGAACGCTTACTGCGGCTGCGGCGGCGGGGCAGCCTTACTCGGAAATGGATCTGCAGCAGCTGGAGGCCTTGCTTGCGCACTGTTCCGTTATTAATAATCAATTGCGGGATATGCTTGCCAGCGTTCCCGACAGTTATTGGAGCGCCGCCAACGCGAACGAGCAGGCCCCTCTCGTGCGCGCTATGGATACTGAGAACGCGTCGGAATATCCGTCGCTTATATACGACGGGCCGTTCTCGGACGGCAAGCACGAAGGCCAGGCGAAGGCTCTGGGAATCGAGCAGGTGGACGCGGACGAAGCGCTGCGCAGAGCGGTGGCGTTTATTGGCGCTGAGCGCGTACAGGCGGCTGCGCGTACGGCGGATACGTCCGGGCCGGTCGCCAGCTACGGATTTGTGGTGGATACGACGGACGGTCGGCTGAATGTGCACGTAACCCAGCAGGGCGGGGAGATATTATGGATCATTCCGGAACAGGGGCAGTACGAACAAATCCTTATGATTCCGGATTGCGTGGAGCGCGCGCTCGCGTTTCTGACGGCGCACGGCTATGGAGAGATGGAATCCAGCTACTTTCAGCAATATGAAGGATTGGCTGTAATAAATTTCGCTTGCGTCGAGCGAGGTGTGCTTCTGTATCCCGATTTGGTAAAGGTGCAGGTGCGAATGGATACCGGCGCGATAGTAGGGTTGGAAGCGAACAACTATCTGATGAACCATACCGAGCGCGCGCTGATCGACCCGCAGCTGAACGTGGAACAGGCGCGCGAAATGGTGTCCGATCGATTGACGGTATCAAACGAACGGCTATGCGTAATTCCGCTGACAGGCGGTGAGAAGCTCGCGTGGGAGTTTATCGGCAAATGGTCGGACAGCGAATTCCTGATATACATTGACGCGAACACCGGCAAAGAATTGCAGATACTCAAGATAATCGACGCGGAGAACGGGCAGCTGACTGTATAACGTTATATAACGCTATGCATAATGAAACAGGGCGGCGGCAGTCCGCCCTGTTTGCGTTGAATTATGGGGCTGCACATAGTTTTTTATATGCTGTCGCTGATTTTTCTTGTTGGGATAATATAAGCGATTTCTATGTCATATCTTGCCGACTTCTTGACAGACATGCATTTATATGCTATCTTTAATTCGTTTATTGGATACGATCACAATAAAAAAAGGAGGATTTTGAATGAAGAAAGTTATCGCGATTCTTCTGGCGGCATTGCTCGCGTTGCCGCTCTTCTCCTTCGCCGCTATGGCGGAAGGCGAAGAGATTTCCATGTTCTGGGGCGGCGGCACTCCGCTTTCTATCGACCCTGCGCTTAACAGCGCGTCGGCAGGCTCTAACATCATCCGTTTAGCGCATGTCGGCTTGATGGCCTTCCGCTATGTCGATGGCGAAGCGCGGCTAGCGCCTGAGCTTGCGGAAAGTTATACGGTTTCGGAAGACGGAACAACCTATGTGTTCACGCTCCGCGAAGGCTTGAAATGGTCGGACGGCACCGATTTTACCGCCAGCCAGTTAAAAGCTTCATGGGATCGCGCTTCTTCCGCCGACCTTGGCGCGGACTACGGCTTTATGTACGACGTGATCGAGGGATATGCCGATGGCAACCTGAACGTCGTCGCGGATGACGCCGCGCGGACGATCACCGTTAAGCTGAACAGCCCTACCCCGTACTTCCTCGAACTTGCCGCGTTCCCAACGTTCTACCCGGTTCGCGTAGATCTTGCGGATAACGGGGGAATTTGGGCGACCAATCCGGAAACCTACGTAGGCCTTGGCGCGTTCAAAATGACCAAGTACGCCGTAGACGATGTGATCGCATATGAGAAGAACCCGTATTACTGGGATGCGGATTCAGTATCGATCGGCAAGGTCAATTGTCTGCTGTCTGAAGATAACGTGGCTATTCTCGCCGCATATGAAAACGGCGTGGCGTCTTTCATCGATTCGCTTGATCCCACCGAATTCGATCGCCTTAACGCGACGTATCCTGGCGAGTTGAACTTTGGCGCGATGCTGGGCACATACTACATTCTGTTCAATGTACATAAGGATTACTCGCCGGCCGGAAAGCAGCTGACCGTTCAGGAGCAGTCCAAGGCGCGCTTCGCTATCGGGCAGCTTATTAACAGGCAAGAGCTTTGCACGTACGTTACGAAGGACGGACGCGTTCCGGCGACCGGCTTCTATCCCGCGACGCTGGGCGACGGCTTGAACGCGGACGTTCGCGCGTCTGAAACGTACACCAACTGGTACGAAGGAACCGATACGCCTAGCGATATCAATCCGGATTATACCGTCGACCAGGTGACCGCCGCGCAGATGCTGATCGACCTGGGCTATGCGTATAGCGGCTCGATCGAAGGCGGCGACTTGAAGTTTACGGATTTCCCGTCCATCGAGTTCTCGTTTAATAACTCCGGCGCCAACGCGCTGATCATCCAGTATGTGCAAGAAACGTGGAACAGCTTTGGCATACCTGCGACGATCAATACCGAAGCGTGGGCGACGCTGCAGCAGAACCTTAAGGAAGGCAATGCCGAAGCCGCGCGCATGGGTTGGATCGCTGATTTCAACGACTGCGTTAACTTCCTTGAAATCGTTATAAGCAATTCCGGCAACAACTATCCGCGCGTGGGCAAGGATCTGGGCACCTATACCAAGGCTTCCGAGGTGACCAAGGATGCAGGGTTAGGCGCGTATTGGGGCCTGAACGGCGACCAGACGTGGGCGGACGCGTTCGACGCGATCGTCGCGAAGATTAAGTCCACCACCGACCCCGAAGAGCGCGCGCAGCTTTGCGCTGAAGGCGAGCGTGTCCTGATGGCTACGGGCGGAGTAGCGCCCCTGCAGTTCTACACGCGCCCGTTTATGCTCAAGCCAAACGTGAAAAACCTGATCATGATGCCTACAGGCGATGTGATCTGGTCGTTTGTTACCATCGAATAATCGGCTGATATAACGGATAAATAGCCAAACTGCCGCGCGGACGATATGCCGCGCGGCAGTTTATTATTATAGATATTTAAATATTATATTTTCCAGTTGTTTAGAATTTGCATGATTGCCTCCAGGTATCCCGGGTAGGGCACATCCGACGCGGCCACGGCGGGGAGCGCCATAAGAAGTTCGTCCGCGAGCATCACGCGCACTTCGCCGATCACGTCGCCCTTGCGAACGGGGGCGGGTACCGTGTCGGCGAGCGTTACGTCCAATTTCAGGTCGCGCTCCTTGCCCTTGCCCAACAGTAGTTCCACATCCGAGCCAACGGCGGCGGCTACGCTGCTCTGCGCTCCCAGGCGCACGGCGACGTCTGCGCCGATTAAATCGCCCTTCTTGGCGAGCGAGTTCAATTGATAATTCGCAAATCCGTATTCCAGAAGCTTGCGCGCTTCGTCAAACCGGGTTTGGCTGGCGGGAGTGCCCAATATAACCGCGATCATGCGCGTCGATCCGCGAGCGGCAGTGGCGGATAAACAATATTTCGCCTCGTTTGTCGACCCTGTCTTGAATCCGTCCGCGCCTTCGTAGAATCTAATCAACCTATTTGTGTTTGTAAGATCGGTCACGCGACCGCTGGGGTGCTTGAGCGAATCCATCCAAATAGTGCTGTACTTGAAGAAAGTTGGATGCTGCCCGACCGCGCGTGAAACCGTCGCTACATCTCGCGCGGACGTATATTGATTTGCCGCAGGCAGGCCGGTTACGTTTACATAATGGGTATTTGTCATACCAAGTTGAGCGGCGCGGTCGTTCATGCGCTTAACGAACGCGTCCTCCGACCCGTTCAAATATTCCGCCAGCGCTACGGCGCTGTCGTTCGCGCTGGCGACAATTGTGGATTTAAGAAGCTCTTCCAGCGGATACTGAACGTTCGCGTCAAGCAGCGCCTGAGATCCGCCCATTCCCGCCGCGTTGGCCGAACAGAATACAGAATCGGTGAGCTTGACCACGCCGCGATCCAGTTCCTCCAATACGAGCAATATTGTCATAAGCTTCGTGACGCTCGCGACGGGGCGCCGTTCGTCCGCGTTTTTCTCGAATATGACCTTGCCGGTTTTAGCTTCCATAAGAAGATACGACGGAGTTTGGAGATCGAACGGCGCCTTCGCTTCAAGCGGCGCCGACGTGTCGATTGTTTCCGCGCTTGCAGGCGCGAATCCCGTTATGCCAACCATCAGCGCGAACAGCGCAACGACCGCAGTCACCGCGCGCGGTTCGAAGCGTCCGGCGAATCCCCGCGTCCACTTCATATGTTGGTACCTCCCGCACACCGATTTCAGGCGGCTGTCCGCAGACTGTCCGCCGGTACTACTCTATCTTGTGCGGGAAAGCGTGAAAACAGAATCAGAAAATTCGAACAACCGCTCTGTAAATTTTCGAACACGCCCATTTATCCGCTGCTGCTGGTGGTAAAATGGCAAAGCGCAAAAGAGGCGGATGAACGGCGGCCTTTTATTGGACGCGATTTGCGATCCGCAAATATATATTTATAATATAAACTAATAAATAATAATAAAAGGGATTAAAAATTCGCAAACCCTATTGCGCAGGCGCGAGTTTGCGGGTATAATATTTAGGATCACGCACCTGCGCGGATCGGCGTACGCGTGCCTTTAGGGTCGTGCGCCGAGGTGATGCGCGGGGTGGAATAACGAAAGGGAGGAAAATCATGGCGGTAATATCCATGAAACAGCTGCTCGAGGCGGGCGTACACTTTGGACACCAAACACGCAGGTGGAACCCGAAGATGGCGCCGTATATCTTTACCGAGCGCAATGGAATCTACATCATAGATCTGCAGAAAACCGTTCGCAAAATAGACGAGGCATATTTGTTCCTTCGCGATATAGCGATGGAAGGCAAGTCGATTTTATTCGTCGGAACGAAGAAACAGGCGCAGGAATCGATTGAGCAGGAAGCGAAGCGCTGCAACATGTTCTATGTTAATAAGCGCTGGCTAGGCGGGATGCTGACCAATTTCCGCACGATGCGCACGCGCGTCGATCGGCTGAACGCGATAGATCGTATGGAAAAAATGGGGCAATTCGAGCAGCTGCCCAAGAAGGAAGTAATAAAGCTGCAGCATGAGCGCGAGAAGCTGGAAGGCAATCTTGGCGGTATTCGCGAAATGAAAAAGCTTCCCGGCGCGCTGTTTATTGTCGATCCGAGGCAGGAGGCCATAGCCGTCGCGGAGGCGCGGAATCTAAAAATACCGATCGTAGCTATTGTGGATACAAACTGCGATCCGGACGAAGTAGATCATATAATCCCCGGAAACGACGACGCCATCCGCGCTGTGAAGCTGATCGCCGGCAAAATGGCGGACGCGGTGCTGGAAGGCAAGCAAGGCGAGCAGCTTGAACCGGACGAAGTCGAAGCTGTGGCCGCAGCGCAATGACGAACGATTGACGAATACAGCGGGTGTGGGGCGAGGGTAAAAAGCCCCATTCTTTCAGGGGCGGCGGGACAGAGTCACCGCTACTAAAGGAGGAGATCATATATGGCTGAAGTAACAACCGCAATGATCAAAGAATTGCGAGAGCGTACCGGCGCCGGTATATTGGATACGAAGAAAGCCTTGGTGGAGAGCGGCGGAGACGTCGAGAAGGCGGTCGAAATTCTTCGCGAAAAGGGTCTCGCGTCGGCGGCGAAAAAATCCGGACGGATAGCCGCCGAGGGCGTTGTGGACGCTTATATCCATATGAACGGAAAAATCGGAGTGCTGGTCGAAGTTAACTGTGAAACCGACTTCGTAGCGAAAACAGACGCCTTTAAAGCGCTGGCGCACGATATCGCGCTGCAGATAGCGGCGGCAAACCCGCTGTATCTGAACAAAGAGGAAGTGCCGCAGGAAGCACTGGATAAGGAAAAGGAAATACTGCGAGTGCAGGCGCTTAACGAAGGCAAGCCGGAGAAAATAGTCGACCGCATGGTGGAAGGGCGCATTGAGAAATATTATAAAGATACGTGCCTTCTTGAGCAGGCGTTCGTAAAGGATCCGGAAAAGACAATCAAAGGGCTTATAGCGGAAGCGACGGCAGCAATCGGAGAGAAGCTGAGCATCCGCCGCTTTGTGCGGTTTGAGCGCGGCGAGGGCATGCAAAAGAGGGAAGACGATTTCGCGGCTGAAGTTATGAAGCAGGCGGGATTAGCCTGACAATAGGGCATTGGAGGGGCTCCCCAAAACGACGCGAGTCGCTATGGGGCGGGGCGTTGGAAGATGCGTTTTCCGACGCCCTATATTATAGATATGTATAATCGTATATTGATAAAGCTCAGCGGCGAAGCGCTGGGGCTGGACGGCAGGTTGTTTGACTTCGCGCAGTTTGATTCTGTCGCGCGCTCGATAAAGCAAGTTGCGGACATGGGCGTGCAAATTGCCGTGGTTATCGGTGCCGGCAATATTTGGCGCGGTCGATCCGGAGCGGCGGCGAACGTCGACGCTGTTATAGCCGACCAGATGGGGATGACTGCCACGCTTATTAACACGCTGCTTATGCAAGACGCGCTGACCCGCGCTGGCGTGCGCGTAAAGACGCTGACTGCGTTTGATATACCGCGCTTCGCCGATCCGTATACCCAGCGCGGGGCGCTGGCTGCTCTTGCGGATGGCTGCGCGCTGCTGCTTGCCGGCGGTACGGGGCATCCGTTTTTTTCAACGGATACGGGCGCCGCGCTGCGCGCGATCGAACTTTCCGTCGACGCGATACTGCTGGCGAAGAATGTGGACGGCGTATATGATCGCGATCCCAATCTCGACGCGAGCGCGAAGTTCCTGCCGGATCTTACATATGACGACGTACTGCGGATGAACCTTCGTGTGATGGATACTGCGGCAATTATATTATGCAAGGAAAACGGAGTGCCCGTACTGCGCGTGTTTGGGCTAAAGAATGCGCAGAGCATAGTGAAGGCGGCGCGTGGAGAAAGCTTTGGAAGTGTCGTTCATGCATAATATTATGTATATAAATTAGCTCTATTAAAACCGCGGCAATATGATGGATGATTGCGGCGGCTTTAATTATTACAATCAATATATTATATATAAATTAAAGTAATTATTATATTATTATTAATACACAAAGTGGATGGATGATACAACGGATGTGATTTTCGCTACAAAGGTCAGGAAAAGTCAAAAAGTTCCGGTTGCACTTTCTTCAACTTCTGCTATACTATGAATAGGCAGAGAAAGTCAATCCAAACCGGGTGAGGGGTCGGACAGGGTATCCGGCGGTTCCCGGCGAAGAATAACCGTGAGGTGACCCCATGAAACCTTTGAGCGACGATATCGAGGCGTTTATCAAATCCCTTCTGGGGGAGGACCAGGATCAAGTGGACGTGCAGCGCAACGAACTGGCGGGCTATTTTAGATGCGCGCCCAGCCAAATTACGTATGTGCTGTCCACAAGATTCACGCCGGATCGAGGGTATGCGATAGAATCCAGGCGCGGCGGCGGCGGCTTTGTCAGGATCGTCAGGCTGCGCAAGGCGCAAGGCGATCAATTGTTCTATTTGATTAATCAACGTATCGGCGCGTCGGTATCGGCGCAGGATGCGTTTTCCATCATACAGCAGCTAGCCGAACAGGGAATCCTGTCCGACAGGGAAAGCGCGCTCATGCAGGCCGCTACTTCCGCCAGGGCGATCAATCTTCCGCTTGCGGTGAAAGACGCGCTGCGCGCCAGCGTACTTCGTGAAATGCTGCTGCAGGTCGTGCGCGATCAAAAGGAGGCGTAAGCCATTATGTTATGTGAAAATTGCGGCCAGCAGCCTGCCACCGTTCATTTAACAACGATAGTCGGCGGTGATAAAACGGAACAGCATCTATGCGCCGCGTGCTGCCAGAAGCACAAGCAGGCGCTGACGATGGCGGGTATGAGCACGCTGCTGCTCAGTTTGCTGCAGGGGGCGGGTTCAACTCAACACGAACATGTCGAGATGCGCTGCGAATGCTGCGGTCAGACATATGACGAATTTCAAAAAACGGGCATGCTTGGCTGCCCCAAATGCTATGACGCGTTCCGCTCGCAGCTAGTGTCGCTGCTGGGACGCATTCACGGAGGTAAAACGCAGCACACCGGCCGCATACCTCCGCGTTCGGAGGAACAAAATCACGCGGCGAAGCGGCTTGAGACGCTCAGGCGCGATATGGACCGCGCCGTTGCGGACGAGGACTTCGAACTCGCCGCGAAGCTGCGCGATGAAATACGCGCGATGCAGCCAGCAAGGGAGGAGGAGAAGCATGCCTGACTCGGTTCCGGATCGCGACGTTGTGCTGACATGCCGCGTTCGCCTTGCGCGCAATCATGCGGATCTTCCTTTCCCAGGGTTTCTTGATGTGGAACAGGCGCAGGAGTCGATTCGACGCGCGACAAACGCGCTTGAGCCGCATGAACTGCGAACCGTGTCGCTGGATCGCATGACGCCCATACAGCGTCAGGCTTTGGTAGAGCGGCACCTTATCAGCCGCGACCTGCTCAGAACGCCGGAGCGTTCCGCAGTGCTGCTAAACGATGATGAAACGCTAAGCGTTATGATTAACGAAGAAGATCACCTGCGAGTGCAGGCGTTCGTTAATCGATTCGATCTGCCGCTCGCGGCAAAGATTGCGTTTGAAGCGGATGATTGGCTATCGAGCAAACTATCGTTCGCATATGATATTGAGCTGGGCTACCTAACCGCATGCCCAACGAACACGGGCACGGGCATGAGGGCGTCGGCGATGCTCCACCTTCCGGCGCTAACATGGTCGGGAGAGATGGGCAAGGTTACCCAGGCGGTTTCAAAACTTGGGTTGACGCTGCGCGGCCTATATGGAGAGGGAAGCGAGGCCCAAGGCGACTTGTACCAGCTGTCGAATCAGGTGACGCTTGGCAGAACGGAAAGCGATATCCTGGACGACATGCAGTCCGCCACCAATCAAATGGTGGATTGGGAACGAAAGGTACGCGTCGCGCTGCATGCAGGCGATCGCATCGCTTTAGAGGATCGGCTGATGCGCGCACTTGGAGTTATGGAGCGCGCGAGGCGCATGAATGCAAAGGAATTTATGCAGCGCTGGTCGTGCCTGAGGCTCGGCTCGTGCATGCGCCTGATTTCGATACGGCCCGATACGCTGGATCGGCTGCTGGTAACCGCGCAGCCGGCAAGCCTGGAGCAGGCGACTGGCGAATCGTTAACCGACGAACAGCGCGATATACGCCGCGCGTCGCTGGTTCAAACAATGATTAAAGCATAGGGGGTAAACCCATGGCATTTTCCGGTAAATTCACTGAGCGCGCTCAGCGCGCGATGCGCTCCGCTCAGGAAGCGGCGCAGAAAATGCGCCACAATTACGTAGGAACGGAACACCTTCTGCTGGGTTTGCTCAGCGAGCAAGGCGGACCGATGCAAAAAATATTAGGCGGCATTCGCTATGAACAGGCTATGGAGCAGGCTGAAAAGCTGGTCGGACTTGGCGAGGGTTCTCTGCCGGGTCAAATGAGCTACACGCCGCGCACGAAAAAGATATTGGAAGTCAGCGTGATGGAGGCGCGTCAGCTTGGACACAGCTTCGTTGGCACCGAGCATCTGTGGCTTGCGCTGCTTCGCGAGGGCGAAGGCGTCGCCGCTCGTATACTGCAGTCGCTGGGAATGGATATACGCGCTGCGCGCGAAAGCCTGGAATCGGCGCTTAAAGGCGTTAACGGCGCGTTCGAAGGAGCGTCGGGTGGGCCTACGCCCGCGCTTGACGCGTATGGCAGGGATCTTACCCGAATGGCCGAGCGCGACGAACTCGACCCCGTTATAGGCCGTTCGCAGGAAATCGAACGTATAGTGCAGATACTGATCCGCCGCACAAAGAACAACCCAGTGCTTATAGGCGAGCCGGGCGTAGGCAAAAGCGCTATAGTGGAAGGACTTGCGCAGCGCATAGCTAGCGGAACGATTCCGCATCTGCTGCGCGACAAGCGAGTCGTTATGCTGGATATAGCTTCTATGATAGCGGGCAGCAAATACCGAGGCGAATTTGAAGAGCGATTCAAAAACGCGCTCGCCGATATAAAGAAAGCAGGCAACGTGATTTTGTTCGTGGATGAGATGCATACGCTCGTAGGCGCGGGAAACGCCGAAGGCGCGATGGACGCGTCCAATATGCTAAAGCCTGCGCTGGCTCGCGGCGAAATACAATGCGTCGGCGCGACGACGCTTGACGAATACAGAAAATACATCGAGAAGGACGCCGCGCTAGAGCGCCGTTTCCAGCCGGTTAAAGTAGGAGAGCCTACCCGCGAGGAAGCCGTTAAAATAATAACGGGATTGCGTGATAAATATGAAGCGCATCATAAAGTGCGCATTACAGATGAAGCTGTCGAAGCGGCGGTAACGCTGTCGGATCGTTATATTTCAGATCGTTTTCTGCCGGATAAGGCGATCGATTTGATGGATGAAGCCGCGTCGCGCGTGCGCATCCGCTCGTTTACGCCGCCGCCGGATCTTACGGAATTGGAGGCGAAGCTCGAAGCGATATCCAAGGAGAAGCAGGAAGCGATAGCGCATCAGGATTTTGAAAAAGCCGCGAGCTTGCGAGATAGCGAAAAATCAGTACGCCAGGAAATGGACGAGTGCAAAAACGCGTGGGAGCACGGCATCGATTCTGTCACCGAGCAGGTTGGCGAGGAAGAAATAGCGCAGATAGTCGCGATGTGGACCGGAATCCCCGTACAGCAGCTTACCGAGGATGAGAGCGCCCGGCTGCTTCGTTTGGAGGATACGCTTCATAAACGCCTTGTAAGCCAGGATGAAGCGGTCGCTGCGGTATCCCGAGCTATACGCCGCGCGCGCGCGGGGCTTAAAGATCCCAAGCGCCCGATAGGATCGTTCCTGTTCCTTGGGCCGACGGGCGTCGGCAAAACCGAGCTGTGCCGCGCGCTGGGCGAGGCGCTGTTTGGGGACGAGAGCGCGCTCGTGCGCCTTGATATGTCCGAATATATGGAAAAGCACACCGTTTCGCGGATGATAGGCTCGCCTCCCGGTTATATCGGACACGACGAGGGCGGGCAGCTGACGGAAGCAGTACGGCGCAAACCCTATTCAGTGATACTTCTTGACGAGGTTGAGAAGGCGCATCCGGACGTATTCAACATACTCCTGCAGATACTTGAGGATGGCAGGCTGACGGATTCGAAAGGGCGCGTAGTAAATTTCCAAAATACCGTGCTAGTTATGACGAGCAATATAGGCGCGCACGAGATCTCCACGCAGCGTAGGATGGGCTTTGGAGATTCGAACGCGGCGGGCGATTACGCGCAGATGAAAACCAGCGTAACCGCAGAGGTGAAGCGGTTCTTCCGTCCGGAGTTCCTTAACCGCCTGGACGACATGATTGTGTTCCACGCGCTGGAGACGGAGGATATCAGGCTGATCGCCGATATGATGCTCCGCGCGGTCTCGCTGCGGCTGAAGGATCGCGGGATAGAGCTTACGTATACTAAAGAGGTGGTCGATTTGCTCAGCGAACAGGGATATGACCCGGCGTTTGGCGCGCGTCCGCTGCGCCGCACTATCCAGCGCATGGTGGAAGACGCGCTCAGCGAAGAGCTACTGGCGGGTAAAGTTCGCCTGGGCGACGCCGTGGAAGCGTATGTGGACGGCGAAAACCTGGCGTTCCGCAAAAAGGAGAGCGTGTCGCCGGAGCCGATACCAGCCGTAGGCTGATGCGCGTTAAATAAAAAAACATAATATTTATAGCGCGCGGGATTTTAAATTCCGCGCGTTATTTAAATATATTATATGTATATTTATAGAAAACGCAACAAATAAGACCTTGCGAAAATTAGTCGAATATGCTATAGTTATGAGAATATGAAACGCATATCCCACGCTGCGGATTACATCGAGAGTTATGACGAAAACGGCGGAAAAAAAGTTCAATATGCGGGTCCGCTTTTTGTTGTACGTTGGAACGGAACGCGCTCGCTCCGGCTGATTCAGCTGTGGGCACTGGCTGTTGGCGCGGCGGCTGTTTTTATCGGATTTGGAACGCTGCCGATTCCAGACCTGCCGCGCAGACCGTGGATTATGGCTCCGTATGTAGCGTCGTTCTGGCCGGTTGCCATGTTGATCGCGGACGCGTATAAGATCAGCGCGTATTCGAGCGCGGTCACTCGCCCCGCCGCGCAGAGCGGCGTCGGAAGGTTGCGAAGAGACGCGATATTTGGAGAAGCTCTCGCGCTGATCGTATTCGTCGGACAAGCGGGCACGCTGCTCGCAATGGCCGCCGGACGCGGCGGCGTCAAATCGGAGGAACTGTTTTTTTTAATTTTAGCCGCAGCCTATATTCTCTTATTTGAATTTGTGCGGCGCCTAAATCGTTTTATAACGTTGGATGAATCAATGGGTACCAGCGCCGACGCGCTGTGAACCATCGCCCGGCGGCGGAGCGGGGCGAAATTGATAAAGGAGGGTATATTGATGATCAAGCGCAGAAATCGAATCGCTTCCCTGCTTGCGTTGGTTCTGACAGCGGCCGTTCTCGCCGCGGCGCCCGGACTCGCGGAATCGGCGGCTGGGAACACGCCGCTGGTATACGCGACGGAAACGCTGAGCCAGAAGTTCAGCCCGTTTTTTGCGGATACCGCGTATGACAACGACGTGGTCAATATGACTGCGGTGTCGCTGCTGACGACCGACCGCGTGGGCGGCATAGTATACGGCGCGATAGATGGCGAAACGCGCTCGTATAACGGAACCGACTATGAGTATAAGGGCATAGCGGATATCACCGTCGTTCAGGATGAAGCGTCGAATACGACTGCATATACCGCCAAGATTAAGCCGGGCGTGCTGTTCTCGGACGGCAAGGAATTGACGGCCGACGACGTAATTTTTACATATTACGTCTATCTCGATCCAGCGTACGTCGGATCGACCACGCTCAATTCCTACCCGATCGTCGGATTGAAGAGCTATCTTTCCCAAACGCCGGACACACTGTATGATAAATACAGCGCGCTGTTCGACGAAATTTACGCCGCCGGGCGCGATCATGAATGGTCTGAATCGGACGGCTGGACGAAAGATCAGCAGGACGCGTTCTGGACCGTGCTGACCGACGTGTGGACCGGCGACGTTCAGGCGATCGTCGATTACGTCGTAGCGAATTACGCGAACGATTATGCCGAGGATAGGCTTGGCGTGACGCCGGACGCGCTGAATGAAAGCGACGGATTAAAGGTTGCGCTGGGCATGGTAATGTGGGGATTCGCGAAGAAGGGCGACGACGGTTTGCTGACGTCCGCCGTTCAGAGCAAAACCTGGACTCTCGAGGGCGAGGACGTTCCGACCATCGCGGATTACTTTGAGGAAACCTACGCGGCATACGGCGGAGACGCCGCAGAGTATTGGAACGTCGAACAGGCGGACGGCAGCGACGTGCTGGAAACCGCGCGCACGCTGTACATCGGCGAGCAGGCGAAGCTGGATACCGAAGCGCCGGAAGGCGGCGTGGCGAATATTTCCGGCATCAAGAAGCTCGATCAATATACCGTAGAAGTGACGACCAACGGCTATGAAGCGCCAGCGATTTATTCTATATTCGGCGTGAACATCTCGCCGCTACATTACTACGGCGATCCCGCGCTATACGATTATGACAACAACCAGTTCGGCCATCCGTTCGGCGATCTGTCGCTCGTTGAATCGAAGACGTCCGCTCCGATGGGAGCCGGCCCATTCAAATTCATTAAGTACGAAAACCGCATAGCGTACTTCGAAGCGAACGATCTTTATTATGAAGGCTCGCCCGCGACGAGAGACCTGCAGTTTAAAGAAACCGCCTCCGGAGAAGTGGCCCCGGGCGTAAAAACCGGCACGGTGGACGTGGGCGAAATGACTGGATCGAAGGCCAACTTCCAGCTTATCTCGGGATATAACTCAAACGGCGAGGCGACGGGCGACGTCATCACGACCGTCAGCGTGGACAACCTGGGCTATGGATATATAGGGCTGAACGCCGACACCGTAAGCGTGGGCGGCGAGCCGTTCTCCGACGCGTCCAAGTATCTGCGCAAAGCGATTGCGACGGTGATCTCCGTATATCGCGATGTTGCGATCAACTCGTATTACGGCGACGCGGCCAGCATCATCAACTATCCGATCTCCAGCACTTCATGGGCGGCGCCGCAGCCGACGGACGAAGGCTACAAGGTAGCGTTCTCGGTAGGCGTGGACGGAGCGGATCTTTATACGTCCGATATGGCTGCCGACCAGAAATATGCGGCGGCGATTGAAGCGGCTAAGCAGTATCTGATAGCGGCGGGCTTTACGTTTGACGAGGCGAGCGGTAAGTTCACCGAAGCTCCGGAAGGCGCGAAGCTTGAATATGAAATCATAATCGCGGGCGACGGCGTAGGCGATCACCCGAGCTTCGCGATACTGACCGACGCGAGCGGCGCGCTTGCCTCGATCGGATTTACGCTGCGGATCAACGATCCGTCGGATTCAAATGAAATGTGGGACAGACTGGACGCGGGCACGCAGGAACTGTGGTGCGCGGCGTGGCAGTCCACTATCGATCCAGATATGTACCAGATTTACCATTCCTCCAACATCGTGGGCAAGGGCGGCAGCGATTCTAACCACTATCATATCGCGCTGCCGGAGCTGGATCAGCTTATCATAGACGCGCGTCAGAGCGACGATCAGGCGTATCGCAAAGCGATCTACAAGCAGGCGCTCGATCTTCTCGTGGACGAAGCGGTTGAGATCCCCGTTTATCAGAGGCAGATTCCGCGCCTGTTCTCGACGGAGCGGATAGACATTGAAAATATCATTCAGGATATAACCACCTATATTGAATGGTCGTCTATCATCCCGACTATCGGTCTGAACGCTAACAAATAATTCTTTTCATCCAGCGGGCAGGATTTACTCCTGCCCGCATATTGTTTTACAAATCGATGTAATCTGGTTTTTATTTTTATGGTATTCCAAAGCGAGAGGCTGGGTCCGGGGATGTGGAAATTCATCGTTCGCCGTGTATTGCTTGCGATTATTATAATTGTGTTCGGATCGCTGATCTGCTACGCGGTAATCCGCATGCTGCCCACTTCCTATGTGGAGCGCGTAGCCAGACAGCGCTCGACTATGCCGGGCAGCAAAGGATATCAATATATTCTCGCGCAGCTAAACTCCTATTACGGCATGGATAGTTCTATTCTTGTTGGTTTCGCAAAATGGGGCGGTAACGCTCTGCGCGGGCAGTGGGGAGATTCCTGGTTTTTTGAACTGCCCGTTATTCAAAAGTTTGCGGACGTGATCGGCTATTCCGTCGTACTTGGCTCTATCACATTGTTTTTTGAAATGGTGCTGTGCATTCCGCTGGGAGTGCTCGCGGCGCGGAAGCAGTACAGCCGGACGGATTATTTTATCACGGTGTTCGCGCTCGCGTGCATCTCGCTGCCCACATTTTTCTTGGCGACCATATTGAAATATATCTTTTCAATAAAGCTCGGCTGGTTTGATTTGTACGGCATCGTCGGAAGGTTTTATGAGCAGCTGAACGCGTTCGGCAAATTTGGCGATATGGCGGTTCATATGATAATGCCCATCGTCACGCTCACGTTTATCAACCTGGGCGGACTGATGCGCTTTACGCGCACGAATATGCTGGAAGTGCTGAACGCGGATTACATCCGCACGGCGAGGGCAAAAGGATTGCCTGAACGGCGCGTGATAAGCAAGCACGCGTTTCGCAACACGCTTATTCCGCTCATCACATATTTGAGCTATCTCCTGCCAAACCTGTTCGCGGGCGCGATGATCACTGAAACGCTGTTTCAAATTCCGGGTATAGGATATATATCGTTTCAGGCGATGGTAGGCGGGGATATTCCGTTTACTATGTTTTACGTGACGTTCCTGACGGCGCTTACGCAAATCAGCCTGATGGTCGCCGACGTGATGTACGCGGTAGTCGATCCGCGCGTTCGCATCCAGTGAGGGAGGGGGAGAAGCGTATGCTGCCTATTAATGAGGCGAATACCAAAGCGAATAACGATATTAACCGGGAAGCCGCGCCCGACCCGCCGGAGCAATCGCAGCGGTTGGACGATGAAGCGCGCGTTAAGGTGCTGTCGCCGTCGATGCTGGTGTTCAAGCGATTCGTGCGCAATCGGCTTGCGGTAGTCGGCGCGATAATCCTGATCACCATGTTCTTGTTCTCGTTTGTGGGCGGGGTGATATCGCCGTATTCTCAAAGCCAGACGTTTTACAAGAACGAAGTGATGTGGAAGGAATACGCAAACCTGGCGGTAAACAACGAACTGCGGTATGCGGAGGCGGACGGCGCGTCGTTTCCGGCGAGCGCGCGGGCGCAGTTTATACTCGCGCTAAACGGCGGCAAGGCCACGTTCGCGGTCGGAGGCGTAAATTATACATGGTCGCGGCGGGGCGAGGACTTGTACTCCATCTACGCCACGAACGAAATCGCGACCGCTCTGTCGTTGGCTGGCGAGTATGCATACACGATCAAACCCGGCGCCGATTTTCCTGCCGAACTGCAGGCGGCGTTCGAATCCGCGCAGGCGTTAAATCAGGACGCGTTCGATTGGAACGGAGCGATGTATACGGCGGCGCGCGCGGGCAAGTCGCTGAGCATTTCCTCGGCGCGGGAAATCGCGCTGGCGACGATGCGCGTGTTCGACGCGTACGAACCAGAGTTTGAGCGAACGATCGCCGCGTACGATTTCAGAAGGGCGGTTGAATTCGCGCTTGCGGAAGGCGCGGATACGCTCAGTTATGAAGGGATAAATTATTCGATCGGACGCGCGGGCGATGTGGATATCGTGTACGATTTATCCTCCGGAACGCCGGTAGAGTTTGCTATCGTTTCGCCATACATAGTTCAGATGGCGTCGCCCGACGTGCGGCTTACGGTCGAGTTCAAGGACGCTATACTCGACGCGCTGCGCGCGAAGCAATCCCTTTTCACAAGCAGGGACGCGGACGGCGCGGAGCGAGAGTATCAGATAGCTTTATCCATGCCAAATCAGTACACGATAAAGCGCGAGACGGTCGCCCAAATGTACGATACCGAAGCGCGTCCGAGCTGGTCGCACTGGCTGGGCACGGACTCAAACGGCATGGATATGCTCACGCGCTTGATGTACGGCGGACGCATTTCGCTTATGGTAGGGTTCGTAGTGGTGCTTATCGAGCTTTTCATCGGCGTTATAATAGGCGGTGTGTCGGGCTATTTTGGCGGAGCTATAGATCTTTTGCTGATGCGATTTATCGATTTATTCAATTGCATACCGCAGTGGCCGATTCTAATTATAATGGGATCGGTGATGGATACGCTTGAGATAGACCCATACGTGCGTATATTCCTGCTGATGCTTTCGCTTGGCTTGCTCGGATGGACGGGGATCGCGCGGGTTGTGCGCGGGCAGATTCTCACATTGCGAGAGCAGGATTTTATGATAGCTGCGGAAGCGACGGGCATCCGCGTGAGCGCGCGGATATTCAGACACCTCGTGCCCAATGTGATGCCGCTGCTAATTGTGCAGGCGACGCTTTCGCTGGGCGGCGTTATCATCACGGAAGCGACGCTGTCGTTTCTTGGGATGGGGCTAAAATATCCGCTGGCGTCGTGGGGCACTATCATAAACGCCGCGACAAATATATATACGATGACAAACTTCTGGTACCTGTGGATTCCTGCAGGGATGCTTATACTTATTACGGTGCTTGGGTTCAACTTCGTCGGCGACGGATTGCGCGACGCGTTCGACCCCAAGATGAAACGATAGGAGGCGCGCGCGATGGAAGAGAAGGCCGGGGGAAATAATAATCAGGGAAAAAATGCTCGCGCGCAGCGGTCGGGGTATATAACCGCGAAGGAATCGCGCCGTATAACTAAAGAAAACCGGCGGATCACCAACAAGCTGGAGCGCGCGTATAAGCGCAAGTCCGTTCCGGAGAGCGAATACATGACGAACATGCGAGACCCTGCGAATATTGTCGAGTTCGACAATCTGCACACTTATTTTTATACGGATATCGGAACCGTAAAGGCGGTAAACGGCGTGACGTTCGACGTTCCAAAGGGCAAGACGGTCGGCGTAGTGGGGGAGAGCGGCTGCGGAAAATCGGTGACGAGCCTGTCGCTGATGCAGCTTCTCCAGCGTCCGCAGGGGCAGATTACGGCGGGTTCTATCCGAGTGAACTGCGGTGCGGACGAAGGATTCCGCAGGAAAGGCGCGGATGGATATTCCGCAGTGGATGTTGCGAAAGCGCCTCAATATGTAATGGAGTCGCTGCGAGGCGAAGTCGCGTCCATGATATTCCAGGAGCCGATGACGAGCCTGAATCCCGTAATGCGCATAGGCGCACAGATAGACGAGGTGACGGCGCAGCATCAGCCGGGGCTGCCGCGTGAAAAGGTAATCGCGCGATCGATAGAAATGATTGAGATGGTCGGCATCGCCAATGCCGCTCAGGTATATCGCATGTACCCGCACGAGTTGTCCGGCGGCATGCGTCAGCGGGTTATGATCGCGATGGCGCTGGCGTGCGATCCGAAGCTGATAATCGCGGACGAACCGACCACCGCGCTGGATGTAACCATACAGGCGCAGATACTCGATTTGTTGCGTGGGCTGAAGGATAGGCTTAGCTCCGCTATAATGCTGATTACGCACGACTTGGGCGTCATCGCGGAGATGGCGGATTTCGTCGTTGTGATGTACGCCGGCAAGGTGGTGGAGAAGGGCACGACTAAGGATGTGTTCCTTGCGCCAGCGCATCCGTATACTGTCGGATTGATGGCGTCCAAACCGGTGATCGGGCGCGTGGTCGAACGGCTGTACTCGATTTCGGGCTCTGTGCCCAATCCGATCAATATGCCGGACTACTGCTATTTTCGGGATCGCTGCCCCAAATTCCGGGAGGAATGCCTGGGACCGTACCCGCCGGAAATCGCGCTGAGCGATACGCATTTTGCGGCGTGCCATCGCGCGCGTGAGGAGGCGAAAGCATGAGTCAGCCTGCGCTGAAAATTAGCGACAACAAAAATACGGCGTCAAATGGCGGTTCGCCGTTGGTAGAGGTGCGCGGATTAAAGAAATATTTCCCGATTCACGCGGGTTTCTTTGGACGAATGGTCGGCAGCGTCCGCGCGGTGGACGGAGTGAGCTTTGCGATACAGCGCGGGAAAACGCTTGGGTTGGTCGGCGAGTCGGGATGCGGCAAGACGACGGTCGGGAAAACGATACTGCGGTTGACTGATATTACCGACGGAGAGGTGACGTTCGACGGTGAATCCGTGCACGCGCTGAGCCGCAAGGAACTGCAGCCGCTTCGCTCCAGGATGCAGATAATATTTCAAGATCCATATTCCAGCCTGTCGCCGCGCTTGCCAATAGGGGAGATAATCGCTGAAGCCGTACGCGAGCATGGGATAGTGCCGCGTGCGGAAATCAATTCATATGTAACAAAGGTGATGCGTTCATGCGAGCTGCAAGCGTATCACAAGGATCGCTATCCGCATGAGTTCTCAGGAGGTCAGCGCCAGCGTATATGCATCGCGCGGGCGCTTGCGCTTAATCCGGATTTCATAGTATGCGACGAACCGGTATCCGCGCTGGACGTGTCTATCCAGGCGCAGATAATCAATCTGCTTGCGGATTTGCAGCAAAAGTATGGAATGGCGTATCTGTTTATCTCGCATGATCTGTCCGTCGTAGAACACATCGCCGACGCGGTGGGCGTGATGTATCTTGGTCAATTGGTTGAATATGGAGAATGCCGCGAGATATTCCGCAATCCGCTGCATCCTTATACGAAGGCGCTGTTCAGCGCGATTCCTATTCCGGATCCCACCGTTCGACGCGAACGAATCATATTGGAAGGCAGCCTGCCATCGCCAGCGCAGTCATTTGAGGGATGCAGGTTTCAATCGCGCTGCAAAGAACGCATGCCGCGCTGCCAGACGGAGAAGCCGTCAGAGCGCGGCGTAGGAGGCGAACATCGTATAATATGCCACCTGTACGATTAAAGCCGGAGCGGCCGCAGGGACTGCCGCAGCTCGATCCTTCGAATACGGGAAAAGTTCTGCCGCTGGAGTCGCTATCCGGGCGCGAGCTGCGCTGGGCGATGTGGGGTGCTATGAAAGCGGCGCTGCTGATCGCGGGCATATTCAGCGCAGTAATGATTTTATTCGTCGCGTTTTTAAGATTCATCTGGCGGGTGTAATGATATAAAACTATAAATTATATGCAATGCAATAATGCCTGGGGAAAGCGATTCCCAGGCATTTTGTATGCGAATTTATTATATCAACATCAGCGCGCAGGGTCATCCGCACGCCGACGATAACCTCACCACGTCGCTTTGGACGCCTCGTATACGCATGCCTGGTGCTCCGTATCCACCTTATCCGTTCCATGGGTGCGGCTGTTATAGAAGTGGATGCAGAAATGGCCGTCAAAACCGTTGCTGGAGGTGATGTTCTCCTCGTGAGGCATTCCGTTCATCGACGCGGCATACACATGCCCGCGGTACAAAACAAGGATCGGGCGGCGCGCCCACGACCAGGATCCGCCAAACACTCGCTTCATCGCAGCGCTATCCTTCGCGGTGAGCGGTTCAACGTCCAAGTGGTTGTAGCCCGACCAGCGGCTCGCCTCAAATGTAACGCCGGTGCGTACGTCCTTCACGGTGAAGCGCGCGCCTTTTGGAATCGCGCTCGATCCGCCGTCAAACCAATCCAGTTTTTCAGTTTTATATTTTGATGAAGATTCCGGCGAAGCTCCAAACAGATATTTTATGGTGCCCGCGCCCGCGATTCCGTCTTCGCTCAACCCACGGCTTCGCTGAAACGCTTTGACGGCGTTCACGGTATATTCGCCATATTTGCCATCGCATGTTCCTGAGAAGAATCCGGCGATTTTTAATGCCTTCTGCAGCTTGCTAACGTTCGAGCCGCTGTCTCCTTCTCTGGTGGGTTCCGGCGGATCGCCCAGGTCGGAGATTTTTTCAGTTGAACTTACTGACGATGCGTCTGAAGAGACTGGTGAGCTTGCTGAAGATGAGGCGTCTATATAGCGCAAACTGACATAGTCCTTTGAAACATATCCGATGATCGATCCATATTGCACATGACACCAATCGCTGGTCCCGCCATCAAGCACAGTCATCTGGCCGCCCGCTTTAACCGTTTTTTGTCCGGCGGACGATGAGGACGGTTTTGATCTTATAATCACATTTTCTTTCGCAATGGCTACCTTTACCTCGGAAGCGACGGACGTCGGCGAAAAACCAACTACCGTAACCCAAACCAGCACCATTGCCAGTACCATCGCATAACGTTTGTTCATAGCCAACACTCCCCCCCGTATATAATTGGCGCTTGATGCGGCATTGAATACAATACAACGCTATTGAGAATATATTACAAGTATGTTAAATTGTCAAGGTGTTTTTTAAAATAATATGAAGCGAATTGCAATATTTAGCGGGAATGAGAATATATGGAAGGGAGCCAACCGTCGGAGCTGCTCGCAGATTACCATTAAAGTATAAACTAGCGGTTTCCAGTAAATCCTATCATCGCATAAGATATGGCGCAAAAATCGTCGGCATAGCGTATGCGATAATAAATAATATATTGCAAAGAATTTTGACTTGAATGTGCAACGGGAAGGACGGGCGCTTCTATAATGAAACGAAACAGCAACCCGCGCGTATCGCCGCTAGTCAACGTTCGGCGTATGATCAGGCGCGCGCTGGCTGATGATGCTCGGAAAAAACCTGCCGATGCGAATCAATCGGATGGTATTCCTGCTGGATGGACGGGTGAAATCCCAAGCGCGCTGTCTGAATCAACCGCGCAATTAATACAATCGTTCGATAAGTGCAGTGACTTTATAATTCGCACGTTTGAAATACCGGCGCTTAATCGCAGCGCTGCCGCAGCGTTTATCGACGGCCTGGTAAAACATGATATGATTATGGAGGCTGCGATAAAGCCGCTGATGATATACGCGCGCACGGAGGATATGCGCAACGTTAGCGATTTGGAAACGGTGCGCACCAATATGCTGCTTTCAAGCGAAACGGAAACGCTGGCAGACGCCTCTACGGCAATGGACAAGCTACTCCACGGCGACGCGCTGATACTCGTAGACGGTATGCCGGGCGCAATAGTGATGAACGCGCGCGGATGGGATCGGCGTTCGATCACGGAGCCGCTGACTGAAACCGTAGTGCGCGGCCCACGCGAAGGGTTTACCGAAACGCTAAGAACCAATACCGCGCTGCTCAGAAGGCGAATCGCATCCAGCGATTTGCGCATGGAGTCTATGCAGGTTGGAGCTCGCAGCCATACAAACATATGCATCGCGTATATGGAGAGCATCGCGCGCCCGGAGCTGGTTGAGGAGATGCGCTCCAGGCTGCGGGGGATATGTATCGACCTGCCCACCGGTAGCGGCACGCTGGTCGATTTTATAAAGGACTCGCCATATTCGATATTCGAAACGGTAGGGTATACGGAGAAACCGGACGTAGTGGCGGCCAAGATGATGGAAGGGCGCGTCGCCGTGCTGACGGACGGAACGCCGTTCGTGCTGACCGCGCCTATGCTGTTTGTTGAAAACTTCCAGACGGCGGAGGATTACCTTATCGGTTCGTTTTATGCCACGTTTCTGCGAATACTTAGGCTGATCTCATTTTTCATCAGCTTCCTCGCGCCTGCCGTTTATATCGCGCTTGCCACATTCCATCATGAACTGATTCCCAGTACGCTGCTATTCACAATGGCGTCGTCCGCAGAAGGGCTGCCGTTTCCGGCCATGATTGAAACCACGCTTATGCTCATCATATTTGAGATATTGAAGGAGGCTGGCATTCGCCTTCCAAAGCCGGTTGGCCAGGCGGTGAGCATAGTGGGGGCGCTGGTTATGGGGCAGGCCGCGATTCAGGCTGGCATGGTGGGCGCGCCGGTCGTTATAGTGATAGCGCTTACCGGCGTGTCAAGCTTTGCCGTTCCCACGCTGTCAAACGCCATGTCGCTTCTGCGGTGGTACTTGCTGCTGTGCGCGGGCATTATGGGGGGGTATGGCATTACGCTGGGGCTTATGACTGTGATGATCCACTTGGCGTCGCTCCATTCCTTTGGAGTGCATCATATGAGTCCGTTCGCGCCGCTTTTAAGTTCTGATTTTAAGGATTCGATTTATCGCGCGCCGTTGTGGAAGCTGCGCGATCGCCCGGCCGCCATAGGCGCTATGGATGATAGGCGCATGCAATCGGACAAACCGGATTATCGCTGAAGTCGGAGCGGAGGAATGGTACGTGCACAATAGTATATATAAATATAAAAATAAAATACGGTGGGTTAAAAAAAGCGCGTTATGCGCGATGCTTGTACTTGCCGCGTTCGCGCTGAACGGGTGCTGGGGGAGCATGGAACTAAATCAGCTATCTATTGTGATGGGCATTGGGGTGGACGCCGCCGAAGGCGGAGGATATGAGGTAACCGCGCAGGTGGTGCGCCCGGGGCTGTTAAAGCAAAGCTCGGGAGGGGGAAGCGGGTCTGACGGCAAAGCGTACTTCAATGCAAAGAAAACCGCGCCTTCAGTATTTTCCGCCATTCGCAATATAATGGATATGTTCAGCAGGCGGATGTATACGCAGCAATGCAAAGTTCTTGTGGTAGGGGAGGCGGTAGCTCGCGAGGATATGACACCGGTTCTCGAATATTTCATGCGTAACGAAGAGGGACGGATGACGATGCCGATAATGATCGCTAAAGGTTCGGCGTTTAGAATATTCGAAGAGGGAACTTATTTGGAAACCATGCCGGCCATTCAACTTTCAAACATGGCGGAAAATCAGAAATACACAGGTTTGACATCGTACATGACGGTGTTCGATTTTCTTCAGGATTTGCTTAGCGAAGCGGTCGAACCTACCGCGCCTATAGTCGAGCTGTTCACGGACGAACAAGGTGAAGTTAAGGCGCGCATTGGTGAGACCGCCGTGTTTAAAGGCGAGCGGATGGTAGGCTCATTTTCTGCGGATGAAGTTTATGGCATGCTGCTCATCAATAACAAGCTCAGCACGGGTGTGATGCATATCACCGGTTTGGGCGGTTTGATTGAACTGGAGATCATCCGGGCGAATACAAGCGTGCGTCCGATATATGACGACGACGGATTTCGTATAAAGCTGCAAGTGCGAATGGAATGCGCGCTGGTTTCCACTACAAGCGATTCGAATATAAACGAGGTTAAAGAGGAGGAATTGATAGGCAGATTGGCGGGCGCTGAACTGGAGAACAGAATCAAATACGCGCTGAGCGCAGCCAAGGTGCTTTGCGCCGATGTGTTTAGCTTTGGGCAGATGTGTTATCAAAGCTTTCCCAATGAATATCGGGAATTGCCCGGCGGTTGGGAACTCGAATTTGAAAATTTGCGAATTGATATGGATATAAATGTAGCGATTACCGCGACTGGCGCCGCGCAGCATCCGATTAAAAGCAGTCAGGAGAACAAAGATGAGCGAGCGGATTGATCAGGTGGGCGGCTTCGAATGGGGTATGGCGTGCTGCTGTTTTGTTATGGGAACCATACTTCGTTCTGCGTTTATCATATATACTACCGGAAATGAATCGTGGATGGTAGGTATATTTGGAGCGATCGCGTTCATGCCGATGGCTGCGGGATATTTATCGCTTTTGCGCAGATATCCTGGTATGAATTTGTTTGAAATAGTCAGCGCAGTTCTTGGCGGCGCGGTCGGTACGGTGGTTAACATTTTATTCGTATTGTTTTATATAGCCGTCGCATGCCTTAATATGATGGAAATAGGAAGCTTCATCACAGGATATTTAATACGCGGCTCAAATTTTTTGCTCGTAACTGTCGTAACCGGCGCGGCGGTCGCGTATGCGCTGCGCAAGGGAATGAGCGCTTTAATGCGGACGATTCCGTTGGTGGCGATAATCGGAATTGCGCTGGTGATATTCAGCAGCATACAATCGATACCCGAATCGAACTTTCGAAATCTTATGCCATGGTTTGTGCATACGCCCGGCGAGTTTGTTCATGGAACGCTAATTGCGATTGCGATTCCATATGGTGAAATGCTGACAATGTTCGCCCTGGTTCCGCATGTTCGCTCTGGAACCAGTTTGAAAAAACCTATGTTCCTGTCGATAGCTTTCACGATGATTATAATGGTAGTAGTACATGTGAGAGAAGCGATAACGCTGGGCGCGCTTCTTACATATACGGTGCTGCCCTCCTTTGACGTGTATCGCATGATTGATACCGCGAGTTCGTTCGTTCGCACGGAAAGCATCAACGCAATGATTCTGGTTGCGCTAACATATATAAAAGTTACTATCCTGATATATGCTGCAGCGCAGGGGCTGGCGCATATTGGCAGGTTGAAATCAGCTAAGCCGCTGTCGATTATAACGTGCATGTTTATTGCGGTATACGCGGAGGCGTTTCATAATACGTCATATAATAATATCGAGTGGAGCGTAAACGTTACGCCATTGATATGGATCGCTTTTGAATATGCGATACCAGCCGCGCTGCTTCTATGCGCGTGGTTTAGGGTGCGAGCCGTGAGAAAGGCTGTGACATTGTGATCGGATTCGTATTGATTGGGTTGGCCGCAGTCGCGGCGCTAGATATCCCTGCCCTGCTGCATGAGCGGGATAGGCGCGCGAACATCACATATATCATATTGTTCGCGGCTTTTTTTGTTTATGCGACGTTATACAGCATAGGACGCGAGCCGCTTGGTCCGGTGGAGCTTTTGATGCATATATTCAGGGATGTGTTCAATCTCCGTATCCGCGATTTCACTTGAACGCGTCCTACTGCTATATCGATCGGGCGGATGAATTCGAACCGGCGGCCTGATGGCAGGCGACAAAGTGCCCGTGTCCCACGTCTTGCAGAGCTGGCATAACCTGCTCGCAGATTGGTTTGGGATATGGGCAGCGCGTGCGAAACGGGCAGCCGCTTGGCGGATCGATGGGCGTTGGCACGTCGCCCTGCAATATGATCCGCCTGCTTTTTTCCGCCATATCCGGATCCGCCTGGGGCACCGCCGACATCAGCGCCTCCGTATATGGGTGCAGCATATGGCTGTACAGTTCATGTACGGGAGCGGTTTCTACCATATGCCCCAGATACATCACGCCAACCTCGTGTGAAATATGCCTGACCATGGATAGATCATGCGACACAAAAAGATAGGTAAGCCCCATTTGATCCTGCAAATCCAACAGCAGGTTTATCACCTGCGCTTGAATGGAGACGTCCAGCGCGGAAATCGGTTCGTCGCACACAATGAACTCCGGCGTGTTCGCCAACGCGCGCGCGATGCCTATACGCTGCCGCTGACCGCCGGAAAACTCATGAGGGTATCGGCTGATGTGATCTTTGCGCAAACCTATGCGTTCGACTAACGCTTCAACCAGCTCGCGTTCTTCACGCGCGGACGCGAAGCGGTGCTGGATGCGAAGAGGTTCGGCGATGATATCGCCGACCATCATTCGAGGATTAAGCGAAGAAAAGGAATCCTGAAAAATCATCTGCATTTTTGAGCGATAGGGCATGAGCGCCGCGTCGCTTAGCGGTGAAAGATCGGCGTCGGAATACCATATGCGCCCGGCTGTCGGCTTGTAAAGCCGGACGATGGTTCGTCCAAGCGTCGTCTTACCGCACCCGGATTCGCCGACCAACCCAAACGTTCTGCCGCGGCGCAGCGACAGAGAAACGTCGTCCACCGCCTTCAGCAGGGTTTTCTTTTTAGAAAAAAGCCGTTTGCTGACGTCGAAGTGCATCTTAAGATTTTCCACGCGCATCAATACGGCGTCATCCATGCGAGGCCTCCTTTTTTGGCAAGCGCGCATTTGCGTATACAAGGTGGCAGGCGGCGGCGTGCGTCGACGAGAAATCAGTTATAGGAGGGATATATTCATTGCATATGCGCATAGCGTGCGGACACCGTGGCGCGAACGGACATCCGGGCGGCGGATGCAGCATATCCGGCGGCGCACCGGGCAGCGAGACAAGGCGCCCCCGCGCGCCGTCCGCCGATTGTGTTTGTGGCGAACCGGAAGGCCGGGAGCGAAGCAGCCCCCAGGTATATGGGTGGCGAGCATCGTAGAAGACTTCGCGCGTCGTTCCCGTCTCGACCATCATGCCGCCGTACATAACCAGAATACGCCTGCACAGGCTGGTAATAACGCCAAGGTCATGGGAGATCAGCACGATAGATACGTTCAGCTTCTGCTTTAAGCTCATTAGGAGATCGAGTATCTGGGCTTGAATGGTCACATCCAGCGCGGTGGTCGGCTCGTCCGCAATTATTAGCTTCGGGTTGCATGAAATGGCGCTGGCTATCATAACCCGCTGCCGCATGCCGCCTGAAAGCTCGTACGGGTATTGTTTAAGCCTGGTTTCCGGGCTGGGAATTTCAACCATGCGCAGAAGCTCCAGTGCGCGCTCGCGCGCCTGACGGGGTGTATATCGCAGGTGCAAGCGAAGGCTCTCGGTAAGCTGGCTGCCAATCGTGTAGAGGGGATTGAGCGACGTCATCGGATCCTGAAAAACCATGCCTATGTCTTTACCCAAAAGTTTCCGAAGATCGCGTCGGCCAATGCGGGTGAGTTCTATGTTGTTGAACACAATCGAGCGCGCGCTGACTTCGCATGTTGCGGGCAGCAGCCCCATAACAGATAGCATCGCCGCACTTTTTCCGGATCCGCTTTCGCCAACAATGCCTATGGATTCGCCTTCCTCCAATTGCAGTGAAAGCCCACGAACCGCCTGGACATCTCCGGCGGCAATATGGAAGGTGGCGTTCAGATCGTCCAATATCAGCAGCGGCATGATAATCCTCCAAGCCCGCTACGCGGCTTACTTTTTCAACCGTGGGTCTAGCGAATCGCGTAAACCGTCGCCGATAAAGTTGAGCGAAAACATGGTTAAACTGATGGCGGCCACGGGGAATAGCATCTGATAGGGGCGCGACTGAAGCATCGGTATCGCTTCATTCGCCAGCGTACCCCAGCTCGCCATGGGCACGTTTATGCCGATGCCCAAAAAGCTGAGGAACGCCTCGGAGAATATCGCGCTGGGTATCAGAAAAGCGGTGGATACGATGATAGGTCCCATGCTGTTGGGAAGCAAATGCCGAAACAATATATATCGATTGGTTGCGCCCGCAAGCATGGCGGCTAGAACGTATTCGTTATGTTTTATCGAAAGCACTTGTCCGCGCACCACGCGAGCGGTGCCGATCCACGATGTGATGCACAGCGCAATGATGACGCTGACCAGATTGCTGCCCAGAACCAGCATCAGCAAAACGATGTACAGCAGGGAGGGAAGGCCGATAAGGATATCCACAATTCTCATCATGACCATATCCACCCGACCGCCAAAATATCCGGATACGCTGCCGTATACAACGCCGATCAACAGATTGATCATCGCTGCGAACACGCCGACGGTAAGGGAAATTCTCGCCCCGTACATCACTCGCGTAAAAATATCGCGCCCAAATTTATCCGTGCCAAACCAATGCACTGAGTTGGGCGGCTGATTTCCACTGAGCATATCCATGCCGTCATAAGGATATGGGGAAAAAAGCGGGCCGAATATGGCGAACAGCGCCATCAAACCGATAAATACCAACCCAAACAAAGCGGTCTTATTTCGCGTGAAGCGCATCCATACATCCTGCCAATATGAAGCGCTGGGACGAATCCAGCCGTCCGCTTGTTTTTCCTCTGACGGCAGCGGATCAAACAAATTCGGCGGTACCGTCCGATAGGCGTTTTGTTCCAAACGCTGCATGCTGATCCTCCTGGTGGGTAGTTTTATATTACGAATTATTCTGTAATGCGAACCTTTGGGTCGATAACGGCGTAAAGAATATCGACGACCAGGTTGCTGATCACCACAAACGCGCCAAAAAATATTGTTATACCCATAATAACTGTATAGTCGCGATCGGTAATGCTGGTGACGAAATCGCGGCCGATGCCGGGTATGGAGAACAAACGTTCTACTACAAACGAGCCTGTAAGCAAGCCCGCGACTAATGGACCCAGATAGGTGACGACCGGCATAACGGCGTTTTTCAGCCCGTGCTTAACGATTACAACCAGTTCGGGAAGCCCCTTCGCGCGAGCGGAGCGAATATAATCCTGTTCCATTACTTCCAGCATGGAGGAGCGCGTTTGCCGGGCGATATAAGCCACAGGGTTGAACGATAAACATGCGACCGGAAGAATGTAGTGCCGCCAGCTGGTCAATCCGTAGGAGGGGAGCCATTTGAGCATGCCAGCGAACACGCGAAGGAGCAGCAATGAAATGACAAACATCGGAATTGAGATGCCGACGGTCGCCAAAATCAATGAGAACACATCCACGGGAGACCCTCGCCATATTGCGGAAAGGACGCCCAATCCAACGCCGATAATCAGCGCCAGCGCGATTGCCCACGCGCCGACGCGTGCGGAAACGGGGAAACCCCGCTCTACCAATTCGTTTACGCCGGTGCCCGTCTTTTTATAGGATACGCCCAGATCGCCGTGAAGAAGGTTCTTAATATAAAGAATGTACTGCTCGCCCACGGGCTTATCCAGTCCATACATGCTGGCGATGCGCGCAAGCACCTCGGGCGGCACGTTCTTTTCTTCGGCGGGGCTGAACGGGCCGCCGGGAACGGCGTGCATCAGGAAGAATGTGACGGTAATCAATATAAAGATGGTCATGAGGCCTGCGGATAATCTTTTAACGATGTAACGTACCAACTCGCCATCCTTCCTTTCCGCCTGTTAGCGAGCGCCGCTTCGCCGCAATATAGCGCAGTATAACACGCGCGCGCCTGATATTGCAAGTTGTTTTTCGACATTCGTCACATTCGGGAGCGCTTGACAACGTATATTCGACATGATATACTTTTTTCGTTAAAGATGGTTTCTGAAATGAATTATGTTTGGTTTTGAGATTCATTTTAAAAATTCATTTTTACATTGCCCAAGTTTCGGTCGGGCGGAAGACAAAATCAAAAAATATATCACATCAAGGAGGTCAACTGCATGAAAAGGCTGCTTGCTTGTCTGCTGACGCTGACTTTGCTCGTGGTATCCGCAGCGGCGCTCGCGGACGAATCTACGGCAAAATCAGAAAAACGGATCATCTTTTCCATCCAGGCGGATCCTGTGACATTGGATCCGACCATCAACAATGTTTCTCCCGGCACGACGATAACAGCTCAGCTTTTTGGCGGTTTGTTTAAATACGCTAAGAGCGGCAGCGAGCTGATCCCCGATCTGGCGGAAGGGTATACGATTTCAGAAGACGGATTGACGTATTTCGTAACCCTGAAGGAAAACGCCAAGTTCAGCGACGGCAGCGCCATCACCGCCCAGGATGTGTACTATTCGTATCTGCGCTGCCTGGATCCGCTGGTCGGTTCCACGCTGACCACCGATCTTCGCCCGATCAAAAACGCGGACGCCTATAATAAGGGCGAGGTCGCCAAAGAAGACGTAGGCATTCAGGTAATTGACGATCGCACCATCGCGTTTACCGTCGAGGTCGTCACGCCGTGGTTCCTGTCTCAATCCGGCGGCTACAAAATAGTGAAAGCCAACATCGCGGAGGACAACCCGGATTGGCTCAAAAGCCCGGAAACAATTATTTGCAGCGGACCGTTCCTGATCACTTCCATAGAGCCCAAGGCGAAATACGCGCTGGCGAAGAATCCCTACTATTATCGCGCGGAAGAGATGGCGGTTGAAGCCGTCGATATAGTTATAATTGAGGCGGCGGAGGCTGAATTGACCGCATACGCCAACGGCGAGATTGACGTTGCGGATAATCTGAACGCCGACGCTACGCTCCAGTATAAGGATACGCCGGAATTCTTTATCACGCCGAGGCTTGGCATTCAGTACTGCGATTTCAACTGCGAGCTGCCCCAGTTTACCGACGCGCGAGTGCGCAAGGCGTTGGCTATGGCGATAGACCGGCAGTGGATATTGACCAATATACTTCAAACCACGCAGCCGCCGGTATTTGGGTTTGTGCCAAATTCGCAGCCCTCTCTTACCGATCCGTCGAAGAGTTACCGCGAGGTCGCCGGCGATCTGTTTAAAGAGGATATCGAAGAGGCGAAGCGGCTGCTTGCCGAGGCTGGATATCCAAACGGCGAGGGATTCCCTTCCTTCCAGGTGGTAGTGCGCAGCACTGCGGAGCAGGTCGATCTAGCGCAGGCGTTGCAGGCTCTTTGGCAGCAAAATCTGGGAATCAACTGCGAAATCGTTACATATGAAGCATCCTCAACCTATTGGAGCGAACTTGCGGAAGGCAACTTCGGAGTTGATCGCAGCGGCTATACGGTAGGGTACCTGGATCCAGGCGCGAACCTGCTGATATGGACCACCGGCGGCAACGCGTTTGAGAATCGCTGGGACGACCCCGCTTTTGATGAGATTATCGCAAAAGCGAACGCGGAACTGGATCCCGCTTTGCGCGAGCAGCTTATTATTGAAGCTGAAACTTATCTTGTCGAGCAAATGCCAGGCTTCCCCGTTTACAGTTATGACGACAGCTATCTGGTTAAGCCATATATTCTAGATTTGCTCAAGCCGGCGGCAGGTCGGATTGGCTTTGAATATGCAACGTTTGCCGACTGAGCGAACGCCGCCGCGATAGAGGCGCCGCTCGAAATGGGCTCCAAAGAGATTTTGGAGCCCATTTTCATGATTGGTAGGTTATAGGAGGCCATAGGATGACAGCGGATCAAATCCGGGAAGCAGCGTTCGCCAACGAGGCGTGGGTGCGCTCCGTGCGGCATGAATTGCACCAAATTCCGGAAGTAGGGTTTCAGGAGTTTAAAACCCAGGCGCTAATACAGCGGACGCTCACGGAGCTGGGCATCGCCTATCAAAGCGAGAGAACGTGGGTGATAGGTATTATTGAGGGCGGGCTGCCGGGCAAAACCGTCGCGCTGCGTGCGGATATCGACGCGCTGCCCATTCAGGAGGAAACGGGGCTGCCGTACGCGTCACGGCATCCGGGATTTATGCATGCCTGCGGACACGATATGCACGCCGCCATACTATTGTGCGCGGCAAAGATTCTCCAGGAAAATCGAACAACTTTGAAGGGGCGAGTTAAGCTTTTCTTCCAACCAGCGGAGGAAACTGACGGAGGGGCGCGACCGATGATCCAGGCGGGATGTATGAAAAATCCCGACGTAGATCGCATATATGGTCTGCACGTCGGAACGCGTTCGCCGTATGGATATATTGGCGCGCAGGCTGGCGTAATAAACGCCTCAAGCGACGAAATATTGATTCATATTCATGGAAAATCCGGACATGGCGCGCATCCGGAGAATGCGGTGGACGCCGTTCTAATCGCAGGGCATGTTATTGGGATGCTGCAACCGCTGATTTCCAGGAACGTCGCGCCGCTGGATTCCGCCGTACTCACCATCGGATCAATCCACGGCGGAACAGCTCACAACATAATAGCGCCTCTGGTTACAATGCGCGGAACGCTGCGGACTATGCGCCGGGATACGCGGGATAAGCTTATACGCCGCATTCGCGAAACGTTGGACGGCGTTTGTGGCGCGATGGGCGGAAGCGCTGAACTCGATCTTATTCCTGGATATTGCGCGCTGGAGAACGATCCCGAGTCCGTAGAACGCGTGCGCGCCGTCGCGTCGCGCCTTTTTGGGGAGCGGTCGCTTCTCCCGCCCGGCGAGCCTAGCATGGGCGTAGAGGATTTTGCGTATTATCTGCATGAAGCTCCCGGCGCGTTTTTTCATTTGGGCTGCGGAAACCCGGATCTATCGGAAAACGCGGGCGGTCACAACAGCAGGTTTTCTCCGGACGAGCGAGGGCTGCCTTACGGGGTGGCAATGCACGTGGGGCTGGTCTGGGATTTCCTGGATCAGATTGCGTAGTGAAAAGGGGATACGCCGCCAAGCGAAGTTGCGTGAACCGGCGGCGTATCCCTATAGACCGCCGCTCATCGCGGCGATATATTCCTCGAGGCACCAGTTATTTTCAGCCATCATATCTGCCGCGTCCAATCCAACATATCGAATATGCCAGGGTTCGGCGGCTATACCGGTCAATCTTACTTTGTCTTCCGCGTATCTTACGATAAAACCAAACTTCCAGCAGTTTGCCGCCAGCCATTTGCATTGTTCCGTCGAGGCGAACGTGCGGCCAGGCACGGTGATATCAAACGCAAGCCCTGTGTGATGCTCGCTCGCGCCAGGCTCGGCGACGTATTGCCGCGCTTTCTCAATAGCCTTCGCGTATGACAAGCTTTCTAGTTTCTGATATTCGTACACCTGATCGTTGAATACGGATTGTTGATACGCCCACGAACGGTATCCGGCGCTCACCTGCCAGCCGCTCACTCCCTCCGACGCAGCCTGGCTGAACATCTCTATCAGCGCGTCCACGGCGGCGCGATCGCCTTGTATTTGGGCACCTTTAATGCGCATCAAAGTTGACGGACAGTATTCCGCCATGAATACCAGATCGGCTGGCTTCCAATCTTCCGACAGCCGGTGCGCTGAATTAACCAGCAGCGGCAAACTGTCGTTCAGCGCAGAGCGTTCGTTCGATTCATATAGAATGTCGTCTATTGTTATATATGTTTCTTGCGGCATGCCTACGATTGTTTCCTGAAAGCCTTCGTACGGAATGTCCTCAGGCACATCTGGCGCGGCGGGCAAAAGCGCGCCGCTTTGGTTTGTCGCATACTCGTTCTTGGTTAAGTCGATAACGATCGGAATCGACGTCGGCTCGGCTGTCGCTTGCGGAGCGGCGGTTGGTTCTGGCGTCGCGGCCTGGGTAGGCTCAACCGTGGCGGGCGCGGTTTGCGTAACCGGCGTGGGCAGGTTTTCAAAACGCTTTGCGTCCGCAATCCTCGCCTCGCGATAAGGCGCGGATATCGAATAGCTGATGCTGAACAAAACGACGATCAGCGCGATTGAAGCGAGAAACACGCTTACCGCCCCGCGCGGCGCGTGATTTTTCGGCGGATTCTTTCTTGCTGCCGGGCGGCGCGCCTGCGGCTTGCCGCGATGCGGGTTTACCGTATGAGCGGCGGAACGCTTTCGGGGAATCTGCGCGGATCGACTAGACGTTGGACGAGCGGCGGGTTTGCGCTGGGCGGAGGTTCGCCCAGCATCTCGCCGCGCTGGCTGAGATTCTATCGATGCTGATGCTCGCCCGGCGCGAGTAGGCTCTCGATCGTATATATAATCGCGGCTTGATTTTTGCGGCTGGCGCATGGGCGCGCGTTCGTAAGCGGCGCTCTTGGCTCGCGGAGGAGCGTCGTATGTATCGCGCGCATATGCGCTAGATCTGCCGCGTGGTGAAACCCGCGGCGATTCTCTATCATATAGTTCCTGTTTATGGCGCGCGGGCGCGCGCGGAGAATCGACGCCGCGAACGTCGCGTGGCGCTGGTCGCTTGGATATGTGTTCCCTATTGCTGCTTCCGCGAGGCTCTGCGCTGCGTGTAGGCATATCGAACGATCCTTATATCTACAGAATAAATCGAATGCTGTTCGACAAAATATCCGAAATTCTGCGGAATTCACAAAAGAATTTCCGTTTCATTCCACGCATCCTACCATGTTCGACGCCATTTCGTCAATCCGATTTGACATGGGATTGCGCGTCGCGTATGCTGTTCAAATAGCGAGATAGTTATGGAGGAATGATTTGATATGTCGGAATGGATTGCCTGCGCGGCATTTGGCTTGGAAGGCGTCGTCGCAAGGGAGCTAAATGCGCTGGGAATACGCGGAGTGCGGGCTGAGACGGGCGGAGCGCGGTTTGAGGGTGAACCTGCGGACGCGGCGCTCGCGAATCTATGGCTTCGCTGCGCGGACCGTGTACGGATGGTATGCGGGAAATTTCCTGCGGAATCGTTTGATCAATTGTTCGAGGGTGTGCGAGCGCTGCCGTGGCATGATTGGCTGCCCAGGGAAGCGGCGTTCCCAGTATCCGGCAAATGCGTGCGAGCGCAGTTGATGAGCGTTTCCGACTGCCAGGCAATCACAAAAAAGGCGATTGTCGAAAAAATGAAGACTCGCTATAATTTGGCAAAATTTCCGGAGACGGGCGCGGTGTTTCCGATAGAGGTGTCGGTGCGCGGAGGCGAGGCGACAATAACTATTGATACAAGCGGCGAGGCGCTCAATCGGCGCGGCTATCGAACATGGAACGGCGAAGCGCCGCTGCGTGAAACGCTTGCCGCCGCTATGATATCCTTATCCGGTTGGCGCGGAGACGCTCCGCTGCACGATCCAATGTGCGGCACGGGTACGCTGCTTATCGAAGCGGCGATGATTGCAGCCGACCGCGCGCCAGGACTTACCCGCTCTTTCGCGTGCGAGAGTTATCATTGGTTCCCGCCGATGAAAGATATTCGCGATGCGGCGCGCGTACGGTTAAAGCCGGATAGAGCGTTCGCTATAGCGGGAGGAGATATCGACACCGGCGCGCTTGAACTGGCTAGGAGGCATATCAGCCAGGCTGGATTTGAAGGGCGCATACGCGTCATACGGAAAAATGCGGCGGACTATCAGCAAAGCGAAACGCGCGGAACGTTCGTATGCAACCCGCCGTACGGCGTACGAATAGGAGATGCAAAGTCGAGCGAAGACGCTATCCGCGCGCTGAGAGCGCTTCGCGATCGCAATTCCAATTGGCGGCTCGCCGCGCTCAGCGCGCATCCGGGATTTGAGCGGGTGTTTGGCAAACGAGCCAATCGCAAGCCGCGCGTATATAACGGACGATTGGAGTGCGGGATTTATTGTTATGATAAATAATATAAAATCATACCGAAAATTTTCCAAATCCTTCGCCCATAGCCTCGCTTACGTCCGTAACTATCATGAACGCCTTCGGATCGATCGAGTGAACTACGCGCTTGAGCTGCTGAATTTGGGTGCGGGTTATCACGCAAAGCAGTACGTCGCGCTGTTCTCCGCTGTAACCGCCGCGGCTGTTTAGAAGAGTTACCCCGCGTTCCATTGTTTTCATTATTTCGCTCGCGATTTTCGCGTGGGAGTTTGATATGATAAAGAACGCTTTCGCCGTGTCGAACCCTTCGACCACGCGGTCCATCACTCGTGTGGATAGATAAAGCGTCACCAGCGAGTACAGCGCCGATTGCGGTTCGAACACTATCGCCGCGCCGATTATCACCAAACAGTCGATTGCCATAAGCATTCCGCCGATTGATAATAGCGGAAACCGCTTGTGAAGCAGCATTGCCGCCATATCTGTGCCGCCGGTGGTAGCGTTCGCGCGCAGCACAAATCCAAGCCCGACGCCCAGCAGCGCGCCGCCTCCGACTGCGGCGAGCATGGGATCGGCGGTAAGCGGCGCAAGCGGCAGCCAGTCGATCAATGCGGAGGTCACGGTCATAGCGGCAAACGATCTCAGAACGAACGCCGTGCCGCGCATTCTAAATCCTATCGCGAACAGCGGCACGTTAAGCGCGAAAGTAGTCATACCTACTGGCACTCGGATTAATTCGTTCAGAATCATCGCGACGCCGCTCAAACCGCCCGGCGCGATATCGTTGGTTAAAAAAAACAGCGGATACGATGCGGACATTAAAACCACGCCCAATATAAATTGCGCGCTGCATAGCCAGTCGTCGCGGTTTATGTTTATGCGTCTCATCAGGCGTCTCATTTTATAGCGTCTCCTTCGCGGCGGGTTGCTGTATACATGATACATATAATATATGAAAATAGCAAAAAGGGAAACCTGTTTGCGATATTTACAGGTTTCCCTAAACATAACGAAATCAATCGACGTTGTTAATGAATTATAAGGGCGATCGTTCGTCATTGTTTTCAATTTATATTATAGTATTATTGAACGGCTTTGTGAATGAATGGAATGGATTGTCTTTATCTTGAGGGATTTATTCCGCGATATATTTATTCGTTGACTGCGCTGATTCCCAGCGACGCGTGGATCGCGGCTTCCACGCGAAGCATTTCTGATTCACTAAGTTTTCCCAGGCGTTCGCCCAGTCTGGTTTTTTCAAGAGTTCTCATTTGTTCGGCCAGGATAATGGAGGGTTTTGTCAGCCCCGCTTCGCCGGCGGCAATTTCAACATGCGTTGGAAGACGGGCCTTTCCGAGTTTGGAGGTAATAGCTAAGACGATAACTGTTGGGGAGAATCGGTTTCCTATATCGTTCTGGATCACCACCACTGGTCTTATCCCGCCCTGTTCGCTGCCTACGACGGGGTTCAGATCGGCGCTGTAGATCTCGCCTCTTTTCACAATCATTGTAACACGCTCCGAAAGCTCTAAGCTTCCAGGACCTTACCTTCCGTGCGCGGACCACCGCGGTCCATGCGCGGGTGGTCCTGGCCATTCTAATGATTCATTCACTTCCTCTCGTCCATACTCATTCTATGCCCTGTCCATCATAAACGTGAAAGGATGTCAAGAGCGGTAACAGCGCGCTCACCGACAGCCGCGCAAGCGCGCTCTCCCGCGCGCCCATGGAGGTAAGCCCCTACTCTCGCCGCGTCGAATAAGGATAAACCTTGCGCTAGCAGCGCGGTTATAATGCCGGTAAGCGCGTCTCCCGATCCGCCTTTCGCCATCGCCGGCGAGCCGCGATGGTTCAGAGCAAGCCGCCCGCCGTACGCTATAATCGTCGCCGCTCCTTTAAGCAGCACAACCGCGCCGGTTTGGCTGGACAATTCGCGCGCCGACTCGATAGGGGAAGAGCATATGTCGGTTGCCTCGACGCCAAGCAGCCGCGCCGCTTCGCCGGGATGAGGTGTGAGTATAGAATATGCGGGGGGCTTGCGATTTGCTTCCGCCAGCAGATTTAGCGCGTCGGCGTCCCAAACCTGTGGGAGCGCGCAATCAAACAGCGGCGACAATATATCCAGCAGGCCGGGCTTTCGAGATAAGCCGGGTCCTACTGCGGCGCACCGCTTGCCGATGAGCGCGCCGCGCAGGTCGTCGGCGCACGACAATGATGCGGCCATCGCGGTGGGAACGAGCGTTTGCACGATTGGAATAATAGACGGATCGCACGCGACGGTAGTAAGCCCGGCGCCTCCTCTAACAGCGCCCTCCGCGCATATAGCCGCCGCTCCCGCCATGCCGAGGCTTCCCGCTATTATAAGCGCGTGACCATAATCGCCCTTATGGCTGTCGAGTTTGCGCGCGGGAAGAAGGGCGTCTATATCCGAATCTTCAAGGAGTTCCGCGCAGGGCATATCATTATTTCTATATATTTGCGGAATGCCGATTGGTTCGACGATAAGCTCTCCGGCAAGCTCTCTCCCTGGATATATATAATGACCTATCTTTGGGCAATGGAACGTAACCGTTCGCGCCGCGCGTATGGCGGGGCCAAGCGCGCGCCCCGTCCCGCCGTCGATACCGGACGGAATATCGATTGATAGAACAGGTATGCCGCTTTCGTTCGCCAGCTCGATAAGCGCGCGGTTTACGCCCGTCGCTTCGCGCGACAGCCCGGTTCCGAACAGCGCGTCGACTATCCAATCCACGCAAGGTATTTTGTGTATACTATCTGCCGTAAGCTCGAATATTGATATGCCCATCGCGCGCAATATGCGCGACTGCGCCTGCGCGTCGTTTGAGAGATTATCGAAAGGGGCGGCGAGCCAAACGACAGGAACGCCGCCGGCCGCCGCGAACAATCTAGCGGCGGCTAATCCGTCTCCGCCGTTGTTGCCGGGTCCGCATATAAATAGCGCGTTACGCGCGCCTTTCATGTGTCGAACAACTGCGGCCGCAGCGTGCTCCATCAGCAGCATTCCTGGGATGCCGCTGGTCTTCATAAAATCCATTTCCAACGAACGCATAGATTGAGGCGTAAGTGCGCATATCATATATATTATTCCTCAAGAATTACTACTGCCGCAGCGACGCCGTACTCGTGCGTGATCGATAGATGCATGCGCGCCACACCAAGTGATTCCGCGACCGAGCGCGCTTTTCCCGTGAATGTCAGGAGCGGCGCGCCATTTTTATTATATATTATAACAATATCAGTTAAAGGAATTGCGCCTATTCCGACGCCCAGCGCCTTGAGCGCGGCTTCCTTTGCCGCGAATATTCCCGCTGCCCGGTCGCTTGCCGCCGCTCCGCCCGACACGACGCGCTCGCGCTCTTCGGGTGCGAAGTAGCGTTCAATGAAGCGATCGCGGCGCGTCGTGTCGGAAAACCGTTCGATATTGCACAAGTCGATTCCCAGCCCGACTATCATGCCGTCACCGCGTTTACAATCGCGCGCGCGGTTACCTCTGCGGCAAGCGCGCACAGAGCGATCATTGGCGGCTCGCCATCGCGCTCGCATGTCGCCAGCGCAAACGCGGTGTCGCCGTCCACCGGCGTATGAGCGGGAAATATAGTACGCGCGAACCCGTCGTGCGCGCTCATAGCAAGCCGTTTCGCCTGCGCTTTGGACAATACTGCGTTCGTCGCCACGACGGCGAGGGTTGTGTTCGTACCCGTCAAAGCGCGCTCAAAGGCCGAATTATACGCACCGGCGGCATACAGCGCATCTTTCATATATACAGGGGAGCCATTGAGCGTGCCGCACGCAAGCACTTCGCCGGTTTCGTGATGCAGTATATCTCCAGCGGCGTTGACCGCAGCAATCGCTCCGACAATATAGCCGTCGCAAGTTCGCATGGACGCGCTGCCTACGCCTCCACGCGCAGGCGCGGCGCCTGGGGAAAAAATACCGGATAACTTGCCTACCGTAGCGCCGCAGCCAACTCCGGCCATTCCCTGCTTGAACGCCTTGCCTGCGCTTGCGCAAGCCGTTCGCCCCATATAGGCATCCGGGCGAACCGTTGCACTGCCGATGCCCAAATCGAACAGCACTGCGGCGCATACAATCGGTACTCGAATACCCGGCATCACAGGCAGCCCGATTCCCTCTTCCTCCAGGCGCGCCATAACGCCGCCCGCCGCGTCCAAACCAAAAGCGCTTCCGCCGCACAGCGCGATCGCGTGAATGCGCTCGACAGAGCATTCCGGACGCAGCAAGTCGGTCTCGCGAGTTCCAGGGGCCGCGCCGCGAACGTCGACGGACGCGACGGCGCCCGAATCGCATCGCACAACCGTTACGCCTGTGCGCGCGTTTATATCCTCCGAATGCCCAACTAAAATGCCGGGTATGTCGGTTATTAATCCGGTATAATATATATTACTCATCCCTACTTTGTGCCTCCTTATGCGATTCTGATAGATCAGTCCGCATACGCACGGTAACGTCGGCCGCCCAAACCGCGCGATCCTCCCCCCCGTCCGCTCGCACAATTAGCTCTCCGGAATCGCCCAGACGAATCGCCGTGCCTTCGAATGATCCGCTCGCTTGCGCAACGTTAACCCGTCGCCCGAGAGTCGCGGAGCGTTCGCGGTATATCGGTTCGAACGCATGCCAGAACGCGTATTCAGGTTCCGACGACATTCGTTTATACCAATAGAAAAATCTTTCAACAAATGCCGTTATAATATCCGAACGGCGAACGGTATGCCCTGATTCTATCGCGAGCGACGTCGCGATATCGCGCAGATTTTCCGGGAAATCCTTTTCCCGTTGCGCGACGTTAATACCCACTCCCAGCACGAGATATAGTATCTGCTCCGCTTCTGCAGATAATTCCAGTAGAATGCCGCATAATTTCTTTCCGCCGACGATTACGTCATTCGGCCACTTTACCAAAGGGCTAACGCCGCATACGGTTTCGCAAGCTTCCGCAACCGCTATCGCCGCGACTAAAGGTGTGCGCTGCGCGCGAGCCGGAGCGCATGTGGGGCGTAGCACGAGCGAGAACATAGCGCCGCCAACCTCGGACGCCCAACCGCGACCGCGTCTGCCCTTACCCGCGCGCTGCTTTTCCGCGACGACAAGCGTTCCGTGCGCCGCGCCTTCCGCCGCCAACAAAGCCGCCGTAGTGTTTGTAGAGGGCAGTTCAAACGAATAACGCACGTCGCAGCCGGGCGCGGAGAACAGCGGGGGAAACAGCGGATCGTCCGGCTTAATCAATCGATATCCTCGCTTGCCTGCGGAATCGATCGTAAGGCCGCTTTCACGCAGCGCTTCTATCCTTTTCCATATAGCGGCGCGAGTTATGCCAACGCGTCGGCTGAGAGTTTTGCCGGAGTGAAACATCCCGTCAGACAATATAACCAATAATTCGTCGGGTTCGCGCATCATACGCCAAGCTCCTTGCGCATGGAAAGATTCGTTTCAACCGTTATAATAAGGGTGATTCTGTGAAACCTTAATGATAGTAAACCATAAATCCATTCTCATCGCAAGAGGAGTGAACGAATTGCAGCAGCCGCGCCGGATGGTTCGCGCGCTTCAACAGAATATCGGAAAAGTAATCGTCGGCAAGGACGATGTAGTGGAGCTGGCGCTAATTGCGCTGCTGTGCCGTGGGCACGTTCTGATAGAAGATGTTCCGGGCGTGGGGAAGACCACTCTGGCAAGCGCTATCGCTCGTTCGCTCGACTGCTCATTCAAGCGCATCCAGTTTACGCCCGACGTAACACCGTCGGACGTGACGGGGTTTACGATAGTGAACTTTAAGTCAGGCGCGATGGAATTTAAGCCAGGCGCTGTGATGAGCCAAATTGTGCTCGCAGACGAGATAAACAGAACCTCTCCCAAAACGCAATCCAGTTTGCTGGAAGCGATGGAGGAATATCAGGTGACGGTGGACGGCGTTACGTATCCGATGCCCAAGCCGTTTATAGTGCTCGCCACTCAAAACCCGATCGAATTCGTAGGCACTTATCCGCTGCCGGAGGCGCAAATGGATCGTTTTTTAATTCGCATATCGATAGGCTATCCGTCGGTTGAGGAAGAGACGGATATACTGGAACGCTACTCCAAAGCCGCCGCGCCTATGCAATCGCTCGAGGCCGTGTGCTCCGCTGCGGACGTGCTTGATATGCAAGGCGCGGTTCGCGAAATATACTGCGCTAGAGAAGTGCGCAGCTATGTCGCGTCCATCGCCGACGCGACGCGCCGCCATCCGATGCTGCAGCTGGGCGTGTCGACGCGCGGCGCGATCGCGCTGGTTCGCGCGGCGCAGGCGTGCGCGCTGATCGAAGGACGCAATTATATCGTTCCCGAAGATGTGCAGCGAATGGCGCATCCGGTGCTCGCGCATCGACTGTCGCTTACCCCGGAAGCGCGCATCAAGGGACTTAGCACGGAGCGAATCCTTGCGGGATTGATCGGCTCCGTACAAGTGCCCGTTCGAGTGCCGTGAGCGTTCGCGCGTTCGGCTGCCTTTTTTTTTCCGCGCTGCTTACTGTGATCGCGCTGTCGACAGGCGGGCGGATGTATCTGCTGGTAGCGCTGCTGCTTGCCGCTTTGTTCGCGCTTGCGCTTATAAGCGCGTTGTGGGCGAAACTAACGTTCGCGGCGTCGATAGAACTGAACGAGAGGGCGGTTTCAAGAGGAGACGCGCTGACGCTGAAACTGCGCACGCGGAATATGTCGCCGCTGCCGATTGCGCCGCTGCTCATTAAAGTGCGCGCGCCGGAAAGCAGCGAAACCCTGCGCGTATCAACTCCGGCGCTGCGCACGTTCCCGACGCTGGTCAGAATTCGCTGCCCGCATGTTGGAAGATTTGAAATAGGATTGACGGACGTTAGAATCGAGGATGTGTTCGGATTATTCTCGTTTTTTGCCAGGCGCGGCGATTGGACCGCCGAAGCGCTCGTATTGCCGCGCACTGAGGAAGTATCGCCGCTGAGGTTTAGTCCGGGCGAGAGCGAGTTGGAATTCGTATCGCGGGCGACGGAGGACGTGTCATCGCCTTCAGACGTGCGCGCGTATCTGCCGGGCGACGAATTAAAGAAGATTCATTGGAAATTGTCGCTGCGCAGGCGGGAGATTCTGGTTAGAACGTATGATCAGCCGCTGCGTCCGGAAGCGTTGATACTTCTGGACTGCGCGCCGCCGCCGCCGTCCGCGCATTCGTGGGATGTGCGCGACAGACTATGCGATATCGCGGCGTCGATATGCAAATCAATGCTTGAGACAGGCGCGGACGTTCATATGCCCCTTGCGGGCGAACCTCCCGAATCCGTATCGCTCCGCAGAGGAGACCCGCTTGCGCCCGCGATGGCGGCTATCGCTCGTATGGGCTTTACCGGAAAAACGCGCTTCGACCGCGTGCTGCTGCTTGAGAGCCAGCGCATGCGCCGGTCCGGTTCAACGGTAGTGCTCACCGGCGCGCTGACGCCGAGCGGTGCGGATAGAATCGCGCGGCTGCGACGGTTGGGGCCAATAGTGCGAGTTTATTTAGTGGTTGATATTATCGACGAGGCGCAGCGGCAGCTCGTTCATCAGCTTACTCAAAGCGACGTAGAGTGCGTTGTGGAGCAACTAAGCTCCGAACGAACCGATATGGTCGGAAAGGAAAACGTGTGACGAACATGCGCGCCGTGATCCGCGAGCGCGGGTTGACCGCGTTTTTATCCGCGCTGCTCGCGTTTGGATTGATGCTGACGCTGAGCGTCGCGTTTGCGTTTAATACGGACGCTCGCGTTATCGCGCTCGTTTGCGCCGCGTGTATGCTGTTTTATTTAGCGTGCGCCGTCCATTGGGCGGTTCGCTTTGCCAGCGTTGCCGCGCTTTCCATGATTTTTATATATGTATTATTAAAGAATAACTTAATTCCTATACTCGCTGAAGCTGCCGCAAAAGCGGTATCCGGCGACATTGAGGCGCTCGTTGGATATGCGCCGCTGCTGATATATGTTGCGGCGGCAATGCTGACATTATTTTGTATGATAGCAAATCGCCAGCGCGAGGGATTTTACCCCTGCCTATCGCTGGCGTGTGTAGTCGCGCTATGGAGCTGGGTCGCGGGTTCTGCGGATCAACCGCTGACGCTCGCTCCCGTATTAGTCGCGCTTGCGGCGCTTTATGCGCGAGCGCATTGTGATCAAACCAGCGGCGCGCGGGCGCTGAGTATGGCCGGGCTGGCGGTGGTGCTCGCGATGATCATGCTGCCTTCCGGCGGAATAATAAATGACAAGCTGGCGGAACTTGCGGATCGCGTGCGGCAAATGGCGTCCGATTATTTATTTTATGATGAGGAACGCCGTTTTTACTCCATCCAGTATGACGGTTACCAGCCGCTGGGCGATAGGCTGGGCGGCCCGATGAGGCCTTCAGATCGCGCGGTAATGAAGGTGGAGACTGCAAAAACGCTGCTGCTTCGCTCGGTAACAAAGGATTCGTATGATGGTAAATTGTGGACCGATACGCTTGGTGCGCGGCGATATCTATATGTGGATCCCAGGTGGCGCGGGGTGCGCGCAAACCTGCTTGATCAGGATCGTCCGCAGCGCGATATTCGCGACGCGGATATGTTTGCGCCGGTCAGCGCTTATGTTGAAATAATGAGCGCAAGCGCGACTACGTTATTCGTACCGCATCGCCTGGAGGCGTTTGATCCGCAGGGAGATTTGGTCGCGTACTTTAATAGCACCGGCGAATTATTCGCGACGCGCGATCTGGTTGAGGGCGACGCTTACGAATTTAGCGCTCCGGTTATATCGATTGACGATCCCGGGCTTCCGGCGATTGTCGAGCGTGCCGCCCAATCCGGCGCGCTCGATTGGGACGCGGCGCTGCTGGATTCCTACCGCGCGCTGCCAGGCGGGATCAATCAAAACGTATATAATCTAACAAACTCTGTGATACAAAACGCCGATACGCCGCTTGAGAAATTGATAGCTATTCGGGACGAACTTCAAAAACTTCCATATACGTTAACTCCGAGCGCGGTTCCGCCTAGAAATTCGGATTTCGTATCGTTCTTTCTTATGGAGGGACGAGAGGGGTATTGTACGTATTTTGCGAGCGCAATGGCGATTATGGGGCGTATCGCGGGCATTCCGACGCGGTATGTGGAAGGGTTCCTTGTAACGCCAGACGATTCCGGCGCGGCGTATGTAACAGGGCGAAACGCGCACGCTTGGACGGAAGCGTATCTGGCGGGGTTTGGCTGGATCAGCGTAGACGCGACGCCAGGCATTCCTCCGGACGGTTCGGGCGATGGCGATGGCGGCGATCCGAACCCTCCAGCTGGCGACGAACCTACGCCGTCCGTTCAGCCAGCCGCTCCAACGACTACGCCTTCGCCAAATCCAACGCCAACGAGCGACGACGGCGGCATAGAACCGACGCCGTCTCCCTCCGACGCTCCCGAGGGAACGGACACCGACGAACCTAACGACGGCGAGTCCGCCGACGACAATATATCAAGCATCAATCATAGGCTTTGGTGGTGGCTGCTCATCGCGCTTGCTATCTCCGGCATAGCCGCGAGATCATACCTAACAGCGCCTGCCAGCGCCGCCAAGCGGCGCAAACTACCGGACGAGCGGCTGCTCACATGGTATCGCGCCGCACTGCGGCTGCTGGCCGCCCAAGGCGTTCCGGCCGCCGCACACGAAACGCCCGCCGCGCTAGCCCGCCGCGCGCCCGCGCTGGCGACGTTGTTCGATTCCGTTGAGCGACTTGCGTATGGCGGAGTGCAGCCGACGGATGAGGTATTACTCGCGGCTGCGGGCAGCTACCGATCCGCGCATCGCAGCGCGAAGCTGAAGGAAAAAGCTCGCGTTTGGATAGATAGGATGATATATGGCGCCGGGAAGGTGCGTAAAGTTCCGTAAACCAGCGCGATCATTCCGCCGAGGTAGTTGGGGGAAATATGCGCCAAAGACATCGCTTGCTCATTCAGCCATTTTCGATCCGGCGCGCGTTGCATAAAGAGCGCCAACAATATTTATTATATATTACTTTATATTATGGAGCGATAAACGGAGATGCCCGCAGCTCATCGCGATCCAGATAAACCGTGACCGCGCCGCACACATCCGTACGCAGCGTCGCGACGCCGGCATCATTAAGCCGTGCGAGCGTTTCCGGGTGCGGCAGGTACGGACTGCCCTTAGCACAGGATATCAGCGCGAGATTAGGCGTTGTATAGCGAAGGAACGTTTCGCTCGTTGAGGTTTTGCTTCCGTGGTGCCCCGCCTGCAGAATATCGCAATTAGAGCCGCGCAGCGGTTCCATAACGCCGACGTCGCCCGTCCATAATATAGCATGTCCGTTCACTTCGACGCGCGCGACGAGCGAGGTTTCATTTGCGTCGGCGCTTTCATATCCGTAAGGCGGCCACAGTATATCGAACGCGAGTCCGCCCGGCGTTAAAACCTTGTCCCCGCGCGACAGCGGAATCACGGGAACCCCCTTCGCGCGCGCCGCTGCTAATATTTCATTATACATTGGGTCTATATCCCCGCCTACACCGCTTGATATATATATGGTTCGCACGGGGATCATAGAATCAATCAGCGCGGCTAGGCCTCCGTAATGATCGGAATGCCCGTGGCTGATGAACACGGCGTCCGCGTTGGCGCCAACATATGTCAGATAATCCACCAATTCCTGGCCGTCTTTTCCAGTATCAAATATCACGGTCTCACCGTCCGCGCGCAGCACGCCGCTCAGCGCCTGCCCGACGTCCAGCTGAACATAATCAGTCCGCATAATCGCCGGTACGCCGCTTAGCGCTCCCGACGCGAGTATCAATATCGCTGTCGCCGCCCTCGATCGTGCGCTAATACGCACCGCGTCTGAACATAAGAACATGCATACATAAACGCCCAGCCCAAGCAGCGGCGGCACCATTGCCGGAACGCGGACAATCAAGCCCAGCCGCGAACCCATTTGCGCAATCCATAGCAGCGACTTGATCGCCAATCGCGGCAGCCACGCTATCACAACCGCAGCGGGGTGCGCGAACATATCCAGCAGCAGGGTAGGAATTACAAGCGGAAACACAAGCGTTGCGATCGGCACGGCGATAAGATTGGCGAGAAGCGAAGTGATGGATATCCAACCCAGCATAGCCGCCGACGGAACCAGCGCGCCGATCTGCGCCGATATGGAAAGGGTCAGCCCGTCCGCGACCTTAGTGAATTTTCCGGGCAGCGCGCGCCTCAAAAAGCGCCGCAGCGGGGAGGCAAGCATCACTATTCCAAATACGCAGCCAAATGATAATTGAAATCCCATAGACTGCAGATCGGTAGGGCGAAACAACAAAATGGCCGACGCCGCGACCGACAGACTTGTGGCGGGATCAGTTTTGCGCGACACAACGCGCGCGTATGAGAGAAACAGCAGCATCACGCTTGCGCGCAATATGGAGGGGGACATGCCGGTCAACAGAGCATAACCGGATATTAATATAGTAAGCCACAGAAAACGCGCTCGCGGGCTTGGGTGGAATATGTCGATAAGCAATCGCAGCATCATGTAGATGAATCCGACGTGGAGCCCGGACACCGCCAGCAGGTGGACGATGCCCGTTCGCGCAAACGCGTCGCGCCATTCAGAAGGCAGCGTCTCGCGATCGCCAAGAACCATCGCTCTAGCAATGGGCGATTCGCTTCCGAACAGCGCGTCCATTCTCCGACCGATCGAGCCGCGCAATCGCGCCGTCGCTCGCGCTACTGAGAATCCGCTTGAGCGGAGCAGCGTAATCGGTCGATCGCACAGTATCGTGCAAAAATCGCCTCTCGCCAAACTCCACGCGCGCGCGTTAAACCCTCCAGGATTGCGCTGTTCCTGCGGGAGCAGCACGCGCGCGTTCAACTCTATCCAATCGCCCGGCTCCAGAGCGAACGCCGATTCGTCCTCAATCCAAACATAGGCGCCGCCGGATACCGGAAGCCACATAGTATCTATAAAGAACGACAAGTTCGAGACGTCAAACCGCGCCGCGCCGTCGCCGCGCAGCACAATCTCCGTGCGCACTCTCGCACGAACGCGCCAATCTCCTTCTCCCGGGAACCCCTCCGGCACGCTTGAGCGCATCGAACACCACGCTATCCCAAAGAATAAAACGACTGCAAGCGCGAACACTCGCGCTGCAAAGCGCTTTCGAAACAGCGAGGCAAGCCCGATCGAGCCGACCACCGGCAGCCAAAACAACCGCGAATACTCAGCTTTCGCGCCAAGCGCGATGCCCGCCATAAAAACGAGCGACGCGCAAAGCGCCTTGCGATGCGAAAAAAACGCGCGTATACTCCGGATCGTTTGTGTCTGTTGAAGCGTTCGAATCACTCGCGCGCCGTCGTTGCAGCGGCGACGGTTACGCGCAGTCCCTGTCTGGCGCATACGATTCGATCGAATATATTCATAGCTTCTTCCTCGAGTGCCTTCACGTTTGCTTCAGGGCGGAAGTGGGTGAGCATCAGCTTTCCCACGTTCGCTGATAGTGCAAGCTCCGCCGCATGGGACGCGCTCATGTGCGGCGCTTCGTCCGACCATTCGCTCGATAGAAACGAGGAATCCGCAATTAAAAGATCCGCTCCTTTTGAGAACATAGCGAGCGGCGGATGCACGTTTGAATCTCCCGTATAAACAATCGAGCATAGCGGCTCTGACTCATGCCGTACGCGCACTGCGTACGCAGGCACCGGATGCTTTACCGGTGTGCATGTTACCAGCCATCCGCCGATGCGCTGTTCGCATCGAGAATCAAACAGCTGCGGCGAATAATTGGCGTCTGATAACAGAATGTCGGCGATTGGCTGCGGCGAGTCCGGCATCAGCAAAGGAAGCGGCGCGTCGAGCGTCCCGTTTTTCAGCTCAAATTGTATCGCGTTTGACAGCGCGAGCGCGTCCGAGCAATGATCCCAGTGCAGATGAGAGAGAATCAATCCATCCAGCCGGTCGAGCGTCGTCTGCTGAAACAACCTTCCAGCGACACCGCTTCCCGCGTCCAGCAGCAGGAAGCGTCCGCCGGACTCCAGCAGATATCCCGAGCACGCTCCGCCCGGCGCGGGATATGGGCCATTACAACCAAGAACAATTATATTCATATAATATAATTACCTGCCCTATGATTTATAGTGTGTGCACCGCCATATCCGAGAGGCTTGCGTTCCGGTACTCCGTCGCGGCGCGGATATTGAGAGGGGCACGGATGCTTCTGTATAGCGCACGCGAGCACATGTCCCCAGTTTGTGCCGGGAATTTCTACAGGGCGTATAGGCAGCCACTCGGCTTTGAGAATTTCCGCCGCGCGCGCCGCCGCGTCCAGTTCTTCCGCGACGCCGGGGCCTTTGTAGGCGATAAGCATGCCGCCGGGTTTTAGCAGAGGCGAGGCATATTCGAGGAGAACGTTCAACGGCGCGACGGCGCGGATGAGCGCGACGTCGAACTGACCGCGACGCTCGTTAGCGAACGCTTCCGCTCGCGAATGAATTGCTTGCGCGTTTAGATACAGTTCGGCGACCGCAGCCGCCAGAAACGCGACGCGCTTTCCCAGCGCGTCTACGAGCGCAACATGCGCGTCGCCGCGCGCGATAGCGATAGGTATGCCAGGGAAGCCCGCGCCTGATCCAATATCGACGACGCGCGCGCACTGCGGAATCAAATCGGGAAAAGAGAGCGGCGCGAGCGAATCCAAATACAGCCGCGCTACAGCGTCGGGCGCGTCGATATCGCGCGTAAGGTTTTGCTTGGCGTTCTCCAACCGCAGCATAGAATCAAATCGCGCGAATCGCTCAGGCGCGCCAGGCGGCAGAGAGACGCCCATCGCGGCGCACCCATCCAAAATGGCTTGCGCAATCATTTGTTAATCACGCCCAAGCATAGCCGCGCCTATGATTCCCGCCTCGTTGCCCAACCTGGCCAGTTCTACGGACGCATAGGGCATCGTACGGAAGAATATATATTTTGGCAGCTCGTTTCGCACTGCGTCAAGCAGGAACGCCCCCGCCCTAGATACGCCGCCGCCAAGCACTATCATCTCTGGGTCAATAAAACTTATCACAGTATTAATGCCAAGAGATAGATATTTTATATAAATATCAAATATCTCTCGCGCGGCGCTATCGCCGGCCTTGGCCGCGTCGATCACTATCTTCGCCGTCATTCGAGATGGATCGCCCTCGGTTAAGGTGAACAGCTCGCTCTGCGGATGCTCACGCATCGCTTCTATTCCCATACGGATCATAGCCGTCGCGGAAGCGTATCGCTCCAAACATCCTCGTTTGCCGCACGTACACATTTCGCCGTCCGCCAATATCGTCATATGTCCCAGCTCGCTTCCCACGCCGTGCGAGCCGGAATACGGTTTTTTATTCAATATGATGCCGCCTCCGACGCCTGTGCCCAGCGTTAGAAACACGCTGTTAGAAACGCTGGCGCTGACGCCGGATACCGCCTCCGCAAGCCCCGCGACAGTCGCGTCGTTATCCACGAACAGCGGTTTATCTATATATTCCCGGAACGCGCGTTCTATAGGCACGTCATGCCAGCCGAGGTTCGTGCAGAACGGTATCGCGCCGTCAACACATATGCCTGGCACGCCCATGCCGACCGCCTTCAAATCATCAAGATCATATCCGGCTTCCGACAGCGCGCTCATGCTAATCGCCGCCATATCCCGGACGACCGGCTGCCATTGGCGTTCCGCTTTCGTGGGCGCCTCCTTCTGATAGAGAATCTTTCCGTCCTCTGATACTACGCCGACCGCGATGTTTGTAGCGCCTAGATCAATGCCGATATATACCATTCGAATCCTCCTTACTCCTCGGCGTTGCTGGAATCGATCAACGTAAACAAACGTTTGTCCAATTCGACTGCGGCGTTATATCCCGTTCGTTTCAGCGTGAAGTTGCGAGCCGCCACCTCTATTACAATCGCCAGGTTACGACCGGGCTGCACCGGAATAACCATCAGAGGCACGCGAACGCCCATGATGGTCATATGCTCCTCGGTTAGACCCAGCCGATCGTACTCGCGATCCTTTACCCATGTTTCAAGGTGTATAACCAAATCTATTGTCTTTGACAGAACGACAGAGCCGATGCCGTACATCGCGCGAATATCGATAATGCCGATCCCGCGTATCTCCATAAAGTGGCGCACCATCTCGGGCGCTTCGCCAACAAGCCGCTGATCTGTAACGCGGCGCACGTCGACCACGTCGTCTGCTACAAGCTGGTGTCCGCGCTTTACCAGCTCAAGCGCAGATTCGCTTTTGCCAACCCCGCTCTCGCCTGTCAGCAGTATTCCAACACCGTATACGTTTACCAGCACGCCGTGCAGCGTTTGACGCGGCGCGAGCTGCGCGTTGAGATACAAAATGGCGTTGCTGACAAATCGCATCGTAGGAAGCGCGCTTTGAAATACCGGCACGCCGCGCGCGCGAGCCAGCTCTTCGATATCGGGCGGACAGCGCATGCCTCGGCAAAGTATAAGGCAAGGAATATCATATGAAAAGAAACGTTCCAGCCGCTCTAGGCGCAGATCGGCTGTAAGGCTGTCCAGATACGTCATCTCAACCTTGCCGATCACTTGCGGCCCGTCGTGCGGGAAATATTCGTAGAACCCCGCAAGCTGCATGCCGGGTCGGTTGAGGTCGGTCGCCTTAATTTCCCAGCCCTGCTTATCGGAATAAACCAATGTTTCCAAGCTAAGCGCTTTTGCGAATTCTTTTGCCAGTATCATGGTCGATATCCTTCCGCTATCAATTCCTCGATAAGGCGCGCCGCGCCGTCCGCGTCGCAAACATCCGCGACGCGCCAGGCGCATTGCCGAATTTCATCGCGCGCGTTTCCAATGGCAACGCCCATCCCCGCCCATTCGATCATAGATAGGTCGTTCAACGAATCGCCAATAGCCAGCGTACCTTCGCGCGCAAAACCAAGCGTATCCGCCAGCGACGCAAGCGCGCTTCCCTTTGTTGCGCCGATCGCCGACACTTCAAAGAACCAAGGCTCCGACGTGGTGATGCTAAGGGTGCCAGAATATAACGATTGAGCTTCGGCGATTAACGCAGGAATGCGCGCGGACTCCGCAACCCCTAGTATCTTAACTGTGGGCGAGTTTACGAGCGCGATTAGGTCGGGCACTCGCGTGCTCACAACGCCGGATGATTCCCTGTATTCCTGCGCGTATACGCCTTCGTCTTCATAATAGATATCATCGCCGTAGTATACTTGCGTGTACACGGCGCGCTCCTTCAGGAAACGCAGCATATTATGCGCGGTGCGCACATCTATCGTGATTTCTCGCAATAATTTCCCGGACGCGTCGAATGTTTGCGCTCCGTTGCACGCGATATACGGATCGATCGATCCGATACGCGCGACATGCGGGCGCATAGACGCGCCGCTCCGACCAGACGCCAGGATCGTTCGAATGCCAAGGGATTGCGCAAGCCGGAACGCCTCGACGGTTCGGTCGGAGACGCGGAAAGTTTTGGGCAGCACGGTGCCATCCAAATCAGATACTATCGTATGCAGCGTGAGCGGCGCTCCGGTCGCTTGTTTATTCTCTTTCAACGGCCTCACCCGATTTCAGGCAGCGAAGCGGCGGCGATCGATTGGCCGACGCGGCGGCTCGATTCGTCCGGCAGATGCAGCCGTATCTTCGACGCCAGTTCGGGCGCGGCGGTCGCCAGAGTTTTCTCCGCTTCCGCCAGCACGCGCGCTCCGCCGTCGCCTGATGTAACGCGCCCGAGAATCAGCACATGGCGGATCGGATAAAACCTAGCGTAATACGCCAGTTCGTATCCAAGATACACCCCTATGCTATCGAAAATCGCGAGCGCGCTCATGCCGCCCGTCGCGCAGATTTCCTGCACGGCCTTAAGCTTCTCGGCGGGCGTGAGCGATGGGTCGAGTTTTATACCCGCTGCGGGCGCGAGCTTTGCTACTGCGTCCTGCGAGAAATATTTCACGCCGCATCCTATATCTCCGGACCACTCGTCGACCATCGCATATGGGTTGAAATCGACGGGCACGAATGCCAGTTCGTTCAGCCAACCGGTAACGTTTCCGTCTGGATCGACAAAGCCGCCCGCCTCGCTCGTTCCCATGGCTATGCCCAGCACGCTGTTATCGCCCAAATCCATCGCGCCGGCGAGAGCGGTGACGTCTCCGTCGTTCGCGACGACAAGCGGCACATCCCCTATTTCCTTAGCCGCACGGATATAAATATCCTTAACGGATCGCTCGAACGCATCTTTGGGAACCTTAAGAAACAGCGACGCGACCATCGTTCGATTTTCAATATATATCCCCGCCGAGCTTACGCCGATTCCGTCCACGCGCGGCATCTTTGCCGCCGCAGCTTTGAATGCTTCCACTATTCCATTATAATGATACGCGGGATCAGCCGTCGTTTTCGGATGCCATACGACTTCCTCGCTGTACACCGCTTCACCGTCTATCACTGCGGACACCTTGCGATCGCTGCCGCCTGCGTCAAATCCGATGCGGCATCCGTTCAAATGCCGACCAATAGACCGCGCGCCAGAGCGATCCTCGGGAACCGCGTCCGCCTCGCATACGATCACCTCGAAGGGCTTCTCATATACGCCCGACATAAAGTCGTTATCAAACTTTCGCGCGCCGTCCCTCGCGTACGCGGCGCGGATGTGTTCGCCGAGATACGCCGGTCCGCCTACGAATACTCGCCATCCGCCGTATGCCCACAGCAGCGTCTTCGTAATCCGCTCCACAGCATATATGTTGACCTCGCCCCACTCCGCTTCGTCCGCGTATACGCGCATGCGATACGAACTGACGCGCTCGCTCTCGCGTTCGATCGCGATTGCTACAGGGGTGCTGTTCGCTTCAGTTATTCCCGATTCGTATACTCGCATAAAAGCATCCGCAGGCAGAAAACCTGGATCAAGCGCGGGGCGAACGGGGAGGGTGGCAAGTACGGCTTCGTTGAATGCAGCCAATTTCATCAGGGCGTCTCCTTTTCTGTATTAATATTTTTATGTTATAATATTAATAATAATTCTGAAGTTTATCGATAATATCCTTGGCCTGCCTGGGGAATTTCTTTATTAGCCATTCCAACACTTTTAACTGATCTATGCTTGCAGCACGGCGAATTTGGATCAGCAGCTTTTCGCTTGATGGCCTGTCCAACGTTAAATTAGAAGCGCCTTCATTGCATACGCTGCACAACGCTCTAAGGTTTGATGGATCATCAGTGCCGCCCATAGTTTTATCAACAATGTGGCCGATGTGCAGACGCGTTTTTTTTGATGGATCGTAGGGGTGCGATTCTCCAGCGACCGCTCCGCACATTTGGCAGGTAAAACCATTTCGGTCAAGAACGTAAGCTCGCGTTTCCTTGCTTATTTCACGCGCAAAAGCAGGCTGCGGTTTTGGATTTTCCAGCAGATACTGGCCAGGCTTTAGACTTGAACGGTCGTTATGCGTCAGTATTTCATACCCCTCTTCATCGCGCAGTTCGCGAACGCGCCTCGCCCATTCGCTGACAGCGGCAACTTCGCGCAATGTGTTGGAATCAAGCGTCTCTCCGATATGATTAAGCAAGTATATCCTCAATTTGTCGCGCGCGCTAAGCCTTCTCATAAAGCTTTCTCTCCGTGCGCGCCGTCATATATTTTGCACGCGATTAACGCATTATAGATGGCTTGCGAAACTGCTCGCGCTATCGGAGGTGGAAAGGCGTTTCCAATCTGTCGATAGGCGGCTGTTTTTTTACCGGTTATTTCCCAATCCGGCGGAAACCCCTGCAATAACGCAGCCATTTTCAGCGTTAGCTTTGGCATGCCGATGTAGTCCCTTTTGGGAGGAGAATCCGCAATTCCCTTTCCGTCTACCCCCAATCTTTTCCAAGCAATTCTAGAACGCGTAGGTCCCAAGTCGGCGCCGCCATGCTTTTTGCTCCCTCCCACCAATGTGGGAGCGATTCCGTTTGCTTGTATCGCCCACGCATCCGCGCCCTTCCAACCTAATGAGGACATCTCGTCATATAATAACTGACCGACCGTTGGCGGAGGAGCGACTGTGCCAAGCGGCCAGGTAAAGTTGGGAGCATACTCTTTTTTTAGTGCAATTAATAATGTACGACAGCGCAGCTGCGGTACGCCAAAATATTGAGCATTAACGATCCTCCAGTCACAGCTATAACCCATTTCTTCCAGTTGAGTTTGAATCTTCTTACGGTAAAAGGCGAACTTGGGGTCGAACAGCCCTCGCACGTTTTCCAGCATTACCGCATTTGGATTGCATTCTCGTACAAGCCGTAAAGCTTCCGGGAATAAATCTCGTTCATCTTCATGTCCTAATTGCTTTCCGGCAACGGAGAATGGCGGACAAGGCACACCGCCTGCCAGCAAATCGATATTAGCATATAAGCGAGAAGAAAAAGCCTTGATATCTCCGTTTATAACATTCCAATGAGGGCGGTTTTTACGAAGCGTCGCGCAAGCGTCGGCGTCAATTTCAACTAGCGCGGCGTGCTGAAAACCGGCTTGTTCCAAACCAAGTGCCTGTCCGCCTGCGCCAGCGCATATCTCTATCGAACGCATTTCCACCCTCCTGCTTAAAAAAATACATTACAATACTTTATCAAATCGTTGCTGCTATCGCTTTTCTATTCCCATTCAATCGAAGCCGGGGGCTTGGTGGTCACGTCGTATACAACGCGGTTTACGCCCTGCACCTCGTTTACGATTCGCTCGGAAATTCGCGCGAGCGTATCGTACGGTATGCGCGCCCAATCGCCCGTCATGAAGTCGTCGGTGGTCACCGCGCGGATCGCGACGGCGTTCTCATATGTGCGCTCGTCGCCCATCACTCCGACGGAACGAATTCCTGTTAGCACCGTGAAATATTGATTGATCGACCGCGCCAAACCCGCGCGGGCTATCTCCTCGCGAAGGATCGCGTCGCTCTCGCGCACGATCGAGACATTCTCTCGCGTCACCTCGCCCAGTACGCGGATGCAAAGCCCCGGCCCCGGGAACGGCTGACGCCAAACCATATCTTCCGCCAGCCCCAGCGCCGCGCCCGCCGCGCGCACCTCATCCTTAAACAGCATGCGTATCGGCTCCAGCAGCCCTCGAAAGCCGATCGACTCTGGAAGCCCGCCCACGTTGTGATGGCTTTTTATCACGGCGGCACCGACCGCCGCGCCGCTTTCTATTACGTCCGGATAAATAGTACCCTGCGCGAGAAAATCGATGTCGCCAAGCTTCTTGGCGGCGTCCGCGAACACATCCACAAACGCTGCGCCTACGATTTTGCGCTTCGCTTCAGGATCGACGACGCCCTTAAGCCGATCGAAGAAAATATCAGCCGCGTTCACGCATATCAATTCGACCTCGAAATGCTCGGTAAATGTCTTTATAACCTGCTCCGATTCGTTCTTGCGCATAAATCCATGATCGACATATACGCACGCGAGCCGCTTGCCTATCGCGCGGCTGATCAGCGCCGCAGTTACCGCGCTATCCACTCCGCCTGATAATCCAAGGAGCACACGACCGCTGCCAACCCGCTCGCGAATCGAGTCAATCGTCCGGAGCGCGAACGCTTCCATCGTCCAGTCTCCGCGCGCTCCGCAGATTTTATAAAGAAAATTGCGCAATATGCTAGCGCCCTGTTCAGTGTGGGTGACTTCCGGATGAAACTGCACGCAATAAAGATTTCGCGGCGGGTTTTCCATCGCGGCGATCGGACAATGCTCCGACCGCGCGGCGACGGCGAATCCTTCCGGCGCGCGCGCAACCTGATAAGTGTGGCTCATCCAGCATGACGCGCTATGCGGCATGTCCGCCAGCAATCGAGAATTTTCGCTAATATTCATATCGACGGCGACTCTGCCGTATTCCCGGCGGGAAGCGGCTTCAACGGCGCCGCCCAGTTCGTGCGCGATCCATTGCATACCGTAACAGATGCCGAGAATCGGCACGCCTATATCAAGTATAGCCGGATCGGCCTTTGGGGCGTCCGCGCCCAGCACGGACGCGGGGCTGCCGGACAGTATAATTCCAGCCGGATTTAGTTTGCGTATTGCATCCATCGAAGCGTTATGGGGCAGCACCTCGCAAAACACGTTCGCCTCGCGAACGCGCCTAGCTATCAGCTGGCAATATTGTCCGCCAAAGTTCAACACAAGCACGCGCTGCGATTCCGACATTCACATACCCCTTTCGCTCCGGTAAAACGTGTTCATTATACAATCCGCGCGCATTAAAGTAAAGCGGCGCGTTTCGCTATTGAGAGATGCTAACAGGTTATCCACAGGGATAAAGCTTGGCCGCGCAAGTTTTAAACAGGGTTATCCACAGTATCCACAGATCGATTTCGCACAGGTGAAACATCCTAAAAACCGCGCGCGCATATTTGACAAATCAGTCTCCCTTTGATACAGTATCCCGAAATCGAATATGTTTAAACGCATCCATAGTTGGGGCGTGTTTGAAAAATCTCTCGGTATGGATGCGCTGTCTTTTTATCCATCGCGGCGTCGTGCGCTTCAACCCGCATTCACCCGCCGCAGGCAGCGGCGGATTTACGCGCAGCCGACGCAGACCGCTGCGATTCCCTCATGGTTCCTTGCCAGTGTGGAGACGAAGCTGCGCTTCGTTCGGGGCGGCGGGGCGGAGCCTCGCATTAGCTGAATAAAAATCCAGCACATAAAGCCTCGAGATATTTTTTCGCGCACGCCCTAAATCTGTAAATCAAAATGCCCGCCGCTTGGCGCGGAACAAGGCAGGTGAAATTTCTTGACGCAAATGTATCATAAGGTTTCAGAGATTGCGCGCCGCATACGAGAATTGCGGGAGATATCGGATTACTCTCCGGAGGATATGGCGCGCGAATGCGAAGTGGCGACGGAAGAATATCTCGCTTACGAAACGGGCGTGGCTGATATTCCTATAAGCTTCCTGCTGCGGCTCGCGGAACGCTTTCACGTTGATATGACGGAGATGATAACGGGAGAATCTCCGCGCCTCAGCACATATTGCCTAACGAGAGCCGACAAAGGAGTGCAGATAGAAAGGCGCCAGCATTATCATTACCGCAACCTCGCGTATAACTTTGTGCACCGCAAGGTCGAACCGCTGTATGTGATAGTGCCAAAGGGCATTAATCCCGACTTGATTCCCAGCGCGCACGACGGCCACGAGTTCGATTATGTTCTCGAAGGCACGCTGAGGGTACACATCGACGGAAAAGCGCTGACGCTTGGACCGGGCGATTCCGTTTACTATGATTCGCGCCATCCCCACGCGCTTGAAGCGTACGGCGACCAGGATGTGCGAATGCTGGCAGTCGTTATTCCGTGATATTAAGATAAAAACTCCTGCGGAGTTTTTTTGAATCCGCCACAGCTAGGCTGCGCCGCGCCTTCGGCTCCGCTTTCTGCGCTTAAAATGATAAATTAAAGGAGACGGCCATGCTTGCCGGACGCTATACACGACTTGACTTTACCTCCCAGGAGGACTTCGAGCAAAACTTTCGTCTTATGATCCCTGAAAGTTTTAACTTTGGTTATGATATCGTGGATGAGTATGCGCGATCCGAACCAAATAAGTCGGCGCTGCTGTGGACAAACGCCGCAGGGGAGGAACGCCGGTTTACATTTTTGGATATCGCCCGCGAATCCAACCGCGCGGCGAACGCGCTTCGCGCGATGGGTATTGGCAAAGGCGATGTCGTTATGCTGACGCTTAAAAGGCGGTATGAGTTTTGGTTTATAGCCGTCGCGCTGTGCAAGCTTGGCTGCATAATGATTCCTGCCACGCATCAGTTGACTCGCAAGGACGTCGCTTATCGCTGCGAGGCTGCGGGAGTCAAGATGATTATATCGGCTCCCGAGCCGTCCATACTTCGCGAGATCGAAGCCGCGCGAGAGAATTGCGCGACGCTCGAACGAGTGGCTTGCGTGCAAAGCGCGAGCGACGGCTGGATAGATTTTACTGCCGCGATGGCGGAGGCTTCCGACGTGTTCGAGCCTGCGGAACCGCGCGCCGCAAACGACGACCTAATGCTGATGTATTTTACTTCGGGCACGACGGGCATGCCCAAGATGGTCGCGCATAATTATACATATCCGCTTGGACAATTGGCGACTGCGGCGTTCTGGCATAACGTGGACGACGAGAGCCTTCATATAACCGTCGCCGATACCGGCTGGGCGAAGGCGGGATGGGGGAAGATATACGGACAATGGATCTGCGGCGCGTGCCTGTTCGTATACGATTTCGATCGGTTCCAGCCGCGTGATATGCTGGATATGCTTGCGAAGTATCGCGTAACCCATTTCTGCGCGCCGCCCACGATTCTGCGCTTCCTTATCAAGGAGGATTTGCGGAAGTGGGATTTGTCCTCGCTGCGCTGGGCGAACGTCGCTGGCGAACCCCTGAACCCAGAGGTTTATAACAGGTTCCTGGAGGGAACCGGGATCGCGCTGCGCGAGGGATTTGGGCAGTCGGAGTCGACCCCGCTGCTGATGAACAGCAAGTGGATGCAGCCGCGCCCCGGTTCGACGGGCTTTCCGTCCCCCCAATATGAAATAGAATTGATAAACGCGTCGGGCGATCCGGCGGAAGTGGGCGAGGAAGGCGAGATTGTCGTTAAACTTACGAACGGTCGTCCGGCGGGCTTATTCCAATGTTATTATAAGGATGACGAGCGCACGCGGGAAGCGTTTGCAAACGGCATGTATCATACAGGCGATATGGCGTGGCGGGATGAAGAGGGATATTACTGGTTTATAGGGCGGTCCGACGACGTGATAAAGTCGTCCGGGTATCGCATCGGACCGTTCGAAGTGGAGTCCGCGCTGCTGGAGCATCCGGCGGTTGTGGAATGCGCGATTACCGCCGTTCCCGATCCAGACCGCGGGCAGATAGTTAAAGCGACAGTCGTGCTGACGAATGGATATAAAGCGTCGGACGCGCTTGCCCGCGAGCTGCAAAACCATGTTAAGAGCGTGACGGCGCCTTATAAATACCCGCGAATAGTCGAGTTTGCGAACGAACTGCCAAAGACTGTGAGCGGCAAGATACAGCGGAACCTTCTGCGCAAAGCGGACGAATCGGTATAAACGCCATATATCAATCCGCGCGTTATGCGGCAAGCAAACAGCCGCGTACGCTTTTAATATGAGCGGACGTTCGGCTGCGGTAATACTCCCGAGACTGCTTGCATACTCTGCAGCGGCAGGGGGATGATTGTTAGTGAATATCGCTTTTCTTGGGGAATCATACGATCCTTCGATTCCGGAACGCGTAGGCGGAAAGTAGGTGCGCTCAAGCGCTATTCTTGATTCGCTTCGCAAGTACGGTTCATCGGCTGTTATCGACGAGATTGACGCGTCCGCGCTGTTCGCAAGCGGAATGGAACCGTCCGAAATGTGGATGAATATCGCGCCTGCGCTGCGTCGGGCGGATGTGGTGGTCGTCGTATTAACGTCGGGCATAAACCGCTCATTCTTCGGTTATATGTGTAATGAGGGCATCGCGGCAAAAAGCATAGGTATAATCATAGGCGGCACGCTTGCGGATTCCATCGCTTCAAAGCGCACACGGTATTTACCTATGCTCTCGTTTCACACGCTGCTGGTGCAAACGGATTCTTTGCGCCGGAGGTTGAAAGAGATAGGGCTTACCAATGTGCGAGTGCTGCATAACTTTAGAACGTTCGATACGAACCTGCTGCCGAACATACGCCCACGGGAAAGATTGAGCAGGTGCGTAGTGTATAGCAGGCTTGTGGCGGAAAAAGGTATCGAGACGGCCGTCGCTGCGGTACGCTTGTTCAACAAGCGGCGCGAGAAGCCGATTTCACTTGATCTGTACGGTCCGGTTGATACCAAGCGCCCTGAATTTTACGACTGGTGCATGAATCTGCCTAAAAACGAGCCCATCCGGTACAGAGGCATTCTGGACTATCACACGGCTTTCCTAAAGCTGAACGAATACGATTGTTTGCTGTTTCCAACTTACTTTGACGGCGAATGCTTTGCCGGCACCATATTCGAAGGGTTTGCGGCGGGCTTGCCCATAATCGCCACCGATTGGTTATACAACAGCGAGTTTATTCAGGATGGGAAGAACGGATTCCTAGTGCCGATTCGCAGGCCGGATATTATCGCGGATAAGCTTGAGCTGCTCGCCGATAGGGACGATCTGCTCAACCAAATGAGCGTTCAAAGCCTCGCGTCGTTCGAAACATATCGTGAAGAACGCGTCGCGCCAATCCTGTACAATGCAATTGAGGAAATATTAAATGCGCCAGCTTCAAAACGCAATTTCAGCAGCGCGAATCACTTCATGGCCGCGCGGCGCATGCGTCGGCGGAATAGATTTAAATAAGGATAGCGCTAACGGCGTATACCTCTTCTCCTGCTTATTCGGGAATGCGCGAACGACCGATCGCGACTTTTGGCGCTGGCATAGCGATGCCGCGCCTGGAGCAGCGCGTCGCGGAACCAGCGCGCCTTCTCGCCGCAGATTTCTTCCGTTTCCACAAAGCGCAATAGGTTACCGAGGGCGTCTATCTCCGCTTCTATTCTATAGAGCAGCGTTTCCGACCGTTCCTGAAACGTCGCGTTAGCGCCGTGCCGCCTGCGAAGCAGCGCGTTGAAGTGAACGGAGTAAAAACCGTCCAGCGCCAGCGCGTAGTTGCGCAGCTGAAAATCATATGAATACCGATCGATCCACGACTCGCGAATTCTTTGGAACAGCGCGCGTCTAAATCCCGAAAGGCAGCCGGAGCACAGCGTCTGCGCCCAGTTATGACCCAGGTGAACTCGCTCGACCGTGCCGTCGAACCGCATGGATGCCAGCAAGCCGGGATGGAACGGCTGAAAACCATGCTCCTGGTTGTAGAGCGGTTTAAACTCCGCGCTGAGCAGGAGAATCTGCGGATCGTTTTCCAGTATATCCGTCATTCTCTCGATTTTGTCAGGCATCCAAATATCGTCCTGATCGCAAGGGAATATGAATTCGCCCCGCGCCTCTTCAAAGCCCTGCTTAAATGTTTTACGCCAACCCTGGTTTTGGGAGTTGCATATAAGCCGCCAGTGCGCCAGCCGGTTTGTCTGGATAAACGCGGCGACAATTTCGCGCGTATCGTCCGTAGAAGCGTCATCTATCACGATCACTTCATCTGGAGCGCGCGTCTGATCCGCGATGGATTGCAGTTGTTCGAGTATAAAGCGGGTGCCGTTGTACGCGGCCATTACAATAGATGTTTTTAATATATTTAATGTATTCATATTAAATCTTCGCATGCCCTCTCAATGGGGCGCAGGCCTTCCGTTGCGTTTTTATTAGAATAGATTGCATATGCCTGAATGAGCAATCCGCACTAATATCTTATGCTCAATACATTCCGATGCAACTTGTATATATCAATACAAGCGCAATGTGCATTAATATATATTCTTAATTTATAATAATATTTCGCATTTACCCTTCGACGGCATGCGCCAATATCTAAACGTTTTGATACTCTATAATTGACAGCTAGCTCAACCCCTCCTATACTTTTATTAACAAAGTTGTAGAAAGAGGATGTGAACGCATGTCGCGGCGCGCAAAGCATGAACTATGGCATAACACCGTGAAGTTCAGGGGCATCCTCCTTCTGGCCGCTCCCGGCGCTCTTCTTTTGCTGGCGTTCAGTTACATGCCAATGATCGGCGTTATTATTCCGTTTAAGAAAATTGATTACGCCAAGGGAATTCTCGCGAGCGACTGGGTGGGGCTGACCAACTTTACGTTCCTGTTCAGGGGCGGCGACATCTGGCGAGCCGCGCGCAATACGCTAATCCAGAACGCGCTGCTGATTTCGACCACGCTTGTGGTGTCGCTGTGCCTAGCTCTGATATTATATGAGCTTTCATCGCGTATGGTCAAAACGTACATGACGATGCTGTTCGTGCCGTATTTCCTCTCGTGGGTTGTGGTGGGGTATGTCGTGTACGCGTTCCTGAACCCGAGCATTGGCATCGTCAATCGACTGATGCGCTCGTTTGGGCAGGTCGGGCGAATCAATTGGTATGTGGAGCCAAAACGCTGGCGGGCAATATTAACCATTGCGTATCTATGGAAAAATGTCGGATATTTTACAATCCTCTACTACGCCTCCCTAATGGGCATAGACGAGGGGTATTATGAAGCGTCGTCGATAGACGGCGCGGGGAAACTCCAGCAAATTTTCCACATATCCATTCCGTTGCTCTCGCCGGTGGTCATAATGCTGACGCTTCTTCAAATTGGGAAAATTTTCTTTTCAGATTTTGGTCTGTTCTATTTTGTGCCAAAGAATTCAGGCGCCCTCTATGCTGTGACGGATGTTATCGACACCTACGTGTTTCGCTCGCTGCAAATGTCGCCAAATCTTGGCATGACTGCCGCAGCCGGCCTTTGCCAGACTGTGGCGGGGTTCATATTGGTGATGCTGACAAACGCGGTTGTTCATCGCCTCGACGCGGAACGGGCGCTGTTCTGATGTATTATATTTATAAAAATTGTTCACTTGACTATCTGGTTTACCGACGGAGGCGTTTATGAAAGCAGGCTCGGTTATCGTAAAGAGAGGCGCAAATAAAGCGGCGCGTGTTCGAGACAAACGCTTTTCTATAGGACTGTGGGCGGGATATACGGTTTTGGCTTTGATCTGCGCGTGCTGCGTAGTGCCGCTTTTGTATATCGTCGCCATATCTTTTACGGAAGAACGAGCGCTTGCGATCAATGGGTATCGGCTGATTCCCTCGACGTTTTCCGCGCTTGCGTACGAGTTTGTCGCATCCAATCCGTCGCAGCTGATTAACTCCTATACCGTAACGATTTCCGTAACGATAATTGGAACGTTTATCAGCTTGCTGGTAACGGCGATGCTAGCCTACGCTATGTCCAGAAAATATTTCCTGTTGGGCAAGAAGATAAATTTCGCCGTGTTCTTTACTATGATATTTAACGTTGGGCTCGTACCATGGTACATACTTAACGTTAGATATTACCATTTGAATAATACAATTTTCTCGCTTATACTCCCATATTTGATAGTGCCGTGGAATGTATTTCTATTTAAAGGATTCTTGTCGGAATTCCCGGACGCGCTAATCGAAGCGGCTCGGATCGACGGTTCGTCGGAAGCGGCCACGTTTTTTAGGATTGTGCTGCCCAACTGCAAACCGGCGCTTGCAACGGTTGGGCTGTTCATCGCGTTTATGTATTGGAACGATTGGTGGCTTGGAATGTTATATATTGAGAAGAGTTCGCTGATACCCCTGCAGCTTATGTTGTATCGGATAATGAACAACATCGAGTTTTTATCCACCAGTTTGAATACGGGTTATATATCCGTGACTACCACCCTTTTCCCGAATGAATCCGCGCGTATGGCCATGTGCGTATTGGCGACCGGCCCTATGCTGATCGTGTTCCCTTTCTTCCAGAAGTACTTTGTAAAAGGTCTGACGGTGGGCGCGGTGAAGGGATAGTCACGCCTGCCTGGATATACGCAAGCACCATATCATAAACCCTATTTTTAAGGAGGAACTACCATGTCCAAACGAATCCGCAAACTGCTTTCGACCGCGCTCGCGCTTACGCTGCTGCTCGCCGCAGCCGCCTTCGCGCAAGCTGAAAACACGGAACTTGAACCGTATCATATCAAATGGTATATCACGGGGCCGATGCCGCAGCCCGGCGCGGATCGCGTGATGGCGCGGGTCAACGAACTGCTGGAACCGATAAACGCGACGCTGGAAATGGTATCGACTGATTTTGGCAACTATGTGCAGAAGATGCAGCTGGTTATCTCGGCGGGCGAGCCGTTCGACCTGTGCTATACCTCGAACTGGTCGCTGCCGTTCTACGCGACGGCGAACAGCGGCGCGTTTCTCGCGCTGAACGATTATCTGGAAACCTATTGTCCCACCATCCTTGAGACGTTGCCTTCCGTTGGCTGGACGGCCGCGTCCATACATGGCGGCATCTACGCCATTCCAAATCTGCAAATTTGGGCGAAGGCGGAGGGATTCGTCATCCGCAAGGATATCGCGGATAAGTACGGATTTGACGTATCCGTACTTGCGGATACTTACGACATGGCTACAATCGAACCGCTGCTCGCGGCGATACAGGCAAATGAATCGCCTGAAATTATCCCGATCGGATTGTGCGCCGGGCGCGGCATATACTCCAACCATAATCATGAAGAAATCGGCGGGCCGCAGCTTCCCGGCGTGGTGAAGCTGTACGACGATACATGCACCGTGATCAATCAGTTCACAGACGAAGCGTTTGTATATACTATGAACCTCGCGCGCGATTGGTATCTTAAGGGCTATGTGGTGCCGGATGCCGCCGTGCTTGGCGATATGTACGCCCAACAAAAAGCGGGACTCGTCGCGACGACTGGCGAAGGCGCCTGGAAGCCAGGCGGAGACGTGGTAGCCAAGCAGCAAATGGGCGGCCGGGATATCTATGATATCCGCGTATCCGATCCGTATATGACCAACGCGATGCTCATATCCACCATGACGGCCGTCAGCGCCACTTCTCAAAATCCGGAACGCGCGCTGATGTTTTACGACATGATCTTCTCAAGTAAGGAACTTTACAATACGATTACCCTCGGCATGGAGAACGTCGACTATAAGTTCAACGAAGACGGAACCGCTTCCACCATTCCCAATTCCGGCTATGACGTTAGCACGTATGGCTGGGAGTTTGGCAATCAGTTCAACCAGTATGTAATGGAAGGCCAGCCGCTGGACGTGTGGGAGCAGACGATCGAATTGAACAACACCGCCAAAGCCTCGCCGCTTATTGGCTGGACGTTTGATCCGGAACCGATCGCCGCTGAAATTGCCGCCGTGTCTGCGGTAACGGGTGAGTATAACAGGCTGCTGCTCACAGGCTCGGTCGATCCCGAAACCGTCTATCCCGAATTCCTTGCGAAGCTCGACGCGGCCGGCGCCCAAAAGATTATAGAAGAAGAACAGCGCCAAATCGACGCGTGGAAGGCCGGTCAATAGGAATATAATGTACTATCGGAAAGCGGGATAATCCAATGAACTATGTATTCGAACCCATTTCGTTTGAGATTCCGCTGCCGTGCGTCCCGGACGCGGCGGTGGATTCCTCCGGTCGCATCTTCGCCATGACGGATGGTCGACCCAACCCGATCGTAGTATTCGATCAGCAGGGGCGCAAGCTGTACGGCTGGGGCGAGGGCATTATCAGAGGATGCCACGGAATTTTCATCGATCCGCAGGATTATGTGTATGTGGTGGATTCCGGAGATCACACGGTAAAGAAGTTTGGTTCGGGGCCGCGCCATCCGCTGCTGCTGACTCTTGGCAATCCCGGCGTCCCGTCGGATACCGGCGCGATCAAGGGAAACTTTAAAACGATAAAGCGCGGCGCTGGCCCGTTTTACGTCCCTTCCAAGGCGACGGTTTCCGCCAAGGGCGAGATATTCGTTAGCGATGGGTATGGAAACTCGCGCGTGCATAGATTTTCCCCGACGGGCGAATTGTTGGCTTCCTGGGGCGAGCCCGGCGGAGAGTCGGGCGAATTCAGAATCGTTCACGGCGTGGGCGTTGACGAGCACGATCGCGTCTATGTCGCGGACCGCGAAAACAACAGAGTGCAAATTTTCGATGTAAACGGCGCGCTGCTGGATATTTGGGAGGACATTAAGCGCCCGGACGGATTGTGCGTCGCCGACGGACTGGTGTATGTCGCGGAGTTGGGACATATCTTTTATGTGGACAACGTTCTGTATGAACCGTATGAGAACATGCCGTGGTCGCGCGTGCGCGTGTTTGATCTGACAGGTAAGGAGCGGGCCGCTTTTGGAGGCCCGGATCCCACCGTTCCCGGCAATCTATGGGCGGCGCATTCTATCAACGTAGATCGGGAAGGCGGCGTTTACGTAGGCGAAGCTGGTTGGCCGGAAAACGAGCGGGCAAAACCCGCCGACCTGCATCCCGCGCTGTCTAAGTTCAAACGAATTTCATAGCGCCGATTCCATAATCCTCGGCAGGGGGAGACCATCTCTGACGGGACGGTCTCCCCTTTACAAACGACATCCGGGAGTATGGTTTACGGTCGTTTCTGCGGTGCGCAGCGCTCGCTCGATTTCAGCGTCTCCCGGCGCGTCGTCTGATATGGCTTTGTGAATCAACGTCAAGAGCTCGCTTGCGATCACGGATTCAACCCGCTCCTGCAGGTAAAGCGGATGGGTATGTTCTACAGACGCGTTTCGCGTGCGCGCGCTGGTAAGCTCCGCTTGCGCTTTGGAAAGCCATGGATAAAGGGAAAGCATATCGTAGTTGCGGTATGTGCTGAGGTGCGGGGATTGACCGCCCAAAATCGCGTGAGGTATCGCGATATCCGCGCCGGAAGCCCAGCGTATGAATCGAAACGCCGTCTCCGGCAGGCGGCTTTGCTTCGGGATAGCGAACGCCCACCCGCCCATAACAGGGCACCCGCCGGGTATGTTCGCGTAACCGACGACGCCCGTCCGCGCGGAAGCTTTGAACCGATCTACTATGGGAGTCGCGAAATTGATAAACACGCACGCCATGGCTACTTCTCCTGTCAGCAGCTTTTCCACCGCCTCGACAGGATGCTCCGTCACATGCGGGTGCGCGGCGGATACGCACTCCAACAGATTTCGCACGGCGGCCAACACGGGCGGGCTGGTAAGCGAAAGCCGACCCGAAGCGTCGTATAGCCCTCCGCCCAGCGCCCATAGCCTTGTCCACAGGCTGCACAGTATCAGCGACGGATTGTACAGATCGAACGCGTGGCCGTAGCGAACGGGCGATTTCGCATTGTAACGCTGGGTAAAGAACCGCGCCACTCGCACGAAATCCTGCCAGGTTCGCGGGTAGGTAAGAGGCAGGCCGTAAGTCGTTTCGAACTGGCGTTCCAGATGCGGTTCGTGAAAGAGATCTCGCCGATAGAAAAGCATCTGCGTGGTGGCGATATAGGGCAGGCTGTAGAAATGGCCGTTAAACCGACTTGTCGAGTGGAATACGCCCGGCACGTATTGCTCCACGTTCACTTGATACTGCTTTAGCAGTCCGTCAAGCGGCAGCAAAAATCCTTTGGCGATGAAATCGATCAGCCAGGGGATATCATAAAGCAGGCAATCGATGTTCGCGTCCGGCCGCGACAATGTTTCCATTATGTGATCATACAGCCGCGCGGGATGCACGCCTATCAGGCGCACGTCCGTAGGCTCCCGCCGGGAGAAATCCACCATCAAACGCTGCAGCGTGTACATTGTGCTTTCGTCGTCCAGCACGAGCACGTTGAGCCGCTCCCGCAGCTTTAGCGCCGCAGGCGCGCGAATGACGGTCGGCTCGCTTCGAAAACTGTTAGGCTCGAGAGGGCTTGGAAGGATGATCCGTTGCTTTTGGAATTGATCCGGGCGTCGGATGTTTTGCAGTAGCAGGCGGCTTGCCGTCTCTCCGATATCAAACGCGGAGCGCGGCGCCTTTAGGATGAGCGGGTTATAGTAGAAAACATCGTCGACGCAGTCCCCCGACGTGATGATTACGGTTTCCTTTCCCACATCCACGCGGTGCAGGCGGAACGCGTACAGCAATCCCTCCGCCAGCAGATAGGATGTCGTAAGCACGGCTTGAGGGCGGCTTCCATTCTCAAGCAGCCGGACGCCCGCGCGGAAGCCGTTTTCACGCGTCGGCACGACGGACAACACGCGCTCGCGAGCTCCCGCGGCGTTCGCTTCCGCCAGCGCCTTGGTAAAACCATCGACGGCGGCCTGGTTTTCGTTGAAGCCCAGCGGCCCCGCGACCAAGCGGATATCCTCTTCCCCTCGCGCAAGGCATTGGCGAACTACGGCGTGAAACAGCCCCAAGTTGTCGCAGCTGACAAAGTTGCACGCCAGGCCTTCCGGCTTGCGGTCGATAAGCACAAACGGAATATCGCATGCGGTCAGCAGCCGGAAAACCTCCGCGTTGTCAGGCTGACAGGTATAAAGGATAATGCCCGCGAAGCGGCGGCCTATGGCGCGCATGAGCGCCTTGCTCTCGCTTTCAAGGTCGTCGTCCGACAGGCTGAATGTGAAATCCCGGCCCTGATTGGATAGATATCCTTTTATGCTATTGATCAGCTTTTCGTAATATGGATCGAGAACATTTGGGAAGAGGATGGCGATATCGCTGTTGCGCTTTATGCGCATATCATGCCCGCTGCTTTGTACGACATAGTTGAGCTTGCGGATAGCCGCTTCGATGCGTAGCGCTTTCTCCTCTGAAACAGGTTTTTTATTAAGATAAAACGACACGGTGGCAATCGAAACTCCGGCCTCTTGCGCGACTTGTTTGATCGTAACCATCGTTATGCCTCCTGGCTCTTATAGACTAATCGGACGAAAGGCATGCCGGATACGGCTTTGGGTATCTGCAATGGACATCGAAACGCGATTTTACAGTAACGGCGTCCCGCTCGCTTGCACAATCTGTGCGCCGGATGAAGAATTGACCGAACGGCGCTATCCGGCGGTCATATTGTGTCACGGATTATCCCGCCATCGAAACGACGGGCTGGATAGCTTGGCGCGGGTTTTGGCAAAAGCCGGCGTCGCCAGTTTGCGGTTCGATTTCCGAGGATGCGGAACTCAAGCGCACACGCCATACCAGCAGCTGGTTTCAAGCGAACTGCCGGAAGATATCGGGGCGGCGCTGGCGTTTGCGCAGACCGTTCCATTCGTCGATCCCGATCGATTGGGGCTGGCGGGGATCAGCCTGGGCGGGAGCCTTGCGGTTTGGGTAAGCGGAGCCGGGGATCAGCGTGTAAAAAGCACGGTTTCGATGGCTGCGCTGGCTGATTGCGACGCGGGTTTGCGCGCGCTTTTTGATCGAGCCGGGTCGAATTATGACCGCTTCCTGGAACGGTTGAGCTGCGATGCGCGCATAGACGCCGCGACGGGCGCCTCCCAATTTATAAACCGCATGGAGATGTTCGCGGAAAGCTCGCTGCAAGAGCGTCTGTGCGTATTGGACGCGTTGCTCTCGCCCGGTAATTCCGCCTATATTAGCTTACGCTCCGTTCGCAGCTTCATTCGCCTTCGTCCGCTGGACGCGTGCGCGCGCATTCGATGCCCGATCTATTACATGCATGGCACGGACGACGCGCTGATCGACCCGACGAACGCGCAGCAGTTGTACCTGGCGACGGCGTCCAGCCATAAGAAAATCCGCATATTCCCTCATGTCGATCATAATATGCCCCTTTCCGATGGATGCGGAGCGGTTTTTCAGGAGATCGCCCAATGGTTCGCAGAGACGCTGCGCGTGCGGTCCGCAGTCAAGGCTCCAGTTGAGGAATCACAGGAAGATTTGGCGGCGCAGGCATAGCGGTGTGTCGATTGCTCGGCGCCATTTATGGAGCAAGCCTCGCCTGCGTCAAAGTCGCGATCGGCAAAGCTTCGCACACTCAACGCGGCAAACTTATGTTTTATTCCGTTTTATATAAAATTGAATGCTTCAGAGTGGATTAGAACAGGGTGCCGCTCGATAACGGCGCGCCGTTATCGAGCGGCGGTAGATCGATCATTCGGTAAATTCTACTCGTTTCACGCACGCCGCAAGCACGGTCATATCATCCTTAGCCTCTCCGCCCATTCTTTGAAGCGCCGCGCGAAGCAATCCGTCTGAAAAGCTCTGCGGTTCCTGCGCCAGGCTCGCCATCGTCTGCAGCATCGCGTCCTCCTGCTCAAACGCGTCGACTATGCCGTCGCTAACCATCACAAGCAAATCACCCGGCGATAATCTCATGCGAAAACTCTTGGGCGTCACATCCTCCAGTATACCCATCGGGAGCGTGCCCCCCGACAGCTTTCTGCACTTCAAACCTCCTTCCTTCAGTTCCGCAGCCATCTCCTGTCTGATCAGGAACGACGCGCACGCGCCCATTTTCTCAAACGCCGCTTCGCCGCTCTTCAAATCCAACACGCATAGATCGACAGTCGCGTACCTTTCCGCCCCGTGGCAGGAACGCATCAAATCATTAACCACCCCCAATAATTCATGCCGTCCATATCCGGCGTGAAATCCGTCTTCAAGCAGCTGCAGAACCGTTCTGCTTTCGCCCGCCGCGTCGGAACCATGTCCCATTCCGTCGCTTAGCGCAAGCAAATGCCGTCCTCTCGGAAGGCGCGTCGATCTCCAGCCGTCCCCGTTATCAGTTTGACCCTCGGCAGGGCGCGTCGCTACCCCAATATCAGCGTACAGCGGAGGGTTTTGCGATATATATACCAGCCCGTCCCACAGCGGCTCTACGGATAATTCCATCGCAAGCGCGCGGCGCAGCGCTAAAACTGGAGGCTCTCCCAGTTCCGGAGTGCCTTCAGGCGGAATCAATACTATCTGCAGCAGCCCGTCCAATCGGTAGGGCATGGCGGTACAAACTCGCCAGCGCGTTTTGGAAAGCGCGCGTGAAATCGTCATTTTCTCGTTCGGCGGCGCGGCGGATGCCTGCGCGAGCATGGACGATAGCGCGCCCAGCAGCGACGCCTGTCCGCGCAGCTGCGCCTTCGCCAAACGGCTTGCCTGCATCTGCGCGGTTTCCCACGCGTCCAGGCGATTTGACGCGCGGTTGACGGAGCGCAAAGCGTCGGGCACCAGGTCGGCGCGCTGGCATCCGTTCATATGCGCCAGCCTTGATAGCTCCTCTGCCTTCATCGTTTCCTCGCGCGAGGCCTGCAGCAGGTCTCCAAGCGAAAGCGTCGTGTCCTCAAAACGCTCGTCCCAGCACAGCGACTTTCGATTGCACGATTCGCACAGCAGCGTCGCCAATTGTTCGATTTCCCCGCCCTCCTCCATATCTGGCCTTGGAATTGCCTGCGCCATGGACGCGAGCGCGTTCGCGCTGGTCTGCATCCATTGTATCGCGATTCCGTTGGGCGCGGTCTGAGTGATCGTCTCTCTCTCCAGCGCTTCCCGGACTATTTGGAGGGTCGATTCAGGCGTGATAATGTACAGCGCTGCGCCGATTATTATATGAGCCAGCGAAAAAATGGTCTCAGTTCCAGCGGTTAAACACAGCGTGACCAGCGCGTTAGCGAGCAGCGCGCCGGCGCAAGCCCATATTTTACGTGTGCCTTTAAGAAGCGACGCGACTAGCACTATCATCGGTATGGTAATAATCGCGAACGGCGACAATCCGCCGAGCGCGAGCGCGGCGCCCAGCGTCAGCCCCGCTACTATCGCCGCACCCGTATCTGCGGCCCACGCGACGCTTAGCGCGCAGTATACGGCTAGCACGCCTCCAGCGCTGAAGTTGCCGATAGTGTACGCCGTTCCGCCAAATATGATTACCGCCGTCGCTAGCAAGCAGCATAGCCGGTCGTCAAGCTCCAAATACGCGCGCTGGCGAACGGACGCGCACAATCGGTCGAATACCGGCGTCATCATCGCGGATATCACCGCGCCGCCGATACAGCCCAGCAGTTCCGTCTGGCTGCGCCATAAAAAAGGCATAGGCAATAGGGCGAAGAAACCTGCGAGTATCGACATCGCCCACGGTGCGGGCAGCGCTATACGCGGCTGTATTCCTCTTCCCAGGAACAGAAGCGAGCACGCCGCGAGCTGCCAGCCGTTCACCAGCGTGATCGGCTCCCAGCGAATCAGCAAACCGATCATTACGCCAAGTATAGTGCCTATGGGAAATCTATCCCATAGCAGCCGCGCGGCCATCCAGGCGATCGCAAACGGCGCCGCGCCTTGTATCGGCGCGCAATTGCTGAGCAGCACCCCCGCCGCCGCGTCGATTCCCAACGCGATAAGCCGTTCCACGCGCGCGGGATCAAACGGCGCGCGCACAAACAGTGGTGATTTTCGCGTCGATCCGCGCTTAGGTTTTACACCAGTTCGGTTTGTGTTCGATACCCATTCAGCCATCCGCGCACCTCCTTCATTTTTATATTCATTCATATAGGGTAATTTTGATTATATGCTATGGCAAAATACCATCGCGTCGAATTCAGCCGCAATTTATGGCGGGCGTTCGACAATATACGAGGCTTTGTATAGCCTGGCGGAGGGCTGCTAATCCGCCGCGCGCGGCGGATATAATCTTTATACAATTATCCGCTATAACGTTAAAAAGCGCGGCGTAATAATGCGCCGCGCTTTATATAATTTGTTTTGATATAATTATTGTTATAGTTACCACATTTTCTCGATGGCGACATCCTTAAAATAATATTTGAGAATTTCCTCCGCTTCAGACCCTTCCTCGGCCATGGAGTACGCGCCCCATTGAGGCATGCCCACGCCGTGTCCATATCCCTTGCCGGATATAATAACCGTTCCGTCCTCCAGGCGAATTTCATCCAGCAGAGTGGAGCGCATTTCCGTGCTGCCAAGCGCGATGCGCAGCGATGCGGCGGGATATGGCTGATCGTTTATCAAAATAGTCGTCGCGCGACCGGATTCGCCTCGTTCGCCTATCTCGATAGTTTGCAGCTCTCCTTCGGCATTCGCAGCATCCATCACTTGCTCCGGGCTGAACTGCGCCGTCCACGCCTTGGCTTCTTCAGGGGCATCCTCGGAATCCCTGCCTTCTACCACTTGCGTGTAGCCAGGCTCGTCTTCCGCGTATTCCAGCCCTTCCTTCGCCAAAGCGGTTTTCCCGCCGGAATGCGCGAAGAACCACGAATACGGAAATTCGCCGTTATAGGTGAGCGCCAGCCCGCGAGTTTCCTCTATCGCCTGCAGTATTCGGTCGTTAACGCCATCCGCGTCGTACGCCTGCGCCTCCTCTATATCCGTTGAAACGTCCGCGCCTTCGTATTTGGATTCCTTCTCGGTCATGAACCTCAGTGTAAACGTGCGCGCGAGTATCGCCTGCGCTTTCAGCGCTTCGAGCGGCCAATCGTTCTTCATTTCTCCCGCGAGCACTCCCGCCAGATATTCCTCGATGGGCATAGATTTTACAGCCGCGTCGTCTGTGACATAAACTTTTACAGTCGGCTCCTCGCCCTCGCCCGTTTGAATCTTCTCTGGCAGCGGCGGACGAGCGCCGCCGGACGGTTCGCCAACGCCGTCGCCCGGCGCTTGCGCCGTCGTGCAAGAGGCCAGCGATAGGATCAATACAAGCGCCATCAAGCACCATCCGGAACGTTTGCCGATAATTGCGAACAAAGGAAACCCCTCCTCGCGCTTTGAGTTTTTGGTAGCATTCGCGCAAAGAAGGGGTTCTATTCATTATTCTATTTCGGTTTCTATATCGGGTTCTATGTCGACCGATAAAATCGACAGTTGTGGTTATGCTTTTAAATATTCCGCAAGCAGCGTCGCCGATTGCTCCATATCGCGAAGGCTTACCGTTTCGACGGGCGTATGCACATACCGGCATGGTATTGAAAGCGTGCCCGCCGGAATGCCGCCCAGCGTTCGCTGGATGGCTCCCGCGTCCGTACCGCCGAACGTAAGCACCTCGCGCTGATAAGGCACGCCAGCCGCTTTTGCTGCGGCTATCAGCCCATCGCGCACGCTCGGCGTCGATATACTGTGGCGATCCATTATCTTTACAGCCGGCCCCGCTCCGAGTTTCACCGCCATGCGCGGCTCCGCGCCGGGAGTATCTCCAGTGGCGGTAACGTCCACAGCTATTCCGATATCGGGATTTTCTGCGGCGGCCGCAGTCTGCGCGCCGCGCGTGCCCACTTCTTCCTGCGCGGAAAACACGGCGATCACGGTATGATGGGGCGGCTGCAGCGCCTTCAGCAGTTCGATTACCACCGCGCATGCCGCGCGATCGTCCATCGTCGGCGCGCTTACGCGATCGCCGTGAACCACCATCTGGAACGCCACGTTGGCGGTGTCGCCTATAGAGATCTTCTCCTCCGCCTCCTGCTTGCTCGACGCACCTATATCTATATATACATCGCCCATCCCAAGCTTGGCGCCATCCTTGACGGATTTCGCGTATACGACACCTTGCGTTCCATTGGCGAATGTTACGACTTTTCCCAGGAACGCCTGCGGCCCAAACCCGCCGACGTTATGTACATATAAAAAACCATCTTTATCGATATCGGTAACGACATAGCCTATCTGATCCATATGCGCGCAGACCATAACCCTCTTGCCGTCGGCAGCGCCTTTCTTCACGCATATCAAATTGCCAAGCGCGTCCGTTCGAATATCATCCACATATGGGCGAACAAGCTCCGCCAATGTTTCCGCTATTATTTGTTCCGAGCCGCTTACGCCGGGCACTGCAAGCACGGTGCGCAGGGTATCCAGCATCATTCGAATATCCTCCCTTCGTATTGGGCGAAATCCCGCAGGAACGCTATAACAAGTTCGCTTTGCGATTCGATATCCGACAGGTTTGCGACAGAGTTGGCGGAATGTATATATCGGCATGGAACTGACAGCGTCGCGGTAGGGCAGCCGGAATACGCCCGCTGTATCGCGCCCGCGTCATTACCGCCCGCTACGCCGCGCTTGATCTGATGAGCTATGCCGTTAACTTCAGCGCAGTCCGTCAGCGCCGCGCGAAGCTTTGGATGGGCGATGCTGCTGTTATCCATAAAGCTTATCGCGACGCCCTTGCCCAGCGCGACCACTTGTTTTTCGCTTGATACGTCGCCCAGATCGTTGCACGTGGTGCCCTCCAGCGCGATACCTATATCCGGCCGGATTCGCTTTGCCGCAACCAGTGCGCCGCGCAGTCCCACTTCCTCCTGCGCTGTAAATGCGCATATCAAATCGACTGGCAGATCTGATTCGAGCGCCGCTAAAAGCGCGAGACATCCCACCCGATCGTCCAACGCGCGAGACACTATCCGTTCCTCGCCAAAGCGCGTCGGAGGCGAAACAAACGACGCGTAGCTTCCGGCAGGGCAAAAGCGCTCCGCTTCCGCCGCGTCCTTTGCGCCGATATCTATGCGCAGATCTTTGTGCTTTAGGGCGTTCTCCATATCGTCCTTAGTGGATATGTGGATCGGCTTTACGCCGATTACGCCCGGAACGCGATCCTTGCCTATCTCTACGCGCTTGCTGATCACCACGCGCGGATCGATTCCGCCGACCGGCTGATATTTAAGAGTGCCGTTCGCGTCCGCGCCTGTGATGAGAAAGCCGACCTCGTCCATATGCGCGTCCAGCATTACGCGTTTGGCGCCGGGCTTTTCCTTGTACGCGATAATATTGCCAAGCGCGTCGGTAATAGTCCGCGCTCCGCGTTTAGCGCAAAGCTCGCCTATGAGCTTGCGAATTTCCCCTTCGTCTCCCGATACGCCGCGAGCGTTCAGCAGCTCCTCCAGAAGCGTCAGTCGTTCCAGTCGCACAGCCACCCCTCCTCCTTACGCGAAAGCCCCGCGACGAACGCGGCGACCAACCGCGCCGCTTCCTCCAGGGTATCAAGCGCGGCGACTTCCACCGGCGTATGCATATATAATGTCGGCACGCTGAGCAGCGCTACCGGAATGCCTTCGCGCGATATTTGTATATCGTCGGCGTTTGTGGACGTGCTGCGGGAAGCGTACTCCTTCTGGATAGATACATGCTCTTCCTGCGCGGTATCCAATAAATATTGGTTCAACTTCCGGTGTATATATGGGCCTATCGCCGCGACGACGGTGTCGAGCGGAAATGTGTCGTCAGAATCTTGCGCGTGTCCTTTGCCGAGCGTCATGTCTATCGCGAGCGCGCAGTCCGGGTTTACTTTATATGCCGCAGTCTCCGCACCGCCGCCGCTCATTTCCTCCTGCGACGCCGCGACAAAGCTAACCTGCCCTTTAAACTTTCGCTCGGATAGAATTTCTGCGGCGCGAAGCATTACGACTATGCCCGCTCTGTCGTCCAGGGTTTTGCATGCGATACGGTTGTTCTTCAGCTGAAGAGGCTCTCCGTCAAGTGTTATCAGCGTGCCCGGCGCAACCTTATCGCGCGCGGCTTCTGCGGATAAACCGACGTCTATATACATCTCGTCCATCGGGTAATTCTTGCCTTGCTTGTCCGCTTGAAGCAGGTGCGGCGGAAGCGCGCCGACCACTCCGAGAAGCGGTTCGCGAACGCCGTCCGCTTCCGCGTGCACCCACACCCGCGCGCCTGGCAGTGTGCGCGGATCGATGCCGTTTACCCGGGCGAACCGTATCGCGCCGTCGTCTTCCACGACGGTGCTTATCATCGCGATTTCATCCGTATGCGCGGTAATCATAACCCGCGGGTTGCCCTCGCCCATCGTTGCGATCACGTTTTGCAAGGCGTCCGTTTCTATCCGGCAATACGCGGCGAACGCGTCGGCGATAGCGCGTGCCGCTTCGCCTTCGTTACCGGACGGACCGAAACTTCCGGTCCAATCTTTGAGCAGCGCTAAAATGTCCACGCGCGCCCTCCTCTCGTTGGTGAGCCATTTTCTTTATATTATATAATATCACGCTTTGCCTATCGAGCCAAACAATTCCATCTTATCCTTCACGGTTTGCTGAATGGCGGCGACGCCTGGCGCGAGCAGCTTGCGCGGGTCAAATCCTTTGCCCTCAAGATCCTTTCCCGATTCTATATACGCGCGAGTCGCCGCCTGGAACGCGAGCTGGCATTCCGTATTAACGTTTATCTTTGAAACGCCCAACGCTATCGCCTTGCGAATCATATCGGCAGGTATGCCCGTACCGCCGTGCAGCACAAGGGGTATGCTACCCGTCGCGGCGTGTATGCGCTCAAGCGTGCTGAAATCCAGCCCTTTCCAATTGGCGGGATATTTTCCGTGGATATTTCCTATGCCGGCCGCTAGCATCGTCACGCCAAGCTCAGCGATTTTGCGGCATTCCTCCGGATCGGCGACCTCTCCCATACCGACTACGCCGTCCTCCTCGCCGCCTATAGAGCCTACCTCCGCTTCCAGGGAGATGCCCTTTTCAGCGCAGATGGACACCAGTTCCTTGGTTTTTTCTATATTCTCATCAAACGGAAGATGCGAACCGTCGAACATAATCGAGCTGAATCCTGCGGAGATGCAGGCTTTGGCGGCTTCGTAGGAGCCGTGATCCAGATGCAATACGACGGGCACTTTAATATTCAGCGATTCAACCATCGCGGACGCCATCGCGGAAACCGTTTTATATCCGCACATATATTTCCCCGCGCCCTCGGATACGCCAAGTATAACGGGAGACTTAAGCTCGTTCGCCGTAAGCAGTACCGCCTTCGTCCACTCAAGGTTGTTAATATTGAACTGCCCGACCGCCCATCCCTCTTTTGCTGCGGTTTCCAACATTCCCTTCGCACTTGCCAATGGCATAACAGTTCCTCCTAATATTGTTTAATATATAAAATTTATATTGTAAAAGCCTTATCTCGCGCGTCTTGAAGCGCCGCTAGCGCGCGCGGGGCGTCCGTATCGAAATCGTCCGTGCGCCCCTCGACGCTGACGCGTCCTGAATATCCCGCGCTATTAAGCGCCGCGAACAATCCCTTGTAATCCGTTCCATCTCCGATCGACGGATATGCGCGAGTCGCGGATTCAGCGGTATGAACATGTTTGAGCAGATCTTTCGCGTCTATCAGCGACTGATAGCCCTCGCCCTCCGCCGCCATGTGGTACGTGTCGCCAAGAACGCCTATCCAGCGGTTGACATCCGCGCGCCGTTCTCCATAAGACGAAAAGCGCGATTCGCCCCCGAACGGATAACCGACGGCGGCTGCGAGCGAGGCGCCTTCTCTTACCGTATGGATTATATTAGTCTCCGCTTTCCGAAGCGGTTCTATCGCCAGCGCTATTCCGTGCTCCTCCAGATACGGCAGACAAACGCGCAGGAACGCGATCAACTGCGCCCACGCGGAATCGGTGTCCCAACGCTCGGGCACACGGCGCGCCCCTCCGCTTCCGAATACTATAACCTGCGCTCCAAACGCCGCCGCGCGCGGTATCGCACGCTCCAAATAAGTAATAACCGGATCAAGCGAGATATCTGCCCCGGTTAAAGATAACGTTGAGGGAAGCATAACATTAAACGCCTCCGCGCGGATAGGGGAGGTTAGAACCGTCTCCAGCGCCGTATGGTAATCCTTATCCGTCATTGAAGCCGTCGCGGCCAGTCCCATCTCGATGTAATCATAACCTATATTTGCGGCTTGTCCGGCGCGCTCCCATCCGGCGCATATACCCAATCGAATCATTCGAGCGTCTCCTTGTCAATCGTCGTTTATTCCAAATTGCAGAACCTTGTGTATTGTCCCTGCCAGGCGAGCCGCACGGTTCCAAGCGCGCCATTGCGCTGCTTTCCGATTATTACCTCGCCCTGATTTTTATATTCCGTGTCGGGATCGTAATACTCCTCGCGATGCAGGAACAGCACGACGTCCGCGTCCTGCTCGATGGAACCGGAATCGCGAAGATCGCTCAGGTACGGGCGCTTATCCTGCCGGGAGGCGTTCGCGCGAGAAAGCTGCGCGCAAGCGACCAGCGGCACCTTCAGCTCTTGCGCGATACCCTTGAGAGCGCGAGAAATCGCGCTTACCTCCACCTGCCGACTTTCGGAGCGCTGATCCGACCCCATAAGCTGCAGATAGTCCAGCACGATCAGGTCAAGCCCGCGTTCGATTTTAAGCCGACGGCACCGCGAGCGCAGCTGGGAGGGCGTAAGCCCTGGCGTGTCGTCCAGGTATAAGCTTGACGCGGCGATAGGGCCTAGCGCGGTAGACAGGCGCATCCAATCGTCGTCGTGCAGCGCGCCTGTTCTAACCGTTTGCATATCCACCCGCGCTTCCGAACAAAGCAGTCGCATCGACAGCTGCTCGCGCGGCATCTCAAGCGAGAATACCGCGCATGTCTTCCCGGCGTGAATAGCGGCGTGCTCGACCATATTCATCATCAAGCTTGTTTTGCCCATAGAAGGGCGTGCGCCGACGATTATCAGCTCGCCCGGATGAAAGCCGGTCGTCAGGTAATCAAGTTCCTTAAAGCCGGTAGGCACGCCGTCTATCTTTCCTTTTAATTGAGCCAGCCGTTCGATCCGCTCGTATGTTGCGGGAAGCACCTGACGGATATGCACAAGCGATTCGCTGCCCGCCGTGCGCATTGCCACGTCGTATATCGCGCGTTCCGCGCTTGATAATATATCCGGCAGCGGTCTGCTCTGCTCGTAGGCGTCCTTCAGGATTCCATCCGCCGCTTCGATCAGCGAGCGAAGCACGTGCTTTTCGTCGACGATTTGAATATATGCGCGCGCGTTCGCGGTCGTAGGCACATACTGCGCTATCGCGACGAGATAATCGACGCCGCCGATGCCGTCCAGCGTGCCGCGGCGCGTCAATTCCGCGTCCACAGTAACCAGATCTACCGGCTGCCCTACCGCGCTGAGCGCATACATCGCGTCGAACAATTCGCGGTGAGCGGGCTGATAAAACGATCTGGCCGACAATAGCTCAATCGCGGTAGCCAGCGCCTCGCGGTCGAGCATCATCGCGCCGAGAACCGATCGCTCCGCGTCTATATTATTTGGCGGAACCCGCCCAAAACCCTGCTGCAAAGCTTCTACGCTTTCGTTACCACGCGGAGCGTCATGGTAGCTTCGACGCCTGCGTACAGCCATACGGTAATCTGAAACTCGCCCAGTTTACGGATGGCTTCCGGCAGCGTTATCCGCCGCTTTTCTATCGATATGTGGAATTGCTGAGCCAGCGCGTCAGCTACTTGCTCCGCGGTTACCGATCCGTACAGGTGATCGCTTTTATCCCCCGCGCGAGCGGTGACGGTCACAACGCCCTTCGACAGCTTTGCGGCAAGTTCCTGCGCCTCCTGCCGACGCTTTGTCTCGCGATGCTTTTCCGCCGACTTCGCGCGCTCGATAGAATTAAGCGCGTCGGCCGTCGCTTCCCTCGCAAGCTTTTTGGGTATCAAGTAGTTGCGGGCGTATCCGTCTGAAACCTGAAGAATTTGATCCTTCTTGCCGCTGCCGGGGATATCTTCCAACAATATAACCTTCATGGATTGCCGCTCCTTTCATCCGCCGTGCGCAAACGCCTTACGTCGAACAGCGCGTCCGCGATTCCGAGCAAAAAACATACCATACCAAATATGACGAAGCACAACCCGATCAGAACTTTTCGCACTATATTTGGCACCGATCGTTTTTTGAGCATAGATTCCAACACCGCCGCGCCTTGCAATGCCAGTATGGATTGGAACACGGCCGATCCCACCAGCGCTGCTGCCGCAAGCCGTCCGACGGTAATGAGATTCAACGCGATAAGCGTAGCGGAAGCGGCTAGCAAATAGTTTGCGAAGCCTTCCGTAAATCGCCACTCGCTGAACTGCGGCGAATTCGCCAGCCCGATGCCGGAGTTTTCATCCCCTGCCGACTTCTCTGCCGCCGAGTATTTATTCATGCCATTTTTTATCTCGGCATCCCTATCCATCGAGATAGATACGGACACAAGCATCGCCGCTCCGACTGCGGCGCCGCTTACTATCCATCCCGGCATATATTGAGATAAAAGCGCCTGCACTGTGAATAGCAGGCTGTTTGTCAGTTCGCGCGCGTGCGACGGCATAACCCAGGTCGCTTGGCCTATTTGCATCGCAAACGGCGCGCCTTCAGGCATGCGAGCCAAGCCGTATCGATATGCCGACAATAAAAACTCGCTGCCCTGATTGCTTTCGGCGAGCCATGTTTCAAGCGCGTCCACCGCAGCCTGTACGGGGCTTGCGCCCATCTGCCGCCATATCACGGCAAGCGCCGCAATAGCGCATAGGCAAAGGCAAGCCATAGCCGCAACGAATCGCTGCGGCAAACTCCATTTTCCAGGGAATCGGGTAAAACGAAGCGCGATCGGCGGCAGAAGAATTAATATAGGCAGAAACGCCACCCAAGGCGCGGTCGCAACGCCCAGCCCTATCGACAGCGCCGCAGTTCCCGTGAACGCCGCCAGCCAGCCGACCGATCTCATGCACGATAATGTTATTGCCGGAAGAGCCATCGCGATCATCGGAAACGCGATGGCAGGCGCGGCGAATGCGCCGACGCAACCCAAACCCGCCGTCCATGCGATCAATCCCGGTATGCGCTTGCTATCGCGAATCCAGCGCATTGCGCTCCTTTCCGACGGACGCGCGCCTTATTTTATTCCCTTGGCGTGCAGCAGCGATTTGATTCCGTCCAGCCATTCTTCGGACAATATAACTAGCTCTAATTCGATAAACTCGGCGACGCGTTCGATTTGCGTTTGGATGTGCTCACGCGCACGCGCCGCGAGCGCGGCTTCGGACATAGGCTCCGTAGGGCACGCGAGAAGCCTCGTGTCTCCGGCGCGCAATTCGCTCAGCGCGTAGTAAACGCCGTTCTCTTCCTTCTGGAAAAATTTGCGCAGCGCCATAGCGAGGCGCGCGCGGCCATAACTCCAAACCTCGCGCAGATAAGAATCTCCGTTAGCCATGCGCAAAGTGAAGAGCAAGCATCGCTCGTCCGCGCGGATGGGCAGATCGAGCATCTGCATGCGATTGCGCAGCACTATTTCGGAGTGCATGAATCCGTCGAGAAGCGTTTGAAAGAACGTTTCATTCAGCGCCGCTTGAACCGACATCGTAGGCCGATTTTCCTGACGGCGCTCTATCATTTGAGTCATTCGCCGCAGCACCGTTTCCAGCGATTCAGGATCGGATACAGGCTCCAGGAAAAGCATGTGCATGCCGTGCAGCCTATCGTACAGCAAAGCGCTTTGGGACGGCGGAAGCGCGATACTCACCGCGTGTACGTTCGCCCTGCCCAGCGCGGACACCGCCTCCGACGCGTCGTCAAAAACGAGTGGTTCAGTATATCCCAGCTGCGACCAGCGCGTAAATGAACGGAACGTGTTCAGCACGCCGGGCTGATCCGCTGCAAGCAATACGGTATACATAAGCTCCTCCTGACCGCGAAACGCGCGGCTTTCGTTAATATCGCACCACCTGAAGCCGGTTTCGCTCTGGACATATAGTATACGCCGTTTACGAGCGGGATACAAGAAAACTCGAAAATCGTCATAATTGAAGCTATTTGTCGAACACATCCCATTTTGCGATTGATCAGAACGACGCCGCCTCGTTGCGCGCCGTTTGGATCAAATCGACCTTATGCCGCTGGATGCGGTATATCTTATCACAAATCTGAAATACGGACGGTCGATGCGTAGTCAGCACGCAAGTTTTGATGCGGCCGTCGCTGAATATATTATCGAGCACCGATTTTTCAGTATATATATCCAGCGCGCTTGTCGCTTCGTCCAGCAGCAGAATGGGCGCGCCTCGAAGCAGCGCGCGCGCTATTGCCAAGCGCTGTGCTTGCCCCTCGGACAAGCCGAGCCCGCGTTCGCCAAGCTTGGAATCCAATTTATCCGGAGCGCGCTCTATAAAATCCCATGCGCAGGCGCGCTTGAGCGCTTCGATTATCTGCTCGTCCGTCGCGTTTGGATCACCAAGCAGCATGTTGTCGCGAATGGAGCCGGAGAACATCGTGTTGCCCTGAGGCACATATGAGAAGAACGCGCGCGTTTCAACGGACAGCGGCAGCGTGTCGCCCTCAGGCGTCGTAAGTTGCGCCACGCCGGAACCGGGTTCCAACAAGCCCAGCATCAGCCGAACCATCGTGGTTTTGCCCTCGCCTGAAGGGCCTACCAGCGCGACCGTTTCGCCTACGTTAATTTCAATGTTCGCGTGATTTATAACGGTTTTATCTTTTATATATGCGAACGACAGATCGTTGATCGAAAGCCCCATACCGCCCTGTTTCTTCGATTTTTCCTCGAACGAGCGCACGGCTTCCGGAAGCTGCGTGCGGTCGCGCGGCAGTTCGAACAGCTTCATCACGCGCTCCGCGCTGGCGGTTATTTCGATCGAGCCCATTATGAAACCCATTATCGAATTGACCGGACCCGATACCTGCCCGTACAATACGCTATACGCGGCAAGCACGCCTATGCTCAGCTGCCCCTCCAATATTCGATATAACATAAACAAAGTTATGCCATACCCGACGATGCGTCCGACGGCTCCTATGACGACGCCGGTTACGATTCCATAACGGGTTTTTTCATATGTGAGATCGTACATCTCGTCGTGGATCTTGCGATAGCGGCGCAGGAATTCCGGCACCAACGAGAAGGATTTGATGACCATTATGTTCGCCATCGATTCGTTCAGGAAGCTGCCGTTTTTACTTGAAAGCTCCCGCATACGCTTGTTATAGTCGCGCGTGCGCTTCGCCTTTAATCGTATTACGAATAAATACATGGGCACGCCGACCAGTGCGAGCAGCATCAATTTCCAGTCGTAATACGTCAGCATTATCGACGCAGCGACGAACTGGATTATTTGTACGATCAGCGATGGTATCGTATTGAGCACGAACCCGGATATGGTGTCCGCGTCTCCCGCGATTCGATTGACCAGGTCGCCCGAGTGAAACTGCGCTACCTCCATCCAATCGCTTTCCAATACCGCCGCGAATACCTTGCGCTTAATGCCCAGCCCGCAATCCATCGACAGGCGGATAGTAAAGAACTGCATAAACAGCGACCACGCGAACATTAGCGCTTTATATAGGATATACGCTATAACAACCCAAATGATCCACGGGGGAATCAAACCGATCGCCCAAAGCAGCGTGCCTTTAAAGCCCAGCGAGATCGCGTCCCGGAACGTGGACTGCGCGAAACCCACATATTCGGGAATGCGCGGAGTTATGAATTCCGCTATCATTTTATAAACAGCCGCGTACGCTATGCCGAGCAGCATAAAGAAGATGCTAAGTCCGGTAAGGAAACCTATGCGACCGCGGTATCCCTTTCCAAACTGCATCATCCATCGAAGCTGCTGCTTCATTTTACCCCAGTCGAGTTCCTCGGCATCGTTATTAAATCGTACGATGCTTTTTATAATTCGCTGCATACTTTCCTCCCGATGATATGGTGAAAATTCCTCCGGAGTTTTTTGAATCCGCTGCAGCTAGCCGCGCTGCGCCTTCGGCTTTCTTGCTGCGCTTAATATGAATCAAGCACGGTTTATGCCGATACCAAGGATTCGTTTCAGCGCTCGATACGCGGCGAACGCATGGCGGCGCAGCGGTCGGACGAACATCCAAATCGCGCCGTACGCGCGCAAAACGGCGCGATCGGCGCGAATATACCGCCGTCCGCGGCGGATCATCGACACCTTCGCTATCGCCGTTTCTCGGGATACCGGACCTTCCATCCATGCTTGTCCGTCGCCGTTTAATATTACGCAAGAACCGGTTATGCGTATTACGCGATGCATCACGGGGCTTCCGTCGGCTCGCTGCGCGAATATTATCGTGCCGCGAGGGGGGGGCCATACGTCGATCGGTGCAAGCGTAACCCCGTCCTTCAGATGCCGCAGCGTGGGCACCATGCTGTTTCCCGTTACTGTCAGTTGCATAACGCCGCCGGCTTCGATCGTTTTGCGCAGCGCCTCTATCGCAAGCGCGGCGTCCGTGCGCCGGGTATCATGTTCGTAAGCTGAAGCGGCGGCGATCAAATAAGCCGCGCCTCCAACGCCTCGACCGCGCGCTCGTCGGGAGTGCACGCCAGATAGTAAAGCGGAACGTCTGTCAGTATCCTCTCTATCGCGGCCAGGCCGGCGTCGAGAAGCCGCTCGTCCCACATCGGCAGCGACGTGCCGATGAGGAAATAGCGCAGCGCCTCATCGTGAGTCAACGCGCGCGTTGAGTTTTCTTTTGCCTGCGCCAAAACTACCAGTGCGCTTAACGGAACGCGGGCGTTGACGTACAGCTCGCTGCTTCCCGCCCAAGGGGAGCCGTAAGCGAATACGCCATCCGGCAGAGCCCGCAGTATCGCGCGGTCGCCGTTTATTATTCTCGCGCCGCGCCGCTGCTGCCACAACCGCGCCTGCGTGGATTTTCCCGTTTGTGAAGGCGCCGTGAACGCTACGCCTTTCCCGTTCCAGTCGATCAGCGAACAGTGCAGCATTACCGCGCCGTGCGCAAGCAGCATTTTTTCAAAAAGAAATGCGTTGCCGTACGCGTCGTAATCCAGCCAATCCTCAGGCATGTATACGTCTGCCCGCGCGCGGGTTAAGTCGCCTTGCGGCATCAGCGTCCACATGCATCGATCGTCCCCGACGCGCATCGCGGTGCGCTTAACAATATATCCGTTCCATTGATACAGGCGGTTTACTATATCCTCGCTAACCAGTTCCATCTCCGCTTCCGGAGGAACGGGCGGATGATTCGCCGAATACGCGTGCAGCTCTATCGAGCAGTCCGGCGCTCCGACCGGATTCTCTGCGGCGAACGGTTCGAACGACGGAAGCGGCTTCATACCCGGAAGATCGCGCAATTCGACACTTAAATCGGCGATGCGATAAGTACGTGGTTTGCTCAACGCGAATCGATCCTTTCCCGCGCGCATACGCGAAACATGACGATTTACGTATTCAGTATATCATGTAAAAGGTAAACTGTCGATGATTTAACCCAACGTTTTCATTCCCGCCAAATCCGGGAACGCCGCCGCCACCGTGCCGCAGGCGCGTCGCAGTCCCGATATGGCGCGCGACGCAAAGCTATTCGAGGCGGTGGGGCAGTGCCCCGCGCTAATGGAATAAATGCGCTGGTTTATATTCCCATTTCTATTTGCTGTTATTTATTGTGATTTCATATTTATTTTATTATTTATTTTATCAATTTACGTTTTCGTATTTCAAGTACAGCCGCTTCCCGAAGTGTAGCCGCTTCTCTGATATGGCGGTCGACCGCTTTGCGCCGGGGCGGCATATATTCAGCCGTGTCGCCTCCCCAGTTTCGCTCCGCAGGATTCCCTGACGATCAGCGCCGGTTCCCGCCTGTGAACCAACGACTCCGTTCCCATCGCAGGAGGATCCAATAAAAGCATCATCGCCGCGCGCGCGGCGTCGACCGTGCCCAAATCCACGGTGGTCAGCGGCGGATTAACATACGCGCCATAGAAATGATTGTCGCAGCCGACGACCGCCATATCATCCGGCACGCGTAAACCCATGCGAATAAGCTGGCGTATCGCGCCAAGCGCGACCAAATCGTTGATCGCTATAATCGCGGTGGGCCACTGCTCGCGACGCAGGCGCGTCAGCAGTTTTACAACGCCTATCTCTCCGTCCAGGGGCGAATACCCGCCCTCGTGGTGCTCGTAGTAATCCGCATCCAGTCCGAGCCGCCGCATTTCCTCGTAATATCCGCTCTCGCGTTCGCCGGAGCTTCGATTTATCGGATCTCCGCCGATAAACGCTATTCGTTTATGCCCCAGCGAGTCCAGGTGTCGCACGGACGCGCGCGTGGCTTCCGCAAGATCGATGCTCACGCACGGACAGATAAATCCCTCCACGCTCTGACCCAATATCACCACGGGCATGTATTTTTGCAGATGCTGCAAGAACTGCAGCTTGGAAGGGCCTTTTGCGTTTTCGACCAATCCTCCGGCCAGCATCAATCCGTCAGGACGCTGGCGGATAAGCAAATCCAGGAATGATTGATATCCCTCGTCGCCGTCCGCGATGCGATGGAAAACCACCGAGTATTCCCGCGTGCGAGCCTCGGCCGCCGCCGCGTTGAACACCTCGCAATAGAACGGATGCAGTATTTCCGGCATCACAATGCCCAGCAATTGTGTTCTGCCCCTGTTCAGCCCGCCGGCCGCAAGGCTGGGTTTATAATTATATTTCTGAGCGATCTCTATAACTTTCTTCTGCTTTTTTGATGCGGTGTTGGGCTTTTCGCCGAGGGCGCGCGAAACCGTAGCGATCGAAACTTCCGCTTCCCTCGCGATATCAAATATGGTGATGCCATGCGATTCCGTCATAGAGCGATGCACCCCGCCGTTCCTGAGTTTAATTTTTCAAACACGCCTTAAGTATACATGGTATGGTAAGCGTTTTCAATATCGGATTTTATAAAATGGAGAACAGATTCAAACTCGCGCAAATCATCCGCGCATACTTAATGCATGATAGGAAGATTATCTAATTTTTTACTTGACAGATGCAGTCTTTGTGCTATACTCGATATAGTAAACGTTTTCTTAATGTCTTTTTCACAGAGGTGCCCTATGAGAATAAAGCGGTCTATTCAAAACCTGTGGCGATACCGAACGCTTACGCTGATGTGCCTGCCCGCGATAGCGTTTTTCTTCTTGTTCAGCTATATGCCCATGCCGGGGGCGTATGTCGCGTTTACAAAGTTCAACTACGCAGATGGTATTTTTAGAAGCAAGTACGTGGGGCTGACGAACTTTAAGTTCATGTTCACATCCGGACAAATGTGGCTGCTGCTGCGCAATACTGTTCTATATAACGTGGCGTTTATACTGCTGGGAAATGTGCTGCAGATGGCCGTAGCGATACTCCTCAACGAAATAGGCAGCCGCAAGTTTCGAAAAATTACCCAAACGCTTATGTTCCTGCCGTACTTCATTTCGACGGTGCTTGTCAGCTTGATCGTTTATAACCTCATAAATTATGATTACGGCTACATATCCAACTTGGTGCGGCGCCTGGGCGGACAAATGCCCAAGATTTATTCCCTGCCCGCCGCGTGGCCGTTCCTAATTGTGCTCGTCAATCTCTGGCAGTCTACGGGTTATGGCAGCGTGGTGTATTTTGCGGCCATTATGGGAATCGATGCCTCGATGATGGAGGCCGCCGTCGTGGACGGCGCTACCGGAATCCAGCGAATACGCTATATTACGCTTCCGTGTTTAAAACCGACGTTCGTTATATTGTTGTTGTTCGCTATGGGCGGAATAATCTGCGGCAACTTTGGCCTGTTCTATAACCTCGTCGGCGCGAATTCTCTGCTATACAAAACTACCGATATTATCGAAACATATGTATACCGCGCGATGATGAACAATTTCAACTTCTCGCAAAGCAGCGCGGTCGGCCTGTTCCAGTCGGTCGTCGGGTTCTTCGTGGTGATCGTATTCAATACAATCGTCCGCAGGGTGGAGCCGGACAACGCGCTATTTTGAAATGATTTTCCGGAATAATATTTATAAAATGAATTTTATATATAAATATATATGCTAGGAGGAGTTGCAATGACCTCCGCAAATCACAAGCTCAATATCAATCGCAGCATCCGGCTGTCTACATCGGATCGCGTTATTCGCGTAACCACATATGTGGTGATGTCGATCATGGCGCTTTCATGTGTGCTGCCATTTTTACTGATTATCGGCTCTTCGTTCAGCTCGGAGGAATCGATTCGCCGCACGGGATTCGCGCTGATCCCGCCGGAGTTTTCGACGACCGCTTATGAGATCATCGCCCGTTCTCCCAAGTCGCTTATTGGAGCATATATATTGACGATATGCCTGACGGCTGCGGGAACTTTAATCGGGCTGTTCATTATCGCGATGACGGGCTACGCGCTGCAGCGGCGCGATTATCCATACCGCAACGCCATATCGTTCTATATATATTTTACGTCGCTTTTCTCGGGCGGGCTGGTCCCGTTTTATCTGCTGATGGTGCAAACGTATAAACTGCGCGACAGTTACTTTGCTATATTGCTGCCTATGCTCATGACTCCGTGGCTTATCATATTGATGAAAAATTTCGTTAAGGCGATACCGCATGAGATCACTGAATCGGGCAAAATAGACGGTGCGGGAGATTTCCAAATATTCTTTAGGTTGATTATGCCGGCGATGACGCCCGCGCTTGCGACCGTCGGTCTGTTCCTGGCGATTGGTTATTGGAATGAATGGTATTACGCTTCGCTGTTCCTTACGTCGTCGGTGCCGTATCGTCCGCTGCAATATCAATTATACCGCGTTATCAATCAGATCGAAGCGCTGCGCAACTCATACGCGGGATCGGTCGTCAGGCTTACCGATCTGCCCGGCGAGACGCTTAAAATGGCGACCGCCGTTGTCGCGACCGGCCCGATCATATTTGTATATCCGTTTGTGCAGAAATACTTCATCGCGGGGTTGACGGTCGGCGCGGTCAAGGGATGAGCGCATTCAAGCGGGCGTAGGCGCAGCCCGCTTCGTTCGGGGCGGCGGGGCAGAGCCCCGCACTATATGTAGTTTTCCGGCAAAACGCCGGTGAACGCGGATATTCCAAATTTCATAATAAAGGAGAGATTGCGCATGAAAAGAACCCTCGTCCTCATGCTGGCGCTGTGCATGCTGGTTCTCCCGGCTGTCTCCGTACAGGCGGAAGCCCCGGCTATCGACACAAGCGAGCATGTCGTCATCAACTACATGGTGACCGGCGACATCCCCACCAACAAAACCATCACGGAAACGCTGCCGGTGCTCAACGCGCTGCTTACCGAGAAGGTCAACGCGGAGCTGAACGTCCAGTGGATCGAGTGGACGGACTATCTATCGCGCTACAACCTGACGATCGCCTCTCAGGACGGGAACCTCGATCTGATAGGCACTGCGACAGACTGGCTCGACGCGTGGCCTAACGCCCAAAACGGCGGCTTCATGGAGCTGACGCCGGAACTGCTTGAAACATACGCGCCGCTGACCTGGGCGCAGGTGCCGACCGATCACTGGGACCTGTGCAAGCTTAATGGCAAGATCTACCTAATCCCGGAAGATAACTTCGCGCAGTGGACAAACCATGGCTTCATGTATCGCGGCGACTGGGCTGCGGAAGCCGGGTTGACCGACGGCGTTCACAGCTGGGAAGATATGGGCGTGTACTTTCAGTATATAAAAGATACGTACCCGGATGTTATTCCGTGGGACGCGAAGCCCGATCTGTCTATCATTAGCCAGATAACGGGCGGTTGGATGTCCTCGCATACCCCCGAAATCTACATCGAAGGCCTTCATGTCGATTTGTTCTTCGGCGAGTCGTTCGAGAACTTCACGACGCTGTCCCGCTATTTCCTTGAAGGGGAAGAGTTCGTGAATTACGCCAAGAATCAGCGCGCGTGGAGCGAGGCTGGTTATTGGAAAGAAGACGTGCTGAACAACACCAGCATAGACACGCGCAAGGAATTGGAGGCCGGTATCAGCGGCGCGGATCAGCACCACACCATGACGTATTACGGATCGGAAAAGTACAAGATGGACGAACTGCAGCCTGGCTCGGATCTTGGTTTCTTCTGGTTCGGCGAGGAACAGGGCAACCTGATTTCGCTGAACATCACCCACGGCGCTATGGCTATCGCGGCTCGTTCGAAGAACCCGGAGCGCGCTTTAATGGTATACGACCTTATGCGCAACGACCCGGAAGTTTATCGCCTGCTTAACTATGGCATCGAAGGAGTGCAGTATATCGTAGCCGAGGGCGGCACGTTCGCTCGCCCGGAAGGTTATAATACTGATACCGACTCAAGCGAGTTCAACTACTGGTGGGGGCGCAACGACGATCTGCAGTTGATTAGCCCCGAGGAGAACGCGGCGGCAGCGCAGCGAGACGCGCTGTTTGAGGCGTATGCCAAAGTCGCCCACCCGTATCCGTATGGCCAGATCGTGTTCGACATCGACCCAATCTCCAGCGAGTTGGATAATTTGTCCAACATATATAACACCTACATGCCTCAGATCGCGTTTGGCAAACAAGCCGATCCCGAAGCGTATGTAGAGGAGTTCCGCGCCCAGCTGAAGGCTGCGGGATATGAGCGGGTCATTGCCGAGATCGAACGCCAACTTGCAGAAGTATATAAATAATATAAACATATAACGCGAACGCGCGGCGCAGCCCCGCTTCGTTCGGGGAGCGTCGGGGGCGGAGGCCTCGTCTAATCAGATAAGGAAGCGGTCGTTCGCGATCGCTTCCTTTACGTGAAAGGGAATGTTCATGGAAACAAGGATACTAAACCGGGGCTGGCGTTTTGCATTGGGAGAACAGGAGCACGCGTGGCTGAAGGGTTATGACGACTCCGAATGGCAAGCCGTCGCGCTGCCGCACGACTGGTCGGTGGAACACCCGTTTTCAACGGAATATTCCAGCGGCACAGGCTATCTGCCGGGCGGTATTGGGTATTATCGATTAACTTTCTCGCTTGAGGAATCATTGCGCGGAAAAATAGTCGAGCTGCTGTTCGATGGAATATACAACCACAGCACGGTATGGATTAACGGATATACGCTCGGCGGCAGGCCGTATGGTTATACGCCGTTGCGTTTTGACGTGACGCCGTTCGTATGCTTTGGCGATGTTCCAAACGTGATTACCGTGCGCGCGGATCATCGTGAGTTTGCGGATTCGCGCTGGTTTACCGGTTCTGGCATCACGCGCAAAGTATCGCTTATAACGCGCAATCCCGCGTCCGTCGCGCCGGACGGAATATTCATAACCACGCTGAGCGCGGATGAAAACGAAGCCTCGCTGCGCATTCACACGCGATTGGAAAACGCCGACGGCGCGACGGTGCGGCATATCTTATTTGACGCCCAAAATCGGGAAGCTGCTCGAACGGAATCGACGGCGGATAAACCGGATATCACTCAAACCTTGATCGTGCGTTCCCCGCAGCTGTGGTCGCCGGATTCGCCGTCGCTATATACTTGCGTTACTCAAATAATTAATACTGAAATAATAAATCAAGAAACAGTTCTTGATGAAGTAAGAACTGTAGTCGGCGTCCGCACATTCCGATTCGACGCGCGTAAGGGGTTCTTCCTAAATGGCGTAAGCATGAAGATAAAGGGCGTGTGCGTGCATCATGACGCGGGATGCTTGGGCGCGGCGGTTCGTCCCGCAGTATGGCGAAGGCGGCTGCTGTCGTTGAAAGAACTCGGGTGCAACGCGATACGAACAAGCCACAATCCCCACATGCCGGAGCTTTACGACTTATGCGATCAACTGGGCTTTTTAGTGATGGACGAGGCGTTCGACGAATGGGAAGGCGTCAAGAACAAATGGCGCGTTGGGCATAATGTTTATCCGCCTTCGCATCAGGGTTACGCGCGCGATTTCCCGGAGTGGCATGAACGCGATTTGGCGGCGATGGTTTTGCGCGACAGAAATCATCCCAGCGTTATTTTGTGGAGCATCGGTAATGAAATAGACTACCCCAACGACCCGTACGTACATCCGCTCTTTGAAGAAATGGTGGGCAATAACGACGCGAACAAGCCCAGGAATGAACGTATATACGACCCCACCCGGCCATGCGCCGACAGGCTGGAGGTGATAGCCAGGAAGCTGTGCGGCATAGTAAAGCGATATGACGATACGCGTCCGGTAACGGCGGCGCTTGCATATCCGGAGCTTTCAAATTTGACCGGTTTTGCAGCGGCGCTGGACGTGGCGGGATATAACTATAAGGAGAACCTATACGCGGAAGATCACGCGCGGTTTCCCGACCGACCTCTGCTCGGGAGTGAAAACGGCAAGGAATTGCAGCAGTGGAAAGCGGTGACCGACAACGAATACGTTGCGGGACAGTTCCTGTGGACGGGCATAGATTTCTTGGGCGAAACGCGCGGCTGGCCAAGCCACGGCTCGCACGCGGGTTTGCTGGATATCGCCGGGTTCAAGAAGCCGATCGCCTACCATCGCGCGGCCATGTGGGCGGATACTCCCGTGCTGAAGCTATACGCGCGTCGTTCGTTCGGCGCTGATACGCCGCTGCATCATCACGGCTGGATGCGTTCATGGTCGTTCCCGGAAGGCGCGTCGGCGGAGGTGATCTGCCTTACGAACGCGGAAACGGCTGAATTGTTTCTGGACGACGAACCGCTGGGCGTGCGCGCGAAAAAAGACTCGCTGGACGAAGTGCTTCGATGGAAAGTTCCGTACCGTTTTGGGCGCATATCTGTTCGCGCGGGCAGCCAGACAGATCAATTGTTCCCGGTCGGAATGCCCTGCGGGATTCGCCTTCAATCCGATACCGGCCGCTTGCGCGCGGACGGGCAGGATATCGCGCACATCGTCGCAGAGATCGTCGATTCAAAAGGCATGCGCGTTCCCAACGCGGAACAGTCGCTCAACATAGAAATTTCCGGCGGCGTTCTTCTTGGATTGGAAAACGGGAACCTGGAGGATACGCAGCCTTATGCGCTGCCATATCGCCGCGCGTTCGGCGGAAGGCTATTGATTTATATAGGCGCGCCGGAGATGCCCGGCAGTGTTCATGTCCGCGTATGGGAGGACACTCTGGGCAGCGCGGAAGTTACATTGCTTGCGGAGTAGCGCGGGTGTGGGGCTGCGACCCGCCTAGCGCGGGGCGGAGGGGCTATTTCCCTAGCCCCGCGCTAATTGAATATCCCTTCCGTTCGCCGCATACCTATGGTGGGAACGGGAGGGTGAACGGATGCGCTCGCGCAAAAGAAAGTTACGGTGGATTCACAGGCCGCATTCCCGGCGGACGAGCGGTCGAGCGCGCCGGGCGGTTTCGTCTGTTAGCGCGGTTTCGGGCGCGCGCGGCTCACGTGTTTCTGCGGCGAGGCGCGCGCCAAAACCGCGTGTGTGTGGCGCACAGCCCCGCGCTATATGTAAAATCGCGCTATGTCGATTTATATTTTCAATCATATTAATTATAATATGTGTCGGAATGCCTCGCTTTGCGGGCGATAAGCCGGTCGAGCGTTCGATCGAGACGATATCCGTTTATGATACCAAGGCGCAGGCGCTCGTCGATATGCCGCTGGAAACATATGTTCAGCGCGCAGTAGCCGCAGAGATGCCTGCGTCCTACGATGCGCAGGCTCTCAAAGCGCAGGCTGTGGCGGCAAGAACCCGAGCTATCGCCGGACGCTGCGTGCGTTACTCCAAAGCGAATGTTTGCACGGATTCGGGGTGCTGCCAAGCGTATATCGATCAGAACGAACAGCAAAACAAATGGGGTGAAAGCTATTCATTATATTATAATAAAATAAACAATGCCGTTATTGAAACATCCGGCGAGATACTGACGTTCGACGGAGAGCCGATACTGGTGCTGTATCACGCGGTATCCGGCGGCAGAACGGAGGATGTGGAGCTTGTGTTCGCGCAGGCGCTTCCGTACCTGCGCGGTGTTGAAAGCAAGGGCGAGGAAGGCGCGTCCCGATACGAAAGCCGCCAAACGTTCACTCGTCAGGCGTTTGCAGACGGAGTGAACGCCGCGTATCCGCAGGCTCGACTGCGGGCGGAATCGTTGGAGGAGCAGATTGAAATACTCGAACGGAGCGAATCCGATCGAGTTTTGACAATACGACTGGGCGATACCCAGGTAGACGGGCGCGCGCTGCGCAGCACGCTCAATCTATACAGCACAAATTTTATAATAGCGTTTACTCCGGATACGGTTGATATTAAAGAGCGCGGCTATGGCCACGGCGTGGGTATGAGCCAGGCGGGCGCGCAGGCAATGGCCGAAGAAGGGGCAAGTTATCGAGAGATTCTTTCGTATTATTATACGGGAGTAACGATTGTGAGCTGGTCTTCGGGCGGCAAATAGCTCGCGCGAAATCTGATTATCGTAGTTTGCGCGGCGATTGACGCGCGGGCTTAATATTAATGCAGCATCCAATCAAGCTCATAAACGAATCCATTTTCGATTTCCCGCGCGAAAAACAGTCCGCCCATATTGCTCATCAGATTTTCACATATTATATGGCCAAGTCCGCTGCCCAGGTTACCGGGCTTCAGTCGGGCACCGCTTCGCAATATCAGGCGGAAACGTCCGTTTTCCGCCTGTGACGATACGCTCAGCGGAACGGACGGCTCCGCGTAGCGTTCGATATTTGAAAATACGTTATCCAGCACCCTCATCAGCGCTAGACGCTGCGCCGCGACGCTTCCGCTTCCTGGTTTATCGCCCCATCTGCAGATAAAGCCCACTCTTTCAAGCGACGCGATTCGTTCCGCCATCTCGCCGTAAACGGATTCGATCGGCGTTTCCGCCAGTTCTTCCTGCGGCAGCGCGTTGGGCGTGAAGCACGCGAACATCAGATTTGACATCGTTTTTACCTGAGCGGCTTTAGCCGCGCATTTGTCCAGCAGCGCGCTAGATTCGGAATTAAGGCCGCCGCTGCGGCTGATTACCGCAAGATATCCTGTCAGCGCGGTAAGGGGCGTTCGCAAATCGTGCGCCAGCGTTACGGTAAGTTCCCGCTGTTCGCGCTGGCGCGTTTCCTCCTGCGCCACGCGCGCGTTAAGCGCGTTGCGCATTTCGTCTACGCATTCGGCGAGCATAGCTATTTCGTCCGTCCCGGAACGCGTTATAGGCAGTGACAGCTCCCCGCCGGCGATAGCGAGCACTTCCTGTTCAAGGCGCGTCAGCGCGAGCACCTTTCCGCGAACACCAATCAATACGGCGCCTATGAATATCAGCGCGCATACGGCAAGCAGCGCGATTTCAAACCTATCGATGGCGGCGTGTTCGGGAAACACGCTCAGCGATACGGACGCCGCGCCGTCCGCCATCTGTAAAACCCTGACCGCCTGATGCGTTATAGGAACGTGCTCGTTCATATGCGTGTGAAGTATCGAGCTTGCGAGCGTTGTGGAATCATATATTAAAATATTGTTTTTATATATTAATAATATAAGCAGCGGATTTCGGCGCACCCAATCGGATATAGCGTTTGCATCCTTGGATGATAAGCCCTTTTCCAGCACCTCCCGCTGAAGGTCGCCTATAAGCGACGAAGCTTCCCGTGCGGCCAGCGTGGGACGCGCGGCATAAAAATCGCATATCGCGGAATCCGCCAACGGCTTTACAAAAAAGAAAATCGCGCATACGCCGACAAATGCGCAGATAACGAGCGCCGCCAAATAATGGCTGAGCGTGCGGGGGCGCAGTCTAGTCAACACGATATCCCTTCCCCCAAACGGTTTTGATAAGCGCGGGCTGCTTTGGATCCGCCTCCAGCTTTTTCCGCAGATTTCGCACATGAACCATTATCGTGCTTGCGGATGAGAGCAGATAAGGCTCGCGCCACACGGCGGCGTACAGTTCCGCAGCCGCTATGGTTTCTCCCGGACGGCGCGCAAGATAAAGAAGCAGCCGCTGCTCCAAATCCGTGAGGGGTATGCGCTTGCCGCCGCGGCTGACGTCCCCCGTACCAATATTTATAATAAGCCCGCAGCGCTCGATAGTTTGAGTGCCCGGCCGTTCCGTTTTGCCCTGATACACCCGGTATCGACGCAGCAGCGCAGCCACTCTCGCGCTTAGCTCCGAAGGCGAAAACGGCTTGCATAAATAATCGTCGCCGCCCAGCTTTAGGCCAAGCACGCGATCCACCTCCCGAGAGCGCGCGGTGAGGAACAAAATAGGCGCGTTGCTTCGCTTGCGTATCTCGCCGCACGCCTCAAACCCGCTCATGCCGGGCATCATAACATCAAGAAGGATCGCGTCCGCGCCGTCGAGCCGCCCAAGCGCCTCAAGGCCGCTCGCCGCCTCTCGTATCGCATACCCCTCGCCGGATAGCAGCAGCCGCAGCACTTCCCGGATATCCGGATCGTCGTCCACGATAAGCAAAGTGGCCTTGTCGTGCTCATTCATATACATATATTATAACATATCTCAACGCGGCATATTGCATTTTTAGAATTCTTCAGAATTGAAATCGCGCGGCGCAGTGCTAAAGTTGTGTGCCGCCGCGCTTGAAAATACACATGCGTTGTTGTATACTAAACTCATGGGAGAATTTGACTTTATTAAACCTATGCTGGATCAGGCTGTGCTCGACGGAACGTTTCCCTCGGCTGCGGCAGCCGTGGGTGTTCGCGAGAGGGTACTGTTCGTATGTGCCGCAGGCGGCGCTAGGGATGATACGCTGTTTGATTTGGCGTCGCTTACAAAACCTGTCGGGGCGACTATGATCGCGCTGCGCGCTATTGAGGAGGGCGCGCTTACGCTGTACGATCCGCTTGCGCGTTTTTTCGACAATGTTCCGCAGGATAAATCCGAAATAACCGTATTTCAATTGATGACGCATACTGCGAAACTAACGCCGACGTTCCGACTGGATCTGGAATTGGACGATCCCAAAGACGCGGTCGGCGCGATATTGCGAAGACCTCTTGAAGATATTCCGGACGGAACGCCGAATTACAGCTGCATGGGTTATATATTGCTTGGAAAGATTCTTGAGATAATATATGGCGCGCCTTTGGACGCGCTCGCCCGCGACAAGGTGTTTAAGCCGCTGGGGCTTGTGCGCACCACATACAATCCGCTGGAAACGGATTGGGGCGCAAAGGCCGACATCGCGCCGACTGAGATCGACCAGGCGTCCGGCGTCGCTTGGCGCGGCATAGTCCATGATGAAAACGCGCGCTTTCTGAAAGGTGTTTCCGGTAACGCCGGAATTTTTTCCGACGTCCGCGACGTAGCGAGATACGCTTCCATGCTTGCGCGGGGCGGAGCGGATTACCTGGCTCCGGCGACGTTCCGCAAAGCGACCGCAAACTATACGCCAGGCTGTGATACCTATAGGGGATTGGGCTTTCATATATCAGGTTCGCCTTCGAACTTTATCGGCGATCTTTTTCCGACCGGTTCGTTCGGCCATACCGGCTTCACCGGTACCAGCTTCGCCGTAGATCCTCAAAGCGGCCTGTTTGCCGTTCTGCTGAGCAATCGGGTGCATCCTACGCGTGAAAATCAACTGTCGCTGCGCTTCCGCCGCGTATTTCATAATCGAGTATATGCTGCGTACTCGCGCGCTTTGGCGGGCGGGGGGCACAGCTTCATCTAGGGCGTGTTCGAAAAATCTCTCGGTCTGAATGTACTGTCTTTTTATCCATCGTGGCGTCGCGCGCTCCAACCCGCCTTCATCCGCCACAGGCGGCGGCGGGTTTACGCGCAGTCGACGTAGCTTCACTACGCCTCCCTCATGGCTCCTTGCGCTGAATAAAAATCCAGCACATTCAGCCTCGAGATATTTTTCGAACACGCCCTAATTCGGGGCGGCGGGGGCGGTAACTAAATACCTTTAGGCGGCGGATTCGTCGCCATAAGGCGGTAAAACCAGGAGAAAAATCGAGGAGGTGTCAGGATGAACGGTTTTAGGAAACCCGCCGGAAAAGTCGCGGCGCTGCTGCTCGCGCTGTTAATGGCGGCGTCAGCGCTTCCGGCATTTGCGGAAAGCGCGGACGACAACTACGGCCTTAAGTATGCGGCCGATCAGACGCTAAGGCTTTTGTACAGCACGGAAGCCACGAGCTTATGTTCGTTCTCCGTGTCTGGCAGCGCGAACGACTGGCAGGCTGTCGCCAATTGCGTGGAAGGCCTGGTAACTGTGGACATCTACGGCAATAAGGTGCCGGGGCTTGCGGAAAGCTGGGATGTGAGCGAGGATCAGACGGTCTACACGTTCCACCTGCGCAAGGGTCTTCAATGGGTAGACAACACAGGCGCGGAAAAGGGCGAGCTTACCGCGCATGATTTCGTGGCGGTAGCGCACTATATCGTCGATCCTGTCAACGCCTCGGGGAGCGTTATTTATTTCGACGGCATAATCGCGGGTGCGCACGAAATCGTGGCGGGCGAGGAAACCGATTTGTCGACGCTGGGTTTCAAGGCGCTTGATGATTATACTCTTGAGGCCACGCTTACGGGGCCGCTTCCATACTTTATATCCACCTGCGGCGCGTATATGGCGGCCTACTATCCGCTGTTGGCGGAACTTGGAGATTCGTACGGGTTGGATAACGAATCGATGTACTTCATCGGGCCTTATATCATGACGACGTTCGAACCTGAATATCGCCGCATATATGAGAAGAATCCGTCTTATTACGACGCGGACAGCGTATACATCCAGAAGATCATAATGTCCTACAACGCGGAAGCCAGCACGCTGGCGCCCGAGATGTTCGTGCGCGGCGACGTGGATTACGCGCTGCTTGATCCGGCGCTGATCACAGAATGGAAGCAGGATCCAACGAAAACGGATATTGTAATTCCAGGGCAGCCGGATACAACGTATATGTATTATTACGGCTTCAATTACGATCCTCTGTTCGACGCGGAGTACGAACCGGAGAATTGGCGCTTGGCGATCAACAACGAGAATTTCCGCCAGTCGCTGTACTGGGGATTGAACCGCTATAAGGGATTGCTGGCGCAGGATCCATACAACCCGCAGATGCAGCAGACAAACACGATCACGCCGGTAGGCTGGTGCAACATCAACGGGCTGGATTTCACGCAGGTCGGTCCGATGAAGGAAATCTCAGACCGCGAAAACAACCAGTTTGACGAAGCCAAGGCGCTGGAGTACAAGGCGAAAGCCGTTGAAGAGCTGACAGCCGCAGGCGCGAAGTTCCCCATTAAAGTGCTGATGCCATACAACCCGAATCTGGCTTCCTGGGAACTGGAAGTGCAGGTTGTCAAGCAGCAGCTGACGGAACTGCTTGGCGCGGATTACATCGAGTGCATAATCCAGGCCGGCCCGTCCACAGGATTTCTCGCGGAGGTTCGCAGAGCGGGTAAATACGCGTTCATGAAGCTGAACAACGGCGGCAGCTACGACGATCCGGACGCGTGGACCCCGGCGTTCCGACCGGACAACACATGGACGTTCATAGACAAGGCGCAGGGAGACTCGATCGAGGCTCAGTACGCCGAGTATCTATCGCTGCTGCGGGAAGCGCAGGCTGTAAAAACATACTCCGAAGAACGCTACGAAAAGTTTGCGATTGCGGAGGCATATCTGCTGAATCACGCGCTGGCGATTCCCTACTGCGCGGATACGGAGGGATATTTCGTTGCGAAGTTCAATCCGTTCGAGCGTCCCGACAGTTCGGATGGGTACTGGAAGGGCACGCGCGTATTAGAAGAACCTTTAACTGAAGCGCAGTTCCTGGCGATCTATGCGGATTGGGTGGAGGCGCGCGCGGCTTCACTGGATAAATAATCCAACGAGATTAAGGCAAGTTAGCGTTCGGTGTGCCGGAATGCCTCCAAGCGGGGGGCATTCCGGTATTTACGGGAGGATGCGCGATGCTCGTATATATCGGGAAGAGACTGCTGCGGTCACTGATCAGCCTTTTTATTATAATAGTCGTCGTGTTTTGCCTGCTTCGAATGATGCCGATCGAAGGTTATTTCCCCAGCTTCGATAAGATGACGCCGCTCCAGGTGGAAAACGGCCTGCGTAAAATGGGGCTTCTGGATCCGGTGCCGGTTCAGTTGTTCAACTTTTTCAAGCAATTGCTGCGCGGCGATCTTGGCACATCTATGCGATATCGACAGAATTATTCTATAACAAAAATTATAGCCAACAAAGCGCCGTTCTCGATTAGATTCGGAATGATTGCGGTTGGAATAAGCATACCGCTAGGGCTTGGCCTCGGCGTATTGATGGCGCGGAAAAAGGGCGGTCTGTGGGATAAATTCGGTACTGTTTACATAGTTATTATGCAAGCTGTGCCTGCCGCGCTATATTATTTATTCCTGCAGCTATACGGCACGCAGGCGCTGAATATAAGCCTGCTATATAATCCTGATAAACTTGAAACTATGATCCTTCCACTTATATCGCTGGCGCTGCCCTCCGTCGCCTACTATGCGATGTGGATGCGAAGATATGCGGTTGACGAATCCAACAAGGATTACATAAAACTGGCGCGCGCCAAAGGCGTTCCGGGCGCGGTGATCTGGTTCCGGCATGTTTTCCGAAACGCGGTTGTGCCAATAGTTCAATTGATACCAAACTCGCTTTTGCTGACGCTGGCGGGTTCCATATATGTTGAATCCTTATATTCGATTCCTGGCATGGGCGGACTGATGGTGGATGTTATAAAGCGGCAGGACAACACTATGGTTCAGGCGCTTGTGATAGTATTCGCGGTGCTTACGATTGTCGGACTTCTGCTGGGAGATATATTTATGGCGCTGGTCGATCCGCGTATCAGTCTTACCCGGAAGGCGGAAGCACGCTGATGAGTAAATATTCGCACGCGCAAAAAAAAGTTGAGGCAGCGGCGGACGGCGCGCTGAGCGCGCTTGAAAGATACAAAATTATAATAACCACGGGCGCGGGAGCGATTGCGCCGGACGATTTATCCGCCGAACAGGCAGCCGCCGTTCCGGTCGAATTGTTTTCGCCTGCGGTTCACGACGCGGCGGAGGCCGAACGCACGGCTTCGAATGATTATTCCTATTGGCGCAGCACGCTGCGGATGTTCATGAAAAATCCGGTCGCGGTGATATCCATGGCGACCGTTCTTTTGATAGTGTTGTTTACCCTTGTTCAACCGATACTGCCGGGACAAATGGACGCCAATAAAATAAACAACAATCCGGAAACCGGGTTGCAAATAATCAACCGCAGGCCGGATGGCGTGTTTTGGTTTGGCACAAATTCGATAGGGCAGGATCTCTGGGCGAGGATATGGTCGGGCACGCGCACTTCGCTGTTCATTGGCCTTACGGTGGCGGTGCTGCAAGCGCTGATCGGAATCACAATGGGAATGCTATGGGGCTATGTGCGCAAGCTGGATTTTCTGTTTACTGAAATATATAATGTATTAAATAATATACCGACCACAATACTTTTAATACTTGCATCGTACATAATGCGGCCAAGCGTGCGAACGATAATCATAGCTATGTCTCTTACAAGCTGGATTGTGCTAGCCCGATTTATACGCAACCTTGTAATGATTATACGCGATCAGGATTTTAATCTGGCGTCGCGGTGTTTGGGATCGGGACTGCGCAAGGTGATTCTTCGAAATTTGCTGCCGCAGATGGTATCGGTAATAATGCTGCGGATGGCGCTTTCCATTCCGGACGCGATAGGCATGGAGGTTTTTCTTACATATATAGGGCTTGGAGTTCCGGTTGAAACGCCTTCGCTGGGCAACCTGATCAACTCCGGACGCATATTGATGATGTCGCCGTCGCTGCGCTACCAACTGATATTTCCGGCGGTAGTTCTTTCGATAATTACCATTTGTTTTTACCTGATAGGCAATGCGTTCGCCGACGCGGCCGATCCTAAAAATCACCAATAATCTACACGGATCGGCGGATCGGCACGGAAGGGAAAATATTATGGACGATCAAAACACCTCAAGATCGCACGCGCTGGGCACGAAGGTGCACCGCACGGCGCTTCGAGCTTATGCGCGGTCGATTGACGGTGAGCGGACGGCGGGAGCTGGGCAGTCGCTGCTTTCTATTCGCGATCTGGATGTGAGATTCCGGCTGCGCGGACAGACGCTGCACGCGCTTCGCGGCATATCGCTTGACATATATCCAAATGAAACGTTGGCCATCGTAGGCGAATCCGGCGCCGGTAAATCCGTGCTGATGAAAAACCTGATAGGGCTGCTCGACAAGAACGGCTGGGTGAACGGCGGCTCGATTATATTTGACGGAATCGATTTGGCTAAGCTAAAGCGCGAGCGTGACTGGAGCGGAATTCGGGGCAAGCGCATAGCGATGGTGATGCAAGATCCGATGACAAGCCTGAATCCGCTTAAGACGGTTGGCTGGCAGATACGCGAGGCGCTCAGGTATAACCAAAATATGCACGGCAAGGAAGCCGATAATCGCGCGCTCGAGCTTCTGCGGGACGTGGGCATTTCTGAACCGGAACGCCGTTACCGGCAGTATCCGCACGAATTTTCCGGCGGCATGCGCCAACGCGTGGTTATCGCGATCGCGCTGGCGTGCGGGCCGCGCGTGCTGATTTGCGACGAGCCGACCACAGCGCTGGACGTAACTATACAGGCGCAGATACTTCAGCTGATCAACTCGCTTAAGGATAAGTACGCGCTTACATTGATATATATAACGCACGATTTGGGCGTGGTGGCGAACGTGGCGGACCGCATCGCGGTGATGTATGCAGGCGACGTTGTGGAACTAGGCTCATGCGACGAGGTATTCTTCGACCCTCGCCATCCATATACATGGGCGCTGCTTTCGTCGCTGCCTCAGCTTGGAACGCGTAAGCAGGATCTTTATACGATCGAAGGAACGCCGCCCAATTTGTTTCATCCGATCAGAGGCGACGCGTTCGCGCCGCGCAATCCCCATCCGCTGGAGATAGATTTTCTCCACAGGCCGCCGTATTTCAGCGTTTCTCCGACGCATAAAGCGCGAACGTGGCTTCTTGATCCGCGCGCTCCGCAGGTAGAGCCTCCGGAGGCGATTCGCAATATTAGGGAACTGACGCGAATGGGTTGAAGATTTGTGATATTACATAATAAAAATTTCGACCGCCGCGCGATGGGAGATTGATGATGAACCAAAAAGAGCCGCTCGTTTCCGTGCGCGATATGCATGTTACGTTTGGTGGCGGACGCCGTAAGTTTACGGCGGTACGCGGCGTTTCGTTTGATATTTATCCGGGAGAAACGTTTGGGCTAGCCGGGGAATCCGGTTCCGGCAAAACGACGATCGGCCGCGCGATAATCCGCATTAACCCGATATCAAAAGGCGAGGTGTTATTCAAGGGAAAGCGGATCAGCGGCAAGCTTCCGCGACAGGACGATAGGGCGGTCGTACGCGATATTCAAATGATATTCCAGGATCCGATGGCTTCGCTGAATGAGCGGGCGAAAGTGGATTATATAGTGTCGGAAGGCCTAACAAATATAAATAAGAACCTTAGCGCGGCGCAGCGCAGGGAGCGCGTTCGCGGAGCGTTGCTGGACGTCGGGCTTCTTCCGGAGTTTTCGAGCAGATTTCCGCACGAGTTCTCGGGAGGGCAACGCCAGCGAATCGGCATAGCGCGCGCGCTGATTATGAATCCGTCGTTTATAATAGCGGACGAACCGATCTCCGCGCTGGACGTGTCGATACGCGCGCAGGTGCTTAACTTGATGAGCGCGCTTCAAAAGGAACATAATCTGACGTACTTGCTTATCGCCCACGACCTGTCGGTGATGAGGTTTATTACCGATCGCATAGCGATAATTCAAAAGGGAATAATCGTGGAACTGGCGCGAACGGAACGGCTGTTTGAGAATCCGCTGCATCCGTATACCCGCGCGCTGATTTCAGCAATACCCATACCCAATCCGCTGATTGAAAAACGAAAGGTTTTGGAGCTGTACGATCCCGGCGTTCATGATTATACGATTGATAAGCCCTGCATGGCGGAGGTGGAACCGGGGCATTTTGTATACGGCAATAAACGAGAACTCGACGCTTATAGGGAGCGTGCCGCGATAGTGCGAGTGCGGCGAGGCGGTCAATAAAAATATTTAGAAATATATAAATAATGTTTGTGGAATAATGCGAAAGTGTTCTTGCATTATTTCATCATATCTGATAGAATAATGTAAAGCTTTTCAAAAGCGGGGGTGAGGACATTGGTAAATATCTCCAGACGTGCCGATCCAAAGCGCGGCTTGATTCGTTTGGTAAAGGATATTCGCCGCGACGGGCAGCTTTATGTCCTCTTGCTAATCGCCGTGGCTTTTGTAATCCTTTTCAAATACGCGGCGTACCCGGGGCTTCGGATCGCGTTTATGAATTATAAACCCGCTAGGGGCTATGCCGGAAGCGAGTGGGTAGGCTTTGATATTTTTGCAAAAGTGTTCAGCGATAAAGATTTTACGCGAGCGCTGTCCAACTCGCTGTCGTTCAACTTTCTAGACTTGGCCGTCGGTTTTCCGATTCCCATATTGCTGGCGATTCTGCTGAACGAGCTGCGCTTGAAAAAATTTAAGCGTATATCGCAAACAATTTTATATCTGCCGCATTTTCTCTCATGGGTAATTATCGCGTCGATCGCGCTGACGCTGTTCAAGCCGGAAACCGGATTGGTCAATATTCTTCTGCGCAACGCGGGAGTGATTGATCAGGGCATCCCGTTCCTAACGGAGAAGTGGCATTGGGCGGTGACTTATCTGCTCATCGGAGTATGGCAGGGCATGGGCTGGGGATCGATCATATATCTGGCCGCGATCACCGGCATCAGCGCGGAGCTGTACGAGGCTGCGACAGTCGACGGCGCGAGTCGCCTGCGCAAGATCTGGCACGTGACGCTGCCCGGTATTCGCCCGACGATGGTAACTCTTTTGATTATGAATCTGGGGCGCGTGATGGGTTCGAACTTCGAGAGACTTGATTCGCTGGGCAATGTGCAGGTTAAGCCGTTCCAGTATCAATTGGCGATATATATCTATGAGAAGGGATTGGCGGGCGGCAACTTCAGCCGCGCGACGGCGGTGGGTTTGTTTCAGTCGCTAGTCGGGTTGCTGCTTGTGCTAGCTGCAGATCGCGTGGCGAAAAAGCTTGGCGAGGACGGACTGATTTAACGGGAAAGGGGAGTTGGCAATGACGAGCACGACGCAGATTTCCAAACGCCGCGCGGGAATGGCGGATTGGATAATCGTGATAATACTAACTGCGTTATGTTTGACATGCGTTCTGCCGTTTGTGCACGTTGCGGCGAAGAGCATTTCATCCAACACCGCCGTTATGGCAAAGTCCGTCGCGCTTTGGCCGAAGGGAATAAATATTGACGCGTATCGCTCGATATTCCGCGACGGTCAATTGACGCACGCGATGATCTATTCCGTGTGGATGACTATCCTTTTTACGGTGATCGGGCTGGCGCTTACGATATGCGCGGCGTATCCGCTGTCGCGCAAACGTTTGCGGGGACGGAGTTTATTCGCGCTATTGCTTATGTTCACTCTCTATTTCAGCGCGGGCTTGATCCCGGAATACCTGCTTCTAAAGCAGCTGGGCTTGCTCAACACCATGTGGGCGCTCGTGCTGCCGCTCGCGTTCTCGCCTTACAACATGCTGATAATGAAAACTTTTTTTCAATCGGGTATACCGGATAGCTTGGAAGAAGCGGCGTTTCTTGATGGCGCGTCAAATCTGACGATTCTAACGCGGATCGTGCTGCCGCTGTCAAAGCCGATAATCGCGACGCTGTGCCTATTTTACGCGGTAGGCCGCTGGAACGCTTATGCGGATGCAAAGTATTACATTACCAGGAAGGCGCTGCAGCCTATTCAATATTTACTCTCAAATATGATTCTCTCATCCGGTTCCGACGCGATAAGCATGTCGGAATCGGCGGCGGTGGTTTCAACGCCGGAGGTTTTGCAGGCGGCCGCTATTATGTTCGCCACGGTGCCGATATTGGTGCTGTATCCGTTTGTGCAGAAGTATTTCGTGCAGGGGGTTATGATCGGGGCTGTAAAGGGCTGAGCTGTTTTTTCCGTAAATAGATATGCGTTCAATTTGGAAAGCGAGCGTTAATGTTGGAAGCGTACATAACGAAGCGACGGTGTGCGGTTATAGACTATATGTCATATTAAATAATGTTTATTATACAATAGATAAAAACTATAGCTTGTTGAAAGAATGGACAACCAGTCATCTCGAGCAGCCGACTGTGGCTGTCGACGATAGATCAACCAAGAAACCAAGAATAATAGGAGGAAATGCAATGAAGAAACAGACTCGATGGCTCGCGCTTGCGTTGATGGCGGCTATGCTGCTGTCGCTCGCGCCAATGGCGATCGCCGAGGGACCGAGCGTATCGCCGACGCTGCCCGCCGATTGGACGGCGTTCGAGCAGCGCGTCAAGATTACGGTGCCAGTATACGACCGCTCGAAGGAAGGATATCCTGCGGTTGACGACAACTACTGGACGAAGTGGATTCAGTCGGAATTTGGCGATAAGTGGAATATCGACGTGCAGTACGTCGCGATTCCGCGCGGCGATGTTATGACGAAGTACAGCCTGCTTATCGCGGGCGGAGACACGCCGACGATCATGATGGAATACGACTATCCCAAGGTTGCGCAGTGGGCCAACGACGGCGCTATGCAGGCGATCGACATAAATGAATTCGCGAAAGTAGCGCCAACGTACTACCAGGCCATGGTTGATCACAATCAGCTGGGCTATACGGATATCAACGGCGAGACATATTTCGTGCTGTCCGAGCGCCCGTATTACGACACGCCGTTCACGTACTATACGTTTGTGCGGATGGACTGGCTGGAGCAGGTCGGTTTTACGTCCGTGCCGAAGAGCTACGAGGAAACCCAGCAAGCGATCAACGCGATCATCGCGGCGGGGCTGACCGATATAGCGCCGCTGCCGCTGGCGCTTCCGGCGTCCGCGTATGTGGAGAATTTCCCGTTCCGCGATATCCCGGTGGATGAAGCGGAGTGGGTGCAGCATTCCTCGCTGGGCACCGCCAGCCTAGGCTGGTACCCGACGGAGCGGCTGCTGCGCCGCAGAAACGCGGAATACAACCAGGGATGGTACTCGAAGGAATTTGACCTGGAAGCCGACATGATGGGCGCGGGCATCGCTTCGCAGGCGATGACGGACTTCATCAACGGGAAATCGTACAGGTACAGCGGATATATGTCCGCGTCGGTTGATTGGCTGAAGGCGTTCTACGAGCAGAATCCGGACGCGAAGCTCGCTATCGAAAGCGACTATGGTCTAGTGGAAGAAGGCGTAGTGCCCGCCGCTCAGGTTCGCGCGGATAACCCGTTCGGCATGATCGTCGGCTTCTCCTCGCTGGCGACTGCGGATCAACTCAAGGCCGCGTGGATGCTGATGGAATGGATGTCTCAGCCGGAAGTGCTGTTCGTATTGGAGGACGGCGTTGAGGGCGTAACCTACACCATAGGCGAAGACGGGCTGCCGATCGTGGACGGCGACTATCGCGGACCTGAGATGCTCAACCACAACATGAACATCGACATGACGTGCCTGGTGCACGCCTCGAAGAAGGTCGGAACGATCGAGCAGACAATCGCGGCGCTGGCCCCGCAGGGATTGCCGCAGGATTTCCTCCCTGAAATGCTGGCGAAATATGGCGAGTTGAAGGATATAGCGGCGGAAGGCAACGCGTATTCCGATCCAATATTCGCGGTTGCGATCGATGCCGAAGCTGAATACACCGCGCCGCTGCTGAGCCTGTATCAGGAATACTTCGCGCAGTTGGTCAAGTGCGATCCTGCGGAGTTTGACGCGCTGTATGCCGAACTGTCGCAGGCGTATTTGGACGCGGGTTATCAAGAGATCATAGACGAGCGCCTGGCGGCGTACGAAGCGGGCAGCACTACGAAATTGCCCGAACGTTAAAAAATATATCTATCGATAGACTTGAGCGGCGGATCATTCGATCCGCCGCTTGTTTCTTTATGAAGTAGTATTGTTTTTCGACGACCGACCTTCTGGCGCGTGACCTTCCAGAAATGAGGTAGAACAGTGCGGCGGCGGAATTGCGCCGGGGGGATATTGCGGCGTAGGCATAAAACCGGGCGGCGGCGGTGGCTCGCGAGGCGGCGGAGTGAATTCGTACGGCGGCGGCGGGGGAGCGCTGATAATGGGGAACGGCGGAGCCGCGTTTACTGGATGATGCGAGCCGGGCATATGAATCTTCCAACCGCGCGCGGACATATCGGAGGAGAAAGCCTGCGCCTGTGCGGTTCTGTACGGCGGGCATGCGCCGCGCGTTTGTTCGGCGGTGAGAATCGGAGGCGAAGTCACCGCATGCCGCGCTGGAGCTGCAAACTGATATGGCGGCAGCGATATCATAACAGGTTCGCGCTGAATCGGAATGCGCGGCGGCGGGGGAGGGGGCGGCTGATCGACGAGCGTTGGCGGATGCGCGATCAGCCGGGGCTCTTGCGACGGTGCGGGCAGCGTCGGCGCAATGACGGGCGGATAGTTGATAATGCGCGGCGGCGCCTGCGGCGCAGCGGGCGCGACGAGTATTTGCTGGGGCGGAGCGGGCGCCATATAGGGCGGAGGGCACTGGCTCTGCATAACGATGGGAGGAGCGTTAAATATAGGAGGAGGAAGCGGGGGAGGCTCGCACGGCTGTGCGGGCGGATAAAATATAGGCGTCGGAGCGGGAAGCAACTGCGGTTCATTCTCCAATAGGGAGAAGCAAATGGTCATGCACGCGATATCTTCCGCAGCCGTTTCGATGCGGCATTTTTGACGAGTGCCCACGTTCTGTTTATTACCGGGCGTGATAATAAACCAAACGTGTGTAGCCCATTCGACATAATTAACGCATAGTGTAACGCAAAGAAATCGCCCGGTGATCCTTAATAATAAATAGAAATCCTCGCCTGGCATTGGCGTGGTTGGATTGCCGCAGGAATCGGCGAATTGATAGCTGAACGCTTCGCCGCACGCGCAGCATGGTTCGAGCGTTATTTCCGGTGGATCGCCGCTTTCGCTTGCGTCCGCTCCTTCGAAACTTATCGGGCCGACGAGCAGTTTTCCGCAGACTATGCGGATAATATTAGGTACGCTCGCCCATTTAACTTTCTCGCTATCCGTCTTGCATACCGCTATGGGTTGGCTGCCGGTGCCGCAATTGCCGGACGCGCGGGATATCAATTCTACCGTCTCACGCTTGACCGCTTTACTTGCAGAAGCGCGGCCAGTTCCGCGTGTTAATGCTGCGTCTTCAGGCGCGGGCACGCAGTGCATGTCGTATCCGTCTCCGCCCGCGCAGTCGGGATTATCTTCCCCATACTGTTTCGCCAGTTCCAATAGCTTTTCCAGCGCGATATTCAGCTGGTCAATATGCTCCTGCGATGTTCCGGCTCCGCATGGAATAAATCGTGCCGCGGGATCAAGCTGTTCTTGAATAAGCCAGATCGCCGCCGCCGTGATGAATCGCGCGTCGTTCGCGTCCAGCCCGACTGCGCCGAGGGCGGCTTGCCATTCGGAAACGACAGTACCCCTTCCATATCCATTCGCGAGCAGCCACGCGACGGCGCAGCGAATTTCAGGAGGCTCGTCAATAACGCCGCTCTCCAGCGTGCCGCTTATATGCGAGGTTCCGTGCGGCGCGTCCAGGAAATAATTCAGACAATATGCGGGAAGGGTTACGCCGTCATTTACGGCTGATATATAGCTGATCCGTTGGTTACGCGGATCGTTTAGGTGGTATCCTTTTATTGAGCATGAATCGTCCGGCTGATTATGAATCCGCACGTTTTCGAACGGTTCGCCCGGTGGGCCGATGAGCACGTCGTTAGCCATTTCAACGCGTACGGTCGGGCGGAGCGGAGCCGCGTAATCCTCGGCAGAGGTTGGCGGTTCTGCAACTATCGGCTCGATATCTGCTTCGATATAATTATGTGAATTATGTATTTGTGATGGATCAACTACATTATGATCAATATGCATGCCGCCGCGCGCGATGCTATCATATAGCTCCGCGCGCATATCGACCCTTCTGCGGCGTGCGGTGATAGGCTGCGAGTCTTCCGGTTTTTCGTATGCGCACTCCAACAGCGCGTAAAGCGAAGCGAATCGCGATGCTCGCCGAACGCGCTGTTCGCTGGCGGGTGCAGGCGTTTCGAACGAATCCGCTTTCGCGTGCCGCGCGCGAACGAGGCACGTTGAATCAACGGCGGGTGGCTCAATTTCGAATCGACGCATCCGCTTATTCATATCGTTCACTCCTGACGATCCAACTCGGGGGAACATTCATATTCTTCAATAATAATATATTCGTCGTCCTCGCAGTCGAACGCGCCGGGGAACGAATCGCCGGGATGAGGACCAAACGTATACTCTTCGCAGTTTGACATATCAAACGGCTGCGGGCCAAACGTCGGCTGCGTCGGAGGGGTATAGCCAAACGGATCAGGCTGCGGTCCGAACGGAGGCGAGTTTGGCGGACGCATGCTCATCGGAGCAGAATTGTATGGCAGCGGAACGGCGCCAAACATCGGCGGCTGACCATATCTGAACGGTCGTTGGGGAGTGCGGGCGAACGTTGGGCGCATGGGGAATGGGCGCGCACCAGCGACGAATCCCGGAGGACAGGCGGGTCGCGGCGGAATGGGAGGGGGCTGCATGGGGAGCGATACTACAACCACGGGCGGCGGCGCAGGCCTGCCTGGAATCCGCATAGGAGGCGCGGCTGGCGGCGACGGCGGAGACGGCGGCTGCGGCAGGTGTATCACCGCCTGAGGAGGCGGGGGCGGGGGCGGCCCTTGCACGAACCTCGGAGGAGGCGGCGGTGGCGCGGGCGGCGGCGGGGCAGGGGGCTCGGGGAAGGTGTATAATATCGGCGGCTCCAAGGTTATCGGCTTCGCTGGTCTCGCGGGCGGAGGCGTCGGAATAGTCATGGGCGGCGGATTGATAATTTGCCGAGGCAACGGCGGTATTGGCGGCTCGATCAATATCTCGCGCGGCGGAGGGGGCGGCGACGGAAGCTGCGGCGGCATTTCGGGCGGCAGTATAACCGGCGTTGAATTGATTATTTGAGGCGGCAGCGGCGGCGGCTTAGGCGGATTCGGTGCCTGCGGGTAGAAAATAGGCGCGGCGGCAGGCGGGGCGGGAGGTATCTCTTCTTCGGCGGGAACCTCCGCGCAAACGCATACGCAGGAATCCGTCTTGGCGAAGCGCGGCTCCGAGCGGAACGCCAGCAGTTGGTCGCTCGCCTCCGGTTTCGCAAACATAATGTCGCGCCTTGTAGAAGTTTGGGAAACGCATACGTTAAAACACATATAGCGCCCGGTGATTTTTATTGATACCCAAAAATCTTGACCAAACTCCGGCTTCGCGGGGCTTCCGCATTCGTTGGCGAACGAGCCGGAAAACGGTTCCGTGCATCCGCACATTGAAGATTCGAGAAAGAATTTTCCGCTGCCCGTCGCGTAAAACGGGCCTACCAGCAAACGACCGCAGACAAGCCGCACATCATGGGGCATATGGACGGGATCAGTACTCCATGTGACGCCTCCTTTATCTTGCGCGCATGCGTATAGGCCCTGCGCGTCGGCGCGACAGTCAACGCGGAACGGAAGTGTCAGCCCGCAACAATCGCCGGGATTGTCAAAACCCCGGTTGGCGCGGGATGAAGATAAGATTATGTTGGTGTTAGCTTCGCCGTTAATGGAACCGCCATCAACGGGCGAATTGCTGCCAACAGATGAAACAGCGTTATTTGACGGTGAGTTAGTCCAGGCTGCAGAACCGCTTGAGAGCGTAACCGATTTCGCGCTTTGCGGCGCAATGGAGGGCGTTGAATAAGGCGTAGGGGAATTTGCGTTACAAGCTGCCATATGTTTTCCTCCTAATTGACCGGGCGCGAACAAGCCTTGGTCCGATTTCGGGAGCATGCGCAGCGCTTCGTTTTGATGGTAAGCGGTCAAGCAGATCGACGCGCTTCCATACCTCATCCGGTGATTGAAAGCAATTCAATATTCAAATTGATATGATTCAATTTGATATGATTCAATTCCGAATGGAGGATTCGCGGCTGAATCGAATGCGTCGCCCTTTCGTTTCGGGATTGAATTCGTTAGTAAACCATGTCGAATCGGAAAAGGCTCGCGCCTTCTCAAGCAGCGCATGCGCGGCCGTATCCACCTGCGAGGCCAGCCTGGCGTTATCGGCGCGGCACGGAATTACGCGAGTGTCCATCGGCGTTTGCCCAAGCACCATCCAAATAGCGATTTGAGTGGCGTAGTATTCATCAATTTGCGCTAGCCCCTCTACTCCTAACTCACGCTGCCAGGCATCGTCGTCCGTATCGTTTCCAAAGCCGTTTGCTATGAGCCACGCGACCTCGCATTGAACGCGCGCGTCCGCTCTGGCGAGCGCGTCTAGCGGGCCGCTTCCATCCCTGCTAAGGCTGTAGGCCGGAGCGATTTGGCCATTGAATTGTACGGTCATGGATGGAATTGACAGCGCGCGTCCGTCGGCGAGTCGATAGCCGGAGGAGTCGCAGGATTCCTGCGGGTCGATTCGAATGTTATCGATATATATGCTTCCCGAGTCGAGATTTGGTATCGACTCAAACTCCGGCGCGGTAACTTTCGGCGGAAGCATAGCCCGTATGTAGCGCAGCGGCTCCGCAAGCCATAGATTGTTAAACGCCCTCTTTGGCAGATCGGAATATCTTTCACTGTCGTAATCTGACGCGTCGGCGATTGGCACCACCGCGACGTCGGAGACGATGTCCGGTTGGCTGGGCGCTGCGAAAGCCGATTGGGATTGCGGCGGAGGATTTGCTGCCATATCAGCGGCGTACGTGTCGTCTGGCTGCCGCGCCGATTCATCGTTGTGCGATTTGCCGACGGCGGCAGGCGAGCGACGCTTTCGCTGAACGCGCTCAGGCTGGACGGAGCTATCCACGGTCGATTCAATCGCCGCGTTTTCGATCGCGGATACGTCGGCTTCTGTTCCGGACGAATGCTTCCGTTCACGCATCTTGAGCACACTCCTTATGATTACATATTTGGATCGCAATCGCTTCCGTTGCCGGGTGTGGCGGAGCCATTGTACGGCGGATTGGGTCTGCCGAACGGCGGCGATTCAGCCGGATGCGGGTATGGCGGCACGAATCCGGGCGGACATCCGGGAGGCGCGTATCTCTGCGGCGGCTGCGCGGGCCTGCGGTACGATTCGGCAGGCCACGGGTTTGGGGCGCGGGGCGGAATGGCAGGCCTGAAGGCGCCGGGCGGCGGCGGCGGTCGTTTGATTGTCGGTCGCGGCGGCGCGTACGAAGGCAGAATCATCACGACCGGCGGTTCGGGAGGCGGTGGCGGCGGAGGCGGAGGCATGGTGGGACGCGGCCTCGGCGGCGGTGGCGGCGGCGGGAATATAGGCGATCTTTGCGGCGGCGGCGGTGGAGGCGGCGGCGGAAGGATAACGGACGGCGGTGGAGGGGGCTGCGGCCTTGGCGGCTGCGGCGGGGGCGGCGGCGCGACCACAACCCGATGCGGCGGCGGAGGCGCTGGCGGTTGAGGTGGCGGAGGCGGCGCCATAATCATTGGCGGTTGATGTATTATCGCCGGCGGAGGCGGCGGATTGTTCTGCATTATTATCACAGGAGTAGAAGGCTGCTGCGGTGGTGGCGGCGGCGGAGGTGGCTGCCGCTGCGTCACGATAATCGGCGGCGGAACTATTATCGCGGGCTGCTGCGGAGGAGGCGGTGGAGGAGGTGGCGGAGGCGGCGGCATGAACGCCGGTGGAGTCGGCGGGAACGCGTCGTCAGAAGCGGGCGGTATCTGAATGCATACGCACATGCACGCGACTTCCGGCACTTCGCGACCGCCAGTGCGCGTTCCGATATCCTGCTGCCTGGGGTTGTAGGTGGTCAAAAACCATACCAGCGTTTCATATAACAAAACTTGGACGCATAGCCGGAAGCAAATAAAGCTGTCGATTATGCGAAGAAGGATGTAGAATTCTTCGCCGCTTTTTGGATTTTTGCCGTCCTCGAGCGGCACGCCGCAGCCGTCCGCGAAGCTGTACCCAAACCCGTCCACGCACGCGCATATCGCCTCGGCGTTAAAGCTTGCCGAATCGGGCTTCATGTTATCCGCTTCGGCGGTGAACTTAAACGGCCCAACCATCATACGACCGCATACCACGCGCATTTCATTGGGGAACGCTTCCCATGTGATGCTTGTAGTATCCTGGGCGCAAACCGATATTGAGTTCGCGGGCGCGTTGCAGTTAGACACGACTGGCATGCCGTTTCCGCGCCCGTTTTTAGGCGCGCCCCTGGATTTGGAGGCGGTCATATTTTCAAGGCTTCCGCTTGCGCTGTCTGGATTGTCGCCGGTTACTTGATCGTTTATGCCATGTGGTACGTCGCCGGTTCTGCTTTCGCATGAATGCGTGCTGCCGTAGGCCGTGGCCATTTCGACCAGCCTGCGCGTGGCCTTTTCTAGATTTTCGGCGTTATCGGCTGGCTGCAATCCCGTCACCGAATCTATCGGAGGGTGCACCGTGCCGGGTGCTTCATCGAGCTCCCAAGGATGCTCCGGGCGCATTATGCTTGGATCGCAGGTCGTAAAATGATAGTCGGACGTCATAATCTTTGCGCGGCATACCCAGATGGCCAGCTGCGTTACATACTGAGCGTCCAATTCCGTGAGTCCGGAGACGCCTAGCGCGGCTTGCCATGCGGCTAAATCAGTGTCGTTATGATATCCGTTGCCAAGCAGCCATGCGATCGCGCAGCGAGAGCTTGGAGACGATCCGTCTGCCGCTACGCCCGGTTCGACGCTGCGATATGACCCGTTCGGCGCTTCCGCACGGAAATCGATGCAGTATCCGACTTGCTCAACTCCGTCTTTTATTGTGGTGAACGAATCAAGTTCCGTGACGTCAGTGTCGTCTGCGAACCAAACGCGATACTGTCTCGTTTCGCAGGATTTACCAGGATCGATGCTCACCTTCTCCCAGGTCATGCCCGTTCCGCCGGCCACTACGTCCTGACTTAATTCCCCTTGCGCTCTTGTTACATCTTCGCGAGTGATCCTGGTGATTTGCGGGTTGGTGCGGATGGTCGACACATTGCCGACGCTACTCAATGTTTGCGGCGACGCCGCAGTTGAATACGCGCCGTTCGATTGATTATAATCAGATAATTGTGAGGTGCTTATATTCACGTTGCGAAGCAGGCCTTGCGCGATTTCGATTCTCTCTCTTGCGTCGTCCGCAATGGAAGTCGGATCTCGGTCTGCATCCGGCGACGTGGCGGCTAGGCTGAGCGCTATTTTATTATCGAGCGCGGCCAAATCTTCATCATTGCTAATTTCTATATTGCCATAAATATCCGGTTCGTTCGACGGCTGCTCGAACGGATCGTAGGCGACTGCCTTCATCGCGGCGCCTGGCTGAGCGTTTGAACTGCGCGACAGGTTCGATACACCGTATGCTCCGTCGGACGCGTCGGCGTTGATCTGCGACGCGGTGGCGTCTGCGGACATGTTTTCCTGGTCGCGCGCGGACGCTGGAGCAATACGTTCCTCAACCTGCGCCGTCGTATCCGCAGACGCGGCAGTGGACGAGCGTTTGCGCGGTTTGCGCCTTGGGGCGCTGGCGTGCTTGAGATCCTCGCTTACGGATTCCGGCACAGGCAAGGGATTTGGATCGCTCATATCCAATTGCGTCGGCTGCGGCTTCTTCGAATTTCGCTTTCTGGATGAACGGCGAACTGTTGGAGCCGCAGAATCATTCGAACCATCCTGGCAGGCGGACGGAGTATCCGTCGCGGCGCCGATGAGTTCTGGTTCGGTTCCAGGCAGTATGCTTGATTCAGCCATTCCGTTCACTCCTTTGAATCTTCGAATATATCAGGCGCTTATATATCAAGCACATCAGCGAAATCAGCGCTCGATTTCTCGGCAGTTTGTCAAATTGGGTATGTGAGGAACCTTAATAGCGTATGCGCGGAGTATTGAAAATGTTAAATAGAACAAGCCTTGTTTCGTGTGGGGGCTCATCCGTAAATTAACTGGCGCTTAAAGAATCATCAAAGGATCAATAGAAAGTTCACGTATAAGGTAAACAGAAGATACAACGACGAGGAGGCGCATACCGCGCCTCCTGTATTGTGTTTGTAAAAAGCGGCGGTCTAGTGCCGCAGGCGATTGCGATTTCCGCCGCCGCGTTTTTGTTAACACCGATCGTGCGGCGGAATTATCGTACCCGGCGGCGGCGGGTACGCGGGTCTTGGAGGATAACCGGGAACGGCGGGCGGCCTTCCAGGTGGCTGCATACCGGGTGTCCACGGGTATGGAACGCGCGGCGGTATGGCGGGAGGCCTGGCGGGCTGCGGTGCGCCATACAGCCCTCTGCGCGGCGGAACGGGCGGCGGGGGCGGGATCTGCGGTCCGATGACGACTCGCACCGGCGGCCTTGGCAGCCTGGGCGGGGGAACGGGCGGCGGCGGAGGCAACTGAGGCGGGGGCGGGGGAGGCTGCACTATTATGGGTGGCGGTTGTAGCGGCGGGGGCGGCGGACGTCGCGGAGGCTGCGGAAGCACGACGATCGGCTGCGGCTGCGGTGGCGGCGGAGGAGGCGGCGGGAGAGGTGGCGGCTGGATCACGGGCGGAGGCGGTTGGATCGGCGGGAGCGGCGGCGGGGGGGGCGGCGGAGGCGGAACCAGAACGCTGGGCGGATTTATAATTGGCGGCAGTTCTGGCGGCGGCGGCAGATCGACGACGATCGGCGGCGGCGGCGGGACGTAGTCGGGCGGCTGCGGTTGCGGCGGCGCGACAAGCACGGGAGGCGGATTATAAATTGGCGGCAGCTGTCTGGGCGGCGGCTGTACCGGCGGCGGCGGAAAGTACACGATTGGCGGTGGTGGCGGCGGCGGCGGGGGCGGTTCCAAAGGAATTTCAACACAAATGCAGATGCACGCGACTTCAGGTACGCAGCATGGTCTCGCGGCCAAACCGGATACTTGCTCCCCAGGTATTGCGCCTATGAAAAATACGGCGAATTCGCGCAGTATTATCCTGGTGCAGATAGTAAAGCACATCTGCATATTTGTTATGGGCATCATAACATAAAAATCTTCGTTTACCTTTGGGCCGTCTTCTAGCTCGCTTCCGCAATAATCGGTAAACTTATGGCTGAATCCTTCGGAGCAGCCGCAAGTCGCTTCTATTCTGAATACAGGTTCGTCGCCTGGCGATGTGGATTCGTTGTAATGGGGGTTTGCCGTATCCTTCACGCGAATTGGTCCCACGATAATATGCGAACAGACGATTCGAAGTTCGCTGGGTACCACTTCCCATGTAAGGTCGCGCGTGTTGCTCGCGCAAACCTTTATGCTCTGCGCGTCCGCGTCGCAGTTGGACAGCACGGGTTCGTTCGGGTTGCGGAATTTAGGGGTCTCGCCTGAATTTGATGGCGTCATCTCGTCGATGTCGCCGGAGTGAACGTCGCTGGTGCAGTCGCACTGGCATGCGGGCGTATCTCCTGAACCGCTTTTGCAATCGTGCGTATTTCCGTATTCTGTCGCCATACGCAGCAGGGTTAGGTACGCTTTATTCAACACTGGTGCAGCGCCTCCGCCGCATTTTGAAAATCGCGCGTCGGACGGCACTTGGCCGAGTAGGGTCCATACGACCGCCTGTGTGATGACGAATGCGTCGAGGCAGTCGCCGCTTGCCCCTAATCCGGAGAACCATTCGCCTAATCTTGTATGCGTGTATGTGTTATACCCGTTTGCTAACACCCATGCTATCGCGCACTTGCTCTCCGGTCCAACGCCGGGGGCGGCTTCATCAAAACTTAAAGAAGGGCTTGTTGCGTTTGGAGATTTCGCATGGTGATCCATGCAGTATAATGGAACGTTGATTCCCTCGCATTGCTTCGCATGAATAGGGTAAAAACCGCGCGTAAAGCCAAATCCCTTAAACTGCATGCCGCTTGCGCCTGCGCCGGCGGGGCATTGATCGGAAACCGTGGGGCTATTGGCGCAAGTATATCCATCATTTTTTTCGGTAACTACATGATGCCCTTTTCCGCAGGTTGTCGGATTCCAACTAAAAAGCGGCGAGTCGTCCAGGCAGCGCAAAGAATTTCCTTCGCGCAAATCAATGCCGGGTATATCGGGGGAGTAATAGGCGTTCGATTCGTTATACGCCGTTTCTATAGAAGTCGTTTCTTCAGAAAGCGTTTCTTCGGCAGTCGCTTCTCCGGAAGTTTCTTCTCCAGATATAATTTCTTCGGAACTAGTTTCGTCGTATGCGCGGCTGTCTGTATCCGGCATGCTAGCACTCCTTTAGGCCGCGCACGGCCAGATTATCATAACCGCTGATGAACCGTCGCTCGTCAGCAGTTCGGCGGAACGGGTGGTCCGATGCCCGTGCAGGGCGGAGGCGGGGGAGGCGGCGGAATAGGCGCGCCATATTGTGGCGGAAGGAAGCCTGGCGGCGGGAATACAGGTGCGGGCGGCCTTCCGGGAACCTGCGGACGCGGCGGTCTGGGAGGGCGAACCGGCTGAACCGCAACGCCCGCTAACCTCGACGTAGGAAGCTCAGGCAGCCTTACGGCGGGCCGAGCACGTGGGGGAATCGGCGGAGGCGGCGGCAGAACGGGCGGCGGTGGTGGCGGCGGCGGCGGAGCGGGCGGCGGTGGAGGCAGAATTATCGGCGGCGGCGCTGGCTGCGGATGCTGCGGCACTACTATTATGGGCTGCGGCATGGGCGGCGGCGGTGGCGGATTTGGTCGCGGAGGCGCGGGCAGTACGACCGGCGGCGGTGTGACGACCGGCGGCGGCGGCGGAGGCGGTGGAGGAGGAGGCACCAGCACAGGAGTAGGATTGACGATCGGCGGCGGTATCGGCGGGGTCGGCGCCGGAATGACGATCGGCGGGGGATTCGGCGGCAAGGGCGGCGGCGTGGGCGGCAGCGGCGGCGGTACGAGAATGGGAGGCGGATTGATAATGGGCGGCGGTTGATCCGGCTGCTGAGGAGGAGGCGCGGGCGGGAAGAAGATTACCGGCGGCAGCGGTGGCGGAACCATCGGCTCCTCGTAGGGCACCTCGACGCAGGTGCATATGCAGGAGATTTCCTCCACGCAGCACGGGCGCGCGCCTACGCCTGAATCCTGCGTGGCCGCGTCTGTTACGGTGAACAATACGGCGAATTCGCGCAGTACGATTTTCACGCACATCGTATAGCAAATGTAACGTCCGGAAACTTTGAGCGATAGGAAGAATTCTTTGCCGATAGACGGGGTATCGCCCAGCGGATTGCCGCAGAAGTCCGAGACTACGGCGTCGAAATTGTCCGTGCAGCCGCAGGACGGCTCAAGTTTAAACATGCGCTCTTCAACGACTTCATTTTCCGCGTTGGCTTGAATACGGTATGGTCCGACCAAAAGCCGTCCGCACTCAATCCGCACTTCGTTTGGCATTACGTCCCAGTTTAGATCGCGCGTGTTGTGCGCGCAAACCTTTAGCGCCTGGCCGTCGGAGTGACAGTTCGACAGTATAGGGGTGTCCGCGTCCCTTGCCTTTGCAGGCTTATCGCTGTTGGACGATATCATCTCGTGCATATTGCCGGAGTGATCCTCGCCGGGCGGGTTAGTGCTGTCGTCGCTTGTTCCGGCGCAGGTGTGCGTGCAATTCGGGGTGTCGCCAGAGCCGCTCATGCAGTCGTGGCTGTCCCCGTATTTTTTTGCGTTCATTACCAGGAATTCCATAGCTTTGTTTATTTGTTCGACAGTACTATCACTGTAACCTTTGCATGCGTGAAATATGCCGCTGGACGGAATTTGGGCGAGAAGCTTCCACATCGCGCCGGCCGTGGCGGCTTGCGAATCATAGTCGTCCAAACCGGATACGCCCATCGCGCTTTGCCAGGCCGCGAGTTGCTTTTTTGATGTGCAATTATAGCCGTTCGCGAGCAGCCATGCCACGGCGCATTTGATATTGGGCGGCTTGCCTGCCATTGCGGCGGCAAAATTAACCGATTGATAGGTGCCGTTTGGTGATGCGGCAGTGTGTTCCATACAGTACGCAGGGCAATCCTCGCCGTCGACAATCGCGTGCAATGGATACCATTGATGCGGAATCCCGCTGAAGTGATCCAGTTTATATCGAGCCATTACATCGCAGGAAGTCATTTGCGTCTCGTTAATGAAGAGTTCCTTCCCAGACTCGCACACGGTGGCATTCCACGTGAACGGAGCGCTCTCGCACGGGCCTACCCTCGGCTTCCCGGATGCGAGGGATTCCAGCTCTTCCGTGCTGATCGCCGGGTTATTTACCAGCTGCGCTATTATGTCGGCGCGCAGCTCTAACGCGGCGGATGTCGTGTCCGCGCGGAACGTAGCGCCGGGCCAATGCGGCGCGTCCTGATCGGCGGGAGATTCGTCAATATTATTTTTGATATCATAATTATATGGATCGGACTCCGCGCCCGCTTTATCCTCTGCGGGCTGCGTTTCGTCAGGCGTAGTTTCGTCGGCAATATCGCCGGGATCGCATTCGACCGGCGCCGCCGAAGCCGAGGATTCCGGCGCGCTCGCGGAGGCGCGGCGTCTATATTTTGGCGCGGCGGATTCGTCGGATGATTCGTCCGCATCCAACGCTGCGGAAAGCGCGCCTTCGCCCGCTGCGGTATCGTCGGACGCGCCGCCGTCGTTCCGTATTGCCGAGCGGCCACGACGATTCGGAACGTTTTTTAGGTTGGAAGTCGAGTTGATATCGCATTCCAATTCTGGTTCCATAGGATCGGTGGGCGTCATGGAGATCGAATCCGTCATATCGCTGCTCCTTCGATGGCTAAATTTATCAATCATCACTATTAATCAGATACTTACAAGTTTGGCGTTCGCGGGTAAAAATCGTGCGATCACTTGTAGTTTCCGATTAAGCTGTCTATAATAACAGTGCTCGGCTTGGTTCGCCGCAGATAAAATCCGTGCATGGATTCTTATTCCTTTGCCGAAATCCTCATGACTGTTTGAAGCAAACGTGGACGCGCTGTGCTTCTTATCCCTGTTGTAACGGCGTTAAACGGCGCCGGGGAGGTTGAATGACAGAAAAACGCAAAACGATGCTGGGTGGGTTTACCGCGCTGGGCGCTGCCGGATTAATATGCAAAGTTATCGGAATGGTTTTTAGAGTATCGCTTTCGGCGCAGATAGGTTCGCAGGGCATAGGGCTTTATCAGGCGGTTTATCCCACATATAACCTTCTTTTGACGCTATCGTCCGCAGGGCTGCCCGTGGCGATATCCCGCATGGTGGCGGAGGCTGAAACGCGCGGCGATGAGCAAGGCGCGTCCCGCGTGCTGGGTACGGCTCTTAAGATGCTGGGCGGCATCGGCTTGCCGCTAGCCCTTCTGATGGCGTTGGGCAGCCGCTTTCTTGCCGAAAGCATCGGCGCTGCGGACGCGCGGATAGGCTTTCTGATGATTGCGCCGTCGGTGCTCATCGTATCCATTATGTCTGCATATAGAGGTTATATGCAGGGACACTGCTCGATGGCGCCGACCGCCGTTTCTCAGCTGATTGAGCAGCTGGGTAAGGTGATAATATCGTTCCCGCTGTCGATACTGGGCTTGCGGGTGTCCGTAGTGCACGCGGCCGCCGGCGCGCTGCTAGGCATCACGATCAGCGAGGCATTGGCATTATTATATATGCTTATAACGGTTAATCGCAATCGAGTAAAATATGTCGGGAAGGCGACCGCCGAGCCGCGTGGAGAGGCGATGGAAACGCGCTCGCCGCTGTGGGTTCGCATGCTGCGCATAGCGGTGCCTATCACGCTTGGAGCGGCGATCGTGCCGCTGGTCGGCACAATCGATTCCGCTATGATATTAAACCGCCTGCAGAGCGCGGGCTTTACAAGCGAACAGGCTCGCTCGCTGTATGGATTGCAATCCGGATCGGTGCTGTCGCTGCTTAACGTGCCTACCGCGCTGGCGATAGCCGTAGCTATGAGCCTTGTTCCAACCATCTCCGCCGCAAGATCTCGAGGAGATAAGCGCGAAGTTCGAGAGCAAACGACGCTGAGCCTGCGATTGTCGATATTGATAGGGCTGCCGTGCGCGCTTGGCATGTCGCTGCTGTCAACGCCCATAGTCGCGCTGCTGTACCCGCGCTATCCGCTGGAGGAAATCAGGACTGCCGGTCGCCTGCTGTCGATAGGCGCGTTTACGATTCCTTTGTTTATACTTGTGCAGGCTACGACGGGAGTGCTGCAGGGAATGGGCGCGCAGAAAATACCCATGTATACGCTGCTAGTCGGTGCGGCGGTTAAGGCGGCGCTTAATTATTTCCTGATCGGAACGCCTCGGATTAATATATATGGAGCGCCTATCGCGTCGCTGGCGTGTTATACGATATCGGCGGGCATCAACCTGGCATACACGTTCAAGCGAACGGAGGTGCGAGTGGAGTGGGGGAGTATGCTGATTCGCCCCGCGCTGGCCACGCTAGTAATGTCGATTGCAGTCGCCTTATCGATCCGCTTTATAGGTTCCGACTCAAGCGTTAAAACATTGCTGCTCGTCGTATTGGGAGTAGGCGCGTATATCGTGGCGGCGCCGCTGACGGGCGCGGTGAGGCGGGCGGATCTCGCTCAGTTTCCCGCGCTGGATAGGATTGCAGGAAAGGCGCGTTTGCAGCGCGCGGCAAAAGCCCGCGACGATTAATGTATTAATATATAACAAAGGATTGATGATGATGACGGTCGAACAACCGCGAGTTACCGTAATACCTCTTGCGGATGATTGGCGGGAGCTGACGATTAGAGCAAGCGACGCGCTGCTGAACGCGCCGCGACTTATACTGCGCACCTCGCGGAATCCCGCGTCCGCTTGGCTTAAAAAGAACGGCAAATCATTTGAAGCGCTGGACTCCCTTTATTCTCAATATGATGATTTCGACGAGCTGTCGGACGCGATAGCGCGCGCCGTTATAGACGCCGCGCCGTGCGCCTACGCGGTCGCGGACCCCGCGTCGGATCGAAGCGTGCGGCGTCTGAACGCGCTGCTGCCCGGCGGAGCAGTAGAAACGCTGCCTGGCGCAGGCCGTACCGAGCGCGCTTTGGCTGCGGCGGGCGCGTCGTATCCGGAAGGCGTCGTATCCGTTTGCGCGGCTGAACTGCCAGGCGCGAGGCTAAATCCCAATATGGGCTTGGTGGTGACGGAATTAAACGACCGACTGACGGCGGGCGAAGTAAAGCTGAAGCTGCTTACCGTTTATCCTCCTGATCTTTTGGTTACGCTTGGCTCGATTGCATCGGTCGTCGCCATACCGCTGTCCGAACTGGATCATGAACGAGCGTTCGATCATACGTCATGGCTTGTAGTGCCGCCGGTTCCTGTGGAATCGCGCGCTAGTCGAGACTTTTACGATCTGGTAGACGTGATGGCTCGTTTGCGCGATCCGCAGAGCGGGTGTCCGTGGGATCGCGAACAGGATCATCAATCGCTGCGCGAATATATACTGGAGGAAGCTTGCGAGGTAATCGAGGCGATAGATATGAACGATCCCGATAAACTCGCGGACGAGCTGGGCGATTCGCTGCTGCAGGTTGTATTTCACGCCTGCGTTAGCGAACAGCACGGCGGGTTTGATATCCTCGACGTGACGAGCGGAATATGCGAAAAACTTATACGTAGGCATCCTCATATATTTGGAAATGTTCTTGCAAGCACAAGTGATGCGGTTATAACTAATTGGGAAGCGATAAAGAAGATTGAAAAGAAACTAGATACCCAAACCGCCGTTATGAGGGATGTTCCGCGCCAGCTGCCGGCGCTTATGCGCGCGTCCAAAATACAAAAGAAGGCGCGCGGCGTCGGGTTCGACTTTAGCACGGCGCTCGATGCGCTATTCAAAATTCAAGAAGAGACGGAAGAAGTGCGGAATGCGATAGGCAAGAACGAACCTCACGCGCGCTTAGAGGAAGAACTTGGAGATCTGCTGTTCGCCGTGGTAAACGTATCGCGCCTTGCGGGAGTGCAACCGGAACTTGCGCTGACCGGCTCTACGGATAAATTCATCCGCCGTTTCGAACGTGTCGAACGAGCTGTCGCCGCAGTCGGCGGAGATATGCGCAATATGAGCCCGGATGAACTCGACCGGTATTGGAACCAATCGAAAGCGGAGGAAATCCCTTCATGATGGATAAGCAATTGGGCTCTAGCGCTGATGATATATATTTATCAATAATTATACCGGTATATAACGAACAGGCGAGCATAACGGAATGCAGCCGCCGTTTGACAGATACGATACAAAATATAGGCGTTCAATATGAGCTGATATTCGTGGACGACGGCAGTCAGGATCGTTCGCTGTCGATACTGACGGAACTGCAAAAACAGGACGACCATGTTAAGGTTGTATCGTTTGCGAGAAATCACGGGCACCAGCTCGCTGTAACCGCAGGGCTGGATTACGCTAGCGGGGACGCGATCGTAATAATCGACGCCGATTTACAGGATCCGCCCGAGCTGATTCCCGCTATGCTCGACAAATACCGCGAGGGGTACGACGTGGTATATGGCAAGCGCATAAGCCGCGAGGGCGACAGCGCGTTCAAAAAAGCTACCGCGTGGGGATTCTACAGGCTTCTTAATAAACTTACGTCGTGCTATATTCCGCCGGATACGGGAGATTTCAGGCTTGTGTCTCGCAAGGCTGCGGACGCCGTTAGAGGAATGCGCGAACATAATCGTTTCCTGCGCGGAATATTCGCGTGGATTGGCTTTCGGCAGACTGCGGTCGAATTCGAACGCGACAAGCGATTTGCGGGCGAGACGAAATATCCGCTCGGGAAAATGCTGAAACTCGCGGGAGACGGCGTATTTTCGTTTTCTCTCAAGCCGCTTGGCTGGATTGCGCTGTCCGGCGTCGGTGCCGCAGCCGCAGGCATTGTGTGGCTGCTTGGGTTGCTTATCTTAGCGCTTGCCGGGCGCGCCGGAGGCGATTTTGGATTCTTGTTATCGCTTGTGTGCGCCATTTTCATCGAGTGCACGGGTTGGATATTGGCGGCGCTGGGCGTAGTGGGAATGTACGTCGGGCGCATATATCAAGAAGTACAGGGCAGACCGTTATATCTGGTGGCTAGCTCATCGGGGTTCGATAGCGGCGCTTACAAAAAAAGTTAGGATTTTCAAGAAATATTTCGCTCTATAGGCAGGAATTGCAAAGCTTCCGACGAATAGCGTATGGCGTGCTTTATCATGCTATGAAATACTGGGCGAATTCAGGCTTGGCTTCGGAATCGCCCGGATTTAAACGAGGAGGATCATTCGCGTGAACAAGACGGAACTGAGCGCGGCTGTTGCGGCGAAGGCGAACCTTTCTAAAAAGGATGCGGAGAAAATCGTAGGAGCATTCTTGGATACTATCGTGGAAACACTTCAAAAGGACGAGAAAGTGCAATTAGTCGGATTCGGAACGTTTGAAACGAAGCATCGCCCGGCTCGCAAAGCGCGCAATCCACGCACAGGCGAGGAGATCGATATCCCGCCTTCGACGTCCGCGTCGTTTAAGCCGGGCAAGCAGCTTCGCGAAGCGCTGCAGTCCTGAATCCGCGACGGGAGTGAGTACCCTTGCGGCTGGATAAATACTTAAAAGTTTCTCGAATCATAAAGCGCAGAACCGTCGCTAACGAAGCGTGCGGCGCGGGTCGCGTTATGATCAATGGAAAAGTTGGCAAGCCGGGCGCCGAGGTAAAGGAAGGCGACCGGCTTGAAATCCGATTCGGAAACCGCGTTGGACAATATGAGATAGTCTCCGTGAAAGAGCATGCGCTTAAAGCCGACGCCGCCGATATGTACCGCGTGCTGTCAGAACCCGAGGGAGGATTCTAGGTGGCGGGCGGATTGTCGGGACGCTGGCTGCTTCTCGCCGCCGCTGGGCGGGGCTTGCGCTCCGGTCAGGCGATTAACAAGGCGTTTTCTCCAGTCGCAGGCGTGTGCCCGCTGCTTCGCTGTCTCGCCGCGTTTCGTGAGTCGGTGGATGGCGCTGTCGTGATAATAGGCGCGGACGACGGATCGCTATGGTCGTCAATCGAGCCGGTTGCGCGGGCGATTCTGCCGATCGTCGTAACGACGGGCGGAGCTACGCGGCGGGAATCGGTGGCGCGCGGCTTGGATAAGCTTCCGTCAAGCGCGTCGTGGGTGGCGGTGCATGACGCGGCGCGACCGTTTGTGACGCGGGAATTGATAGATAGATGCTTCGCTCAGGCGAATGAAACAGGCGCGGCGATACCCGCGACGCCTATTACGGATACGATATTGCAAACGTCCGAGGAAGGCGGCGGGATAATTTCCCGCGACAAGCTTCGCGCGGTGCAGACCCCCCAAATATTTCGCGTTGATTTGCTGCGCGCCGCTCACGCGTGGGCGGCGCGCATTCAAGCGGATGCTACCGACGACGCGGAGCTTGTCCGGCGGATCGGCCGCACGGTCGCTTTGGTTGAAGGCGATCCCGCGAACTTCAAGCTTACCGCGCCGAATGATTTCGCGATAGCCGAGCGGATCCTCTTTCAGCTAGAGCAGCCCGCGCGATCTGGGTTTGGTATGGATGCGCATAGATTTGCGCCGGATCGCGCGTTAATATTGTGCGGCGTCCAGGTACCGCATTCGCTAGGGCTTCTCGGGCACAGCGACGCGGACGCGGCGGTGCACGCGCTTATCGACGCGCTGCTTGGCGCGGCGTGTCAGGGCGATATCGGACGTTGGTTCCCTGATACCGATCCTGCGTATAAGGGAATAAGCTCTATCGTGCTGCTGGAGAAGGTGGTCGGCGATCTTCGCGTGCGAGGATTTACGCCGCTGCACGCCGACGTTACGATAGCCGCGCAGAAGCCAAGGCTTGCGCCATATATTCCGCGTATGAGAGAGACGCTCGCTCGCTCGCTTGGTTTATCCTGCGACTTTGTTAACGTGAAGGCTACTACTACAGAGCGGATGGGTTATGTAGGCAGGGAAGAGGGCATTGCCGCATATGCCGTCGCAACTATTCAACCGCACCGATTAAGCGGGTGAATCTTATAAAGCCAAATCGAGTGACGGTCAAATCCGATAGAGGTATATATGATCTTATCAGGTTTAGAAATCCTGAGACAAATGGAACTAGGGAGCATAGAGATAACGCCGTTCGATCGATCGCTAATCAACCCAAACAGCTGCAACCTCCGGTTGAACAATAAATTATTAATATATCAAGATGATGAACTTGATATGAAAAAAGCTCACCGCACGGAAGCGCTGACAATTCCCGAGTCGGGGCTGATGCTTGAGCCTGGGCGGTTGTACCTTGGGCGCACATACGAGTATACAAGGACGGATTGCTTTGTTCCAATGCTCGAAGGGCGCTCCTCGCTTGGACGATTGGGGTTATATATCCACGTAACCGCCGGGTTTGGCGATGTAGGATTCCGAGGCTATTGGACACTTGAGATGCATTGCATACATCCCATTCGCATATATCCGATGGTGCAAATCTGCCAGATTTATTATCATACTATAAAGGGCGAATATGAGCCATACTGCAGTGGGAAATATCAGGATAACTCCGACGTGCAGCCAAGCCTTTTATATAAAGAATTTTAATTATAAAAGGCTTAGCATAATCGCTTATGATGAAAATAGTTTGATCATGCATATATATTAAGTATCCAGAACTTTAAATATTCAGTTTCACGCGCGCCGATCAGCACGGGGTGATCCGAAGCGGCGCCGCGCTTTTCTAATATTTGCGCGGTAACTTTGGCGTCCCTTGCCGCCGCGTGGATCATCGCGCCAAACTCATCCGCGCCCACGTGCTGCGAGCAGGAGCAGGTGATAAGGATGCCGCCGCCCGATCGAAGAAGCTTCATTGCGCGCAGGTTGATCTCTTTGTATCCTCTGAGAGCGGCGTCCATCGCCGCGCGAGTTTTGGTGAACGCGGGCGGGTCGAGTATTATCATATCGTACTTTGCGCCGCTCTTTTCTTCTGTGCGCAGGAAGTCGAACGCGTTTGCCTCGATAAATCCAATTTGATCTTCCAGCCCGTTCAGCCGCGCGTTCTCGCGAGCCAGTTCGATCGCGCTTTCCGATATATCCACGCCTACGACGTCCGCCGCGCCGTATTTCGCCGCGTGAATGGCGAACGATCCCGTGTGCGTAAAGCAGTCCAGCACGCGGGCGCCGCGTGCATACTTGGCGACAGCCGCGCGATTTTCCTTTTGATCAAGGAAGTACCCCGTCTTTTGTCCCTGTTTTACGTCCGCGTAAAATGTCAGTCCGTTTTCTGAAAACGCGACGCGGTCGGGTACGCTTCCGCGCAGCAATCCCGCCGTTTGAGGCAAGCCTTCCAGTTCCCGTACGGGCGCGTCGCTGCGTTCCCATACGTTGGGCGCTCCGGTTTCGGACACAAGAGCGTCGACAAGCCACGGTTTATACGGCTCGATGCCAAGCGCCAGCGACTGCACGACCAGTACATCGCCGAATCGATCCGCGATGAAAGCGGGCAGTCCGTCTGATTCCGCGAATATCAACCGGCAGGATGGTTCGCTAGAGTATTGTTTTCTAAGGGCGACAGCCCGCCGAACCTTTGCGCGGAAGAACGCCTCGTCGATCGGTTCATCCCTCTTTGTCAATATGCGCAGCGTGATTTGCGATTGAGGGTTGTACATCGCGACGGCGAGAAATTTCCCGTTTGACGCGCGCACCTGCGCAAGCGGTCGCTCGACGCTCCAGTCAGACTCGTTTGCAACGCCGGCTATGTCGCTTTTGAATACCCAGGGATGCCCGCCGATCAAGCGTTTTTCCTTACCGGGAAGCAGTGTGGCTGTTAACATATGATTCATCCTAACGATATAAATATATAAATAAGTTGCTTATGATCTTACGCGTCCGTTTATCGACCGCCCGTTGATAACCAAATCGAATGTGCAGCCAAGGAAGGCGGCGGCTTTCTCGCACATCACGATACGGGTCATATATATCGTAAGATATTCCATTACGGAGCTGGTCTCGTTCATATCTATACGGCTGACGATCACCCGCGTATCCGCGTCGACGCAAAGGCGGTTGCGCTGTATCGAGAAATTCACCCGGTCGTGGATATCGCCTGCGGCAGGCGCGCCGTTGCGAACGCGGCTTTTATGCGCGTCCGCCTTATCCGCGATAACCACTGCGGCCGCGATTGGGCTTGAGATCGCGCCGGTATCTTCCTCGTGGTTGCCAATCGCCGTGATTATCTCGGTCACTTCGTCGAACGGCATTTCCATGCGCAGCAGCAGCGGAAACATAAGGCACGCTCCGCTGGCGGAATGATTATTCCGATTGACGCTGTTGCCAACGTCGTGCAGGTATCCGGCGATAGCAGCAAGGCGGGTCATGCGCTCGTCGTATCCAAGCGATTCGAGGATCATAGCCGCGTATTTGCTGACGAATCCGGCATGGCGCGGTCCGTGATCGGTATAGCCAAGCGCAGCCAGGTGTCGGTTTGCCGCTTCGAGCAGCAATTGAACTGCGGGGTCTTTTTTTATTTGTGATATAGTCATCCCATATCGCCCTCCATTGCGCGCATCATTTCGTAAAACGGATCGCCGGCAAAGTCGCTTGCCGACGGAGCGTCGCCGCCAAGCTCTTCGATAGCGTTGCGCACCTCTATGAAATCCAGATAATTCAGGTTTCTTTCGTTCACCGCTTTTTCCAGATATAAGAGCGCTCGCGGATCGCCCAGCTTGCCGAGGTATGAAGCGTACAGCGCTGTCCGTTCGGTACGGGTCTCGAACATATTTACCGCGAGCTCGTATGTGCGCTCATCGAACGGAAGCATAGTAAGCACGTCTAGAAAAGTTTCCTGTCCCGCTGGGTTTGAACGTGGGAGCGCGGTGAATATTGGTTCCATAACGATCGCGCCTATAGCTTCCAGCGATTCGGCCGCCATGTCCGCCAGCTCGTCCCGGGGAGATATACGCTTTGCTATCCATTCGATATATAGCGCCATGGGTTTCGCGGATTCTATCTCGCGCAGCATGGATACTATCATCAGCCTGACTGTATATGGCGTGGATACTTCCTCGAGCGCGCGCATCAGCGCATCCTCGGCATTAGGCAGCGCGGGTATGCGTTCCAGCAGCAGATCGGGAACGCGAACATGCTGCACGTCGTATTCGCGCAGCCACTCGATGAGCTTATTAGGGTCGTTATATTTTAGAAAATATTCGCTTGGCTTTTGCCCGTCCAGCCATCGCGCGGGTCGGTTTAACCATCGCAGATACACGTCCTGCAGGCGAGCCTCCAGCTTGTCCATGTCTCCGCCGTATTTTGCGGAGTTTTCACGCATCCATGCATGCGCGAATTTTTGGAACGCTTCGTCAAAATCAATGCAAGGGAAATCGTCATTCATCGCCATGCGCGGCCTCCTTTAGTGTTTATACGAGCCATAATAATATATATTAAACTATAATATATGGTATGATCTTCCGCACTATGCGCCGCGCGCCGCAAGAGATTGCGGATCGTTTTTCAACGATACGCATTCGCCGACAGCGTGCGGAGCGAGTTGATATTATGAGCGGCAAGTCAGTCGCCGCGTTCAGGCTTCGCTTTTGAGCTGCGCTTGCGAGGCGGTTTTGCGGCGGTTCCAGCGTCTGGCCCTGCGGCGGCGTCCTGTGCGGATTGTGCTGGCGCGCTGGAACCTCTTCGGTTAGTCGCGGGCTTATCGGGCGCTATAGATTCTGGCGCGGCGCCTTTATTAGCTTTGTTTGATTCGATTGCGCGTTTGCGCTTTGACGGCTTCTCGGCGGCGTCGGGTTTTGACGCGCGGGGTTTCGACGCGCGCTTGTGATTGCCTGCCTTTTGCGAGCCGGAGTCGGGTTCGTTTTGCTGAAGCGCGACGGATCGCGTATCTTCCTGACCGTCCAGCCAGCCTTCCAGAGTGGGCCATTTATCAAGCGAATATCCGCCTTGGCGATTTATTTCGCCGATTGCCTCGCCGTCGGATACCGGTTCGTTCAGCGCGCCGTCCCAGATCATCTGCATGCGCCTGACGCGACGCATTACGCGGCGATCCGGATGCGCAAGTTCCTGGCCGTTCTCAGTACGGTATACCCACTCGAGCGCTTCAAGCCAGCTATCCATATCTACTATGGTGCCTTCTTCTTTAAGCAGCTGCCGCCACATGTCGCGCAGTTGTTCTACGACTTCGCCAAATTCAGATCGCAGATGCGCCGCGAGCTTGGCGAGCGCGTCCTCGTGCATTTCAGGAAGTTCCGATTCTTCCGCAGCCTGCACGAACGCGGTGGAGAAGCCCTGATTATTCGCCACGTAGTGCGGTCCGGGATCGCCCAATTCGAACAGCAGCTCGAGTATCAGCTGCTTGAAGTCGTCGGGGTGATCTGTCGACAGCAGCGCGTCGCGCAGCATCCAGCGCGCGTTATCGTCGCCGACGACTCGCAGCAGTCCGAGCATTACCTTGCGTATGCGCGGCTCAGGCTGATTCAATCCCCAACTGACAAGCTTACGAATCTCATCGCGATTTTGCCATGCGTGCTGGAGAGTATCGACGTCGCCGTCCGCCAGCGCGCGTATGCGCGATAAGCGGCGCAGGGTTTCATCCATAGGCACTTGACGAACGTGGTTGGGCACAAACGTTTCCTCGCGGGCTATTGCCGCGCGCAAAGATTCAAAGCAGTAATCTGAAACCGTGTCGTCGGGATCGATCCTGCGCATGCGCGCCCACAGCGGCAGCGCTTCCTTTTCGCGCCCTACCTGGCAGTAGCACACCGCAAGCAGGTGGGTCAGCGAAGGATCCATCGGCTGATCGCCCGCAAGCGTTTGCAGCACCGTGAGTGCTTGAGCGTAAGCGCTTATTTCGCATGCGGTATGGACGACCATTACGCGCTCCGCCTCAGATTCCGCCGCGCGTACAGCGCGTGCCAGGAAACGCTCCGCCGCGGATCGGCTGCCCAGCTGATCAAGCGCGACTACCATTGCGCACAACGCGCGGGTGTTATGACGATCTAGCCTGCACGCATGCCGCGCAAGCCCAAGGGCGGCTTCGGCGTTGCCGTCTGACAGCTGCAGGAACGCGGCGACCGCGTGCGCGTCCCCGTTCAACGGAGATACTGCGAACGTGCGTCTCATAAGTCGCGCAGCAAGGTTATGCTTGCCGGCCTCGTATGCTTGGGTTGCACGCTGTATACGCTTTTCCACCCTGGAGTTCTGCTGTAAATAAAGGAACAGGATCATGTCGTTTGCTTCTTTGCGATTTTTCCCAAGCGGGCAGTTTCTGATGTACAGGCTGAGGCAGTCGTGAGCCTGCGACCATGCCTGCATATTATAATAATTACATCCCATCTCAAAGAAACATTCTTTGCAATTGGGATTTTGCCGCAGCGCGCGAAGCAGCACGCGGTTGGACAGCGCGGCGCATCCGATCTCGGCGTAGGTTTTTGCTAGATCAAGCAGCACACGTTCGTTGTCAGGCTCCTGCTCCATCGCACGGCGGAGCAGTTCCGCCGCCTCCAGCCACTGCTTCCCCTTGCGCTGAGACAGCGCGCGGCGCTGCAATTCGTTGGCGCTTCTGGCGAACGGCAATACTTGCCCCCAGCCCTGCCTATGCTCCGACATCGGTCAATCCTGCTCTTTCATCAAGACTCGAAGCTGTCCCGCGTCAAACGCGTACGCGCTTCGGCAAAAGTGGCAGACAAGTTCCGCTCCGCCCTGCTCTTCTATCAGCAATTGCAATTCGTCCCTGCCCATCGATATGAGCGCCCGCTCCATCCGTTCGCGGCTGCAATCGCATTGATAAGCGAGTGGCCTGCTGGAGAGCACAACTGGATCCATTCCGTTAAACAAAGAATTTACCAGTTCCTCCGGCGATTCTCTCTCCAGTAAACCAGAGATATTCGAGAACGCCAGCGCGCGTGCTTCCAAATCCGTAATAGTCTGTTCCGAGCAGCCGGGAAGCGGTTGGATTAGCAGCCCACCGGAGGAAAGCACGCGTTCGCCCACGCGCGCTCCCAGCGCGCACAAGGAAGGCTGCTGCTCGGATACCGTGCAATAAAGGCACAGGTCTTCCGCGATTTCCCCCGTAACCAGCGAGCTTTGACCGACGTACGGCTCTTTCAAGCCAAGATCGCGAACGACGGTTACGCGCCCCTCGCGCCCGATCGCGCCGCCTACGTCCGGCTGACCGTTCGCTTTTAACGGCAGTTCTACGGCGGGATCGTCTATCGTCGCCTTCAGCACGCCTTCTGCGGCGATCATTACCAGCGCGCCGGCCGGACCGCCGCCCTTGAACGTAAGCGTCAGCCGCCCTGTTTTCTGGGTGGAACTGAGCAATACCGCTGCCGACAACCCTCTGCCGAGCGCCGCCGCGCATGTGCGGCTTGCCCGGTGTATTTGGCGCGCCGTTTCCGCAGTTTGCGTCGTCTCGCAAAGTATCGCCCGCGCTTCGCCAGTCCTTACTGTAATATGCAGCGCCGAATCGTTGCGCATCCGTTTTCCTCCAATGCTCCAAAAAACACGCAAGCCTTCTTTGAATTTTCTTGCGGATTTTTTATTTGTCCAACCGATATATTAGCCGCGTATGCGCCGGACGATTCGACTATTCCACTCGCACAGCCGCAAAATGTATTCGTTCCGATTCCGCTGCGGGCGGCAGCATGGACATGCCGCCATATGCGACAGCGCGCGAGAATCCCGCTTCCGCAAGCAGAACGAGCAGCTCGTCCGTTTCATACGCGCGCTGATTGTGGGTCTCGCGGAAGCATGCGTATCTGCCGTCGGGCTGCTTGGTGAAGAATGTTAAATCCATATGAATTATATGGCTTATACTATTATAACGATTTTGCCATAAATAACATATGTCTCCACGATCCTCTCCGTACGTTTGATAGCCGAGCACGTTCTCCAGCTTGTACCTGGAGGATATGTCGAAGAAAAGACCGCCGCCGGGCCGAAGAGCCTGAAACGCCGAGGCGAAGAATGCGCGCGCGTCGTTTGGCTTCAGCAGGTAGTTTACTCCGTCGCATGCGCATACTATCGCGTCCATCGCCCTGTGGGTTTGAAGTTTGCGCAAATCCTGCCGAACGAACGGGATAGCGATTCCTAGACGGCGCGCTTTCTCCGCCGCTTTGGATAGCATTTCTATAGACGCGTCCGATCCGGTAGTCTGATACCCCAGTGCTTGCAGCGCGAACGTCATGCCGCCCGTACCGCACGCGCAATCCAGCACGCGCTTTGCACTGACGCCCATATGCGCAAACAGCGCCTGGTAATGGTTAGCCCACACCGCGTAGTCGACGTCGGACATAAGCGCGTCGTATATCTCGGCGAACCCTTCGTACATCATCTATAGGCGTGATCAATCATCGCGCTTGGGCTGCGGAAGCGTAGGATCGGTCTCGTAATCCTCGTCGGTATACTGGCGCAGACCCATATTTACCGCCGCGCCCTCTATTCGCGGATTGATATATCTATCGCACAGCATATTGGCGAACGATACGTATATAAATCGATTGAGCGCGAATCCGAGCACGATGTAGAACAATATTATCACCAGCAGCGTGTATCCGGCTATCGGTGTAAACAGAATCAGCGCAGCCGCGATAAACGGGATTATGAGGGTGACGAGCCGTATGCCCAGCGCCTGGGGCAGCCGTCCTACCGATAGTATCACCGCGTTGCGGATAAGCGCGCCAAGCTTCAGGTCATATGTGATCATGAGCGGATACATAATCGTAAGCGACAGCGCCCATACGCCGCCGGCTACCATAGTGAGCATCTGAGGAATCACGAACAAGAAATTCTGCGCGGCAAGCGAACTGTAAAAAGTCCAGCACATCCAAAGTATAAACGGCATAACGCTTGTTACCGCAGAAACAGCCAGCGCTTGCTTCCAGTTCGTTTTCACGGTTTCCCAGAAATCGCTCATAAAGAAGCTGTGCTGATCGCGCGCCCAATTTCGCAGTATCATAGTTATTCCGGCGGTAAACGGGCCGGTGATCGCGATGCATGGGATCATACCGATTAGATATTGGTATATAAGCGTAGTCATCGCGTCGGCGGCAAGCAGCCCCTCCTCTTCCAACGACGCTACCAGCACATTGTAAAGCGCCCCCGCGTTTAGTGCGGTCCACAATATCGCTGGCAGCCAAAACAGAACATAGAAAAGATTCGCGCGAACCAGCCCGCTCCAGCGGATGCGAAGCATTTCAAAGAACAGCTGCCAGCGATTGGCGGGCAAATCTTCCGGGCGGTAGTCGCCTTTTCCAGCTTTTCCATAATACATTTTGTTGAAGAAATTTGATAACACGAATGCTGCCCCTTTCAAGATCGAATGCGTTTTGCCCCCGCTATTCGTGCGGCGTAAAAAACCTCGAATGATATAGGATTATACCACGTTGAGGTAACTATTCATAGCGGTTGAACGAAAGCGCCGCAGCGAAATGATTTAGTTACAACCCTATACGCTGTCGACACGGAAAGGCGACTGATATTCACAATATTTCGCTTATTGCCGCCGTGCAAATTCGCGGGCTGTCATATTGTTAAATAAATTATAAAATTAATATTTACATCGATTCGCTTATCGTGCCGACAGCATCCTTCATGCAGAAAAGCGCTGGCTGGGGTGACGCGCTCAGTCGTTGGATTATTTCTTTGGATAGCAAATGATGACGCGCTGCTGCAATGTCGCGCGCATTATGCGCAGTCTGGTTTGATTATGCGATAATAATAATTCGGCTTGCCGCATGTTATGCGGTTCCTTGGCCGGATGCAGCGAGATCATACATATAGTTCCGATTACATAAAATAGCCGGTCGTCTCGCTTTTTTGCCACCTCCGATTTTACGGAAGTTTTACCGATGCCTGTTTATGTACTTTACAAAACCATAGTATCATAGGTTGCAGATAGGAGGGATCCTGTGACACTGAATATGGCACATCGGGGATTTAGCGGAAAATATCCGGAGAACACGATGCTGGCATTTGAGAAAGCCGTTTTTGAGGGAAATTGTGACGGTTTTGAGACCGATGTTCATATGAGCGCAGACGGCGCCTTAATCGTTATCCATGACGATACATTGGATCGAACGACGACAGGCAGCGGCCGGGTAGACGCGATGGAATATTCACAACTACAAAAACTTGACGCGGGCGTAAAGTATGATGCCGTATTTGCGGGTGAACGGATTCCATTGTTGGCGGATGTACTTGAACTGGTCAAGAAGCGCGATCTGATGCTGAACATCGAACTGAAGAACATGTCAGTTACTTCTCCCGGTTTAGAGACGCGCGTGATTGAGTTGGTTCGCTCCATGGATATGGTCGAGCAGGTGCAGCTTTCATCGTTCAATCACATTTCCATGGTGCAGTGTGCGCGCATCGCGCCGGAGATATATACGGCACTGTTATATATGCAGCCTATGTATGAAGCGTGGATATACGCTCTCCATTGCGGCGCAAAGGCGTTGAATCCTTATTTCCTGCTCGCGCAATACGAACCGCAGTTGGCTGCGTACTGTGCGGATCTGGGGCTGGATATAAATGTATGGACTGTGGACGAACCGGAGGAGATTGCCGAAATGTGCAAGCTCGTGAAGCGGGGATCGATCATCAGCAATTATCCGGATCGGGTGCACGCCGCTTTGCGCGGGAGCAAAAAGGCATGATACCTGCGAACAATGCGGTGTCAAAACCTGTGATCGGTAAGACGCGGGCGCGCACAGGCTCGCTCGAAGGTCACCTGCATCGGCTTACGCCATATCTGTTCCTGGCGCCAAGCTTGCTGGTGTTCGCTATGTTCTACTATTTTCCGTTCATAAAAACAATTGTCATGAGCGGCTATATCACAAACAATCGCGGTATACTCAAGAAATTTGTCGGATTCGCCAATTATCTTAACCTGTTTAGGTCGCCGGATTTCAAACAATCCTTACTGGTAACATTGCGGTTCATGCCGATGGTATTTATACCGACACTCATATTGGGTATGCTGATGGCCCTGATAGCGGAAAAACGCGTGAAATATCTTTCGCCTGTGACCGAGGTGTTGTTTTCTCTGCCGATGGCAGTAGCGTCAGCATCTGCGGCAATCGTGTGGCGCATGGCGTTTCATCCGTCCGTAGGGGTGCTGAACTATGTGCTTGGCACGCAGTTTCAATGGTTGACTGATAAAAACACAGCGTTGTTTTCCGTCGCGTTAGTGACGGTCTGGCTGCAAGTAGGTTTTACGTTCATCTTCTTAGTTACGGGACTTCGTTGCGTGCCCGCTGAATTGATTGAAAGCGCCAGTTTGGATGGTTGCGGCGCGCTCAGACAGATCGTGCACATAAAACTGCCTATGATATCGCCGACGCTGTTCTTCGTAATATTCTTCAACCTTATCGCCAGCTTCCAATCCTTTGGACAGGTTCGCTTGCTAACGCAAGGAGGCCCAGGCACCACTACCCTTACGCTGGGATACATCATTTATTTGGAAGCGTTTCAAAACAAACGATATGGCTCCGCCGCCGCTATGTCCATGCTGTTGTTTTTATTGTTGCTGTCGATCACGCTGATGCAGTTTCGATTCGAGAGAAAGGGCGTGTTCTATAATTGATCGTTTACGAGCTAAGATTGCCGACCGTTCATGGAGTCCGACGGACGGTAGCCAACTCAGTCAAACGGCGAGTTATAATGGTTCTCAGGGTAGTTGCCTGCCTGCTGCTGGGATTGATGATGGCGGCGCCGGTGCTGTATGGATTTTCCATTAGCCTGATGCAGGAGCGTGACATAATGTCATACCCGCCCAAACTGTTTCCGGTCAACTCCTCTCTTATGAATTATGCCCATGTACTGCGAACCATACCGATTTTTCGGTTCATTGGCAACAGCGCTTTTGTATCGCTAAGCGTTTGTCTCGGGCAGATACTGACCTGCTCTATGGCGGCATACGCATTCGTATTCTTTAGATTCAAAGCGCGAGGTGCGTTGTTCATCGCAGTACTGGCTACAATGATGATTCCAGGTGAGGCGACGATCATCGCAAACTTTTTGACGATCTCTTCAATGGGGTTGAGCGATACATATCAAGCGCTGATACTGCCGTTCACCACATCCGCCATGGGCGTATTTCTCGTTAGGCAATTCTATCTCACCACACCAAAAGAATTGAAGGAAGCGGCGCAGATCGACGGGTGCGGCGATATACAGTTTTTCGCGAAGATACTGTTGCCGTTGTCCACTCCTGTGCTGGGCGCTCTGTCCGTGTATACTATCATCAATACGTGGAACCAGTATATGTGGCCGCTGCTTGTTACAAATACCCCGGAAAAACGTACCGTACAGATCGGCATAAGCATGCTGCAATTCCAAGAAAGCTTGTCGATGGGGCTGATCAACGCAGGATGCATATGTATACTCGCGCCATCCATCCTCTTCTTTGCCATCGGGCATAAGAAGATGGCGCAAAGCTTGACAGCTGGCGCGGTAAAAGGGTAGATACGGTGGAAACCGTTCTATATATATTTGCGGAACATGAAGAAAAAAGGAGCGAACAAGATGTTGAAAAAAGGAACGGCATTGTTGACATTGGTGGTTTTGCTTATCAGTTGCTGGAGCGTCGGGGCGAACGCGGCGGATCTCGAAATCGTATTTTGGCACTCGATGGGCGGCATGGGCGGCGAGGCGATTGACAAAATGGTTTCTGATTATAATGCCACGCACGAGGGAGTGCATGTGACAGCACAGTTTCAAGGCAGCTATGACGACGCGATAACAAAACTGCAGAGCCTGGCGGGCACCGACGCCGCGCCGGACATCATGCAGCTGTATGACATCGGCACGCGCTGGATGATCGACAGCGGCAACGCGGTACCCATACAAACGCTGATAGATCGTGACGGCTGGGAAAAAGACGTAATCGAGCCGAACATTGCGGGATATTATACGGTTGAAAATCAACTATACTCCATGCCATTTAATTCTTCTACCCCGATATTATATTATAATAAGGACGCGTTCGCGGCAGCCGGTTTGGATCCTGAAATGCCGCCACAAAATTGGGACGAGCTGGAGCAGGCGGCCAGAGCGCTTACTCATGAGGAAAATGGCGAGAGCATTTACGGCTTTGCTATGCAAATCTACGGCTGGTTTTTCGAACAATATATGTCGAAGCAAGGGCTTACCTATGCCAACAATGGCAACGGTCGCGATGCTACGGCGACGATGGTTGAATTCGACAGTAACGGCGGCGGCGTTGCTCTGCTGAGCCGTTGGAAACAACTCGTCGATGAGGGGATCGTAGCCAATCTGGGACGCGGCGACTCGCCGTACCAGACCAGCTTCGCGACGGGCAAAGCCGCAATTATATTTGGATCGACCGCTTCGTTGAACGGCATTCTCAATGCGGTCGACGGACAATTCGAAGTTGGTACGGGTTACTTGCCCGACTTAATCACGGGTTTTAACGGCGGCGTATCGATCGGTGGTGGTTCGCTGTGGCTGATGGAGAAGGGCGACGATGCGTCCAAGGAAGCCGCGTGGGACGTCGTAAAGTATCTTGTCAGTCCGGAAGTACAATATTACTGGAATACTCAAACGGGCTACTTCCCTATCAACGTGCAAACTTATGATTTGCCTGAGATGCAAGCGCACCTGGACGCGCGGCCGCAGTTCCGCACCGCGATCGACCAGTTGCATGCGACAACCCTCGCGGCGCGCGGCGCTTTGCTGGGTGTCTTTACGGAAGCGCGGCAGACGGTTGAACAGAATATCGAGAAAGTACTAGATGGGTCGTTGACGCCTGAACAGGCAGTCGCGGCAATGGCAGCGTCGATCAACGCGGCAATTGAGAACTACAACATCGCCAACGAGTAGTTCTATGTAGCGCATATCTGCAGTCAGGCTGTCCCGGCAATATGCCAGGGCAGCCTTTATTGCAGCTTTAGCGGAAAAAGCACCAGCGATTGCCGGTGAGAAAAAAGCATAAACAAAAGCGAGCTTGCTTCCCGGCGCTGCCCAGTTTATGCCGAAGTATCAGTATTGCCGAAATTGGATGGTCGTTCCATTTACGGCAAATTTTGGCCAGTATATTTCTTGTGTATACAACGCGTCGTTTTAGAATATATCATATTTATGATAAATTTTATGTATTACCTAGTTAATCTTATGAAAAATATTCATTTATTTTTCGTGCACTTGCCCAGTCAAATCTTTTCGCAGCCTTGACATACGCCCACAAAATGCGTTATAATCCTTAGCGTCGGCAGACCCGTTAGCCCCGGTTATGCCGTATGCTTTTGTGTGCCGTATGACCAGCGGTGCGCAAGTCGATTTTTGATCAACTACCAGGGAGGGTCTGGTTTTGAATACCTACATGGCGAAAGCTGAGACGGTTGAACGCAAGTGGTATATCGTCGACGCCAAGAATCTTGTGCTAGGGCGGTTTGCCAGCCAGGTCGCCTCGATACTTCGCGGCAAGAATAAACCGATATTCACGCCGCATTGCGATACGGGCGACAACGTGATTATAATAAACGCCGATCAGATAAAGCTGACCGGGCGTAAGCTGGATCAGAAAATCTACTATCATCACTCCGGATATCCCGGCGGCTTGAAGGCTACACCTTACCGCAAGCTGCTGCAGGAAAAGCCTGAGTTCGCCGTTAGGCATGCTATTATAGGCATGCTGCCCAAAGGACCGCTGGGGCGTCAAATGGCAAAGAAGCTGCGCGTCTACGCCGGAGACGAACACCCGCACGAGGCGCAGAAACCCGAACTGCTTGTACTGTAAGGAGGAAAATAATATGGCTCAGGCAGCATATCAGGCGGTCGGTCGCAGAAAGACAGCCATCGCGCGCGTTCGCCTTTTGCCCGGCGATGGGAAGATAACCATAAACAAGCGCGATATCGATAACTATTTTGGGCTGGAAACGCTCAAGATGACGGTTCGCCGCCCGCTTGTGTTAACGGAAACGGGTGCGCGTTTTGATGTGATAGTAAACGTTATAGGCGGTGGCCTATCCGGCCAGGCGGGCGCTATTCGACACGGCGTGTCTCGCGCGCTCTGCAAGGCGGATCCGGATTTGCGCGCCCCCCTTAAAAAAGACGGACTGCTCACGCGCGATCCGCGTATGAAAGAGCGCAAGAAGTATGGCTTGAAGGCCGCGCGCCGCGCGCCACAGTTCTCGAAGCGCTGATTTATTCCCGCGAGGAAATTTGCCAAGCGCCTTCCACGCCGCCGCCGGTATGCTCCGGCTGCGAACGGAAGGCGCTTTTGATATTAATATAATAATTAAAGGGAAACAATATGATATGGATATCCGAAAGATCGTGGATAACAAACGATCGTATTTACCGCTGCTGCTGCTTGCGGACGAGGACGAGCGGAGCATAGACGCTTATATTGACCGAGGCGATTTATACGCGCTATTTGATGACGGGTTAAAAAGCGTGTGCGTGGTCACGGACGAGGGCGACGGTTCGTTCGAATTGCAGAATCTCGCGACCGATCCCGCATTTCAGCGGAAGGGCTACGCGAGCGCGTTAATAAAATATATAAAACTCGAATATGCGGAAAGAGGTAGAACGCTGTGGGTAGGCACGGGCGACAGTCCGCTAACCATTCCGTTTTATAAACATAATGGATTTGCTTATTCGCATACGATCACAGATGAAATTTTACGTCATTATGACCATCCTATTTATGAAAACGGCGTGCAGCTTCGGGATAAAGTTTATCTGCGCATGCAAATTGGCGGCTGAAACAGGTTTATATTGACGCTAGAGGTGATATATTATATACGGCGAATTTATTGGCGGGTATGCGGCGCAGACCCATACCATCAAATGCGGCGGGGTATAATGCCACGCTCCAAATTGGATCGGGGGTTCTTGAATGCTGGATCTGTTGATAGTCGGCGGCGGACCTGCGGGGCTTACCGCAGGGCTTTACGCAGTGCGCGCGGGACTTGACACATTGTTGCTAGAGCGCAAATTTTCGGGCGGGCAAGCGTCCACCGCGAATCTAATTGAAAACTATCCCGGGTTCGATTCGGGAGTGGGTGGACCGGAGCTAGCTATGGCCATGGAAAAGCAGGCTGTCAAAGCGGGGCTGAATATTCGATACGACACATGTTCCAATCTATCGCTGACGGGCGACATAAAGCGCGCGACGCTGACCGCCGACCATGGCGTCGAAGCGAGAGCCGTCATACTCGCGATGGGCGCGCAGCCGCGCAAAACCGGCGCTCGCGGCGAGGAAGAGCTTCGCGGACACGGCGTCAGTTGGTGCGCTACATGCGATGGATTTATGATGCGCGGAAAGCGCGCTGTTGTTATTGGCGGGGGAAATACGGCTGCGGAAGACGCGTTATATTTATCTAACTTATGTGAACACGTAACGATTATACACCGCAGAGACGCAATGCGCGCCGACCACGCGCTTGTGCGCAAAATACTGGATCATAAAAAAATAACGGTTTTATGGGATCACGTCGTCACCTCGTTCATTGGAGAGAAAAAGCTGCGGGCGGTGGAAGTCGCGCACACGAAAACCGGCGAGCGCAGCGAACTGGACGCGGAGGGCGCGTTCATCGCGGTCGGCGGGCACCCGGATACTGCGATAGCGGCAGGGCAGGTTGCGACAGACTTGTCGGGATATATTATCGCGGGCGAGGATACGCGTACGAATCTTCCGCTCGTGTATGCGGCGGGCGACCTGCGCGCGAAACCGCTTCGGCAGATTGTCACCGCGTCGGCCGACGGGGCGATCGCCGCGACTATGGCCATGCAGGATCTGCGATTCGGAGAGAGCGAACGGAATACCGCAGACTATATGACTGTGGATAATCACCGGTAAAAATAGTATACGCGCGCCTGCGCCCGTCCCATATTTGATACTCTCGCAGGTGCTCGTGCGTATCATCATCTCCGCTCGCGCGATAGTTCGCTGCGGCAGCGGCGATTGTTATTACTGCGAAACCCGCAATAGCTATCTATTGCGGGTTTCGCAGCAATACCCGGGCTTATACATATTTTCACAATTTACAAAATACCGCTTGCATTTTTTGCGAAAAAACAATATACTATACTAGGTTCCGAATTTCGGGTCTGTGGTTGTAAGTCGAAGCCAGTCGCGGGCAAAACGATCCACGTAACCCGGCTTAAAATGAGAGCCGGCGAGCATGGCGCGGTCTAGGGGTAAGTCCGGCCGGAGAGATGGCGGCGTACGAGAAATCGTGCGTTGAACCGGGCAATATATTTCCCGGATATCTTTTCGAGAGGAACGGCGTGCGCGGATGAGAATCCGGCGGCAATGTTCACAGACGGCGAGTGTGGGGTAAAAGACCAGGTCAGCTGAATTACCGGAACCGGATTTTTTTAAACAGTGCGGGGGGTTAAACCATGTATCAGGACAAATCGCTGGTCTGCAAGGATTGCGGAGCAGAATTCGTGTTCACGTCGGGTGAGCAGGAATTCTACGCGGAAAAAGGTTTCCAGAACGAACCAATGCGCTGCAAGGCGTGCCGCCAAGCTCGCAAGGCCTCCAGACCCGCAAGCGGCGAAGCGCGTGAAATGTTTGAGACCACATGCGCGGCATGCGGCGCGCCGACCCGCGTTCCCTTCATTCCCAAGAACGACCGCCCGATCTATTGCAGCGAATGCTTCGCAGCGCGCCGGTAAAACCTGCCCGCATACGCACCAGATGCACAGATCAATCGCGGAAGCCGAATGGCTTCCGCGTCTTTCTAAAATAAACTCAGTCGCTTGGGCGAAATCCTCCCGCGAGAGATTCGCTCGCCTCCGATTTTTTGTATCCGCTAAATTTGATGCGCTCGAATCGTTTGCACATATGTGCACAAAATATCCGATAAAATTTCTTGGATTGCAATGTGTATCCGGATTTATATTGCGCTTGCAAATACAACCTTTTCCGTGTTATAATTACGTTTGTGACAACAGGCGGTCCTCTGCGGATGGTTGAACGTAGTTCTACGCCGCATCCGTAACAAGCAAGAACGCCTACAAGTAAAGGAGCGGCGCCGACATGCAAGATATTATCCGTTCGCTGGAAAGCGAGCAGCTGCGCAAAGACATTCCTTCGTTCCAGGTGGGCGACACATTGCGCGTATGGGTCAAGGTGGTTGAAGGCAAAAACGAACGCCTGCAAGCGTTCGAAGGCGTTGTAATTGCCAGGAGAAACGGAAGCGTCCGCGAGACGTTTACGGTGCGCCGCGTATCATACGGGGTAGGTATTGAGCGAACTTTCCCAATCCATTCTCCACGTGTCGATCATATAGACGTTATCCGACGCGGTCGCGTGCGTCGCGCGAAACTGTATTACCTGCGCAACCTCTCCGGTAAGGCCGCCAGAATCCGCGAAAAGAAATAAAAGAGATAGTCATATATCTTCATTAATGGATAAACGCTTGGATCGGGACGAGTAGACGGAAGATCGCGTTTTCAGAAAGCCGCCGGTTGATGCGAGGCGGCAGCGTAGTTCGTTGAAACTGACCCGGGAGCGGTCGGACCAACAGGCGAGGCGACAGCCGAACCTAAGTAGCGCCGGACGGAACTCCACCGTAACAGGGAGACGAATCTGTTTGGATTCGAATGAGCTGGGCGTGAATACGCCAAGCAGAGTGGAACCGCGAAGAGAACCTTCGTCTCTGTATAGAGATGAAGGTTTTTATTATGATTTTATGGGAAGGATTATATCTGATATGAATGCTATGAATATGGATATTCCTGTTATCCAAACGAACCTTGATCCGACGCGGGACCGTTTTGCTGATAAACCGCTGATTGAAATTACGCTTGGCGACAAGCTTGATCAAATGGCGGCGCTGTATCCAAATAACGAATGTATAGTAGCGCCGGAGTACGAAGTGAGGTGGACGTGGAAGGACTTTGCGGAACAGACTGACCGCGTAGCGAGAGGCCTTATGGCGATGGGCGTTAAAAAAGGCGAGCAGGTCGCAATATGGGCGACAAATGTTCCGGAGTGGCCGCTCATCCAATTCGCGTCAGCCAAGATAGGCGCCGTGCTGGTAACGGTGAATACGAACTATAAACAATTTGAGCTTGAATACCTGCTGCACCAGTCCGATACGCATACTCTTATAACAATCGACTCCGTGCGCGGCAACAGCTATATACAGCATGTACGCTCGATATGTCCGGAACTGGATACGTCCGCGCCGGGTTCGTTCACAAGCGCTAAACTGCCGTGCCTGAAGAACGTCGTATATATAGGCAAGCCGGAGAACACTCCCTCGGGATTCTATCACTTTGATGAATTATATCGACTCGCCGAAACCGTGCCTGTCGACGCGCTTAGCGAGCGCCGCGCGTCGCTGAACCCGCATGATGTAATCAGTATGATATATACATCAGGGACTACCGGCTTCCCTAAGGGCGTTATGCTTACTCATTTTAACCTGGTAAACAACGGACAGGGTATGGGCGATCGAATGAAATTTACGGAGAGAGACCGCTTGCTTATCGTGGTGCCGCTGTTCCACTGTTTTGGATGCGTGCTCGGTGTGATGAGCAGCCTGACGCACGGCACGACGATGGTGCTGATGGAACGCTTCAACGCGCTGCGCGAAATGGAAATCCTTCAATCGGAACGCTGCACGGCTGTTCACGGCGTGCCCACGATGTTCATCGCTATGCTTGAGCACCCGGAGTTCGCGCGCTTTGATTTTTCGCATCTGCGCACTGGAATTATGGCAGGCTCTCCTTGCCCCATCAAAACGATGCGCGACGCTATCGAGCTTATGCACTTGCACGAAATCACCATCGTATTTGGTCAAACGGAAACGTCGCCCGGCATGACCCAAACGCGCGCTGACGATTCCGTTGATCTGCGTGTGAGTACCGTCGGCTTCCCGCTGCCCCATACTCAAGTGCGAATAGTCGACCCGGAAACGAACGAGGAAGTTCCCAACGGAACGCCGGGCGAGTTCGTCGGCAAGGGATATAATTTGATGAAGGGCTACTATAAAATGCCGGAAGCTACAAGCCTTGTGATAGACAAGGACGGCTGGCTGCACACAGGCGACATAGGCGTGCGCATGGACAACGGTTATTTCAAAGTGACAGGTCGGCTGAAGGATATGATTATTCGCGGGGGCGAGAACATATATCCCCGCGAGATCGAGGAATTCATGTATACGCATCCGGCGATAAAGGACGTGCAGGTCGTCGGCGTGCCGGATAAGAAATATGGCGAGGAAGTGCTCGCGTTTGTGATCATCCGCGAGGGTATGCAGGCGTCGCCTGAAGAATTGATAGAGTTTGTGCGCGAGGGAATGTCGCGCTACAAAGCGCCCAGATATGTAGAATTCATAGATGAAATGCCTATGAACGCGGCGGGAAAGATACTAAAATATAAGCTGCGCGAGCTTGGCATAGAGCGGCTGCATTTGGAGCAGGCGGCCAGCATTGAGACGGCGTGACGCTTAAATTTATCGAGGAATTGTTTTTATAGGGTTATCATCAAAAAAGCAGAGCGGATCGCGCGTATGCAGGCGCGCGGTTCGTTCTATGGATTTCGCTGGATTCGCGCGCGAACGCACGCATGGAACAACGCGTACGCCATCCACGCCAGCAAACTTCCGAACATCACGCCGCCAAAGTCTATTAGTACGTCCGTGAATCGAGCGCCGCGATCGTGCATCGCTTGAATCGTCTCGTCCACAACCGCTACCAATAAACCTGCCGACAGCCCGTGCACCATGTTGTGCCCGGTAAAGCGGCGTATGGCGATTATGAATCCCTGCGTAACCATACCAAAAAGACCGAACTCTACGAAGTGAGCTATCTTGCGAAAGCTTTGTTCAATCGTATATGGGGTTAAGCGCGCTGCGTCAAGTATGCGGCGCAGAAATTTAAACTGCCGCGCGACCGCCTCGACTATGCGCAGCGCGGCGTTGCTGGTTCGGTCGGAATCGCGCAGATTTTCCATTGAAAAAGACCAGATCATAAATACGGTGAGGATCATCAGCGCCAGGAACAGGCATGCCCATAATTTATCGCCTCGTCTGCGAACCGCCGCTCTCATTTGATAATCCCTCCCCGCGCGCTTGCGTGTGCGCCCTTTCAGCATTCCCTTGAACTCCAATTATATGCTCCATGTAGATAAACGATATGCCGCGCGCTTTGATTCCATGTCGCAATGAACGCCGCGCAAATGCCGCGCATTGGAGCGGGTTGTGAGTTCGCGCAAATGTTCGAAAGCGGCAGTCATAAAATTTTCCGCTGCCGCATTTACTTGATTGACATTGCCGTCTATATGTTGTATGATTTTCTCATGACATGGTGCGAATAACACAATTTATTGTGTATGGCGGTATATTATCGCGGCAGAAGAATAAGGAGGGCGCAGTGGTTGTTACCGGAATAAAGAAAAGGGACGGAAGGACCGCGGACTTTGATCTCTCAAAAATATCAGGCGCTATCGTCAAGGCGTTTAATGCTACATACAGGCCGGGAGGCGAAGATATCGCGGCAAAGCTCGCCGAAGAGGTGCTCGCCATACTCGAGCGCGAGGGCGAGGCCATTCCGGAAGTCGAACATATTCAAGATATCGTAGAAAAAGTACTAATGGATAATTGTTATGTCACGACCGCGAAAGCGTATATCCTATACAGAAACGAGCGAAACCGCCGCCGCCAAATGAACACGCGCCTAATGCAAACATACGAAGAGATAACCTACGCAGACGCTCGCGATTCCGACGTGAAGCGCGAGAACGCGAACATAGACGGCGACACCGCTATGGGCGTAATGCTAAAATATGGCAGCGAAGGCGCGAAGCAGTTCTACAATATGTTCGTGCTAAATCCGGATCATTCGCAGGCGCATAACTCGGGGGATATACATATTCATGATCTCGATTTTCTAACGCTTACCACAACCTGTACGCAGATTGATATTATCAAGCTGTTCAAGGGCGGGTTCTCAACCGGCCACGGCACGCTGCGCGAGCCAAAGGAAATCGCGTCGTACGCCGCGCTTGCGTGCATAGCGATCCAATCGAACCAAAACGATCAGCACGGCGGGCAAAGCATAGTCAACTTCGACTACGGCATGGCGGATGGCGTGCGCAAAACATTCGTTCGCCTTTACCGGCAGAACCTCGCTAAAGCGCTGATGTTCCTTCGCGCCTTGGATGATCCCGAAGAGGTGATACGCGAGATCATAGATGAGGTGAAAATTGAAACGGGGCTTGTGCCAACGCTGGAGGAGACGGACGCTTATCTCGCCGCAGAGATGCCCATGCTGGAAAGCCGTTTCGGCGCGGGCGACGATTTGCAAAAGGCACAGCAAGCGGCGCATTATCACGCCCGCAAGGAGACGGACAGGGCGACATACAAGGCGATGGTGGCGTTCATACATAACCTTAACACAATGCACAGCCGTGCGGGCGCGCAAACGCCTTTCTCATCCATCAACTACGGCATGGATACCTCGCCTGAGGGGCGCATGGTGATGAAAAACATACTGCTTTCCACGGAGGCAGGATTGGGCAGCGGCGAAACGCCGATTTTTCCGATTCAGATTTTCCGCGTTAAGGAAGGCGTAAACTATCAGCCTGGCGATCCGAACTACGATCTGTTCCAGCTCGCTTGCCGATGCTCTGCGAAGCGTCTGTTTCCAAACTTCTCGTTCCTCGACGCGCCGTTCAACGCCCAGTATTATAAGCCCGGGCAACCGGAAACGGAGATTGCGTATATGGGCTGCCGCACGCGAGTGATCGGAAACGTATATGATCCGGAACGCGAGATCAGCAACGGACGCGGAAATCTTTCGTTCACGTCTATCAATCTGCCGAGGATCGGAATAAAGGCGAAGGGAGAGATTCCGCGTTTCTTCGAGGAATTGGATCATAAGCTTGACCTCGTGGTCGCCCAGCTTCTGGAACGGTTTGAGATTCAATGCCGCAAGCACGTATACAACTACCCGTTCCTGATGGGGCAGGGCGTATGGCTGGATTCGGAAAAGCTCGCGTGGACGGACGAAGTGCGCGAGGTTCTGAAGCACGGCACGCTCACCGTCGGATTCATAGGGCTTGCGGAAACGCTCGTCGCGCTTATAGGCGAGCATCATGGGCAAAGCGACCGCGCGCAGAACCTTGGCCTGGAAATCATATCGCATATGCGTAGGCGCTGCGATGAGGAATCGCAAAGGCGCGGGCTTAACTTCTCGCTGATAGCCACGCCTGCGGAGGGGCTTTCCGGGCGGTTTGTAAAGCTGGATAGAAAGAAATACGGCGTGCTGCCCGGCGTGACCGATCGCGATTATTACACAAACAGCTTCCATGTTCCCGTGTACCATCCGCTGAGCGCGTTTGAAAAAATCAAACGTGAGGCTCCGTATCATGCGCTGACGAACGCCGGACACATCAGCTATATCGAGATGGACGGAAATCCGCTTGAAAATCTCGCCGCTTATGAAAAAGTCGTTCGCTGCATGAAAGAATCCGGCATAGGCTATGGATCGATCAACCATCCCGTGGATCGAGACCCTGTATGCGGATACGCGGGTATAATCGGAGACGTTTGTCCCAATTGCGGCAGAACGGAGCAGGACGGTTTGGTCGGGTTTGAACGCATACGGCGAATAACCGGCTATCTCGTCGGAACGCTGAAACGCTTCAACGACGGCAAGCGAGCCGAAGAAGCTGATAGGGTGAAGCACGGAATATGAGAATCGCAGGAATAGTGCAGGATTCAATCGTCGACGGCCCCGGTCTGCGCTTTACCGTGTTTGCGCAGGGCTGCGCGCATACTTGCGAGGGCTGCCACAATCCGCAAACGCACGATATTAACGCCGGGATGGAACGCGACGTCGCCGAAATTGAGGCCGAACTGCTGAAGAACCCGCTGACAGACGGGCTGACGCTTTCAGGGGGCGAACCTTTTTTACAGGCGCGGGACTGCGCTGCGCTCGCGCGGACCGCGCGCCGACGGGGTTTGAATGTGTGGACATATTCCGGCTGGACGTTTGAGGAGCTGCTGTTCATGGCGAAGCGCGACCCCGATATATATGCGCTGCTCGAATTGACGGACGTGCTTGTCGACGGCAGGTTCATGCCGGGCGAGCGTTCGTTGGAACTGCGTTGGCGCGGCAGCCGCAATCAGCGCCTTATCGACGTGGCGAAGAGCCTGCGAGACGAGTATGCCGTAACGATTTCCGCGTGATATATGGGCGCAATCGAAAAAGCCGCGTGCCGATACAATTCATCGGCACGCGGCTTGGATTGGCAACCGCTTATGATTTCGTCAGTTGCCCGTGCTCAGGTACCGCCTCACCCCAAATCGCCATACAAAAATGCAGGGTAATATAAACAGCATTCCCAGCAGCGGCGTTAGCATATAAAGCGCGTCGTTCCCGCCTGCTTTGCCTACGAGAAACATTAATGGCATATAATTAAAACAGGCGAACGGGATAATAAACGTGAAGAACCGCATTATCCACTTGCTGTATATAGTCAGCGGATACGCGGCTATTTCCCGTCCGCCGTACGTGAATATATTGATTATCTCCAGCCCCTGCACCGTAAAAAAGCAAACGGTTGCGCCGAGTATAAATATGCCAGTAAATATAAATATACCGCTGAATATCATAAATATCAGCGTAATTATTTTGGCGACCGACCAGCTTGTCTCCAGCCACGACGCCGCCAGCCACAGCGTGAAAATGCTCTGCGCCAACCGCCCAACCCTGCTAAGCTCAAAGTCGGAGCCGAGCACCTGCGAGAGCGTGCTCCGCGGACGAAGCAGCACGCGATCGAAATCGCCGTTTATGATCATCCTTTGAAACATATCAAAGCCGCGCGCGAAGCATTCGGTAATGGCAAACGCTGTTTGCACCACAGCGAAGCACAGCGCGACCTCGCCAAACGTCCAGCCGTCGATAGAGCCAAAGCGTTCGAACAGCAGGTATATTCCGGCGAACGCGAAGAAGGATATGAAGAATTGCCCGGCTATCATCATCCATAAAGAGGCGCGGTATTGAGATAACGATTTTATATGCATATTTAAATATTTGATATATATCATATCATCCTCCCTGTATTACAACGCGGCGCATAACCTTGTTGAACGACAGTCTTCCGAGCATAAACAACCCGATGATCCATGCGACTTGAACACCCATTTGAAATAGCGCGTCGCCGCCCGCGATGCTGCCTGAATATATTCTAAACGGCAAATCGGATATATAGCGGAACGGAAACCAGTCGAGCACGCGTTGTAGCGACGCGGGCATAAGCGGAATAGGTATTACCGCGCCCATCAGAAAATCTGCGGCTACGCTTATTATAAGCCGCGAACCCACCGGAGACAACGTTATTATAGTCAATATATATATAAACATTGATACGGCAGTAACGATTAACAATCCCAGCGAGAGCGATATCAGGAACAGCCCCGCCGCGCCCAAGCTGACTGGCGGCGACATTTTATATTGGGCGGGCAGCAGGAACGCTATTATAAGAATAGGAAGGAATCGCAGAAAGCTGCTCGACAGCCGAAACGCGAGCAGCCGCGCGCACCAGATTTTGAACAAATCATACGGGCGGCATAATTCGTACGCGACGTTACCGTCGGTGACATGGCGAAGCAATTCATTATCCTGTGCCCATATCATTACAATGAATAAGAACATCTGCTGCAGCCATATATAAGTGGCCAGCTGGTTCCAGCGCATCGGCGGTTCGACAGCGCTGCTTCGGTAAAACGCGCTATATATCATTATAAATATCAGCCCCCAGAAAAACTGGGTGGCCGCGCCGGCCCACGCTGCGGCGCGGTATTGCATTCCGGCGATCATCCTCATTCTGAACAGGGCGATATATGGTTTCATATGCCGTGCTCCTTATATAGCCCGGCGATAATTTCTTCAACGGGCGGGCTCTCGCTGATCATATCGAGTATGTTCAGCTCGCTGCCGAGCGACGCGAGCGCCGCCGATATGTTCGTTCGCGATATATCCAGCCGGTATACCGCGCGTTCGCAGCCCCATGATATTATATCCGCGTTCGCAATATGAACGGGGGCGTCGTGAGGCGCGAACGTTACCGTCAGCGTTCTGTATGAGTCGAATTTATGTTTAATTTTCGCCATCGATCCGTCGTGAAGTATGCGCCCTTTGCCTATCAGTATCACCCTGTTTGTGAGCGCTTCTATGTCGTTCATATCGTGGGTGGTTAGTATTACGGTAAGTTTCCGCTCCGCGTTGATCGTTTTAATAAACTGCCGCACCGCCAGCTTTGACACTGCGTCAAGCCCTATGGTAGGCTCGTCCAGAAACAGTATCTTTGGATTGTGCAGTAGCGACGCCGCGATCTCGGCTCGCATGCGCTGCCCCAAACTCACCTGTCGGAGGGGAGTGTTTATGAACGCGCCCAAGTCCAGCGCGTCGGCGAGCATGTCCAGGCTGCGCTTATAGGCGTCGGCGGGTATAGCGTATATATCGCGCAGAAGATCGAACGAATCCGCGATAGGCACGTCCCACCAAAGCTGTGTGCGCTGACCAAACACCACGCCTATATTCCCGACGAATTTTCGCCTGTCCTTCCACGGCGTATAGCCCAGTATCTCGCACTCTCCGCCGTCGGGCACAAGAATACCACTCATCACCTTTATGGAGGTAGATTTGCCCGCGCCGTTCGGCCCGATATAGCCGACAATTTCTCCTTCGCCTATATGAAAAGAGATTCCGTCCAGCGCTTTGATATAGTTATACTCCCGCCTGAAAAGCGATTTGAACGCCGCGCCCGCGCCTTTGGCGCGCCTGGCGACATTGAACGTTTTGGATATGTTCGCAAGCGTAATCATAATATCCTTTCCAGCGGCGAAAGCCGATAAAACTGCCGCGCCGGAAGCTTTTCCATGGCGCGGCAGTCCTGCTGGCTTTCGCCTGCGATCGGTTGGCGATTGTAATATTATGCGCTATACTACGGCTTCCAGCGCGACCTTCGTCGCTTCCGCTCTGTCCAAACACGCTCCGACCAACCGCGAAGCCTCCGTAACGGTTATCTTATCCGCGGCCGAGAAGCGCGCGGGTTCCGGGCTGTCGATATCCAGCACCGCAAACAGCTCGCCGTTTTTGTATACAGGAACGGCGATTTCCGATCTAGTGGATATATCGCACGATATATATCCCGGGAATTTGCCAACTTCATCCACCGTCACGGCGCTGCGCTGTTCGGCGCAGGTTCCGCATACCCCCTTGCCCATAGGGATGCGTACGCATGCGGGCTGTCCCTGATATGGACCCACGATAAGTGTGTCGCCCTTCACAAAGTAAAATCCAACCCAGTTAACCCGTTCCATAAACGCGTACATGTACGCCGCGACCGTCGCGAGATTTGCGATTTCATCCGTCTCCTCGGCCAGTGAATCTTGAATCACCATAAGCATTTGGCTGTTGCGTTCTTCCCCATTCATATAGCGCAGTTCCGGAAGCATACCCTCGTCCTCCATTCGTTGAATTCAGGCGGCTTTTCCGCGCACATTCAGCAAATCTTTCGCCCTGTCTATCACGGGCGTCAGAAGGCGCTGCTTTGATACTACGTCGAACGCGACCGCGATGAACAGAACGCTGCCCTTTATCACTTGCTGCAGGTTCGAGTCCAATCCCCTTATCGACATGCCGTTGTTCAACACGCCCATTATAAGCGCGCCTATCAACGTGCCGCCGATAGTTCCGATGCCGCCGTACGCGCTCGCGCCGCCTATGAAGCAAGCGGCGATCGCGTCCATTTCAAACCCCTGTCCGGCTTGCGGCGAGGCGGAATTCAGCCGGGCGGCAAATACAAGCCCGGCTACGCCCGCAAGGAAGGACATGTTCGTATACGCGAGGAACATCAGAAACTTTGTCTTAACGCCCGACAGGCGCGCCGCCTTCTCGTTGCCGCCCAGCGCGTATAAATGCCGTCCGATTACGGTATTCGACGTAAGGAATGAATAGACCAAAAGGATAACGCCCAGAGTTACCAGCACCGTCGGTACACCCCTGTAGCGGCCAAGCGTATAAAACAGCGCGATCGCCGCCGCCGCGATGACGGCGGCCTTTATCACGAACGACAGCAGGCTCTCGACGTCGTAGCCCTTCGATTTACGCCGCGCGTATCCGAGCGCCTGCGATATTATGAAAGCCAGCGCGAGCAGCACGCCTATTATCAGCGACGTCGCGTTTCTCAGGCCAAACGGGTTAAGCGCGCTCAGCGGATCCCCCGCGAATACGAAGCCTGTGGAAAAATTAAGGAACGACGCGGGGAACGGCGCTAGCGTCAGTCCGTTCAGTATCATGAGCGTAAGCCCGCGAAACAGCAGCATTCCCGACAGCGTCATAATAAACGGCGGGATGCGTCCGTACGCGATCCAGAAGCCCTGCCACATCCCTATAAGAATGGATATGCCAAGGCACAGAATCATCGACGCGTAGGGATCCCACTTCCACGTGATTATAAACGTGCCCGCGCACGCGCAGATAAACGCGACGACGGAGCCTACCGATAGGTCAATGTTGCCGCCGGTCAATATGCACAGCAGCATGCCCACCGCGAGTATAACTACATACGCGTTTTGAAATATTATGTTGGATACATTCATTGGATTGAGCAGTTTGCCGCCCGTTACGATCTGGAAGAATCCTATGATCAGCACAAGTATCAGAAGCATCATGTACTGACGCAGATTCGTATCCGTTTTGGTTTTTATCCTGGGTTGCGCAGCCTGCTGTATCATGACGCTTCCCCTTCCCCTCGATTGGTTTGCAGTATAACGCGCATTATACTTTCCTGAGTCGCTTCGTCTGCTGGATATTCTGCCAAAAGACGCCCCTCGTGCATAACGTACACGCGGTCGCACATACCCAATATTTCAGGCAATTCTGAGGATATAAGGAGAATCGCCTTACCCTGCTCCGCTAATTCATTTATTATTTTATAAATTTCATATTTTGCGCCGACGTCCACGCCGCGCGTCGGTTCATCTAGTATCAAAATATCCGGCTGAGCGAATATCCATTTTCCCAGCAGCACTTTTTGCTGGTTGCCTCCGGATAGGTTGCCAACCAGTTGATCCACGTTCGGCGCCTTTATGCCCAGCCGTTCTTTGTATTCATACGCGCCACCGCGCTCTTTATCGGGATCTATCACCCCTTTTTCGCTTACCCTATCCATGCGCGCCAGCGTTAAATTGCGCAGTATTGAATTGGATAGAACCAGTCCGTCGCCTTTGCGATCCTCCGTGATATACGCGAACCCCTGCTTGATCGCATTGGGTATCGTATCAGGCGATATGGCTGCGCCGTTCTTCTTCACAGATCCGCTGATGTGCGCGCCGTACGCCCTGCCGAATACGCTCATCGCCAACTCCGAGCGCCCTGCGCCTATCAGGCCGTACATGCCCACGATCTCTCCGTGGCGCACGTTTATCGACACGTCGTCTACTACCTTGCGCTCCGTGTATAGCGGATGATGCACGCTCCATCGGCTGATCTCCAGTGCGAGCGTTTCCTTCGCGCATCGTTCGCGCGCAGGGTATCGCTGGCTCATGTCGCGCCCGACCATGCCGCGTATAATCCTGTTCTCGGATACGTCGTCAGTCGATTTATCCAGCGTTTCGATGGTTGCGCCGTCGCGTATAATCGTTATCTTATCGGCGACATACGCGATTTCGTTCAGTTTATGGGATATTATGATCGACGTAAGTCCGCGCGTGCGCTTGAATTCGATCAGCAGGTCGAGCAGATTTTGGGCGTCGCGCTCGTTAAGGGAGGATGTCGGTTCGTCCAGAATAAGAAGCCTAACGTTTTTCGAAAGAGCTTTCGCTATTTCGATCAGCTGCTGCTTTCCCAGCGACACATCTTTTATAAGCGTATGAGGATTTTCCGCCAATCCAACCAGGCGCAGATGCTCGCGAGCCTTTTCATATGTTTCGTCCCAATTGATGACGCCGTGCTTTCGCCGCTCGTTGCCCAGAAACATATTCTCCGCGATAGACAGATATGGCACCAGCGCCAGTTCCTGATGGATTATAACGATTCCCTTTTCCTCGGAATCTCGAATGCTGCGGAAACGGCATTCCTCTCCGTTGAAGTAAAACCGCCCGCTGTATGATCCGTGCGGGTATATGCCGCTGAGAATGTTCATCAGCGTAGATTTTCCCGCGCCGTTCTCGCCTACTACGCCGTGGACCTCTCCTTCACGTACGCGAAGGTCGACGTCGGTGAGCGCCTTCACTCCGGGGAATTCCTTTGTGATCGCCTTCATTTCCAAAAGCCATTCAGACAAGTCAACCGCCTCCCGACCCTTTTAGACGGGGCTTTGCCCCCACGACGTCCCCGAACGAGAGCGGGGCTTTCTGCCCTCGCCCCATACCCGCATGGTTCAGTTCATATATTTTTTAGTTCAGGATAAAGATCCTTCAGCGCTGGATACAGCTTCGTATATAGATTATATGCCTTCGCGTACGCCTCGCCGCGCGCGCCGTCCGGCTGCTGAACTCCGCGCTGGCGAATCATCCGCTCGCACGCATCCGGCACGTTTGTATACAGGTTCGCGCCGACGCCCGCCAATATCGCGGCGCCCAGTGCCGCGCCTTCCGAGCTTGCGAGCGTTCCTATTGGGCAGCCGAACACGTCGGCCAGCATCTCCCGCCACAGCCCGGAGCGCGCGCCGCCGCCGACCGCCAGCACGTTCGACAGAGTAACGCCCATGCCCCGCAGTATCTCCACGCTGTCGTTCAGAGCGTACGTCACGCCTTCCATCACCGCGCGGATCAAGTCGCGCCTGGTATGCATCGCGCTGAGGCCGAAGAAGGCGCCTCGGCAGTCCGGATCGAGATGCGGCGTGCGCTCGCCCATCAAATAGGGCGAATAGATAAGCCGGTTCGCGCCTATGGGACTTAGCGCCGCCTCTCGGCTCATCACATCGTAGGGATCGATTCCCAGCGCCTCCGCTTCCCGCTTTTCCTCGCCGCATATTTCGTCGCGCAGCCATCGCAGCGAAAGGCCTGCCGCCTGCACTACTCCCATCACGTGCCACGCGCCTGGCACCGCGCAGCAGAACGTATGCACGCGCCCCTTTGGATCGATCGACAGCGTATCCGTATGTGCGAACACCACGCCGGACGTGCCTATCGTACAGAACGCGCGCCCATCCCGCACGACGCCCGTACCGACCGCCGCAGCCGCGTTGTCGCCCGCGCCTCCGACCATCAGCGTAGTTGTTGAAAGACCGGTTTTCTTCGCCGCTTCTTCCGATATATGCCCGGTAATTTCAGGCGATTCGTATACTTTGGCAAGCTGATCCAGCGACACGCCCAGCTTGCCGCACACTTCCCTCGACCAGCCGCGCTTCGGCACGTCGAGTAGCTGCATCCCGCTTGCGTCGGAAACCTCCGTCGCGAAGTCTCCGGTCAATTCATATCGGAGATAATCCTTGGGCAGCAAAATATGGCGGCACCGCGCCCAGCGCTGCGGCTCATGATTCTGCACCCATTTGATCTTGGAAGCGGTGAAGCCTGTCAGCGCGGGATTCGCTGTGATTTCTATCATCCGCTTGGCGCCGACCGTCCGCGTAATCTCCTCGCACTCGGCGCCTGTGCGCTGATCCGCCCATATGATCGACCGTCCGAGAGTCTCGCCGTCCTCATCCAGCATGACCAGTCCATGCATCTGCCCGGACATGCCCATCGATATGATATCGCGCGGATCGACGCCGCTGCCGCGCACAACCTCGGCGATCGTCTCAAACGCCGCGTCGCGCCAGTCGTGCGGTTCCTGCTCCGCCCAACCGTTGTGCGGCTGATACATGGGGTATTCCTTCGACGCGCTGGCGATCGCCCGGCCTTCCTCGTCGAACAATACGGTTTTCGTGCCCGATGTGCCAAGATCAAGACCGATCACGTATTTCATGCTATATCGCCCCCAAACAACGTATAAGCGGGGGAGGCGAACGCGCCTCCCCCAACGGAAATTATATTAAATTCATCAACCAAACAGCACGCTGTTAAGCACGCTCTCCAGGTATTCCTGCCGTCCGCTGGCGGGAAGCGCGGGCGAGCCGTTCTTCTCGGCGATCGCGGCGAGTTCGCCCAGCGTAGCCTTGCCTGAACGGATTTTGCGCCCGATATCTGAATCGAACGACGCGTAGCGTTCCTTAACGAACCCGTCTATGCGCCCGTCCTCGATTATCGCGGCGGCTTTGATAAGCCCCAGCGCGAACGCATCCATGCCCAATATAAACGCGTGAACGATATCCTCCGGCGTATATGCGCTGCGGCGGTTTTTCGCGTCGAAGTTGAAGCCGCCCGGAATGCCGCCCGCCTTGAGCACCTCGTACATCGCCAGCGTGGTTTCGTATACGTCGAACGGGAATTCGTCCGTATCCCAACCGATGAGGTAGTCGCCCTGGTTCGCGTCGATAGAACCCAGCATGCCGTTAATGGCGCTGACCCGCAGATCGTGCTGGAACGTATGCCCGGCCAGCGTCGCGTGGTTCGCTTCAATATTCAGTTTGAAATCCTTATCAAGGCCGTATTCTTTCAGGAAGCCGATCGCAGTCGCGGCGTCGAAATCGTACTGATGCTTCATCGGTTCCTTTGGCTTTGGCTCGATAAGGAAATCGCCCGTAAATCCGATGGACCGACCGTACGACACCGCCATCTTCATAAGCGCGGCGATATTTTCGATTTCGAATTTCATATCGGTATTGAGAAGCGACTCGTATCCCTCGCGCCCTCCCCAAAACACATAACCGCGCCCGCCAAGCTTAACGGTTAGTTCGATAGCCTTTTTAATCTGCGCGGCCGCGTGGCAGTACACTGCCGCCGATGGGGACGATCCCGCGCCGTTCATAAATCGAGGATTGCTGAACAGGTTCGCCGTGCCCCACAGGCACTTGATCCCGGTCGCGTCCATCTTCGTCTTTATATAATCGGTAATTTCGTCGAGGCGCTTGTTCGTTTCCGTGATCGTATCAGCTTCCGGAACCAGGTCGACATCGTGGAAGCAGAAATACTCAATGCCTAATTTTTGCATTAATTCAAAGCCAGCATCCGATTTCGCGCGCGCGTGTTCCATCGTGCCGGGCGTTGCGCCAAAGCTTTTGTCGGCGGTGCCGGGGCCGAACATGTCCTGGCCTGTCGCGCTTAGCGCATGCCACCATGCCAACGCGAAGGGGAGGTGGTCCTTCATTTTTTTGCCATATACTACTTTGTCCGCGTCGTAGTATTTGAACGCTAGCGGATTTTTGCTTTTTGCGCC
>JAISZG010000011.1 GCA_031269355.1 Oscillospiraceae bacterium | reverse complement strand
AACGGTTGATTGATTTCGCGCGCTTTTATCCGCTACACTATACGCGCCGGAATAAACGGCGGAAGGAGGATATGCGGTGAGGGATCACAAAAAAATAAATGTATATAACAAAACCCATCTTCATGAACGACCGCGCAGCTCGCACGCCGCGCGTAACGCCGAAGCCAAAGCGCATACTAACACCACAAACTCGTTCAAGCGGCGCACGCTTGGGAAAGAAATGGAGGACATTATGCTTCAAATGGAAAAGATCGGCTCGTATATCGCCAGGCTGCGCAAGGCGAACGGATTGACCCAGGGCAAGCTAGCGGATAAGCTATCCGTAAGCCATCAGGCGGTATCCAATTGGGAGCGCGGCGATTCGCTGCCGGACGCGTCGCAGTGGATTCCGCTCAGCCGCGCGCTAGGCACGTCGGTCGATCTTTTATTGTACGGCGGCGAACTGCCGGACGACGAGCCCGACGCGCGCGAAGCGGATTCAGAAGCGGATTCAAAGGAAGCCGCACCTCCGCCTTCAGTGATGATCCACCGCGAAGATGAAGGCGACGAGGACGACGAAGACGAGGACGAGGGCGAGGACGACGCTAATGAAGATGAAGTTGAATACGAGACAGACGAAGACGACGATGATGATGAAACCGAAGCCTTCGCGTCATTCTCATCCGACGACGAGCCGTCCGACGATTACTGGGATCAGGTGATCGCGTTCGCTCCGCATATGAGCCGCGAAGGGCTGGATCAGCTGGTTCTATCGATTATGTCGGGGCCGCGCCCAAATTGGTCCGTAATACGAAAGCTCGCGCCGTTCCTCAGCCGCGAATCGCTCGATCGCCTCGCGCGCATGGCGTGCGATCCCGCGCCGGATTGGGATGAATTGCGCAAGCTCGCGCCCTTCCTCAGCCGCTCGGCGCTGGGCGAGCTGGCAAAAATGGCATACGAGGAGGCGGAGCCTAACTGGCACGCGCTGCGCAAGCTCGCGCCGTTTCTAAGCAAATCGGATCTAGCAAATATAGTGGAGCAATGCGTGGAAAACCTGGATCCGGATTTGGACGAGCTGGTAAAGCTCGCGCCCTACCTAAGCCGCGAATCGCTTTCGATGCTGCTCGCAAAGGCGCTGAACGGCCAAACTCCTCAGCCGCGCCTGCTGCGTAAGCTCGCGCCTTTCCTGCCGCGCCGCGTGCTGGACGACTTGGTTCTCCACTGCGTTAACAATAAAAAATGGAGCCCGCATTTTTCTGGCGCGGACTCATATGGAGGATCGGATAAGCGCGGCGACGGCTTCCCCTGGCACGGCGACGTAAAGGAAATGTTCGATACCGTTCAGCGCGAGGTGACAAGCGCCATGCAGGCGGGACAGGAAAATCTGCAGCAGGCGCGCGAATCCCTTCGCGACGCGCTGGGCTGGCTGTTCAATCCGGACGACCGCGACTAATCGCATCCGATTTTATATAATTAAGCTCGAGCGGTCGGTTCAGCCCTTGGTAGAAGCCGCCCTTTACAAATTCGTATCCGCTTTCCTGAACGTCCGCATATATATGCGCGGTCGCGGCTTCTTCAAGCGTATACCCTGCCGGAGACGAAATCTCGCTTATCGTATAGTATCCGTACGGCAGCCTCAGCGACGTCTCCGCCGCGCCGGGCTTTACGCAAAGCTGCGCGCATACGGAATCGACGGTGTGCTCGCCATCCAATAATCCTTCGAACATATAGCAGCCGCCCGGCAGCGGCTCGCCCGTTTCGCTATCGACGGCAGCGAAGCTCACCGTCTGCGCGTTTACGCTCGTATCGACAAGCGGCAGGCCGGGGAAGCTGTCCGGAGTGAAGCCTCCTATGGAATAGCCGTCCGCCGTAATGCGCAGCGCCCAATGTTTCGCCGTCATTATATATTGCGTGTTCTCGGGTATCGTCAGAAGGTATACGTCGTACAAGCCCTCCGCGAGCCTGAACCGCGCGCGCCCGTTCTGATCGCTGAGGCTTACCACAGTAGCGTCGCCGGGAATCATCCACGACGGCAGATCGGATTCCATCGGTCCGCCTATGCACCGGAACGCGACCGTGGCGTTCGCGACAGGCGCGCCTCGGGGAATTAAACCACCGTCGGCGCGGGCGGTCAGCGGCTCGTTTATACCCACATAAACATAACCGCTGTGCAGCTCCGCCGGAGCTTCAGGAGGCGGAGGCTGCACGGCGGCTCGGCGGCGGATGTAGCCGATCGCCGCGCTCAGTTTGGCGCTTAGGCTCCGTTCAATCCTGTACGCGCCGCTTACGACGTTCTTCGTCGATTCGTTCATTAATATCAAATCGCGCGTTGCCGCCGCCGGATCGTCGGCATACCGCGCGGCTGCAGCGGGGTCGTCGGTATCCGTCATCGCCGCAGCAAGCTGCGTCTTCTCGCCCTCGGCGTTAAGTATGTGCGAGAGCGACGCTTCCGACAGCGCGATGGACGCGATAACGCTGTTCAGCGCCTGATCGCGGTTAAGCTTAAATATGTAATCCGCGATTGTGGGCATGGACATAACAGACCCTCCGTTGCATTGATTCTATAATATAAACTATGCGAACGGCTTTGCCGCGTGATAGCGGAGGATATATGTATATGTCAACTACATGGATATATTATAAATGCTTTATTTCATTTTTATATTTATTTATCAATCGACTGTTTATTTCGTCGCCGCCCTCTATATTGCTTGAAACGTAGAACTCGATCTCGGCATTTTCCTCTGACGAAAGCTGCTCTACCCGGCAGACTATAGCCTGCAGCAGCGCTGCGCCTACGACTGTCGACGTAGCGCCGACGGCTCCGCCGCGCGCGGAGGGCAGCGCGGCGTCTCCGGGAACGCCCATGTTATCCAGCGCCAAATCGGCCGTTTCAAACAGCCGCTTGTTTAAAGTGTTGCGCGGCGCTGCGGCGCGCGAATGCGAAAGGCTGGTGAGCGCGATAACGAACGCGCCCTTTTGCTTCGCGAGCGCGGCCAGTTCGACCGGCGCGGCGTTCCTTCCCGAATTCGACGCGACTATCAAAACGTCGTCGGCACGCACGGGATACCGCGCCAGCAGCGCGTCGGCCACGCCGGGCTCGCGTTCCCAATTTGTGCTTTCGCTGGCCGACAGATGAAGCATCAACCTCTCGTCCAATATGGGGCACACCCGCGCAAGCCCTCCCGCTCGGTAGAATATTTCCTCGGAAAGCAAATGCGCGTGACCGGTTCCAAACGTATAAACCATGCCGCCGTTTTTAAGCGATGTAAATATTGCGCGCGCAGCCGTTTCAAGCGCGTCGTATTGCTTGGAGAACGCTTCGTCCAGCATCGCCGCGGCGCGGGCGCAATATTGATTCAACGCGTTCATAAATATATTCTCCCTCAATTTTTATTATTTATTGACTTCTTTATATTTATAATAATTTCATCCATCGAAATACACGCCGCGTCGGATCGCGTACTTTTTAAGCCAATCAGCGCGGCGCCTATTTCCGGTGGGAATTCTGGGGGACCTATCAGCAAGTTCGGTACGCGGTCAAGCAATTCGTTTTTGAACCAATCGCGCGCCCATTTGTTGTGATCGAATACTCCGCCGACCAGCGCTACCGTTCGTGCCTCCGGATGCTCTCCGATCAGCATAGCGGCCTTTTCCGCCACCGCCCTCAAATTTCCGTATACGATATTCGCGGCGGCCTTATCTCCATCCCGCGCGGCGTCCAATACAAATCGCGCGAAGTCCGCTAGGCTGCCGGGCGTAACGCCGGGCGAATAGAGGCGGCCGATAAGGGCGCGAGGGGTTTTAATATCAAAAAAACTCATGCAAGCTTCCGTCAGGGCGGTGCTCGCTCCGACGCCTTCCCACGCGTCTATCGCGGCGCGCACTCCCTGAACGGCTAGCGTATAACTGCCGCCGGGATCGCCTGGGATTATCCCCCAACCGAGCGCGACGTGCTCCCTTCCGCCGCCGTCTAGAAGCATCATCATCGATCCGGTGCCGCATATAATCACCATGCCGGGTTGCCCAAGGGTAGCGCCGCTCATCGCTATCGTCGCGTCGCTTACCATGCGCAGCCTGGTCGGATCGAACAGTTCGCCCGCGAACCGGCGCGCCGTTTCCTCGTCCGCAGGCGCATCGAGCGCGGACATGCCCAATACGAGAACGCGGTAACCGTCCGCGCCGCAGAGCTTGAGCAGGTTTGTTATTATATTAAATACATTATCCCTCGCCGCGTTTATGCCGATATTGTTGAAATTCGCTCCTGCGCCCTCGCAGCGTCCGAGCAGAACGCCATCCGCCCGAACGGCCGCCGCGCTGGTACGCGTGCCTCCGCAATCAACGCCTATGATAATATCGGTGGGCATACGTTAATCCTTTCAGGATATTAATAAATTATATTTATATATTCTTATTCTCGAAGATTAATCCGGTTAATATTTCGACAGTGTATTTTAAAATACCTTTTTAAAATTAAAAAATGAAAATTGCGCGGGAATAATATTATGGCGGATCGCGCCGCGTGCCGATCATTAATTTATGATTATATATATTATTTCCAGGCGCGCGAAATTGCAATCCGGCGGCGCGCTATGGTACAATTATAAAAATAAATAGTATGAGTAACGCCGGAAGGGATCGATGATGCCGTGCCAAATTCTCCTTTGCTATTCCACGCCTCCGCCGAAACGTTCCGCGCGGAATGCGCCAGCGGGGACGCCGACCCTATATTCGCGGAGGACGTTCTTCTCAAAAAGGACGCGACCGGCGCGCCGTATTTCGAGTGCCGCGATTTCCAGAAGTTCGCATACTCAGCGCCTGGAAACGTATACGCCGCGCGCGGCACGCTATCGTTTTTCTGGCGATCTCGCTATGCCGTCGGACCTACGCCGTTCCCGATCTTCCGGGTCGGCTACTCGGATCACACAAGCTGGGACGCGTGTTTCCTGCGCGTCGATTACAACGGCGAGGGCTTTGAGGCGTTCGTCTCCGATATAAATCTTAGCCGCGCGCGCGTCGACGCCCCGGTTCAGCCGTTTCCCGAACCGGCGCGATGGACTCATATCGCCGTCGCGTGGGACGAAGGCTGGGGAATTCGCCTATATATCGATGGGAAATACGCGGCGGACGAGGTTCGGCCCGCCGTATACGACGCGGGCCTGTCATGCTTTGGACCGCACAGCCGCATATTATCCCACTGGCAGATACAAAGCGAGTATAACTTTATTCGCGGCGGAGACGTGCGCGATATATCGATATACGACCGTATGCTTCCCGACGAGTCCATAGCAGCGCTTGCGAACGGCCGCGCGCCGCAGCAAGTCGCGGACGATTTGAAGCCCAACAACGTACGGCTGCGCGATCCGCGATGGGCGGCGATATGGAAAACGCGTACGGGCTGGCGCGATACCGGAGCGTACCCGCCCGCGCTCGCCCCCGATGCTATCGTGCGGAAGGTTGAAGTTCACGACGCGTACGATCTGAAGCGCTGGTACTGGAAGGCGCTGGACGGAATCCGCGAGACGACCTGGCCGGGGGTTTATAATCGATCCCGGCTGAAAGGGCGCAATGATTATTTCCAGCTGCCGGATTGGGATTGCTACACCCTCTCGGGAAGATCGCTTCAGCTTCGCATGCCGAACGAGCCCTATAATCATATCGAAATTGCGGGTTCCGCGACCGGTTCAATGGAATCGTATCAACAAAAAGAACCTCTGTTTCAACGGACGGGCGATATTGCGGGCGCGCCGGAGCGCACAGCGCATCGATTCGCCGCCCGTCAAAACGACGTATTATTGTTCGTCTCAGATCGCCCGGAGGAGCCGATAGGCGATATCTCCGCATTTTATGTTACGGCCTCGCCGCCGCCGCTCGGAGAGAGGGCGGATATGGTTCGGCTGGATGGTTATTATTCTATATCCGATTCGCGTGAAATAGCTGAATTGCAGGAATATGTGCGACTGCGGCACCTTCCGGAGGCGCGCGGGTTTGGGTTCCCGACGCGCCATTATGCGATTATACCGACCGATCCGGAAGCCTTAAACAGGCTGCCCAGCCTGGACGGTGTCGCGCTGCGGCTGCCCAAAACCGAATTGAATCGCCCGATCGCGTGCGCTGTGCGCATACACGATCCGCTGTGGCCGGATCGCGCGCTCGCGCATTTCAGCTTTGCGTGGGACGGTCGATCCGACCAGCGGATATTCTTTGACACTCGCGACAGAGTAATGCCGGACGGCAAACCCGTTTGGATTACGCTGGCGCTCTCCGACGATCCTCCGGAATCGTTTTGGAACGGACTTGCCGCGTCGCTCGTACTCAAATCGCGGGCGGACGCGAAGGCCGAGCACTCGCTCGACCGCTTCACCCAGGCGCGGGATAATTACGCGCACCTGGTGGAGGAAAACCCGGACGACCTTAGATATGGTCTGTTCCGCCGATTCTATATTGATATACTGGATTTGATGCGCGTCGATCCCGCGCATATTCCCGGCTCGTATTATTATTATGAAAAGCTAATCAAGCGCCGTATCGATCTTCAAATGCCGGAGCTGCCCGGCTGCCCGTTTTCATATAAACCCGAACTTCCGCGAATCGAGCCTGCGGCGGGCGTGCCCACGTGGGCGTTCGAGCAAACGGAAGCGCTGCGGCTGCTCCATAAGGTAGTGCGATTTTATATAGACGAGCGGCAGATTGACGACGGCGAGTTTGGCGGCGGGCTGTCGGACGACGGTGATTTCATGGCCGTATGGAGCGCGCTTGCCGCGCTTGGCTGCGACGCCCGCGACGTGACGGCGAGCCTGTTCCGCTGCCTGGACGCGTTCTATAATCAGGGCATGTTCACGAACGGGCTGCCGTCGATTCAGGCGGACGAGCTTCACTCCGCAGAGGAAGGGCTAATCGCGCTTGGCGCGGCCATATCGGTCGACCGCGCGAATCCAAAGCTGCTGGAGCGCGCGATGGAAACGGCGCGCTCCATGCGCTGGCTTACCGGCGTCAATTCAAAGGGCGAGCGGCTGTTTCGATCCTCCTATTACAGCGGCTCGCGGCAGGCGCGGGAAGCGCCGTGGAATATGCAATGGAATTTCAGCCCGCTTACCATATCGCCCGTCGCGCAGCTTATACGCCATAACGGCGCGCCGGACGCGCTGTCCGTTTGGCTGGAGCTTACGGATACTCTTATGAAACATATTGATTCCGAAACCGGTATTCCATATGGATATATCCGTTTCGATGATAGCTTCGAGATGTACCGCGAGCGTTCCAAACTGCGGCGCGGAGTGCCTTATCTGATGCCATATACCGCGTACAGATTCACGGGCGACGCGCGATATCTGGCGGCGGTTCCAAAGGAAGGCGCGTTCGCCGATCCGCCCGACGAGCGCGTGGAAGCCGTCGCGGCGCGATATCTGGAAAATAACGACTGGATGCGCATGCGGATGTTTTATATGACCGAGGGTTCTCCGTGGATCGATCGCGTTTACGTGAACACCCTCGATCTGCAGCGCGATCGCCTTGGCGGAGCCGCGCACATCCGCGACGCCTGCGTATATCCGACGAACCGTGTAAGCTGGCGTTTCCCCGGTAGACTGGACGCGCTTAATATCGCGGTGCTTTTCAAAGAATCAGCCGACGATAGGCTGGTATTCCAGGCCTTCAACCTTACGCAAGCCCCGCTGAACGCGCACTTGTTCGGCGAGGAGATTACGCCCGGGCGTTGGCGCGTCGAGCATGGCGCCTATTCGGCGGACGCGCTGTTCGAGATGGACGCTCCCGCCGCGCTGTCGTTTCCGCCGGGTTTGTCGGAGGTGTCGATGCGGCTTGTTGAGCCGTCGGTTCCATATTGGCGGCGGTGCGATTTGGCTATTACGCGGGAGGACATAACGCATTGGCCGCACGGCATGAACGTACGCGTTCATTCTATCGGCGGCGCTCCGAGCGCTGAAACGGATATCGCGCTGAAGGATGCCGCCGGGCGAATAATCGCGCGGGAGATTATACCCGCGCTTGATGCGCCGACGCGCCTGACCCCCGTCGTATGGGAGGTGATATTCCCCGCGCATAAGCTTAGGGGCGGTTCCGGCTGGACGGTTGAAATCGATCCCGACCATTCGCTGCTCGAAACATCCAAATCAAACAATATCGCGGTCGTGCCGCCGCCTCCGCGCAGATAAATAATATATAATAAATATTATAAAAAATAGTGAAGAAAAGAGGAGCCGAAATGAAAACGATAAAAGGCGCGCGTTGGGTATTTGGAAACGACATTGATCGCGAGCGGGCGGGCGAGGGGGTGGAGCGGCAGGTGCTCGCGTACGCGGACGAGATGATGTGCGTAGCGAACCATTTTGAAAAAGGCGCGGTCGGCGCGATGCACAGCCATCCTCACACGCAGATTACGTATATAGTTTCCGGGGAGTTTGAGTTTACCATAGGCGAGGAAAAGCATATCGTGCGCGCGGGCGACACAATGCTAAAGCAAAACGGCGTGCCGCACGGGTGCGTGTGTCTGGAAGCCGGCATAGTGCTTGACTGCTTTAATCCGATGCGAAAAGATTTCATTATGTGACTAACCACCTCCTTTGCCGCGAACTTGGATAAGTCGTTTAGCATAAGTTGCATCATACGGTTACGCGAAAACGACAACTGTGCCGTTAGTATCAGCATAGTTCCAAAGGAGCGGGAGGTGTTCATATGTACGGGCTTGGCTTGGCTTGGCCGGTAAACAGAATTGAGGCCAACAACCTTAGTTATATCCCGTCGCTGCCCGACGGGGTTTGGAATACAGGTTATTTTCAGCAGCTTGTATCCCTGCTGCGGGCGCTTGAAAATGAAACCGCGACGGCGGATTCAATCGCTGAACTGAGCGGCTTGCTTCAGGCGCTCGGATTTTCCGGGAACATGAGCTATGCTGAATTCCAGCAAACGCTAAGCGCGCTGGGATATGAGGATTTGGCGAGCACGCTCGCCGGTCCAACCGCGTCAAACGCGCAGCAATATCAGAATTTGGCGCAGGCGCTGGGCTTTAGCGGCGCGAACTCGCAGTCCGCCGCGTATGGCGCGCCGTCCGCTCAGAACGCCGGATATCAAGCGGGGCTTGTCGGCCCTACCGGGCCTGCCGGACCGCGAGGGCGCACCGGCTCGCAAGGTTTTCCGGGTGAGCCGGGGCCGCGCGGAGAACGGGGTCCGCAAGGCGAGCAAGGCCCAGCAGGGCCGCAAGGCGAGCGCGGATTGCAGGGCGAGCGCGGATTGCAGGGCGAGCAAGGCCCTGCAGGCCCGGCGGGTCCGACCGGCCCTCAAGGCCCCCCAGGGCCGCCCGCGCCTGAGTACCCGGCAAGCATGCCTCTGTGCGTAAACTGCGCGGCGTCCGCAGGCCCAGCGCATCAATCGACGGTTGGAAAGGCTGCGGAACAACGGCTGACCATCGATTCGAACGACGGCCAGGAATATCAAAATGTTAAAAATATATTATTACATAAAAATAATGGGGGCAGCGCAAAAGATATCATAGACGGGGCGGTGCTTGTATATGATAGCGGGTATTATCTTGTAAACTGGAAGATACGCGCGGCCGAGGTTATAGGCGCCGCAACTTTATATCTGCACGCGTCGCATATCGACGGCGGCGAGGAAAAAGAAAAGCTTGCGGCAATCGCTTCTTGGAAGACGCTGAGCGGGCTGAAGCTAATCCGGTTTGAGGAAGGCGACAAGGTAGGCCTGAAGGTTCGCTTTGGAGAAGCTTACGGCGGCGTTGAAATCGTAGAGGCGGAAATACAGCTTCTCTTTATTGGCGGTTGATATTTATAAAATTATATATTATATAAATATAGACCGCTGACAGCAAGCGGCGCGCCGGGGCTTCCACACCCGGCGCGCCGCCGCAAACGCTTCGAGGACAGCATTAATCCTTCAATTCGCCAATTTCAAAATGGAGTTCCACATTCGCGGAAATCTCCAGCATGCCGGACATGATAGTATCGCCCAGTCCTTTCGCTTCCGCCGCTTGATCCATCATTACGCGGCTGTTCGCATACATAGGCGTGGATACATAACTATTTTGTATTTCGCTGATATCGACGATATCGCCGAGCGTCCGTCCCGCCGCGCCTACCATAATTTCCGCCTTTTCCTTCGCTATGCGTATCGCGTCCGCCAACGCCTGGCGATATACCTCGCCTTCCTTTGACGATCTGAACGTCAACCCGTAGGACTGATTCGCACCGGCTTCGAATACGGCGTTAACGACGTCCGCAATTTGAGTTATATCGCGCACGATGATGGTTACATTATTCGTCACCCGATAACCGGAAATTTTCGGAAGCTCTTCCCGGTAATTATATATGGTTTCAACCGATAAATTCGTCGTGACGACATCCTTGTCCTCGATGCCAAGCGCCTTAATCGCGCTGAGAATAGCGCCCATATTCTGCGCGGTTTCATCCTGGGCGACGCGAACGTCCGGATTATCGGCCGCATATCCCGTAACGATCATCGCGTAATCAGGTACGACTGTCGCGATCGACGTACCGTACACCGTAAGGTTGGAATCCTCCGCTCGGCAAACGCTTGGGATAAATAAAATCGCGAGCAGCGCAAGCGCCATTATCAGAATCATTCCGTCAAATCCAATGCGTCTGTCGGTGGCGTTAAAATTGCGATTCATCAGTCGCCCTCCTTTAATTCGAGCCGTTCAGATATCCGACGGTTTCGTATATTTTTAATACCTCCGCAATATAAACGCTTCCGACCAGGAAAAACCTCCCTGCGGAATATCAAATCTGATATTCGAAGGCTGCCCCGGTCGGAAGCTATCCGTATGCTTTTGTATAACTATCTGAGCGCAGCGGGCGGAGCCAAAGGCGCTGCACTGAAAGCTGCTGCGGATTCAAAAAAACTACGCAGGAGTTTTCACCGTATTATAACTGGCGGCTTCTCCAATGCAGCCTTTCGACGAGAAGAGCCAGCGCCGCCATCAGCGCGGCGACGAACACCCACGGAGCCGCGATCACTATAAACACCAGCATATCCTTAAAATAATCCGATACCGCCTTCAGCGAGCGCACGAACTGAACGCGCATGCGCGCGCCGAGCACGGACGACCCGCCGCCCGACACCGAGGCATATTCGGTTAAAGTTACGTCAACCTGGGCGAAAATTTCATGAGCGTTCCAGTTCTGTATTTTCGCGCGCGTAGTGTCTATCAACGCGCGCAGTTCAGTCATAGCGGTTTCTATCTGCAGCGATTCGGCGATATCCTGCGTTTGCTCGAGCCGCTCTGTCAAGCGAGCCAGCTGCGCTTCAAATCCTTCGAGCCGCGCCTCGTATTCCGCGTACTGATCCGAAAAATCTTCGGCGCTCAATTCGCTTGTCTGAATCTTCCCGATTGTGCGGAGGCTTTCGAGAAATCTGGACAGCGACGCGTCCGGTATTCGAAGCTGCAATTGACCCAGGCGCCCCGCGTTCGGCGCTTCCGCCAGCGGTTCGCCGCTGACCGATTCTTTGGCGACCCACCCTCCCACCTGCGTGGACAGCGTTAATATCGCCTGCATATCCTCCTCGAAACGACCGGTAAGCATTGTGTACGACCCGCTGCGAAGTATTCTCAGATTAGCGCTCCGGGCTATTGCCGATCCGTCGTCGGTAAAACTTCCCGATCCTTCCGGATCCTGCGGCGACGCGGCGGGGTCGGTCGAACCGGCGTTTGCCGTCACAGGCGGCTGCGTGTTTACGAGCGTTGAATCCGGATCGCCGTCGCCCAGCGGCAGCCATCCGCTTCGCATAATCGAAGTGCCTCCAAATAGCACGATTAAAACGGCGGCGATCGCTATCCAGGCGCGCAACCCATGCCGACGAACTCGCACGGGCTTTCGCTCGCCGCGAAGCAGCTGCCTCCACGTAATGGAGAACTCCTCAGGCGGCTCGACGTCCGCGTCAAGATTAGCCAGCCTGTCGAGCAATCCTCGCATTTCGGTACGCAATGCCGCGCAATATGGGCAATGCGCTTCATGCTCCGCCATTGCGCGCGCATCGCGCGGGCTTAGCTCACCGTCCAATAAATCATGCAAATGGAGGCGGTATTTGTCACATGTCACGATGCGGCTTCCTCCGTTCTCTATATTGGACGGACTGCTTTTTGATAAGTTCCGTCGAATCCACACCGCCGTCGGGGGCTTTATAAAAACCTTCGTCGAAGTCTTTGCCGAATCCTTCGTCAAAACCTTCGGCCTTATACAGAAGCTTTCTCAGCCGTTCTCTGGCGCGGCTGATGCGCGACTTCACGGTGCCCAGATTCAGCCGGAGGATTTGCGATATCTCGTCATACGATAGCCCCTGCACATCCCGCAATATTACGGCGGTTCGCATATCTATGGGCAGCTCCGCTATGCACTCGTGAAGCGTCCGGCTCAAATCGTGCGACTCAAGCGCGACATGCGGATTGCTGCTTCTATCCGATAGGGGCACGCCTTTTTCAATCATGGATTCCAGCGATACAAACGGACGAACGCGCCTCTTGCGTATCATATCAACGCAAACATTTGTGGCTATTCGATACAGCCATGTTGAAAACGACGCCTGGAATCTATACTCGCCAAGCGATCTGTACGCGCGCAGCATAACCTCCTGCGCGCAATCGAACGCATCCTCGCGGTTGTTGGTAATTCGATAGCACAGCGAATACACCTTCTGCTCCAACGGCAGAACCAATTGCTCATACGCGTCCGTATCGCCGCTCTGAGCACGCTTTATCAAACGGTCGGATTCCTGCAATCGCAGTCACCTCCAATGAGTGCGGAACTAAATCCCTGGAGGTGATCATCCTCCCTTTCGCATTAGTAAAGTCGGCGGTATTATATATTAATTATATTTAATAAGATATTAATCCTGCGGCTCAGCCCATCTTCCGGCGCGAAGCACCGCGCGCCGCCAGCCATCGAGATTTCTATCGCGAACGGATTTCTCCATAGTCGGTCGATACGCGAGATCCGGCTGCCATAGGCCGCTAAGCTCCGCCGCGCTCTCATATACCCCCGCGCCGAGCCCGGCCATCCACGCGGCGCCAAGCGCGGTCGTTTCCAATACGCGGGGACGCTCTATCTCCGCGTTCAATATATCGGCCTGAAACTGCAGAAGGAATCCGTTCGCGCTGGCCCCGCCGTCCACCCGCAGCGAAGCGCGCGGCGACGGATCGTCCCGTTCCATAGCGTCCAATAGATCGGCGGTTTGATACGCTATTGATTCCAGCGCGGCTCTCGCAAAATGGGCGCGGCCTGTTCCGCGCGTCATCCCAATAATCAATCCCCGCCCGTACATATCCCACCAGGGCGCGCCAAGCCCCGTAAACGCGGGCACGAAATATACGCCTTGATTATCCGGAATAGAGCGCGCCAGCGTCTCGGTTTCCTCGGAACGTTCGATTATGCGAAGCTCGTCCCGCAGCCATTGCACTGCGGCGCCCGCTACGAACACGCTGCCCTCAAGCGCGTATGTCGCGCGACCCCGCCAGCGCCAAGCGACGGAAGTTAGCAGCCTGTTTTCGCTGAGCACTGCGCGATCGCCTATATTTTTCAGAAGAAAACAACCGGTGCCGTATGTGTTTTTTACCATGCCCGGTTCGAAGCACGCCTGCCCGAAAAGCGCGGCCTGCTGATCTCCGGCGACCGCCGTTACAGGCACTCCTCGACCGAGTATCGACGGATCAAGCGTTCCAAACATTCCGATGGTATCGCGCGTTTCCGGAAGCAGCGCGCGCGGGATGTTCAGCATGGCGAGCAGCTCGTCGTCCCAATCGAGCGAAGTGATGTTGAATAGCATAGTGCGGCTGGCGTTCGAGCAATCCGTCAGATGGGGCCTGCCCTCCAGCATGTGCCACATCAGGAACGTGTCGACGGTGCCGAAGCACAGCTCGCCGCGCTCAGCTCGCCCGCGCAGGTTATACGTGTCCAGCAGCCACGCTAGCTTGGTCGCGGAAAAATAAGCGTCCGGAATCAGGCCTGTTTTTTTGCGTATGATTTCCCTCGCGCCGTCGGCAATCAGCCGCTCGACCAGCGGCGCGGTTCGTCGGCACTGCCATACTATCGCGTTTGAAACAGGCTCGCCCGTCGACCTATCCCATAGCAGCGCGGTTTCCCGTTGATTCGCTATGCCTATCGCGGCGATCGCCTCGACGGGTATCCCGGATTTTCTCACCGCCGTCCGCAGCGACTCGATTTGACTGTTCAATATGTCGGACGGATTATGCTCCACCCAGCCGGGCTTGGGATAGATTTGATCGAACGGAACCGTATGCATCGCCAAAACGCGTCCGCATATATCGAATACAACGGCGCGCGAACTGGTGGTACCTTGATCCAACGCAACCAACGCGCGCCGCATATTTCCTCCGTATCCAATATATGCCAAATCGCTAACGCAAGAAGAGGGCGACACGCGCAGCAGCGCGATCGCCCGCTGAAAAACCTATTGTATCTTTATGCCGTAGATTTTCTTATCCCGCGTGCCTACCACCAATATATCCCCGTATACTGCGGGCGAGCCTTCGATATTCCCTTCAAGCTCGATATTGGCAATCTCGCGCCCCGTCCTGCCTTCATACATGGTGAGAACGCCCTGCGAATTCGCCTGGAGAATCCAGCCGTTTCCGTCTTCGTTGTACACCGCGACGGGCGAACTCCAGCCGTAGCTTTTGGTAGATACGCGCCATTCGACCTCGCCGGTCTGCTTGTTCAGCGCGACCAGCGTTCCGCCGTCGCTCGTCCGGGATATCATGAAGAATACCAAATCGTCAAGCGCGCCCTTTCCAACCACGGGCGACGCGACCACGCCTCCCGTCACTTGCGAGTTGAAGCTGCAGCGGATGGTAAACTTCCACTCCTCCTCGCCGGTCAGCGCGTTCAAGCGGCGGATGCTGACGTCCGAATCGGTTTTCCGATTCAGCAGCGTATTGCCCGTATACAGCGCGACGCGCCCGTCCGTCTCAACCTCCAGCGCGATAGTCGCGTCGGTGTTATCCTCCATATCCACCGCCCACGCGGGGGACATGGTTTTCATATCCACGCACTGCAGTATGCCGCTGACGTCCGCGAAGTAGGCGTATTGCCCGTACACCGCCGGAGAAGCCTCTATGCCGGTTCTGCGGCTTCCCGCCTGGAAGCGGTACATTACGGATTCTGGCGCGGCGGATAGCGTTTGGTTCGCCATGTCTATGCTCAGCCCCAGATCGGTCGTATAGAACAAGCCGTTTTCCCCGGTTTGGATCATCGTGTTGGTTTTGGGATCGATCAGCGGGGATGCGTCGAACGCTCCGCTGGATTCATTCGCTTCCTTCACTGTGCCCGTTATCAGGAACATCTGCGACTGATCTATTAAATTGATTCCGTGAACGCCTATCGAGCCTTTGACGCTGCTCAGAATCGACACGCCCTGACCCACCAGCATAAACGGATAACCGTTGGGATGTATGGTAACGGAGCCTTTAATCGGGAAGCCGATGTCGATCGGATCGCGCGTGGCGACTCCGTCGTCCAAATCGTAGAAGTAAATCTTGCCGTCCATCGCGGCGTAGATCACTTCCTTAAGCGCGGTCTTGTCCTTTTTTTCGGGAACGATATTCATTATTTGCCGGATATCCTCCGGCCAGCACACGATCGCGGGCTGGCCAGTCCAGCCGACGCCCGTGTAATTATCCAGCGATCCTATTGATTTCTCCCACAATATGGTAAGCTTATTCTCGGTAGGGTTAACCGTGCCGTACGCGGCGTTCTGGCGGAACGGGCCGCCCCTGAATGTGCTGACGCCGCGAAGAATAGTTACGCCCTTTACTTTATTATAATCTTCCGGCGCGCCCATTATAACGTCGCGAGTGCGGGTATACGAGCTTACTATCGAACCGCCGACTAGCACGTCCGACTGAATGCCGAGCTTCTGCGGGGAGGATACGTCCGCGCCGTCGACCTTCTGCAGCACAAACGGGTTCGGCGTCGGCTCGGGGGTGGGGGTAGGCTCCGGCGTCGCGGTCGGTTCGGGCGGCGGCGTCGGTTCGGGCGGCGTAGGCTCCGGCGTAGGTATGGGCGTAGGCTCCGGATATCCCACGCGCAGCGAAACCGAGCGTGCGGCGTTTTCGTTCCAGGCCGTATCGTCGCCGGCCTGGGCCTGTATCGCGCCGTCGTATTGTTCCTGGAAAGTGACGCGCACATTCCACGTACGCGCGCCGTCGCTTTCGATAAAGCGACCCTCGCCCACAAGCTCGGCTATAACGTAGCCGTTCTGATTGATAAGCCTCAGGCGGTTCGAGCTTGTAGACGTGCGCACGGTGAACTCAACCTGGTTTGAAATATCCACCAGGTCGGTAGGCGACGAATCGATCGATATATCAAGCACCGCCGCTTGCTGCGGCGTAGGGGTTGGCGTCGGCTCCGCTTCGGGCGCGAACAGTTTATCCTTAAGCTCTATAACATAATCGAACGCCTGCTGCTTTATATCGGGGGCGAAGTACCATATCCCGGCCACTCCTAGCGCGGCGAGGAGAAGTATTATAAGCAGCGTAGGCAGACATCCTCGCCGCCGCCTGCCCTTGTCCGGCTGCGCTTCTATATCGGCGAATACATCCTCCGCAGGTTTGCGCGGTTCCGCGCCATATGCGCGCCCAGAGCCGCCTTTGCGGGATACGGGATACGGCGGGCGCGTCGGCCTTGGAGGCGCGTACGCGTTTTCGATAGGCTCGTCCTGTATATCGTCCTGCTCGGCATATTCATCTTCCACAGGAGCGGGCGCGTATTTATACGCGGGCGCGGCGCTTTGGCGAGCGCTTATATCGATCGCCGGGCTGGCGCTCGTCGCCAAGTTTATGTTTCTGGCGGCCCTCGGAGCGCGCGCGTACGCGCTAGTTTCCCCGCTATTCGCGCGGCTTGACGTACGCGCCGCAGCCTGCGGAGCCGGGGCGCTTTCGTATTCCGCCTCGGGAGCGCGCTGCGCTTCAATCAGCCGCTGCGCTTGCTGCCTGCGACGGCGGGGCGTTTCAACCGGCGTATATATTTTAGTCTCCTCGCTATCCAAGAGCGGCACCTCGTTTCAAGTCCAAAATCCCAAGCACGAAATCCAATGAGACTGCTCGTCAACCCGCAAAACTATATAAGAGTTGACGATATTTTTAAACAATTGCGCGAATGCGCGCAAATATAACCATGCATTGTCGAATCTCATTATACAGTAACCATCCCGACAACACAAGTGTTTAGCGCGGGATTTCCAGAATCCACTACAACTCGCGCTTCTTTTCCAACGCCCCCGCGCATATGCTGACCGGAAAGAACCTCGAGTTACGGCGGTCGTCCATCCGAAAGGAGATATGGAATATGCCAAGTCCGTTTGATTTGATACAACAAGCTCGTCATAAATACGGCAAGCAGGAAGGCGCTCCGCGCACAGAGCAATGGATATCCATGCAGGCGGGCGCGACCGAGCGCATGCAGGCCGCCCCGCAAAGCGAACCGGAACCGTCGCAGCCCGCTGCTCAGCAGCCCGTCGCGCCGCCGCTCTATCCGCAGATGAACCCTTCCGCATACAGCCAGCCAGTCGGCGCGCAGGAACCGGCGCGTTACGTCCAGGATAACGCGCCGTACGCGCAGTCCGCCTACGGGCGCGAGCCGTCCGCATACGCCCAGCCATACCAGCAGCCGTATCCGCCGCAATATGAACAAGCGCCGATTCCCGAGCCGACGCGCTCGATGCAGCCTCAGCGCGTTACGTGGACGAAACCCGGCGCGGAAAAATCCCGTTCTTCATATTATCCGCCCGCAGGCACATCAATTTATCCTCCAGCAGGCGCATCCATGTCCGCGCCGCAGCCCTCATCGCCCGTTATGCCGCCGCCCTCCGCCAGCCAGGGGAAGCACGTGCACTTGGACAGAATTCATCAGCGGCACGACGACGCGCTAAAAGAAGCGGTGTTCCAAACAATCCAGCGCAGAAAACCAGCGTCGCGGCGATCGGAGGACGAGGAATCGGAGCCGGATCGCGGCGGTGAATAACGCGATAATATTTATGATAGCTCAACTGATCGCGCGAGCCGTTATACGTGTTCGCGCGATTGTTATATAAATATCGTTATATGTCGTATCGAACTGGCGAGCGTTGCAAAAGCTGCGGCGGTTGTGTATACTCAACGATGATCGATCATACGCGATCCGATTCAAGAATGATCCCGACGTTTGTTAATGATGATTATGAGGATTGAATGATAAACGGAAATATCACGGGAATACGCAAAAGCTGGCTTTCCGAGCTGGACGCGCTGTACGGCTTCGAGCCGGAGCGGGATAGATTTATCCCGCTTGAGCTTGCGCGTGCGCTGGCTTTCCACAGCGCGCGGATGAACCGCGAAATTTCGCTGTATATGTCCCGCGCCGGAGAGGTGCTTGAAATTACGATAGGCGCGCTTGAAAGCGTACCCCTTTCCAGCCTTCGCCTAAGGCGCAACATATCTAGGCTGGCGGGCGTTCGCTGCCTGCACACTCATCCGGGCGGAGACGCGAGACTGTCGGACGTCGATCTGCAAGCGCTGGTAAGCCTTCGATTGGACGCGATATCCGCTATCGGCGTAAACGGCGACGGCGAAGCGACGGGCATTCAAAGCGCGTTCCTCGGCGCATGCGTAAAAGGGCTGCCCGAACCATGGACTACCGACGTGGTTATGCTCGAGCGCGTGCCGCACCGCGCGTGGCTGGACGCGATAGAGCGCGCGGACGCCGCCGTGCTGGAGGGCGAAACGGAAACTTTTGAAGACGAGCCCGAGCGCGCGATATTGCTGGGCGACGAAAGCGACGAATCCTTGAAAGAACTCGCGGCGCTGGCTGACACCGCAGGCGCTGTCGTCGTGCAAACCATATTGCAAAAACGCGCGGCTCCCGACAACGCGACATATCTGGGCAAGGGCAAAATAGACGAGGCCGCGCTCGACGCGCAGGCGCTTCGGGCGGACATGGCCATATGCGACGACGAACTGACGGGTTCGCAGCTGCGCAATCTGGAAACGGCTTTGGGCGTGCGCGTGATCGATCGAACCTCTCTTATATTGGATATATTCGCTCAGCACGCGCATTCCCGCGAGGGCAGGCTGCAGGTGGAGCTGGCGCAGCTCAATCATCAGCTGACGCGGCTTATCGGAGAAGGATTGGCGCTGTCAAGGCTGGGCGGCGGAATAGGCACGCGCGGCCCCGGCGAAACAAAGCTTGAGGTAGGTCGGCGCAGAATACGAGAGCGCATAACGGATTTGAAGCGCGAATTGGAGTCGCTCTCCAGGGAGCGCGCGCTTAGGCGGGAGCGCAGGGAGAGCCGCTCGATAATATCATTCGCGCTGGTTGGATATACTAACGCGGGCAAGTCCTCGCTGCTGAACGCACTTACGGGCGCGAACGCGCTGGCGGAGGATCGCCTGTTCGCCACGCTCGATCCGCTCACCCGCCGGTTCAAAACGCCCGAGGGCGATCAGTGTTTGATAACCGATACGGTCGGCTTTATACGCAAGCTGCCCGCCGCGCTGGTCGACGCGTTTAAATCGACGCTCGAGGAGGCCGCGCTCGCGGACGCGCTTATAATCGTATCCGACGCGTCGTCCGCCGAGCTTGCGGCTCAGCGCGAAACGGTTAAGCAAACCCTCAAATCGCTCGGCGCGGACGGCAAGCCGACCATCGAGGCGCTAAATAAAACCGATATAGCGGATACGACCGACGCGTTCGAGAACGCGGTTCGCATTTCCGCGAAAACGGGGGACGGATTGAACGACCTGATCGAGCGCATGCGCGAGATAATGCGGCTGCACACGCGCGAGGCGGAGCTGCTTATACCGTTCGCGAAGGGCGCGGTATTGTCTATGCTGCACGAACAGGGGCGAATTATATCCGAAACGTTCGAGGCGGAAGGCACGCGCGTCGTGGCGAGCGGATCGGAGGAGCTGCTTGGACGAGCGGCGCGCATGATTGCAGATAAATAATTGTTGTCGCATAATAATTCGGATGACGAATCAATCAGGGAGGCGGACGCAGTGCACTTGAAATCAACGCGCCGATTGGCCATACCCGCCGCGCTGCTCATCATTTTGTTCGCCGCGCTCGTAAACGGCTGCGCGGCGGCCGGGCAGCCGGACGCGCAGGCAAGCCCGTCCGCCGGTATTTCGATTGTTCCGACGGAACCGGTTTGGACGTTCCCATTATCCAAGGATATAATGGCGGACGCCGAGAGCTTCCTCACGCTTGCTAACGCGGATAATCGGCTTTCGGATAAGGATAAGCCCGACGATCTTGTCAATATAACGGTTCGCAAATCGAAGGATTCCGCGATACAGCTCCGCAGACCCGTATCGGCCGCGCTGAAGGAAATGTTCGCGGCGGCGGACGCGGACGGCGTGAAGCTGTACGCGCATTCGGGATACCGCTCGTACCACACGCAGGACGTGATGCACTACAACCGCGTTAAGGATATAGGGTACGATGATAAGGTGGTGCAGCAGGCGGGGGCGTCGGATCACCAGACAGGAATGGGCATAGATATTATCAGCGCCTCCTGGATCGGCAGCAGGCTGACCGCCCGCTTTGCCGAAACAAAGGAAGGCCAATGGATAGCCGCCCACTGCGCGGAATACGGATTCATTATCCGCTATCCGGAGGGCAAGGAGGATATCACAAAAATTATATTCGAGCCTTGGCACCTTCGATATGTAGGCGTCGAAGCCGCGCGCTACATTACGGATAACGCGCTTACGCTTGAAGAATTCTGGGATCAGTGGAACGGATACCAGGACGGATCGTGGGCGCCGGACGGAGAGCGCGATACGCAATCCGTCGACGCCGTGAGCGGAACGCCAACCGTCATCGTGGAGGACGTATTGGAAATCGTCGATATCTTCTAGCAATATCTACTAATGATTAATCTAAATTTTTATTTAGATTCACTACAAAATCTTGTACGTTCGTGATGATGCTTTTCGCACTGAGGCTGCCGCGGTCGGCAAGCTTGTTGGCTGTGAACTCCGATATATCGACCACATAGAAGAATACCGGTCGAACGGCGCCATCCGGCAGCACGTGATAGCAGGGCGTCATATTCCCGGACGCGATTGTGTGCAGCGCGGTAGCCATCGCGATAACCGTGGTCGCGCGGGACAGCTCCGCGCGCATCGCGTCCTGCCCTTCGTATACGTCCGCGATAACCCCGGGGAGCGGGCCGTCGTCGCGAATCGAACCCGTGAGCACTACGTTGACGCCGCGCTCCACGCACGCGTGCAGTATGCCCTCCCGAATTCCTTCTCCTTTTATAAACGCCGGAATCGAACCCCAGCGCCGCGCCATATTTATTGTATCAATATGGTTATAATGCCCGTTTGGCTGCAGCTCCTGCGTATATATATTCTGGCCGAGCGCCGTGCCTCTGTACGAGCCTTCCAGATCGTGCGTAGCCAGCGCGTTTCCCGCCAGCAGCGAATTTGCGTATCCCTTGCGTATCAATCCGGCCAGCGCTTCGCGCGAATCCGCGTCGAAGCTGGACGCGGGGCCGAGCACCCACGCGATCGAGCCGTGCTCCCGCTCGTGGCGCAGCAGCTCGTACAGCCGATCATAATCCAGCGAGAACGACGACTCGCGGCTCCGTCCCTGCCGGAACGCAAACGCGTCGTCGCGGCGCGACTCAAGTTTGGCGAACCCGTACGGATGAACCAGCACGCCCTCGCTTCCATCCTCCGTTCGACCCAATATCACCCGATCGCCTGCGCGCAGGCGGCGGAATTCCCTTATTTCTATTAACGCGGGGCTCCGCCCCGCACCCTGCTCGCCGTCGCCGCCGAGCACGGCCACGCAATCCATGCGGCTGCGCGCGGCGAGCAGCCAGCGACCGCCCACTTTGAAATATTCCGGGAATATGGACGTCGCGTGGTATCCCTCCGGCGCGACCGTATCGCGTTCGACTACCGCGATTCCAGCGTTTGGCGCATCCGCCAGCGCTTCGCTCGAGAAATCCGGCGGAGTATATGTCGGCAATGTAAAGCGCATATCGTCAGCCCTTCATAATTTAATATAATATAATAATATTATTCATCCTTAATATTCACTCCCGTGAGCTTGCGGAGCGCGCGCGGCAGCGCGTCCTTTGAATCGCCCCACGGTTTATCTTTATTTCTATAATCAAATTTCAACGTGAACCACTCGAGTTCCCGCTCGACGCGGTTCAGATTATTTCGTTCTAATTCTATAAGCGCCTCGATAAAGTCACGTTTCCCGCGAGCGCGCGCGGCTCTCTGAAGCCGCTCGAAGTGCGGAATGCACACGCCCGCGGACGAGTTGAATCGCGCTTTAAACGCGGAATCGTGTTCCCACAGATATATGGTTGTTTCTATATACCTATCCATCGTAGCGTCCAAGCGATCGCAAAGCGCGCACGACTCGCGCGAATCGCCATCTCCCGCGTGATGCGTCCGCGCCGTATGAGATGGGCGGGGTGCGCGCGCGCCATGCCCGCCGAACCAGCGCGGCCGCCGATCGTCCGGCGCCGTATTCACGCGCTCCTCGAATTTCCTGATTGTCTCCCGCAAGTGCGTATGCGCCATCAGCGCCAGACCCAGCCGGTTGCCGCAAGCGTACAGCATCTGGAAATGGCGCGCGCAGAACCCCTTGTCGTTTACAACCACGCGCACGTCCGGCTCCATAACGGAGCCGCCGAGAAACAGCTCGAGGTACCCTTCCTCAGTTCGTTCGCGCAAATCGCAAAGCGGGCACTCGCCGCCGCGCGCGAACGCCTCCAGCACCGGCGCGGTATCGATATGCGTATTCACGCGTAATGCACTCCCGTCTATCCCCGTCTCCTATTTAGCGCGGGGCCGCGCCCCACACCCGCTTGCCGCAGCGTATATGGCGGCAGCGTCTTTTTGATAAATCCGCTTGAAGCTTCCGAAGCCCTCGCCCGAATTTCTCTGGCTGTTCTCCGCGAGCAGCGATATATCGGTGTCGCTTATCTCTCCCACGCCAAGCTCCGGCAGCGATACCGGCATATCGAGGGAACGGAAGAACGCGACCATCGCATCTATTCCGGCAACCGCTGCGGCGCGGGCGTCGTCCTCCTGTATGCCGAACACATTGCGGGCGAACTTCGCGAATCGCTCCGGCTCTTCCATATATACATACATTGCCCACGCGCCCCATATGCACGTCAGGCTTTCGCCGTGGGGCACGTCGTAGCGCGCGCTCAGCTCGTGACCCAGCTTATGGGGCACGAAATCCGTCGCCGCTCCAAGCCCCGTTAAGCCGTTGTGAGATACGCTCGAACACCATGTCAAATCACTGATTGCGTCATAATCATTTGGATTTATATATGTCTTCGCGCCCGCGTCCATAGTCACGCGAAGCAGCGCTTCGGCGAACTCATCCGTCAGCGGATTGCCCTTCGTATGCGTGAAGTAGCGGTCGAGCGTGTGCATAAGTATGTCGGATACGCCGCAGGCGATTTGCCGCTTGGGCAGAGTGGACGCGAGCGCGGGGTTCAGCACTGCAAACCTTGGACGGTTGAACTCCGTGCTCAAGCCCTTCTTGACGCCCGAGTCCGTATTTGTCAGCACTGCGGAATCGCTCATCTCGCTTCCGGCGGCCGGTATTGTCAGCACCACGCCGACCGGCAGCGATTTCGATAGCGTCGTCTTCGCCGTCCATATATCCCACAGCGCGGCGTCCGGATTTGCCGCGCCGTGCGCGATCGCCTTGGCGGTGTCGATAGCGCTGCCGCCGCCCACCGCGAGAGACGCGTCCGCGCCGAACTCGATCGCAATCCGCGCTCCCTCTTCCGCGTGCTTCAGCGTCGGGTTGGGACGCGCTCCGCCGAACAATTGATACTCGATTCCCGCATCGGACAGCGACCGCCCGACGCGCTCCAGCAGCCCGCTTCGCGATACGCTGCCGCCGCCGTATACGACAATCGCGCGCTTCGCTCCGACGCGTTTCAGCAGCGCGCCCGTAAGAGCTTCCTTATCGCGGCCAAACACGATGCGCGTCGGCGCGTAATATTCAAAATCCCTCATGCCGATCTCACTCCAATTGATTATACATTATAAGGCGAAAACTCCTTCGGAGTTTCTCTGAATCCGCTACAGCTTCGCTACGCCTTCGGCTCCGCTTGCTGCGCCTAAAAATATCCGCTCAGCGTATAAAGTTTGTCGCCACGCGCTTCTCAGGCTCCGGATATTCGATTCCGGCCGCGCGTCCCGCTTCTATACATTTGAGAAGCCACGCCATGTTTCGCCCCAGCGTTCGCATAACCTGCATCCCCTCTAGATCGCGCCGCACCTCGTCTGGGGTGTTCCCATGCACTCCGTTCCAATATTGGGAGGATACCACCGGCATCCCGGATATCGTAAGATATTTATTTAGTTGATCAAACGCGGCCGTCGCACCGCCGCGCCTGCACGATACCACCACGCAGCCGGGCTTGCCGTAAAATCCCGGACCGGAATAGAAGAACCTATCCATGAACGACGTCATAACGCCGGACGCGGAGGCGTAGTGAACCGGAGAGCCGAACACGAAGCCATCGCAGCTTTCAGCCTTTTCCAGCGCGACGTTCACCACGTCGTCGAACACGCAGCGATCCGGGCCGGTGTAGCAACCGCCGCAGCTTATACAGCCGCGTATAGGCTCGGTGCCAAGCCACAATATTTCAGAATCTATCCCGGATTTATCCAGCGCCTCCGCGATTTCCGTCAGCGCGGTATAGGTGCAGCCCCGCTGATGCGGGCTGCCGTTGATCATAAGCACTTTCATAAGCAAGCCTCCTTTTAGCGCATGACTCTGCCCCTCCGCCCCGAATTAAATGGAGCTGCTCCCCATACCTGCGGTAAGCTTCTGAGCGGTCGGCTAGTATTATTTATTATGGGTATTCTATACGGATTGGAAGGCTATGTCAATCGCGATTCCTGCAGGATAAAATCAACGCGCTATAGTCCATGAAATCGCGTTTACAGGGTACGGGGCAGAACCTCGCATAAGTTGAATATAACTATTGTCCTGTCCGGTTTTTCAGTTTGACCGTATAAGGCGGTTGTGGTAGGATATCCCATAGATGCGAATTCATATGTTATCCATCGGCACTACTGGCGACGTGAAGCCGATGGTATTGCTCGGAGAGGAACTTGCCCGGCGCGGGCATATCGTTCAGATCGCGGCGTTTAAGCCGCTGGGCGATATGATACGAAAGGCCGGATTGGAGTTCTATTGCCTGCCGGGAGATGTTTATAGATATATAGGCGAATTGATAAAGCCGGGGGCCAGCCCGGTTACGTTTCTTTCAAGGCTGACGAAATCGCTGCGGCAAATGATAGAGCCGCTTATTGGCGCGCTGCTGGACGCTTCCCGTGGAGCGGACGTGCTCGCGCTCACATACTTTGGATCGATCGGCTACTCGATAGCGGAAAAGCTTAGAATACCCTGCTTTCAGATACATTTTTATCCGATGGATAGAAACGGCGATATACCGCTTGCTATCATGCCCATGCTGCGGCTGGGCAGGGCTTATAACAACCTGACGTATTCGCTTGCATATCTGGCGGTCGGCAGTTTGGAATATCACTATTTGCGCCGCTGGCGCACGGTTAACGGCGTGAGCGCGCGGCGTATCAGGCCGCATCCGGATTATACGGTCGGGCTGTGGAGGATACCGGTGCTGTACGCGATAAGCCCGCAGATACTGCCGCCCTCCACATGCTGGCCGTCGAATATCCATATGGTCGGTTTCTTTCAGCCAAAGGCCGCAGAAGAATATACGCCCTCTCCCTCGCTTCACGCGTTTCTGTCGAACGGTTCGACGCCCATATATATCGGCTTCGGATCGATGATTTCCGGCGATATGTGCGAGGCGATGCGCATAATATTGGCTTGTTTGAAGCGCGCGGATCTGCGGGCTGTAATGTTCAGGGGCTGGGGAGAGCTGTGCGACGAGCGAACCGCGTCGGCCGTGAGGGCGTCGGAGCGCGTGTTTTTTGCGGATTATATACCGCATAGCTGGCTGTTCGAGCACGTGCGCGCGGTGGTGCATCACGGGGGAGCTGGTACTACCGCAGCCGGGCTGTACGCGGGTTTGCCTACCCTTGTGATACCCTTCGGCGGCGATCAGCCTTTTTGGGGACAGCAAATATATAGGCGCGGCCTCGGCCCCAAGCCAATACCCAGGGATAAGATGTCGGAGCACAAGCTCGCGCGCGCGCTGTCCCAATTGGTGGGCAATCCCGCTTTTCGGGAGAACGCTCAGTATATCTCCAAGCATTTGCGCATGGAGGACGGCGCCGCGACCGCAGCCGACATAATAGAACAAGAAACCACCGCTTTTTCAGCCGCGCTTACCGACGCGCGTTTGAAAAGGCGCAATTGGATGACGCGTAATTTTGTCGAGGAATAAACGGATTACCCCCGAACGGCAGCGCGACGCGCGGGTACGGAGCGCTGCCCCGTCTCGTTAGGGGGCGTCGGGGTCAGAGCACCCGTCTAAACCGATATAATTATAATTATTATAATTAACGAGGAGAACTATATGCCGCAGACAAAACCGTGGGAAAATCTTGACGTTTTACATCGCGGCAGGCTGGACGCCCGGGCGATCGACATACCGTACTCTACGGTTGAGTCCGCGCTTGACGGAGAGCGCGCGGCGTCGGATCGGTTCGCGTCTCTAAACGGCGTATGGGATTTTTCATATATATCGTATCCCGACGCGCCGCCGGAGGATTATCCGCTAACGCAGCCTGACGCGTGGTCTAGCGTGCCGGTTCCCGGCAGCTGGCAGATGCACGGATACGGCAAGCCGCAGTATACGAACGTAAAATATCCCATACCATACGATCCGCCGTTCGTACCGGATCACGGGGCGGTGGGGCTGTACAGGCGCGTATTCTCGCTGCCGGCGTCGTGGGTCGGGCAGCGGGTGATACTGCGCTTCGACGGGGTGGATTCATACTTCGAGGCGTATGTGAACGGCGCGCTTGTCGGCCTGTCGAAGGGCTCGCATCTTCCTGCGGAGTTCGACGTGACGGAGCGGCTGGTCGCAGGCGCGAACACGCTTAATTTGCTGGTTCGCCAGTGGTCCGACGGAACATATTTAGAGGATCAGGATAAATGGCGCTTCAGCGGGGTATTTAGGGATGTGTCGCTGATATGCCTGCCAAACCCCTATATATGGGATGTGCGCTGCGACGTCGGCCTGGATGAGGATAACCGAACCGGCACGCTGGATACGCATGTGTTCGTAAGCCAGGGGATCGGCGCGGAATCATATCTGCGCGTGGAATTGTTTGACGGCGCAGCTCGCATATGGAGCAACGATTGCGCGGTGATACCAAGCTCCGGTTCTACTACGGAATATCGTTTCCCCATGCTGATGCCGGAAGCGCGCCTTTGGACGGCGGAGACGCCGGAGCTGTATGATCTCGTCGCGTCGCTGTGGACGGATGGGCAATGCGAGCAGGCGCAGCGGGTGCGGATCGGGTTCAGGCGAGTTGAGCTGCGGTATGGGAAGCTTGCGGATGTGGGGCGCAGCTCCACCTCGTTCGGGGCGGCGGGGCATAGCTCCGCACTATTGGTAAACGGCGCGCCCGTGAAACTAAAGGGCGTAAATCGACACGATTTTCATATGACGCTAGGCTCGGTCACGCCGCTCGACGCGATGCGCGAGGACGTATTCCAGATGAAGCGGCATAATATAAACGCCGTGCGCACAAGCCATTACCCGAACGATCCGCGGTTTCTCGATATGTGCGACGAATACGGCTTGTATGTGATAGACGAAACCGACCTGGAATGCCACGGCGTAGTATACGTGGGCGGCTACGATATTATAGCGACGGACCCCAAATGGGAGAAGCAATTCGTCGACCGAGGGACGCGGATGGTCGCGCGCGATCGAAACCACCCGTCGATAATATTCTGGTCGCTGGGCAACGAATCGGGCTATGGACGCAACCATGCCGCGATGGCCGCCGCAATCCGGAAAATCGAACCGTCGCGCCCCATCCACTATGAACGCGACGAGCTGGCGGAAACTGCGGATATCGTATCCACGATGTATCCATCGGTGCCCGCGCTGATAGAGGCGGGAAAATCCGATAATCCCAAACCGTATTTCATGTGCGAATACGCGCACGCGATGGGGCAGGGGCCGGGCAATCTGCGGGAATATTGGGACGCGATATATAAGTATCCGCGATTGATAGGCGGCTGCGTTTGGGAATGGGCGGATCACGGGATACTGCGCCAAAGCGAATCCGGACAGAGCTATTGGGTTTACGGCGGCGACTTTGGCGAATTCCCTCACGACGGAAATTTCTGCGTGGACGCGCTGACATATCCCGACCGCACGCCTCATACGGGGCTGCTCGAATATAAAAAGGTTATCGAGCCCGTCGAAACAGCCTTCGAGCGCGGCGAGGACGAGCTGCTGTACGCCGTGCTGACAAACCGGCTGGCGTTTACGAACCTTAACGCGTTCGATTGCACGTGGCGAATAAAGCGGCTAAATAAAACGATAGGTCAAGGCATGATCGAGTTGCCGTCCGTTCCGCCGGGAGGAATCGCGAAGCTGCTGGTTCCCGAAACGCTGCCGCCGGAGCTTGGCCTTATATTCGAGCTGTCGTTCACTCTGCGCGACGATACGCCGTGGGCGCCGCGCGGGCATGAGGCCGCGTGGGCGCAATACGTATATCCCGAGCCGGAATACGCCCCTGAGTACCGCGACGCGCCTCCGATTGTTGTATATGAGGAGCCGCATGTTTGGGTGGCGTGCGGCGGCGCGTTCGACGCCGTGTTCGCTAAACGGGACGGCTCGCTGTGCGCTTTCTCCGCGAACGGCGCGCGGCTGCTTGAGTCCGCGATTCGCCCGCTGATATGGCGCGCGCCCACCGATAACGACGTAAATATTCGCAAGAAGTGGGAGGAGATAGGCCTGGATCGCCTGCAGGCGCGCCTGGAGGAAGGCCGCGCGGTGTTCGCGGACGAACGCTCCGTGCGCGCGATATCGCGCTACGTGCTCGCGCCTGCGGTAACCCGCCCTGTCGCTAGGTTTTCGCTGAATTTGACGCTGAGCGCGGCGGGCGTGGCGGAGGTTACGGCGCGTTTCGAGCCTGTAAGCGGCGGTGCCGAGCTTCCGTATTTGCCAAGGCTTGGCGTGCGGCTTACGCTGCCGCGCGCGCTATCGGACGTTAGATGGTTCGGGCGCGGTCCGCACGAGAGCTATCCCGATAAAAAACAAAGCGCGCGGTTTGGATTATATAGAGCGGACGCGGCCATGCTGACGGAGCCTTATATCCGTCCGCAGGAGAACGGATCGCACGAGGACACGCGATTCGTCGCGCTGACCGCTCCCGAGGGATGGGGGCTGCTGTTCGCCGGCGACGCGCCGTTCGCGTTCACCGCGCATCCGTACACGGTGGAAACGCTGACGATGGCAAAGCACACGCCGGACGTGACGGACGACGGCATAATCGAGCTGACATTGGACGCGCGCATGGGCCCGCTAGGCAGCAATTCCTGCGGGCCGGAGCCTCTGGAGGAAACAAGGCTGTTCCTGAATGAGCCTCAGGGTGCGGGGCGGAGCCCCGCTTCGTTCGGGGCGGCGGGGCGGAGCCCCGCATTAATAGAACTGCGGTTTAGATTCGCGCCAATAGACCTGCAGTCGGAATGCCTGGAGCGCGCGGCGGCGCGGCTGCTGGGCGCGCGCTGACTGCGGCTAATACTACGACGTCGCTTCGCGTGAAGCGTCGCACGAGCGCGTTGTCAACTTCGCTACGCATGTCGGGTATGTCGGGATCGCCCCGAAATCGCCCCAAAATCGCCCCGACATACCCGACATTATTCCGGAGGTGGTTTGGACGTGGGGCTTTAGGGTTGGGAAATAGGGGTTTTTGGGTTTTGGGGGACGAGGGGAGCCTTATGGTTGGGGAATAGGGGTTTTTGGGTTTTGGAAAAGTGGTAGGTTTATTAGTTGGGGGGTTCTTCTTTTTCTCCGGGGAAAAAGAAGCAAAAACCCACCGGGAGGGGGGAAAGGGCCCTGCCCTCTCCCCCCTCCCGGACCCACCCCTCTCTCTCGAAGTCGTAGCCGCGCTCGGGTTGTACTTATTGTTGGACTACGGGGAGCTGGAATAGGCAGCTCCTTTCGACAGGCTGTTGCTCTTGTCCCTGAAAGTCCGCGCGCGCCTAAGGGCACGCACGGACTTCCAAGGTTTATCACGTGGCGGTCGCTTCGCCTGTTTATAATGGCATCTTATAATTGTTCATGAAACCAAACTGTCATGGATGCTGAGCCATCTTATAATTGTTTATAAAGCCAACCCGGTCGAGATGCGGTACTATCTTACAGTTGTTTATGAAGCCAAACCGATATAGATGCGGCATCATCTTATAATTATATAACTACACCATTATATAAGCGGCAGGTACTTATACGAATTACAATTTATAGGCACACCCATCAAGATGATTATAAATAACACCATAACCAGGCGAAGCGACCGCCGCATGCTAAACCTTGGAAGTCCGTGCGTGCCTTTAGGCGCGCGCGGAGTTTCAGGGAAAAGAGACATAGCCCTGTCGAAAGGAGCTGCCTATTCTAGAGCCCCGTAGTCCAAGAATAAGGACTGCCCGTGCCCGACTAAGACTTCGAGAGAGAGGGGAGGGTCCGGGAGGGGGGAGAGGGCAGAGCCCTTTCCCCCCTCCCGGTGGGTTTTTGCTTCTTTTTCCCCGGAGAAAAAGAAGAACCCCCCAACTAATAAACCTACCACTCTTCCAAAACCCAAAAACCCCTATTCCCCCACCATAAGGTTCCTCGTCCCTTCGTCCCAATCCCCGAGAGGAGGTTGGGAGGGGGACAGAAGTCCCCCTCCCAAAGGAGCGAAGCAACGCGGCTCCGAGCGCTCCCCTTAAATCATCTTTATTTAATTCTTATATGACGCGCGCTCGCCGCCCGTATACGGCGGACGCGTAGTCGCGAACGCTACGCGAGCTGCGCCTATCGAATCCACCGCCAGCCGCACAGGCACCGCTACGCGGCGCAAATGCATACCAATCAGCGTTCCGCCTACGTCCATACCGGCGTCCGCCTGAACGCGCTCTACTAGAACAGGCTCTCGCATCGCGCGATAAACCGCGCTGGCGAACGCGCCGCCAGCCTGCGGAGTGGGCACCGCCAGAACCCTATCAAGGCGCAGCGCCCGCCAGGCCGCGCTCTCCACGACAAGCGCGCGGTTAAGATGCTCGCAGCACTGCGCGGCGAGAAATACCCCACTAGCCGCGCATGCGTCCATCGCGGCTAACGCGAGCGCTCCGCCGAGCGACGGATACGCGCGCGTGCCTATGCGGTTTCCGGCGACCTCGCTGGTGGAACAGCCGATCACAAGCAAGCCGCATTCTTCCAATGCGTGACTCTGCCCCGCCGCTAGCTTACCGCGTTCGATAAGCTCGCCTATGGCATCGCGCATGCTCCGCGCGCAATCCTCAATAAACGATTCGCTCAATTCCTCAGGTTTGCCCAATACGCTCACAATCCGTCTCTCCTCGACGTATTATTTTCCGCCTGGCAAAACGCGTACGCTCCTATGGATACCGCCACCGCCAGGTTCAGCGAATCGATATCTCCAGTGTGCGGGATGCGAACCGGCGTGCCCTCGCCGATGAAACTCTCCGGAAGACCCTCGCCTTCATTGCCAAATATAAGCGCGTACGGAGACCGCACGCAACTGAGTTCGGGAAGCTCCCGCGACGCGCCTAGCATAAACGGAAAAATCGCGTGATCGGGATATACCGCGCGATAAGCGGCGTAATCCCGAAACGACTGAATCCGCATCGCGAATATCGCGCCCATGGACGCGCGAACTACCCGCGGGTCGAACACGTCCGCCGCCGGTTCAAATATCGCGAGATCATTAAACCCGAACCCGGCCAGGCTGCGCAGTATGGTTCCCAGGTTTCCATAATCAGATGGGCGATCCAGCGCCACGTGCGAGCGCGAGGGATCGAGCGCGTCGGTCGGCTTATCAAACACTACGGCGGCGTAGCAATTATCCTTGTGAGATAATTTGCGCAGCGCGCGATCGGCGGTCTCCTCCCGAATACCCAGCGCGCCGCACATCTCCCGCAATTCATGAACGCCCGCGTTCGATTCCGAGCGCGAGTGAATCAGCAGCCGCCGCGCGAGGGTCGGACGGCGCTTCAAGCATTCGATCGACGGGAACACGCCCGGCGCGTATGAGTATGTCAGCGCGCGGTCGTACGATTCAAGCGCGGGCATCAGTTTGCGGGGCGGGGAATGTACTGCCCATAAATAAACGTGTGCAGCGCTTCCTTGTTCGCGTTCAGGTTGATCGCCAATACGGATTTGCTCTCCTCCTGGTCATCCTGGAAAATGGAATTTTCATCCGCCTGTTCGTACCGGAAACTCCCGTCCATCGGAATTGACAGCGACTGCATCGGCTGAATACCCACCACCACCGCCGACGCGCCGATGCGAACAATGTCGGATATAGGAACATTCGTGGCCGTATATGGCATCATAATATTCGCCAACTGGAGTATCCTCGCGGGCGACGCGTTCGACATCGCCATATTAAGCAATTGATCCAGCACCACGCGCTGGCGGTTTATTCTATTCAAATCGCTGTCCAAATGCCTGATGCGGGCGTAGCCCAGCGTCTGCAGCGGATCCAGCTTGGTCAAGCCGACCTGATCCTTCTTCAGCGGAACGCGATCCTCGTTTTTCTCGAAGCCCTCGAAATCTTCCGATACCGCTACGTTATAGTTTATCTGCTCGGCCTCGCCCGGTATAAGCTCTATTGTCATGCCGCCGAACACTCCGATTATATCCACCAGCCCGTGCAGATTCACCCGCACGTAACGCGTTACGTTTAAATCGAACAGCGTGTTTACGGCCTTCATAATAAGGTTTGGCCCGCCGAACGCGTGCGCGGCGTTAAGGCGGTTTTTCCCGGTAAGCATCGGAATTTCAATGTATATATCGCGGGCGAGCGACGCTAGCTTGATCTCGCCGGTCGAGGGGTTTATGGAGGCTACGATCATTACGTCGGTGCGCCCGTCGCTGGCATCCGCTTTACGGTCGTCCGTGCCCAGCAATAGTATATTGATCCAGTCGTCAGGCAGCGCGGGGTTGGGATCAAGCTCGCTTTTCTTAACCGTTACCTTGCTCTGCTCCGGCACGAAGAACGCCGGAATATCCTCGACGATATTTAATATATCGTCCACTTCCCACGAGTCGCTGATCAGCGAATATGTTTGAAGATTCTTATCCAGGGTTTCCTGCTCTATCTGCTGGCGCTGCTCTTCGCTAACTCCGCTCTTTTTTCCGGATGACGACGCTATCTGGAAGATCGGGTTCGCACGTATCGCGCCAAGCGCGGCGAGCGTACGTACGGACGCGGACGGCGGGAACGTCGGCGGCGGGCTTATATTTAGCCGATCCTCCGGCGTTTCGATAAGCGGATTGGTTAGCTGAGCCGGCGCGAACAAGCCCGTAATCGCAAGCGCAACCACCCCGCACGCCATCAATGATAGTATCAGAACCACGGCCATAAAGCCCATCGCCAGATCTCGGCGATCCGGAGAATTCCGGGAGCCGTTTTTAATAGGATTATATTTGGGCATTTTGCGCATGCTGTCCTCCCGCCGCGTATGTTCGCGAAATATTTTATGTATTAATAAACCGGTAAAACGCGATACCCGTTCCAAATTATAGGACGATTGCGAATTGCGGTTTCATTCCCGGCAAGCCTTTTTACCGGCAAACAGCGCAAAGCCGCGCTGATACAATCGCGCGGCTTTCTCGGTGGAAGCGGGTGCATTCAGCTTTTCTCGACGCTCGCCAGAAAAATATAATAAAGCGGTATCGTAAGAAACAGCAGCCAGGTGGGGTGCCACCAATTCCATAAAAACCCGATCATCAGATACGCGATAGCGCATACGACGGGGTATGGAAACTTGAGCAGTTCCCGCGCCTTCTCCCTGTTATCCTTGCCGCTCAGGTCGGGCACCGTATAATACAGCGGAATCGTCAGGAACAAAATCCAGGAGGGGTGCCACCAACTGAATACAAAGCCGAGGAAGAGATAGAAAATAGTCACGAAAACCGGATAGGGAAATTGCGCGTGGCTCAATCTGAAATGCATGCCCGCGATGTTGAACTCGTAATAGCTTTTATCTCGCGGAGCGACGTCGGTATTCGCGGATATGGTCGCGCCGCGCCCGTCGGCTTCCGCGCTGAAATTTGCGCGAACGAGCCTGTCTGCGGATTCGTCATGCGGCTGCGCGTATAGAGCCTCTGCGTCCGCCTTGAAATCGACCTGCGTATATTCAGCTTCGGAATATTCTGAGCCGGAATATTCGGAATCGGAATCTTCGCCGTTATGTTTCTCGGCGGCATCTCCCAGCAGAAGCTCGTCCAGCGACACCCGATACAGCCGCGCGAGCGTAATCAAGTTTTCCGTATCGGGAAGCGCTTCGCCTCTCTCCCATTTGGAGACGGCTTGACGCGTCACCCCAAGCCGCTCCGCCAGTTCCTCTTGTGAAAGCCCGTTCTGTTTGCGTAGGGCCAGCAATCGAACGCCTGCGGTCATAAGCCCTCCTCCTTTTAGACGGGGTACTGCCCCCGAACGAGACGGGATTGCGCCCCGTACCCGCTAGTGCGGGGACTCTGCCCCGACGCCCCCGAATTAAATGGGGCCGCGCGCGTCGCATACCCGCACTGTCCAATGCGTTTATTATATCAGCAATTGCCCCGGTTGCGGAAGAACCTGGCGCTTGCAGCGTAAATATTTCTCCGCAACCTACGGTTGCTTGTGCATATCAACCAACATATGCGCCATAACAAGGACATATTGTCAATCTAATTTATAATAATATAATTTAAAAAATATGTTGACATTTCCGACCTGCTCGCATATAATACAGAACATATATTAAGGATGATGACCGGGAACAAGTAGCCTTCGTAATCGTTCGCTCAGAGAACCGACGGTTGGTGCAAGTCGGCGCGATCGAGGAAGCGCGAATACATCCCGAGAGTTGCGCCCTGAAAATCGCTTGCGCGATCTGTAGGAGGCGACGCGAGCGCCCGTTAAAGCGCAGAGGCATGTTTGTGCCCGACAAGCGCGCGGTTCGTAAGTCCGCGCGAAAGCGAAGGTGGTACCGCGGTTGAACCGCCCTTGGCAGTTTATTTGCCAGGGGTGTTTTCTTTTATATAAATTTCCATTAATGCGGGGCTATCGCCGCCGCCCCGCACCCTGTGCGGATTTCGTAAACCCCCGCGAGAAAACATGAGGAGGAAGCAGGCTATGTGGGTAATAATTTCAATGCTCGCGCTGTTTACCGTCGTCACAGTCTCGGTTGGACTGACCGCGCGCAAGGGCAACAATACCGTCGACAATTTCGTGTTGGGCGGGCGCGCGGTGGGGCCGTGGCTAACCGCGTTCGCATATGGAACATCCTATTTTTCCGCAGTAGTGTTCGTTGGGTACGCGGGGCAGTTTGGCTGGCGGTTTGGCATTTCCGCCCTGTGGATAGGGCTTGGCAACGCGTTCATAGGCTCGTTGCTCGCGTGGGTTGTGCTTGCGCGGCGCACAAGAATAATAACGCACCACCTGGGCAGCGCGACTATGCCCGATTTCTTTGGCAAAAGATATAACGCACGGAACCTCAAAATCGCGGCGTCAATCATAACGTTTATATTTCTGATACCATATACCGCGTCGCTCTACAACGGATTATCACGCCTGTTCGCGATGGCGTTTCACGTGGATTTTTCCATATGTATAATCGCGATGGCGGTGATTACCGCGATATACGTAATCGTCGGCGGGTATACGGCCACGGCGGTAAACGATTTCATACAAGGGATTATAATGCTCGCCGGCATTGGTACGATTATCACAGCAGTGCTGCGAGTGAACGGCGGATTCCTTTTATCCCTCGACGCGCTCGCCCGCGTGCAGGATCCCGCCGTATCCAGCACACCCGGCGTATTCGCGTCCATATTCGGTCCGGATCCGCTCGGGCTGATGGGCGTGGTAATATTGACCTCGCTGGGAACGTGGGGTCTGCCTCAAATGGTTCAAAAGTATTATTCAATTCGCTCGGAAAAAAATATTAACACGGGCACTATCGTTTCCACGTTCTTCGCGGTGATTGTCGCGGGCGGCTGTTACTTCCTTGGAGGATTTGGGCGGCTGTTCAGCGTGGACGTCGCGGCCAACGGATACGACGCGGTTATACCGACGATGCTTTCGAATTTCGCGCCGCTGCTTATAGGCATAGTAATCGTGCTTGTATTCGCGGCGTCCATTTCCACGCTGTCGTCGCTTGTAATGAGTTCCGCATCCACGTTCACGCTGGATTTCCTTAAGAACAATTTCATAAAAGAAATGGATGAGCGCAGGCAGCTTCTTACGATCAGGCTGTTGATCGCGGTTTTCATCATAATATCCTCCGCGATCGCCATAGTGCAATATAAAAGTTCGGTTACGTTTATCGCGCAGATGATGGGCGTATCCTGGGGCGCGCTGGCGGGGGCGTTCCTAGCGCCGTTCCTGTACGGCCTGTACTGGCGCGGGGTGACCGCCGCGGCGGTGTGGGTAAATTTCATATTCGCGACTGCCGTTATGTTGTTGAATATATTCTTCCGCAGCTCGTTCCCGGTCGCATTGCAATCGCCTATCAACGCCGGCGCGTTCGTTATGCTGGCGGGCTGCGTGCTGGTGCCTCTGGTCAGCCTGGTTACGCGCAAGCCGAATTCCGCGCATCTGGACGCGTGCTTCTCCTGCTATGAAGCGACCGCCACTGTCAAAGCGCGTGAACACCTAAAGGAGCTAAGGTAGCTTTAGGATATACAAAAGATGGGGCAGGGACGGCGTGAGCCGTCCCTGCGGCAGTTTTTCGTGATAGGCTAACCTGGACTCGGGGATTGGGAGGAGGAACCTTAGGGTTGGGGAATAGGGGTCTAGGGGTTCGTGAAAGGGGTTGGTTTTTTATTTGGGGGGTCTTCTTTTTCTCCGGGGAAAAAGAAGCAAAAACCCACCGGGAGGGGGGAAAGGGCCCTGCCCTCTCCCCCCTCCCGGACCCACCCCTCTCTCTCGAAGTC
>JAISZG010000057.1 GCA_031269355.1 Oscillospiraceae bacterium | reverse complement strand
ACGCCGCCAGGGTGCGGGACGAAGTCCCGCTTCGTTCGGGGCGGCGGGGCAGAGCCCCGCGTTAGATGGATAAAAAGACAGTGCATTCAGACCGAGAGATTTTTCGAACACGCCCTAATTCTTCGCGCGATCAAATTTTCCCTGCGAGCTTCGCCATATATCCGTCGATTTCTCGTGAATTTCCATAAACATAATGACCTGGTTCGACAAGCTTCCACTCCGGCTTATCCACGCTGTAATCATGGCTCGCGGGATCGTATATTTCCAGCCGCTTTTCCTGCTCCAGCTCCGGATCCGGCAGCGGTATCGCGGATAGCAGCGCGCGCGTATACGGATGCAGAGGGTGGCGGAACAGCGTATCCGTATCGGCAAGCTCAACCAGCCTGCCTTTATGAATTACGGCGATGCGATCCGCCGTGAAACGCATTACGCTCAGATCATGCGATATCAAAAGATATGTCAACCCGCGTTCCTTCTGAAGCCTTGCCAGCAGGTTGAGCACCTGAGCGCGAATTGAGACGTCCAGCGCGGAAATTGGTTCGTCCGCGATGATAAATTCTGGATCCATAATCAAGCTTCGCGCGATGCCTATTCGCTGGCGCTGCCCGCCGGAAAACTCGTGCGGGAACCGGCTGGAAAATTCCAAGGGAAGTCCTACGGAAGAAAGCGTTTTATCAACTAAGGTTTTTCGCTCGTCCTCTTTCAGGCCTTTACGAATGTTCAGCAGCCCTTCGGAAACTATATAGTCGATCTTCGCGCGTTCATTCAGCGACGCCATAGGATCCTGAAATATCATCTGTATCTTTTGCGTGACCCACTTATCCAGTTCCTTTGGTATTTTTCCGCTTATCCGTCGACCGGCGAATCGAATCTCCCCGTCGGTCACAGGATTAATCCTGATTATCGCGCGGCCGATCGTAGTCTTTCCGGAGCCGGATTCGCCTACGAGACCGAATGTTTCACCGCGATAGATATCGAACGTTACATCCTGAACCGCAACGAACTTCTTTCGTTTTGATCCAAATGTAACTTCCAGATTGTTGATGCTCACCAACGCTTCGCGCGCACCGTTCGTTTCGTTAACCTGGCTTGCAGCGCTCATTTCGTAATCCCTCCGTCAAGTCGCAGATGGCTCAGGTTTTTAATGTTGCGCAACTGTGGCGGCGGGGCGACCTTGGGGGCGCGAGGATCAAGCAGCCACGTTCTCGCCTTGTGCGTCGGCGATACTGCGAAATAAGGAGGGCGTTCGACAAAATCCGCCTTCAGTGCGTTTACGTTGCGCGCGGCAAACGCGTCGCCGCGTATCTCGGTAAACAGATTAGGAGGCGAGCCTGGGATGGAATATAGCTCCTCTCCCCTAACGCCCAGTTGAGGCAGCGATAGCAGCAGCGCGATTGTATAGGGATGGCGCGGATCGTGAAACACTTCCGCGCATGTGCCAAGTTCTACGACGTCTCCCGCGTACATCACCGCGACACGATCCGCCACGTTGGCCACTACTCCAAGATCGTGCGTAATATATACTACGGTTAGTTGATGCTCTCTTTGCAATCGTTTCAGCAAGCTGAGTATCTGCGCTTGGATGGTTACGTCAAGCGCGGTGGTTGGTTCGTCGCATATAAGTATTTCCGGGTTGCACGCCATCGCGATCGCTATGACTACGCGCTGACGCATGCCGCCCGAAAACTCGTGCGGATACTGCTTGATGCGCATTTCCGGATCTTGTATCCCAACATCCGCGAGCAGCTCGAGCACCCGCCGCTTTTCCTCGGCTGCCGTACATTTGTGATGCAGCTTATACGCCTCGCCTATTTGTTTTCCAATCGTACGCAGCGGGTTAAGCGAGGTCATCGGATCCTGGAATATCATGGCAATACGTTTGCCGCGAACCGGCAGCCACTCGCTTTCCCGCTTGAACGTAGCCAAATCCATCCTATAAAGCACGCCGCGGTTCGACTCGGCGTAATCATGCACAGCTGGATCGCGGTCAAAATAAATATGCCCCTGGTCGATCCAGCCGTTATTATCCAGCAGGCCGAGGAATGATTTTGTAAATACGCTCTTACCCGATCCCGATTCGCCTACTATAGCAAGGCTTTCCCCTTTATATAAATCCAGCGTTACGCTTCGCAGCGCCGTAAGCGTCTGCCCGCGCAGGTTAAACTTAACCACAAGGTTTTCAGCGCTTAATATCCGCTGACCCGGCGCGATTTCCATTATACCGCCTTCCTCTCCTGTTACGCTATGCCCCGCAGCCCCAAGCGAAGCGGGATTATCCGCGCCCTGGTTTATCGCTCATTTATGATTCCGTGGGTCGGCGGCGTCCGCGAAGCTGCTGCCAAGCGCGTAGAACGAAATGGTTATTGCGGATACGGCAAGCATCGGGAAGAAAATCTGATACCGCTGCGACGCGATCAGCATCACCTTGCGCCCTTCGTTGATCAGGTTGCCTAGCGACGGAATATCCACGGGCAGTCCAAGGCCGATATAGGTTAGAAATACCTCGCTGCCTATCGCCGCAGGGATGCCCAGCGCTATCTGCAGCACAATTACCGATATCAACTGAGGCAGCAGATTCTTTACTACTATGCGGGTTGGCGGCGTACCCAGGCAGCGCGACGCCAAATTGTACTCCCTGTCGCGGTGAATCAATATAAGGTTTCGTATATATTTAGACATGCCTATCCAACCTGTCATACACATAACTATGATTATCGTTTTAATGCTTGGTCGCATAATATATATAAGCAGCATTCTAAGAACCGTATATGGTATATTGTCAAAAACGTTATAAGCTTCCGTTAATATGCTGTCCCATTTTCGGGCGTACCCCCATATAGAACCCAGCGCGATGCCCACAATATTGCTGACCAGCGCGGAGCATAGCCCTATGAACAAAGAAGTTCGAGTGCCGCTCCAAATGCGGCTCCAAAGATCCTGTCCAATATTGTTCGTTCCAAACCAAAACTCTTCGTTTGGAGGAACGTTGCGGTATTGGATATTCGTTTGGGGATTCAAATGGATCGTCGTGGGGCTCTTCTGGTTTGGAATATATGGCTGCACTACCGTAAATAGCAACACGCAGGCTAGAAAAATCAGCATGCCCACCGTAGTTTTGCTTCGCAGAAAAACCCGCAGCGTGCTGCGCCAATATGAATAGTTTGAAAACCCGACGCGCTCGGCATCGGTAATGTCGTTGCCTGCAAATTCGAAAAGGCTGGAATCAACCTGCTCCGGATACCACACCGCCTCTTGAAAACCGGATTCCTGAAAACCTAACGAGAGCGCTTCCGTTTTACGATCCTTCAGCGTTTTCATATCATCTGCTCTCCTTTTTCCCGGCCAGCCGTATTCTCGGATCACAAAGCATCATGGTTAAATCGCCAAGCAACAGCCCACCCACGCTCATGGCGGAAAAAAGCAGAACCATCGCCTGCACCAAAGTATTATCCTGGCGCTGAATGGCGGTTACCAGAAGCCCGCCCATACCGGGAATGGAGAAGAGCGACTCCACATATAAAGAACCTGATATAGTAAATATAATCGCCGTAGGCAGCGACTGCGCCATCGGTACAAACGCATTGCGCATCACGTGCTTGAACGAAACGGCGCTGCTCGTCATGCCTTTCGCTCTCGCGAGAAGTATATAATCCTTGTTCATTTCGTCAACCATATATCGGCGCATCCACAGCGCGTCGGTCGCTATTCCTCCCAGCGCCAGGCATATAACGGGCAGCAGGTAACTCATTGAATTACCCGCTTTATGAAGCATAGGCCAATGAAAAAAATCCGAGACATATAGTTGTATCATCAAGAAATATACCGCTTCGGGAACCGCGTTGATCAAAAGAATATACGTGCTTCCAAGCTTATCAAGAAATTTGCCTTTGAACCTGGCCATCAAAACGCCAAGCGGCAGGCCTATTAGCTTTTGCAGAATCAGCGCCGCAAGCCCAAACCCAAGCGAATATCCGGCTTTGGACGCGATGATCTCAGCGTTGGGCACTCCTGTGCGATATACGATGGATTTCCCCATATCGCCGTGCAGTATAAGGTTTTTCCAGAATTTTAGCAGCTGGGTATACCATGGATCCAACAAGCCCAGCTGGGTTAGAACTTGCTGCTTCACCTTTTCGTTCATCGCGTCGGATCGGCTGCCAAAGTAGCCCTCTACCGGCAGCAGGCGCATCAGACAAAATACGACAGATATTACGATAACCATCGAAATAAGAGCCCTAAGCAAGCGTCCGATGATATATTTCGCCAAATTATGTCAACCCCTTCGCATAAATATGCGGAGACGCGCGTTGCGCGCGCCTCCGCGATACTTCCGGTTGATCAGTAATCGATTCCCGCCGCTTGAGCCGCTTCGATTCGAGCGGCACGCTCCGCTTCCCAAATCTCCATCTTTTCCAAATATTCTTCAGTGCCCATGGGTTTTGCCATTACTACCTGATACTTATATCTGTCTCCGGACATTCCGAAAAGAGAATACTGCGACTCGAACGGATTCATATGCGACGAGACATAGCCGGTGGAATACAGCGCGCCCACGGGGATAATAAACGCCTGGTCGATCAGCCACGCCTCCGCGTTCGCCAGCGCCGTATAGCGCTTTTCAATATCGATCACTTCGCTCGCCGCTTCGTTTACCATTTTATCGTACACCGCGTTTTTCCAGAAGTCCCCGTCAAATCCAAGGCGTCCTTCCGGATCTTCCAGCGTAGTTTTCTCGCCGTATCCATCCGCCATATATATGTAGTTGTATTTCTGCCCAATAGCGAATGGGTCGGTATACGTTTCCGGATCGGCGTAATCCGGTCCCCAGTACGATTCCATAAGCGCGTAGTTGCCGGCGCGTCGGGTAACATTCAGGTAATCCGTGGACGGATAGCCTTCGAGTATGATATCGATGTAATCTACGCCCAGATCGCGTTCGAGCTGCTGCTCCACCACCTGCGCGCGTTCCGTGGAATTCGTTCCGCCAGTGTCATACGGCATGTAGATCAAAATCGGGAACGTCGCCCCGGCGGCGGTGAGTTCTTCCAAGGCGGTCGCTTTATACTCAAGCGCCCTATCCAATTGATGCTGATCGGTGTTCGAGATAGCCGCGAGATCGCCAAGCTGCGTATAATCCTTACCCGCCGCAGCCGCGAAGTTAACAGGCGTTACGGTTCGCATTATGAAACTTTCGGGATTGTACGGATCGGACGTGGAGACTGCTGCCAGCCGATCGAAAGCATAATAGATTGATTTGCGGAAGTTGATGTTATTGGCCGCGATCAACCAATTCTCACGGTCGTATTGTTCGGGAAAATTCGGCCAGAAGTTAAACAGCATCCAATAGCTTCTTCCCGACGGACGGCTGGGACGGATCAGAGCCGAACGAACGGGATCGTTGATCCACGCGTCAAGCTGGCTGGTCGGAATATCTGCGTACGTAGTCTCGCCCCTCAGCAGCAGCTCGGGCTCCAGCGTCGATCTCTCCGCGTTGTATTGATATTCGATGCGCTCTATATGAATATTTTCCTTATCCCAATAGAGCGGATTGGCCGTGTTTATGCGATACGATTCCGGCTGATATTCCGTGCACAGGAACGCGCCGCAGTACAGGAACGTATCGTGGCTGGTTCCGAATCGATCGCCCAGTTCCTCCAGATATTCGGCGTTCGTAGGATATCCCCAGTTGTACGTAAGCATGGAAAGGAAATATGGAAGCGGCTTTGTAAGCGTGAACTCCAGCGTGTAATCGTCCAGCGCGCGGATTCCCACCGCGTCCCAGTCGCCGGGCAGGCCGCGCGAGAGCGCGTCGTAATAAGCTTCCGCGCCTTCGAAAACATAGAGCAAATCGGCGGTTCGAGCCGCATGTTCAGGAGTTAATATGTACTTCGCGGTAGTAACCCAGTCTACCGCTTTAACATCCACGCCGTATTCCTCGCCGTTGGAATACTGCCACTTTACGCCCGGACGGATATTGAACGTCCAGACCAACCCGTCTTCCGACTTCGTCCACGACTCGGCAAGGCACGGCTGGCACATGCCGTAATTGTCGTACTCCACAAGCGAGTCTATGTAGTTCGCCCACGTGGTAGCGGAAGACGGAACCAGCGGATTCCATTCGCTGATTTCGTATTCATATATCTGTTTGACGACCTGTTCGCTTGCCATATTCTCAACGGTTGTAGCGGCGCCGGAATCAATGGTTGGTCCGGTTTGCGCTAACGCCGCCGACGCGGATGTAAGAAGCAGCGCAAGAACCATAATCAATGATGTCCACTTTTTCGTCATACTTACCTCTCCCATATTGCTGAATTGGTCTTTCGATTGGCTCGCTCAGCCGGAATAGCAAAATGACGCTACTATCCATAGCGTCATTGCCATAGGTTTGATTATATATAAAAATCCCATCTTGTCAACCCATATTTGAAATAATACAAAAACAAAATTTCATTTCTCGCTCAATTTCGCGTGTTTTCGACGTTTAGGGCCGCAAATTTGAATAACGACTGCGCTAAATATGGAAAATGAATGTTCGGGCTACTTGGCGCTCGGTCAATTGTTTGACAAGCGTGTCGCGACACTATATAATCATTATTCATGTTCCCCAATCGCAGAGTATAAGAGCAAAACCGGAAGAAGGAGCGTACCATGCCGCAGCCGACATTGCGCGATATCATAGAAAAACAGCGTACGTTCGCTATCATCTCCCATCCCGACGCAGGCAAAACCACGCTCACCGAAAAACTGCTGCTATACGGCGGCGCGATCAGGCAGGCGGGTTCTGTAAAAGCGCGCAAAGCGGAGAGGCACGCCACCAGCGATTGGATGGAAATCGAGAAGCAGCGCGGGATATCCGTTACCTCCAGCGCAATGCGCTTTGAGTATAACGGTTATAGAATAAATATACTCGACACGCCCGGGCACCAGGATTTTTCGGAGGATACGTACCGCACGCTTGTCGCTGCGGATTGCGCTATAATGCTTATGGACGGAGCGCGCGGCGTGGAAGCGCAGACCATAAAGCTGTTCAAAGTGTGCCGTCTGCGTTCGATACCGATATTCACGTTTGTGAACAAGATGGATCGCGCGGCTAAAGATCCGTTCGCGCTTGTTCAGGAATTGGAAGATATTCTTGGAATCCGCGCGGCGCCGATCAATTGGCCGATCGGCGTGGACGGGGATTTCCAGGGCATATACCATCGGCCTGTCGCAGGGTTGACAGTCGGTCGCGTAGAGCTATTCACCGCGCGCGATCACGGGCAGAAGCGCGCGGAATCAGTATCGTTCGATCTGGGCGATCCCGCGCTTTCTCAAGCGTTGGACTCCAACTATCTCGCCAGGCTCCGCGAGGAAACAGAGCTGCTCGACGAAGCCGGCGACGCGTTCGATTTGGACGCGGTGCGTCGCGGCGCGCTGACTCCCATGTTCTTCGGCAGCGCGATAACAAACTTTGGCGTTGAGTCGCTTCTCAGCCAATTCCTGGAGATGACGTTTCCGCCTCAGCCGCGCCTCGCGGACATTGGCGTAGTAGAAGCCGATCGCCCGGATTTCTCCGGATTCATATTCAAAATCCAGGCGAATATGAATCCCGCGCACAGGGATCGCCTGGCGTTTCTCAGGATATGCTCCGGCGTGTTCGAGAAGGGCATGACGGTATGGCATAGCGGCACGGACAAGATGATACAGCTTAAGCAGCCGCAGCAGTTCATGGCGGACGAGCGCGAGTCCGTTGAACGGGCGTATCCCGGCGACGTGATAGGTTTATTTGATACGGGGGATTTTCGATTGGGCGATACGCTGGCGGCTGGCGCGCGGCTGCGGTTCGAGGGAATTCCGCTGTTCGCGCCAGAGAGCTTCGCGCGGGTGGCGGCGCTCGACAGCATGAAGCGCAAGCAATTTGTAAAGGGCGTAAGCCAGCTTGCCGAGGAGGGCGCGATTCAAACATTCAAGCGCCCCGACGCGTTCGGAGAGGAATATATAATAGGCGCGGTGGGCGCTTTGCAATTCGACGTGCTGGAAGCAAGGCTGCGCTCGGAATATAACGTTGAGATCCGCCGCGAACCGCTTGAATATAGGTTCGTGCGGTGGATAGACGCGCGCGCGAAGGCGCTTGATCAATTGAAGCTGACCAGCGCTACGACTGTCGCTTTGGACAGGGACGGCAGAGAAGTGCTGCTGTTTAAAAACGAGTGGTCAATCCGCTGGGCGGCGGAAAACAACGCGGGATTGGAATTGTCGGAAACGTCTGCGCGTAGCGAAGCGGTATCTTCTTATATTTAATAATATTTATTCCATTCCGCACTGCGCGATGGTTGTTGACAGAATGCGGCGATTGCGATAGGATTGCCGCATGAATAATATCATACGAAAAGAAGTACAAAACGACACTCGAAATGGCGTACGAAAAGACGGATCGGAACTCTTCCTGTTCCGCGCAGTTCCGTTCGACCAGTCACAGTTGGACGCCCTGTTTGGAATCGTAGAAAGCGCGGGATACGTTCCGATTTTGTGCGACCCGGAAGCGTCGCCGGATGCCGACGCTCTAGCGCGGTGCGCGGCGATGCTCGGCGCGTTCCCTCCGGAATGGCTGGCGCTCGCGCCCAATCTCAAATGGCTGCAAGCATCCTCCGCCGGAATCGAGCGGTATCTTAGCGGCGGTTCGCTGCGCGAATCGGCGACGCTTACCAACGCGTCCGGCGCGTTCGGAGCGACTATCGCCGAGCATATGATGGCGTGCCTTCTAATGTTTTATCGCCGTATGCCGCTTTATATGCGCCATCAAAGCGCGCGCGAATGGATTCCGGAACCCGCGAATCGCACGGTCGACGGAAGCATTGTAACAATCGTCGGACTGGGCGATTTGGGCGAAAGCTTCGCCAGGCGCATTCGCCCGTTTGGCGCGCGAGTGCTCGGCGTGCGGCGCGATACCGCCAATCCTCCGGATTTCGTGGACGAACTATATCCCGTATCGGAACTCGACCGCGCGATAGTCAACGCGGATGCGGTTGCGCTTTGCCTACCCGACACGCCTCAAACGCGCGGCATATTATCCAAAGAACGAATCCGCGCGCTGAAGCCAGGCGCGGTTGTGATCAATGTCGGGCGCGGTTCCGCTATAGACGAATCCGCGCTGATCGACGCGCTTCAAGAAGGGCGGCTCGGCGGCGCGGCGCTGGACGTGTTCCAGCAAGAGCCGCTTCCAAACGACAGCCCGTTGTGGGATTTGGATAACGTTATCATAACGCCGCACGTTTCCGGACGGGATTACGATCCGCATAACCAAGAGATTATATTTAATATATTTTATGATAATCTATGTCGATTCGTAAAAGGCGAACCGCTGAAAAATATCGTCGATCGTGCCCGCGGGTATTAATAAATATGATTTCACTGCTTAACTACAGCATAACTTCCTGCGGCATATGCATATTGGTTTGCCCGCACACTCGCCGGTATCTGAACGGAGGCAAATGATGCGCGTAAGAGCGCGCGCGAAAATTAATTGGACGCTTGACGTGGTGGGCAAGCGCTCCGACGGATATCATCTGCTGGATACGCTGATGCAGTCCGTCGAGCTGTACGATACGCTCACGTTTGAGCCGTGCGGCGAGCTGGAGTTTATAACGACCGGAGCGGCTCGCGTGCCGTCCGACGAAAATAATCTGGTGTGCAAAGCGATGAATCTGCTCGCGGCGCGCACCGGGGTAACCCACGGAGTTCGCGTGATACTTCGCAAACGGATTCCGATAGGCGGCGGCATGGGCGGCGGAAGCGCCGACGCGGCCGCGACGCTCGCCGGTTTAAACCGGTTTTGGCGGCTTGGCCTGCGCGAGGACGCGCTGCGCGCGCTAGGCGCGGAAGTTGGCGCGGACGTGCCGTTCTGCCTGGTAGGAGGACTTTCCCGCGCCACCGGGATTGGTGAAAAACTGGAAAAGCTGCCGAGCCATCGTCCCGCTTATTTGGTTGTGATTCAGCCATGCCGAGGACTTTCCACGCGCGAGATATTCCAATTGTTCTCCCAGGACGGCCTGCGCCCAAATCAACGGCCGATGCAGGAAGACGCGGTCGCGGCGGCGCGCGAAGGCGATCTGCGGCGTCTGTGCCGTTCTATGGGCAACGCCCTCCAACCCGCCGCGATTCGCCAAAGGCCGGAAATTGCGCAGGCGATTCAAGCTCTTGAAATGATGGGCGCCATTCGCGCGCAGATGACGGGCAGCGGCAGCGCGGTGTTCGGCGTATTTGAAACCGCCTACGGAGCACAGCGCGCGTGGGAGTCTCTCTCCCCTATTTGGGGGCGCTGCTGGACTACTCGCACGGCGTCGCGCAGCCTCGTGTTCAGGGGGTGGATGAATTAGAAAATACGAGTGCGCTCGCCCGGAAAGCCGCTCTTCCGCTTAGAACGGCCAGCGCGGCGTATGCTATGGCAATATTAATCCTTATGCCTACTTGCTAATTCTTGATATATCTCCTCCAGCGTTATATCTTGATTATATAATAAAACTAATAGATGATATATCAAATCTGCGGATTCATAACGAACCTCGCCGGTCGCGCCTTTTACTGCCGCGATGATTGTTTCGCTTGCTTCTTCGCCGATCTTCTTGCAGATTTTCTCAACGCCCTTATCGAGCAAATAGTTTGTATAGCTGCCTTCCTTAGGATTTGCGCTGCGGTCGGCGATAACGTCGTATACCTTGCGCAGTATCGAAGCATCCGCTTTGCGCGGCTCTTCCTGCGCGGTCGCTATCGGATTATAAAAGCAGGAATATTCGTTCGTATGGCAAGCTGGCCCCGTCTGCGTTACCCGAACCAGCAGCGCGTCACCGTCGCAATCGGCCATTATCGACCGCACGCGCTGGGTATGTCCCGATGTCTCGCCTTTCTTCCACAATCTCTTGCGGGAGCGGCTGTAATACGTCGCGTATCCCGTTTCAATTGTCAGCGACAGCGCTTCTTTGTTCATATACGCAAGCATCAGCACAGCGCCTGTTTGATCGTCCTGCGCTACGACGGGTACCAGCCCGCGATCATCCCAACATATTTTATCTATATCAAAATATTCTTTTGCATTATTATTTATACTATTATTCTCTGTCACGAGCACGCCCCCCCCTTATATATCAACCGCAGTCGAGCGCCGCGTCCATAGCCTCGCGCAGCGTAAAGCGCCGTTCATAAAGCGCCTTGCCGATGATAGCCCCTTCGCATCCCGCGCATTTAAGCGCGGCGATATCCGCCGTCGATCCCACTCCGCCCGAACCAATCACGCGAAGTCCAGATTCGCGCACGAACCGCGCGGTTTCGTCGACATTTGGCCCCGTCAGCATGCCGTCCCGCGATACGTCCGTGTACACCGTCCAAGCGACGCCAAGCGCGCGCATCGAGCGCGCGAGATCGAGCGCGTCCACCGCCGTTTCCTCCGTCCAGCCGCGGATTGCCGCCTTGCCGCCGCGCGCGTCTATACCGCACGCTATCCTATCGGGATACTTCGCGCAGGCCTCGCGCACCGTTTCCGGATCGGTAAGCGCTATCGTACCCAGCACTACGCGCCGCGCGCCGATCGCAATCCTTATTTTTATATCCTCAATCGTTCGAATGCCGCCGCCCCATTGCACTGGAACGCCAAGCGCGACGATTCTCTCGAACGGCCTCAACCGATTCGCATCCGCTTTCGTTCCGCAAAACGCGCCGTCCAAATCGACCACATGCAGGAATTGCGCGCCTTGATCGATCCACTCCCGCGCCGCGTCCACCGGATCGCCGTAACCCGTGCGCGCGTCGTCACGCCCTTGAATAAGCCGCACGCATCGTCCTTCGCGTATATCTATAGCGGGTAATATAATCATTAGCGCACCCTAAAATATATTTTATTTGACATAACCAACTACAGCGTTCCTTTCGTCGACGGTATTTCCCCGGCGACGCGCGGGTCTATCTCCTTTGCGTCGTCAAGCGCGCGGCCAAACGCCTTGAACAGCGCCTCTATCATATGATGGGCGTTGCGCCCGTCCACGCGCATATGCAGCGTTAGTCCGGCGGAGGCGCACACCGCGCGGAAAAACTCCTCCGCAAGCTGCGCCGACATGCCTCCTATCATTATGTCAGGCAGCGGCGAATCGAGAACGAACATCGAACGGTTCGACATATCGAGCGCGGCGAACGCCAGCGATTCGTCCATAGGCACATAGGAGTGCGCGACGCGCCGTATGCCCATACGATCGCCAAGAGCGTCTCGAATGGCGGTTCCGATGCAGATTCCGGTATCCTCGACGGTGTGATGCGCGTCTACGTCCAAATCGCCCGCGCACGTCAGCTCTAGGTCGATCCGCCCAAAGCGGCACATCGCGTCGAGCATATGATCAAAAAAACCAACTCCGGTTTTCACGCGCGCCTTGCCAGTTCCATCAAGATTCAATTCCAGGCGGACGCGCGTTTCCCTCGTCTCGCGCATTACGGATGCGGTTCTCACTGTATACCTCTTTTTAAATTATATATATCATGTCCGAACGCGCACCGTCGCGGCGTGCGCGTGAGCGTCCAGCCCCTCGCCCAACGCGAGCAGCTCTATATCGTCGGCGCAATTCACCAGCGCGTCCGGCGAATAGTATACCACACTTATCTTTTTTATGAAATCATCAACGGATAGCGGTGAAAAAAATCTCGCGGTGCCCGACGTAGGCAGCACGTGATTTGGTCCCGCAATATAATCGCCCACCGATTCCGGCGTATGATGGCCAAGAAACACAGCGCCCGCGTTTCGAATTCTGCCAAGCCACGCGAACGGATCGGAAATCGCGAGTTCCAAATGCTCCGGCGCCGCCTCGTTGGCAAGCTCGACGGCCTGCTCCACCGAATCCACCACTATTATTCGCCCGTACGCGCTGAGCGACCTTTCGAGAATGGATTTCCGCGACCGCCGATCAAACTGACGATAAGCGGCTGCGCGCGTCGCTTCCGCGATTTTCATGGAGGTCGTGGCGAGCACGGCGGCGGCAAGCGGATCATGCTCAGCCTGCGCGAGAAGATCGGCGGCGAGCCATTCAGGCGTCGCTGATTCATCCGCTATTATAAACACCTCGCTTGGCCCAGCCACGCTGTCCACCCCTACCCTGCCAAACACCTGCCGCTTTGCTTCCGCTACATACGCGTTGCCGGGTCCGGTTATCTTATCGACCGCCGGTATCGACCCCGCGCCATACGCAAGCGCGCCCACCGCCTGCGCGCCCCCTATCTTAAACACGCGGTCGACGCCCGCGATATCGGCCGCGATAAGCGACAGCGCGCACGAAACCCGTCCGTCGGCTCCTGGCGGCGTTACCATCACTATCTCCCCGACACCCGCGACCTTGGCGGGTATCGCGTTCATCAGCACAGACGACGGATAACCGGCGGTGCCGCCGGGCGCGTATATGCCCGCGCGCGCGATGGGTCGAACCATCTGCCCAAGAGCAGTTCCCGGCTGAAAGTCGATCTGCGAGTGGCGCGCCTGCTTCTGATGGAACGATCGGATATTATCCGCCGCTCGCTTCAGCGCGCGGATAAATTCGGGATCGGCCTGCCCGTACGCTTCGTCTATCTCCTCGCGGCTTACCTCTATCGTTCGCGAGTTAAGCTGCGCGCCGTCGAGCTTGCGCGTCCAATCCAGCGCGGCGTCTATGCCGCGCCCGCGAACGTCCTCAAGAATATCGTGCACTGTGCGTTCGATATTTTCATCCCGGGATAGCGTTCGCCCGAGAAGCCTATCAAGCGCGCCGATGTCTGAACTGCGGTATATTGAAAGCAAATCCGAAAGCATACCCGAAAGCATACGCGCCTCCATCATATTTATAATAATTGATTCTTTATTATATTTCAAGTGCGCGGATCAGCGCGCGGATTTCCTCCGTCTTTGTTTTCAGCGCGACGGGATTGACGACCAACCGCGCGCTGACGGGGCATATTTCTTCCAGTATATCAAGCGAGTTCGCGCGCAGCGTCTCGCCGCTTTCGACTATATCCAATATCACGTCCGACAAGCCGACCAGCGGCGCAAGCTCGACCGATCCGCTAAGGCGAATGATCTCTATCGGCTGCCCGCGCTGTTCGTATAAAGTTTGCGCGATGCGAGGATATTTAGTCGCCACTCTATACACAGAAGCTCGCAATGCCTGGGCGTGGCGCGCGGGGTCTCCCGCTATGCACAATCTGCATTGCCCAAACCCAAGGTCGGCTAACTCGTACAGCGGGCGATTTTCCTCCAGCAGCGTATCCTTGCCCGCCACCCCCGCGTCCGCCACTCCGTGATCGACATAGGTTGGCACGTCGGCGGGTTTGACCAGCATAAACCTCAGCGCGCCGGATGCGTCCTCTGCGACGAGCTTCCGACCGGGTTCGCGCGCTGCGGCGCAATCAAATCCAGCCGCCTCCAACCTATCGAATACCACCCCGGCGAGCCGCCCTTTGGCTACGGCAATCGTCACGCTCATTTCGATTCTCCCGCCGCGTCCGCGCTCCAATTTATTATCCCATCCGTTTCGGCGAACACAACGCTCGCTATTCCCTCCACGCGCGCTCTCTCAATCATCGCGGGCATATCTCCTGTATAAACCATCGCGACGGGCGTCCCAAGCGCGCGCAGGCGCTCCGCTTCCGCGAAAGCAGCCGCCCTGCATCCGGGCGCATATCCAATCAACGCTCCGGGTCGCGGAAGCTCGGCGCCGTTCCCCTGCCGCGTCAGCGCGGACATTAGCGGCTCCAGCGTTAAACCAAAGCCGACCGCTCCTATCGCGCGTCCCATAGACTCCGGCAGCGCGTCGTATCTTCCGCCCGACAGAAGCGGCTGCCCGACCGCCCCCGTAATGCCGCGAAACACTGTTCCGGTATAATAATGAATCGCGTGAACCATACCCAGGTCAATCGAACAATATTTATCCAACCCGTCTTCGTGAAGCAATCCGAACAACGCGGCCAGGTTATCCAGCGACGATCTGCATAGAGGGTGACTCGACATGCGCCGCGCCTGTTCTATTACCTCCAGGCCGCCAAACAGCATTGGCAATCCCATTATGCGCTGCGCGGCGGTTTCCATTCCGCTTGCGTCGCGAAGCATAAGCGCGATCGCAAGCTGGTTTTTCTCCTCTACCAGCGCGCGCAGCTGTTCGGTCTGCTCGGGCGACAAACCCGCCTCATCCATCAATCCCTTAAAGAAACCGACGTGCCCTATGTCGATTCTGAAGTTGATCAATCCCATTTCCTTAAGCGCGCGTATCGCCAGCCCAACCGCCTCCGCGTCGGCTTCCGGCGCTGTTTCGCCAAGCAGCTCGACGCCCGTCTGGCGGCTTTCTACACCCTCACGCGCGCTTCGCTCCACACCCGGAAACTTCAATACGCTTTGCTGATAAAAAAGCCGCAGCGGCAATGGCGCATCCGACAATCTCGCGCACGCGAGGCGCACTGCGGGCGTCGTTAAATCGGGACGAATAACAAGTATGCGGCCGTCCGGCGCCGTCGTCTTCCACATTCGCTGCTGGGGAAGCGCGCCGGGGCCAACGTTGAACAGATCGTATGTCTCCAGTATGGGGGTTTCTATCGCCAGATAGCCCCATCCTTCGAAAAGGGAACGCAGCTTATCCCGCAGGCGCTGGGAAAACGCGCACTCATCCGGCAGCGTATCCTGAAAACCCTGCGGCGGAAGCGTTAGGGTTGAACTCGACGAACTCATTTCTCCGCTCGCTTTCATATAGCGCGGGGCAATGAGAAAAAGCCCCGCCTCCGAACGAGGATGGGGATTTTTGCCCTTGCACCACACCCGCCGGTTTCATTATTATAAACGCTTTCAGATAACCTGCGGCTGCCAATGTCAATCGCCGCGCTTTAACGTATTACCACAATAAAGCAAATTGAGTATACCACATCCTGCAGGTTGCTGTCAATTGATATTTAACATAAAGATTCGCTCATCATAAGTCGCGGTTTCTTTCATACCAAAACATAAACAATTGGAGAACCCCCGCATATCCTTCATATTTCTCCTGCGGAAACTTGCCGCCGTACTGATCGTTTTCTATGCGCCTCACCCATACGTCTCGCGGGAACGCGTCGCGATGTCCCAAGCCATACAGGCATATGCAATCGGCGACCTTTGGGCCGACGCCATGGATGCTCATCAGATATTCTCTCGATAGTTTATAATCATAATTATGGATAAACATCTCGGGGCGCTCGCTTATAAAACGCTCCGCCGCCGCGCGAATATACGCAAGGCGATATCCCAGTCCGCATCGCGCGAGCGCATCCTGATCAATTGCAAGCACGCCCTGCGGATCAGGAAACCCGCCGCACAAATCGCACAAGCGGTTAAGTATTCCCGATATTCGCGGAATATTGTTATTCTGGCTGACGATAAAGCTGGCCGTCGTTTCCCAGAAATCTTGGCGCAGCATGCGAAGTCCGCGAGCCGCAGCAGCTGCGGCGGTCAAATATTTATCCGACGGATCGACCGCGCGCGCATACGCGTCATAGTCCGTATCCATATCGAAATATCGCGACCAAATCAGCAGCCAGTCTTGTTCGCCGCAATCCGCTTCGATGCAGTCATTCGATATCTGCCGGACAACAAGCGTACGGCCAAACGCGGGGATTTCATATATGCCCTCGCCGACCGCGCGCCAGCGAAAGCACTGACCGCTGCGCGCTATCTTGGCAAGGTTAAACCAATCCGACAATATTCTCATATATTCCGCATTATACCGCGCCGAGATAAAAAGTTAAAGAAAAAGCTCCGCAACCTTGATGCGTCCAACAGCGCGGGGCTGGCCGCTAATACTAAACTCCGTCTAAACGGAGTTTAGTATAAATAACTTGCGCGACAATTCACGCGCGTAAAGCTTGATAGACGCGGGGAAATGGGGTAGAATTATACTAACAAATTCACCGCGCCGCTGCGGATTAAAAAAGGGAGGTAATCGCGTGGTGGCGAACGCATTATATAAAATTATAAATAAGCGCCCGTTGCATTCGACGGTTACATGGATGGAGCTGTCCGCTCCGCGCGCTGCCAGGCGCGCCAAGCCGGGACAGTTTGTTATATTGCGCGTCGACTCGGCGGGAGAACGGCTTCCGCTGACTATTGCTGGAGCGGACCCTGTTCGAGGCACGGTTACGGTGATATATCAAAAAGTCGGCGCGACGACAAATAAGCTGGATATGCTGGACGTCGGCGACGCGCTGGCAGACGTCGCGGGGCCGCTTGGCGAGCCGTCCAAGCTGGAAGGCATCGGCTCCGCCGCGCTCATAGCGGGCGGGTTGGGCATAGCGATCGCGTATCCGATAGCCAAAGCGCTAAAAGCCCAAGGCTCGCGAGTGGATGGGATAGTCGGATTCCGCAATACCGATCTAATCATATTAAAGAATGAGTTCGAATCGTTTTGCGATACGTTCGATATATTGACGGACGACGGCTCTAACGGGCGCAAAGGGTTTGTTACCGACGGGCTTAGCGCCAGGCTTGAATCGGGGAAAACCTATGACGAAGTAATCGCGATCGGCCCCCTTCCAATGATGAAAGCCGTATGCGCGCTAACAAAAAAATATAATATTAAAACTACAGTCAGCATGAATTCGATTATGATAGACGGCACCGGTATGTGCGGCTGCTGTCGGCTAACGGTGGGCGGCGAAACGAAATTCGCCTGCGTCGACGGCCCGGATTTCGACGGGCATTTGGTCGACTTCGACGAGGCTATAAGGCGCGGGCGTTATTACCGCGAACAAGAACAAGAGAGCATGGCACGACTGTGCCGTTTAACAGGGGAGGCGCGCGCATGCCGGATATGACGCCTATAAAGAACCCAATGCCGCTGCTGGATATGGCGCTAAGGCAAACGAGCTTCAACGAGGTGGCGCAGGGTTACGACGAGGAAACGGCGAGGCGAGAGGCGCGCCGATGCCTGCGCTGCAAAAACAAACCGTGCGTGGCGGGATGCCCCGTGCAGGTGGCTATACCGGAATTCATCTCCGCGATAGCCTGCGGAAACGACGCGGAAGCGTACGATATAATACGCGAGACAAACGCGCTGCCCGCGATATGCGGACGCGTATGCCCGCAAGAAATGCAATGCGAACGGCGCTGCGTGCGGGGTATCAAGGGCGAACCGGTCGCTATAGGCCGGTTGGAGCGTTACGCCGCCGATACCGCCATTTTATCAGACGGGGACGCTGCCCCTGACGCCCTCAAACAAAGCGAAGCGCAACCCCGCACCAGCTCGGAAGAACCGCAAGTTGCGAGCTGCAAAGCTGCCACCGCTCACATTGAAACGGGTAAAAAAACTGTTAAGGCCGCAGTCATAGGTTCCGGGCCGGCGGGCTTATCCGGAGCCGGAACGCTTGCGCGGCTTGGTTTTGACGTCGCGATATTCGAAGCGCTGCACGAGCCTGGCGGTGTGCTCACATATGGCATACCGGAATTCCGATTGCCAAAAGCGCTGGTAAAACGCGAGATCGACTCCCTTCGTTCGCTGGGCGTACGAATAGAAACAAACACGGTTGTCGGTAAATCAATCACCATCGACGATCTGCGCGAGGATGGATACGCCGCGTTCCTGATCGGAACAGGTGCGGGTCTGCCAAGCTTTCTTCGCATTCCGGGCGAGTCGCTGAACGGAGTTTACACCGCGAATGAATTCCTTACGAGAATCAATTTGATGAAAGCATATATGTTCCCGGATGCCGACACCCCAATACGCGTGGGCAAGAAAACCGCCGTGTTTGGCGGCGGCAACGTCGCTATGGACGCCGCTCGCTGCGCGTTGCGCATGGGGGCGGACGTGTCGCTCGTATATCGTCGGGGACGCGATGAGATGCCCGCGCGCGCGGAAGAAATCGAACACGCGCAGGAAGAGGGCGTGCGCTTTGAACTGCTTACCAATCCTATTGAATTCCTGGCGGACGACTCCGGAACTGTTCGGGCAGCGCGATGTGTGCGGATGGAGTTGGGAACGCCGGACGCGTCGGGACGCCGCAAGCCGCGCGCAATCGAAGGCAGCGAATTCGAGCTGGCTTGCGACACGGCGGTAATAGCGATCGGAAACAGCCCAAACCCTGTGTTTGTCAAATCCGTGCCGGAACTAGCGCGCACTGCGTGGGGAGGTATCGACGCCGACCCGCAGACAGGCAAAACGAACCTGCCCGGCGTATACGCAGCGGGCGACGCTGTAACCGGCGCGGCGACCGTGATACTCGCTATGGGCGCCGGTCGGCGCGCGGCTCAAGAAATCGTGCTTGAATATAATAATTCATTATAAATATCCATGTGAGGAATATATGATAAAACCACCTCTTCTTAAGCGCGGGGATACGATCGGGCTGCTCGGCCCCGCAAGCCCGCTTAGCGACGCCGGGAAGCTTGAGCCTTGCGTGCGCCGCCTTGAGGAACTTGGATACCGCGTTGTAACAGGAGCCAGCGCGACGCGCGCGTATGGCTATCTCGCGGGCGACGACGCCACCAGGGCAGGCGATCTGAACCGCATGTTCGCCGATCCGAATATCGACGCCATAGCCGCAATTCGGGGCGGTTACGGCGCGATGCGCCTGCTCGATCGACTGGATTATGCGGCGGCGCGCGCAAACCCAAAGATACTCATAGGGTTCAGCGACATAACCGCTCTGCACATCGCGTATGGGAAATGCTCCGATTTAATCACGTTTCATTCGCCGATGCCCGTCGGTTTTTTCGCCGACGGGGAACAAAATCCGCTAAGCCAGAACGCGTTCGATCGCGCACTTAAACGCGCCGAACCTATGGGCGGCGTGCCGTCGGGATATCCCTTGGAAACGATTGCGCCGGGCGCGGCGGAGGGCGAGCTGATCGGCGGCAATCTGTCGCTGATATGCGCCTTGCTCGGCACTCCGTATGAACCGGATACTGCTGGTAAGATATTATTTATAGAAGAAGTCGGCGAGCGTGTATATTCGATCGACCGCATGCTGACCCAGCTGCGGCTCGCGGGAAAGCTTAGCGAATGCGCGGGTATCGTGCTGGGAGATTTCGCAAACTGCTCAGGCTCGATGCGCGGTCATGATCTGCCACTGCGCCAGGTATTCGAAGACATATTGGCGCCATGCGGCAAACCGATTCTATACGGGTTCTCTATCGGACACTGCACTCCCAATGTAACGCTTCCGCTGGGCGCGCGCGCTCGCCTGGACGCGGACGCCCGGACGCTTACCATATTGGAAGCCGCCGTAAGCGAGTGTGAGGCGTAGCCCCACTTCATTCGGAGCGGCAGGACGTCGCTTCGCTCCTTTGGGAAGGGGATTGCGATCCCCCTCCCAACCTCCCCCTGGGGATTGGGACGAGGGAACGAAGGAACGTAATTCGCTTCGCCCGTTCCAAACTCCGAGGAGATGTTGGGAGGGGAACCACAGTTCCCCTTCCAAAGGAGCGAAGCTACGTCCCGACGAACGCACATAGCCCCGGCTTGTTCAGTTCTCCCCCACCTCCGCGCCGACAGGCAGAAAGCCGGGATCCGATGGGTCATCTTCAATTAAATATGACGTGCAGTGAGGGCAGCGCGTCGCGTCCGGGTGCACTTCCGTTTTGCAGTGCGGACAAAGATTCGGCTGCGGTTTGGGCGGCGCCAGCGGCGTCTTGGGCTTTACGCGCTGAATCAAAGTTACAATAACATAAATGACCAGCGCCATCAATATAAAATCTATCACCGTGGTAATAAACGCGCCGTAGTTGAAAACTCCCGCTCCCGCCGCAGTCGCCTCCTCTACCGAAGCGTACCGCACTCCGTTGAGCGTCAAGAAAGCGCCTTTCAGATTAATACGGCCAAGAATCAGACCAAGCAGCGGCATTATTAAATCGTTGACAAGCGACGTCACGATTTTGCCAAATGCGCCGCCGATCATCACGCCGACCGCAAGATCGACCACGTTGCCGCGCATTGCGAATTCCTTGAAACCTTTTATAAAATTCTTCATTATAAACGATCATCCTCCCAACGGAACCGTAGGCGCGTATGAAATCTCTGCGGCGGCAAATACTCGCCCAGAGCTGATGCCGCGATCCGCGCAACAATAAAAATAAACATAATCATAAGCCGACGAAACGCCCGACATGCCGCCTCAATGGCCGAGCCTCCTTCCCGATCGGCTTGTACCATTCCTCTCTGCCAAGCGAATCGCTCCGCCTTGAAGAGAGTATATTCACGAGCGCTTCCAGTTATACCAAATATTTCAACGCGGCGCGATCAAATCCTTCCGCGCCGATCCTTTGAATATATGAAATTTTGCTAGACTCGTCCGCTTGATCGTCTGAATTTTGTATGATACGATTATATTACTAAATCTGTGATCGAAGGCGGCGGCTTATGCCTGTGGATTTTGATACAATCATCGCAAATATACATCCAAAAGTACTTTCGTTATCGCGCGCCAACTCTCAGGACGTACGCGACGTGCTTGAATTGCTGCGCGAAGTCGATGCGCATATCCAAATAATGCGGAGCTGCGCACCACGCCCGCACCCCGATTATATGCAGTCGCTGCCGGGCGCTTTTGACGGCATCGATATTTATGATGAGGACGACGTGTTCGAGGCGGTCGTCGAAACTATCGCGGAGCGCCGCTGCCTGGACGACGAAGCGACCGCACGCATCGGCGTTCTTGTCGCCGCTATATTAGAAATTATGGAAAAGTCAAAGTAACGCATATTGCCCGAACAAAAGTCGCCGCGCAAAGGATTCGCATCCCCGCGCGGCAGCTTACGATAACTTCTAGATATCCAATTAAACAAATTATTTTATAACAGTTATACGTCCCTGAGGCTGCGCGTATTGCTCGCCGACTACGCCGCCCAGCACCGTCGCCACATAATCGATAAGAGCGTCTTCCAAAGCCACGCCGGTGTTGATGCCGCTTGTCGCGTTGGCGTACTTGAACGCGTAGTAGGTATCTCCGCCCGCCGCCGTGAAATCGTTCGTCGCGATAGTGTACAGCGCTTCGGCGTCGAACGGTTCCCCGCCTACCGTCGCGATGGTTATACGACTGCCGGGGTTAGCGGGCTTGAAGTATGTCGACTCCGGATACGCCTCTCCCTGTTCAAACGGAACGGTCGTATCGATCGTAAACTCGATTCCCGCCACCTGCGGAAATGCGCCTATCGCATCCGGCGTGGTGAACGTAGCCGCTTCGAGAGCTTCCAGAAGCTCCGCGCCGCTCACCGTGAGAACTGAAACGACATTGCCAAACGGGAACACAGTTTTCATATCGTTCATCGTAATGTCGCCGATTTGGATGCTTGTACGTATGCCTCCACCGTTAGTGACCGCCGCGACGACCGATTCCCCGATCGCCTGCCGCGCCGCCCACAGTATCGAATCGGCCGCGAAATCTCCAAGGTTTGTCTCTTCCGTACGTACGCCCGGGTCGCGCTCGCCGTTTAGCAAAACTTCCGTCGTCGCGAACGCGGCGGACAGCTGCGCGTTTACTTCATCCGCGACCGTATTGATATATGCCGCGACTTCGACATCTATATTTGTATATATATTTGTCGTCAGCGACTGCCCGTCGTACACGACCGCGCCTACGTATTTGCACAGCGAGCCCGTGCTTACAAGAGTGGTGTCGCCTATCTTGTCTCCAGGGATAAGGCTGTGGCTATGCCCGTCGATGAATAGGTCGATACCCGTAGTATTGTTAATAACGTCGATCGAGCGGTTGCCGATGCTCTCGTCCGCTATTCCCAAATGTCCCAGCGCGACTATAAAGACGCATCCTTCCGCCTTCAGCGCGTCCACCTGCGCCTGAGCGGTCGCATACAGCGCCTCGCCGGCGTCGAACGTGATTCCCCGCGTCTTGTCAGGGTGCGCCTTTGTCAGCGTCTCCGGGGTAGCCAGCCCAAACACGCCTACCTTGCCTATGTTCGGGATATCATATATCAGATGATCCTCGAACAGAAGCTCGCCGCTGACCGTATCCTTTATGTTCGCCGCTATAATCGGAAATTCGGCGACTTGCGCGTTCTGCAAAAGATTGTCCGTTCCCCAATCGAATTCATGATTGCCGGGCGCCATCGCGTCGTAACCGACTGCGTTCATAAACTCAAACGCCTGTTTGCCGTACGTAAGGTTCACAAGCGGCGTGCCCTGCGAAGCGTCGCCCGCGTCCAGCAGCAGCACGGTCGCGCCGGCGGCTTCCAGATCGTTCTTAACTTTTGCGACAGTCGCATAGCCAATCGTGCCGGTGCTTGAATTCGCCACTGCGTTGCCATGGATGTCGTTGGTGTGCAGGATAACCAGCGAGCCGTACAAATTGACAGGATCCGCGGCGGACGCCATGCCCGGCGTCATTAGCCCCAGCAGCATGATCAGCACGAGAAGGAATCCGATAAAACCGTTGCGCCGCATAGGAACATCCCACCTTTCAAAATTCTACATTCTCCACCAATACTATGCTACATATCGCGCTATTCGCTGTCAAGTAGCGCGATCAGACAATACTTGCAAAAAATTTCCCCTTGATTTTGGCGCCCTCTGCTTTGACACCCAATGTAACGCAAGAAAGTGGGAAAAGCGATGAGACAACAGAAGAAAAATAGCGGAATATATGTCAAATTATGTAATATAATAGCAGGTATATACAACCAATATTCGATATCGAGGATTGCGAAAACCCTTGCTCGGGCGGCATGTACCCATATCGGATAAAACATATACTTCTTTGATTATACTGGCGAAGTTATAGAAGTGATAATAGATCGCCTATCGATTGACTTGACCGCAAGCATGTTCCGGTGGGGCAAGTGAGAAAATCCGAGAGCATAAAAAAGCTGGAAGAAGTAAAAAGCGCCTGGTTTGGGAGGAGTTACCCTACATCGCCACGACAAGTTGCGCTGCCCGAAATCCGTTGATTTTACTGGATTTTCAGCTGCTGATTATAGGGTGGATGTGTCAAAATCAAGTTATGTTCCATTATAGTTTCACCGGTGTATTCTGTCCAGTTTTTTCGCGAAGTTTGTACATTCCGGCACACTTAATAAATTCGAACATAGTTTGAGTGCAGAGGAGGCGATCAATATGTTTTGTAATTCGGGGAGTTGTCCTCCGGGATATCAGATGGGGATTCCGCTTACGGTTGACACGGACTGGAAAGCCTACACGCAATGCGACGACGATATTTGCGGCGGGTGTGAATTTGAGGCTTCCGATCCCGACATAATTAATACCCCCTGCTGCTCGAACGGCTGCTGCAAGCACTGCGCGACGATCGGCGGCGACGCGCCGTATCTCGTTCCCAAGGCTATCGCCTGCGGGCGCAATAGAATGCGCGGAAAAGACATCGAAGATTTGCTTTTAAAGCTAACCGAGATGCCGGGTAAAGGACCGCATAGCGCGCTGTGCGTTCGATCGCGCGGGATTACGAACGTGCAGTATGTGAATGTGGACTGCGAAAAATACGAGCTTGAAATGAAAGTGGATATTCCGATCGAGATAGTTATCAAGGATTGCTGCGGCTTCATATATACGATAAAATCCACGATAGAAGAGCAATCCATAAAAATCCCGCTGGGATTCACAGTTCAGCATCTCGCGGAGGGCGGTTCGTTTTTATACTTCAAGGTGAAGGTGCGCATGTGCGAGCAGATGGAGAACGTAAGCACAGGCTCTACGTTCAATCTCAACATACTGCTGGAGGCCTGCGTGGTGCGCCTCGTTCCATATGGAATTGTGGGCGATCCCACGTCGAGGTTCGGGCCGTACTTCTGCTCGTGATAACCTGCTTGTCATAAAATAGTGATATTTGAAACCGGCGCTAATATGCGTCGGTTTTTTTCATGCGGTTTGTTGGGACGCGCCGCGATTGTGTAACATATAGATACGCTGTATGCACGACCAGTATATGGATGGAAATACATAATACCCTTGAACTTCGCCACCCAATATTCAAGTAACGCAACCATGCTTAACTAGGAGGGAATTAGATGTATAATCCTTACTGCCAGGGCGATAAGAATACGCCCGCTCAACCGACCAACGTGGCTTGCCCAGGTTTCCCCGCTCCCGCCCCCGCCTGCAACACTGCTCCCCAGTGGCCGTATAACGGCGGCTGCTCCTGCTGCGACGAGTGCGACACGTTCAACGACGACGGCGGAAACGGCCATTATTCCGACCACCCGACGCGCCCCTGCTGCTCGAACGGCAACTGCCAGGGCTGCATCTCCATCGCTGGCGACACCCCGTGGATGATGCCCAAGGCGATCGGCTGCGGCCGCACCCATAAATGTTCGTTCCCGTGGAAATTCGCGCTGCATGAAGACGAACTAGACAACGGAGACCTTCCGGGACGCCCGCCGCACACTATTATGTGCGTCCGCGCGACCGGCACCACAAGCGCGAGGGTCGCTTGCGAAAAGATGAGGAACAACGTAACAAGCGGTTTAGGCAACCATGATCCGCTCGAATCGTATGATCTATGGCTGTGCCTTACCATCCCCGTGGAAATCATTATCCGCGACTGCAGCGGATTCCTGTATTGCTTGTCGAGCGCGTTTTCACAGTACGTTCAGATACCGCTCGTAGCGAAGGTGCGCAATCTTAAGAGCGCTATGGTTTATATCAAGGTGCGCGTACGGCTGTGCTCAACGGTCAGGGTGCTAGGAAGCAGCACGAATTCCGAAGAAACCATTGATCATCCACCCACATGGGCTACTGTTGCGGATGATAACCTTGGGGAAATCGGGTGCAACAATAAAATATATGGTTTGGATGAGGACGGCTATCCAGATCCTGAGTTTAGCACGCACGCACTGCCGGAAGTCAAACTCGACATACTCCTCGAAGCCTGCGTAGTGCGCCTCGTGCCGTACGGCAACCTTGGCCAGGATCCGTATCAGTGCCACAACACCAAGAAAACGACCGCTCCCCAGTATTACACGAATCCATAATCGCGCTTCGCAAAGGCGAGCTTTGTACGCTGCGGCGCATGAGAGGTCAATGCGCCGCGCAACGCGGGGTTTCCTTTGAGCTTTTATTCGAATTTGAATCGCGGGAAATCGCACAATAAAGCACATAGAGCAAAACCAACAACCGGCGCGTTAACAGCGCCGGTTTTTTTCATGCCGTTTTTCGTGACGCGGCGTGTCCATTGTACATATACATATCACGTATGCACGGTCTATACGGGAATGGATTACATTATAACTGCGTTCGCGGTATCGTATATACCCTTGCCCTTACAACGCAAGCAATGTTATTGAGGAGGAAAACTCATGTCTTATAATGCGAGCTGCATCTGCGGCAATTCATATCCCAGCTTCCCCGGTTTCCCTTGCTTCCCGGTCGCGCCCAGCACGCCGCAGTGGCCGAATAACGGCGGCTGCTCCTGCTGCGACGAATGCGATACCTTCAACGACGACGGTGGCAACGACCACTACTCCGACCACCCGACGCGCCCCTGCTGCGTAAACGGCAACTGCTCGGCGTGCTCTTCAATCGCCGGCGATGCCCCGTGGCTTATGCCCAAGGCTATCGGCTGCGGACGCACCCACAAATGTAAATTCGAATGGAAGTTCGCCCTATACGAAAGCGAACTGGACGACGGAGACCTTCCCGGACGCCCGCCGCACACGATAGTTTGCGTACGCGCGACCGGAACCACCAAGGCCAGAATCGCCAAGGAAAAGATGATAGGCAACACTACGAGCGGCGACGATCACGACGATCCGTGCCAGTCGTACGACCTGTGGCTGTGCCTTACGATCCCGGTTGAAATCATCATCCGCGATTGCTGCGGTTTCCTCTATTGCCTGAAAAGCTCGTTCGCGCAATACGTACTGATTCCGCTTTGCACCAAGGTGCGCAACATCAAGGACGCTCAGGTGTATGTAAAGGTTCGCGTACGTCTCTGCTCAACCGTAAAGGTTTTGGGCTCAGGTGATGATGACGACACCATCGATGGTGCTCCGACAGCGGCACCGGATACTGACCCGGAAGAGGGCGACACCCCGATGTCGGACGACGAAAGCTGCTCAAATTTGGGATACGAAGACGGTATCTTTGGCGATCACGCTCTCCCGACGGTCAAGCTCGACGTACTGATCGAAGCGTGCATAATGCGGCTTGTTCCCTACGGCGTGCTTGGCGGAGATCCGTACAAGTGCCTGCCCGGCGCGGTGCCGAGCTATTTCGCTCAGTAATCCTTGACGATCCAGACGGTTCCAACTCCACGCCCCATCTTTACGGGAGATGCCGCGTGCGTATACGACCCAACGATGGATTAAACAATAGATAATGCCAAAGCGCGGCGGCGGCGCGATAACCCGAGTCGACGCCGCGCGAAGCTTCACCTACAACATGGAGAAAACCAACAAACCGGCGTATATGTGCGCCGGTTTTTGTATGTGAAACATCGGGACGCGAACGCCACCGATTACATAAGATATTCCGTATGTAAGCTCTACACGATATCAAATTCCATTAACTAGACGGGGCGACGCCCCCGGCGCCCCGAGCAAGGCGAGGCCTCGCCCCGCGCCCGCCTTCATTAAAAAGCGGGTATCCACGCGGTCTACGGATACGCACAGCTCGAAATCGAGGAGGGAGAGCCATGTTAATGAATCCATATTGTTGCGGCGTCAATCCATATCCCGGATACGGAGCGGGTCCCTGCCAGCCTGGTTTATACGGCGGGTGCGGTATACCGCAGTGGCCAAGCGGAGGCTGCCCCGGCGGCGCGCCGCAGTGGCCGAACGAAAGCTGCTCGTGCAGCGACGGTCAATGCGTTTCTTTCGCACCGACGGGCACGATTGATTACGGCAGCTACAGCGACCACCCCACGCGCCCATGCTGCCAAAACGGCAACTGCTCGGGGTGCTCCTCGATAGGCGGCGACGCGCCTTGGCTGATGCCAAAATCCATCGGCTGCGGCAGAACGCACAAGTGCAGCTTCAAGTGGAAGTTCGGCTTATATAATAAAGAGCTGGATAACGAAGCGCTTCCCGGACGTCCTCCCCATACGATAGTGTGCGTCCGCGCCAGCGGAACCAGCAGCGCGCGCGTAGCCGAAGAGCAAATGACAGACAATCCGGAAAGTACCGATCCGTGCGATTCCTACGATTTGGTTCTATGCATCACCGTTCCGGTTGAAATTATAGTTCGCGATTGCTGCGGCTATCTCTATTGCCTGAAAAGCTTCTTCTCACAATATGTGCGCATCCCGCTGTGCGCGAAGGTGCGCAATCTGAAAAACGCGCAGGTATATGTGAAGGTTCGCGTTCGCCTGTGCACTCCCGTTAAAGTGGAAAACGGCGGATTAGGCGATGCAAGCTCAATGACAAGCGACGACCAAGACGATTGGAGTAAGGGTTGTCGGCCGGACGACGCGGATATGCCCGACGGTTTCGGCGATCTAGCGCTACCGGAAGTGTCGCTCGATATACTTATAGAAGCTTGCGTAATGCGCCTCGTGCCCTACGGCGTGCTGGGCGCGGATCCGGCGGGATGCGCGCAAGCCCCGACGCCGCCCTATTATTTTGGCGGTAGATAATACATATTATATCCTTTACAAGTGCTTCCGTGAAAATACATTTCTTGATCTATAATTATATTATTAAGCGCCCGCGTTCCAGCCGCGGGCGTTTTTCACGGTGAATGTCATTATATGCGATTTTATGCGTGTCCGGAATCTGTCGAAACAGCGCGTCCTGTTGCACACGCTGTTCCGCGCGCACATACCATGCCAACGAGGAGGGGTGATTATGAGTTGTAATTCCTACGGCTTTGGACCTTTTGGTTGCGGGTGCGCGGGGAGCTGCGTGGGCGGTGGAAACTGCGTCACATTTGAAGAAGCGGGTGAAAACACCGCCAACCGCGAAATCGTAACGCGCCCCTGCTGCCAGGGCGGCAGCTGCGGAGCATGCAAGGAAATAGCGGGCGATATGCCTTGGTTGAAGCCTGCGGCCATTGCCTGCGGACGCACCAAGGCGACGGATTTAGTCTGGAACTTCCACCTGGCGACCGACGAGCTGGATTTCGACGCGCTGCCGGGGCGTCCGCCGCACACGATAACCTGCGTCAGATCAACGGGGCCGGATTCGGTAACCGTATTAGACACGTCTGATTTGTATGATATCGTATTCTGTTTGCTAGTAGGCGTTGAGATAACCGTACGCGATTGCTGCGGATTTACATACTGCCTGCACAGCCAGTTTTCCGATAAGGTGCGCGTGCCGCTGTGCGCTAAGGCGTGCACGGATATCGTGAGAAATACGATGGCATATGTCAAAACCCGCGTACGCCTGAACGAGACGATAACAGTTCCGCTGAACGGACTGGTAGGAAGCGGCTCATCCAGCGAGTGCCCGGGAGACACTGTAGCCGGCACGCAATACCTGCCCTCCGTACACCTAACCTCCACGCTTGAGGTTTGCCTTGTTCGGCTGCTTCCATACGCCACGCTTTGCGGTTAAACCGAGCCTTGTTCCTGGAAAATATAACGCCCGAGTCGAGCGCACGGGCGTTTTCCTTTGTTTTGGAATGGTGAGAATACGGTGAAAAAAGATAAAACGACGATGAAAGATGTCCCCGCACCCTTTCGCCGCGCCGCGATTTGTGTATAATAGAAGGTGAGAAAACCGCCGGGCACGGCTTGCCTCGGCGAGCGCGCGGAATCGCGGCGCGCGAACGGTTCGTACGAACTGGGCGTGCGAGCCATTCGGGAAGGGATGCTTTCAATATGAAAACGATCCGTAAAAAATCTCCCATACCTTTTCTTATCGCGGGGCTGATGGCGCTTATGTACGGCATGACCAAGCAAATTTATTTGTTTCATCATTATGTTATGCTTGCTTTGCTCGCGTTTGCGGCATACTGGTTCTGCAGGATATTCTGGAAGGACAGGATTGTCGAGATAGAAGCAGCGCCGGACACCGGCGACGATTCGGCAAATCAGCTGATCCGCGACGCGCGGGAATCGCTCGCGCGGGTGCGCGCCGCCAACCAGGCTATCGCCGATCCCGCTATCAGCCGCACTATCGATTCTATCGAAAGCGGAGCGCGCGAGCTGCTCAAGCGCATAGAGGAAAAGCCGCCACTGGCGGGGCAGCTGCGCACGTTCCTTCGCTACTACCTGCCGACCACCGTTAAGATTCTCGACACGCGAGCCGCGCTGGAACCGGGCAAATCCATCGCGTCCAAGGAAGCGAAGGAAACCCGCGAGCGCACGGAGCGAATGCTCAAGCTGATCGACAAGGCTATGATCAACCAGGTCGGCGCGCTGGAGAAGAACCGCTACCTAGACGTGCAGGTTGAGATGGACGTATTGGAAGGCATGCTCAAATCCAACGGGATGATACAATAAGAGTTAATTGCAGTCGATTACGAAAGGATGGAAAAAAGCGTGGCGGATAACGAACTTACGCTCAAAAGCACGGACGTGCTGGAGATTAAATCTCCGGAGGATCTGACGCTAACCAAGCTGTCGCCCAAGGATCAGCAGACGGTGCGCGAGTACGCTGCAAAAATAGACGTGCGCAACGCCGCCGAGGTGCTTCAATTTGGAGCGCAGGCGCAGCAAAAGCTGACTGTGTTCGCGGACACCGCGCTGGCGAACGTGCGCAACAAGGACGCCGGAGTGGTGGGGCAGACGCTTACCGAGCTGGTCGGCCAGCTGCAGGGCTTCGCGCCGGATACCAAACCGCGCGGCGGGCTGGCGGGGATTTTCCATCGCGCTACAAACCAGATTCAATCGCTGAAAGCGCGGTACGAAAAGGTTGAGATAAGCGTCGGGAAGGTGGCCGACACGCTGGAAGACCATCGCCTGCAGATGCTTCGCGACATAGCCATGCTAGATAGGCTTTACGACGAGAACGTAGAATATTATAAGCAGCTGTGCTTCTTCATCGTAGCCGGAAGGGATAAACTGGATACGCTCCGCGCTGTCGATTTGCCGGAGGCTCGCAGGAAGGCGCAGGAATCCGGCGACCCCTCCGAAGCGCAGCGCGCGAACGACCTTGACAACGCGATCGACAGATTCGAAAAGAAGGTGTACGATCTGGAGCTTACGCGGCAGATAAGCATCCAGATGGCGCCGCAGATACGGCTTGTTCAAAACAACGACGCACTTATGGCGGAAAAGATTCACTCGACACTGGTAAATACGCTGCCGCTTTGGAAAAGCCAAATGGTGCTCGCGCTGGGGCTGGAGAACTCCCGCGCCGCGCTGGAGGCACAGCGCTACGTTACGGACGCCACGAACAAGATGCTTCGCGAGAACGCCGCCGCGCTAAAGCAGGGCACAATCGAAACGGCGCGCGAATCGCAGCGCGGCGTCGTAGATATCGAAACGCTTGTGGAAACCAACCAGGCGCTGATAGACAGCCTTAGCGAGGTCGCGAATATACAGGCGGACGGACGCGCGAAGCGGCAGGCCGCCGAAAAGCAGCTCGTTCAGCTGGAGGATCAGCTAAAGCAAAAGCTGCTGCAAGCGCGCGACTCTGCCCGCTGATTTTAGTATCAGAATGACGAAGGGGGTGTTTGGGGATGCTGAAAAAGTTGAGGCGTTTGCCTGTCTGGGTTGCCGTCGCGTTGATGTGTTTGATGATATTTGCAGGCATAACGCTGGGCAACCGCAACGCCCTGTCCGCAGCGACCGGATCTGTATACTCTCGGCTGGAAACACTGCGCGCCAGAGTGGAAGTTATGGCGTCAAAAGCTTCCAATTATTTAACGATAGCCAACCGCATTGGCATAAAGGGACAGTCGCTCGATTCCCTCAAATCCGCGCAGAGCGACGCGAAGCAGATCGCGTCGCGGCCTGTCGGGGCGCATGGACGCGCGGCGGCGTCGGTATATATAGACGCTGCGGGCGAATTGAATCAGGCTATGGAATCGATGGACGCAGCGCTTCGGGAAGCGATATCGTCGCTGCCCGCAGACAGCGCGGAGCGAAAAAGCGAGGAAACCGCGCGGGTCGCCGCGTATAACGCGTGGCGGGACGAAGCGCCGAAGCTGATAGAGAAGCAAAACTATAACGACGCAGCGGAGGATTTCTCCAAGCTGTATTACTCGCTGCCAGCCCGCATGCTTCTCCGGGGATACAACTACCCGATTATCAAATATTAACGCCTGGTCGATATCTGTTGATATATATCAATAATATTTTCCAATAATATTTGTCGATTTAGAAAGGAAAAGCTGAAATGAAGAAGGCGCTCTGGGGACTGATCGTCATATTGGCGCTGAGCTGGGGCGTCTGCGCGCTAGCGGCGCCGCCGGCCGAACCGTCGGCGGAATATCAAATATACGTAAACGACTTCGCGGGGATAATCCGCGACGAGGACGCGATGGAAATGCAGCGCGTCGGCGCGCTGCTGGAACAGCGCGCGAAAGGCGCGCAAGTATCGGCGGTAGTCGTCGCAGGCCTTGACGGCATGCTGATGGACGACTATATCGAGCAGCTATTCACACAATGGGGAATTGGAGACGCGCGGGAGAATAACGGGATTGTCTGGCTGCTGGCGGTTACCGACAGGGAATATAGAATCGGAATCGGTTCCGGCTTGATGAACTCGCTGACCGCCACCGAGGTGGACGATATCGCGGAGGATACCGCGCTCGACTCGTTCATAGAAGGCGATTATTCCACCGGCATGCGCAATTGTTATGTGGCGCTGTGCGAAGCGGTAGCGCAGACGTACGGCGTATCGCTATCCGACGACGCTTCGCTGGGAGGTTCCTCTCAATACGATTCGCCTCCAGCTGCGCAAGGCGACAATCCTTTTCAGGCGAATCAATCCCAAAGCCGTTCGGTCGGCTTCAGCGGCTTTGTTATAGGAGGGATTCTGTTGACTCTGCTTGTATTCTTGATTATCGCCGCAATTGTGGTCAATCTATTCCGAGGCGCGGTTATAGGCGCCACGCGCCCGCGCCGCTCGTTCTGGGGCGGATGGGGCTATGGCGGAGGATGGGGCTGGGGAAGGCACGTCGTGCGCCGCCCGCCTCCCCCACCGTTTAGCGTGAGGCCGGGACCCGGACCGCGACCGGGAACTCGCAGCGCGTCGCGCCCCGCGCCTCGCCCACCGCATAGCGGAGGAGGATTTGGTGGCTTTGGGGGGTCGCCCAAAAGCGGCGGCTTCGGCGGATCGCCAAGAGGCGGCGGCGGAGGTTTCGGCGGCAGCTCCGGGCGCAGCTTTGGTGGTTCGTCACGGGGCGGCGGCGGATCATTTGGGCGCAGCTCCGGAAAAAAGTTTTGACGCAACCAAAATTTTATCAATCTCTATGAATTATTATCCAACCGACTTCCTATGCGGAAACCGCCCTTAATATGGGCGGTTTTGTTTTTCCGTATAGGAAATATCTGGAAAAAGCTAAATTATACATGCCAGCGCGCCTTTAATATTTTCCAAATACTTCCTCCTATTGATTGTCCGATTTTGCATGAAAAGCGCAATATCATTCATAAATGAAAAAAGATGAATAAAAAATTGAAGAAAAGCGCAATTATATAAGGAACTTGCTTGAGGTCGACCGGGAACCTCAGAAAAGTTTACTCGTCAAAATCGAGGGGTAGACTATACGAACGCCGAAACGCCGCGAAAACCCGCTTGTGGTATTCCGACGCGCGGCGGTTCTAGCCTTCGCAGGGATGGCATACGCATATCCCAAACGGAGGTGAACGCTGTGATCGGTTCGATTCTACGGCGCTTCTCGGCACTCGCGTGCCTGCTCGCGCTGTCTGCGGTTTATCTATGGATGGAACCGGGGGGCGACGTTATGGCTGTCGCTCGGCAGCGTGTTCTTCCGGTATATAACGTTGCGCGGCAGGATAAAGTTCTTTCGATCAGCTTCGACGCCGCCTGGGGCAACGCGAATACCGTTAAGCTTCTTGATATGCTCGACCAATACGATGTGAAGGCTACGTTCTTCCTGGTTGGAATATGGGTCGAGAAATATCCGGAGCTGGTTCAGGAAATCTCGCGGCGCGGCCACGACGTGGAAAGCCACTCTACGACGCATCCTCATATGACGCAGCTATCGGACGCGAAAATGCGCGAGGAATTGCGCGTGGTTGCGGATCGAATAGAAGCGCTGACGGGCAAACGCCCCACGCTCTTCCGCGCGCCATACGGGGATTATAACGACGCGGTGGTCGCTACGTCCAGGCAGGAAGGCTTCGAGTGCATACAGTGGAACGTCGACTCGCTGGATTGGAAAAATCTTGGGATTCAGTCGATGATCAAGCAATGCACTAAGAAAGTTTCGCCCGGTGATATTGTATTGTTTCATAACGACTCAAAGTATATTCTTGACGCGCTGCCCGCGATTCTTGATTACTATGCAGCCCAAGGGTATAAGCTGATCCCTATTTCCGAGATTTTGCTTGAAGGCGAAACGTACATCGATCACCAGGGCACGCAGCATCCCAAAGCACCGTCCGCCACGCAGCAACCCGCCGCGTAGACGGACAATGAAGAGGTGGAACCTATGGAGCGCACTGTGAATATACTTCGTCTGACCGGCGCGATGTCCGATCTGCCAAAGTTTAGCCACGAGGTCTTTGGCGAGGCGTTTTATCAATTTTTGTTATTGGTGCCGCGTCTGTCCGGGGTTAACGATCTGCTGCCGGTCACGGCGTCGGAGCGTTTGCTCACGCCTTTGAATCCGACGCCGGGGTTGCGCCTGCGCTTGGAAGGTCAAGTGCGTTCTTATAATAAAGTGATAAACGGCGTCGGCAGGCTGCTAATCACCGCGTTCGCGCAGCAGCTTGCGGTGCCGCAGGAAGAGCTAAATCCAAACACGGTTACGCTGACCGGCGCGCTTTGCAAACCGCCAGCGTACCGCACCACCCCGTTCGGCAGGGAAATTGCGGATTTAATGCTGGCGGTCAACCGCGCGTATGGCAAAAGCGATTACATACCGTGCATCGCTTGGGGCCGAAACGCACGCTACGCGTCCCGCATGATAGTCGGCGAGCAGATATCTATCGAAGGGCGACTGCAAAGCAGACCATATCAGAAACTGATGAGCGACGGAACGACGGTGGAAAAAACCGCTTACGAGGTTTCCGTCGGACGCATGGAAGCCATCAAATCGGAGGGCGCTACCCACCCGATATTTGGCGTTGCGGACGACGCGACTACCGACACCCCCCTGCCGGAAGGTGAAGCGCGAGACGGCATGGCGGTAGATATTCCAACTGCTGAATCGGAAACTGAATCAACCCCCGAAGATCAGCGAGAATAAACGTTATAATATAAAAGGCCTAAACTTGCGACGCCATAACCGATCAATACTATCATGATCGGTTATGGCGTCGCCACATAACTTTATGTATTTATAATAAATTCGCGATATCCCTGCCTACCGCAAGTCCGGTGCACGAAGCCTGCATCAGTCCGCGCGTAATGCCTGCGCCGTCGCCGATCGCGTACAAGCCTTGTATATCCGTTTCAAAACGATTGTTCACGCGCACCTTCGACGAATAGAACTTTACCTCCACGCCGTAAAGCAATGTGTTGCGATTATACAATCCCGGCGCGAGCTTATCAAACGCGCGCAGCGCCTCGATAATAGAGGTAAGGTGGCGGGATGGCAGCGCGAACGATAAGTCGCCGGGAACGGCAGTGCGCAGCGTCGGGCGCGTAGTGGATTTCTCAAGCCTACCGGCGTCCGTTCTGCGGCCGCGAAGCAAATCCCCGAGCCGCTGAACCATTATAGGCCCTCCGGTAAGCATGTTCGCTAGCTGCGCGATGTATCGCCCGTACTCGATAGGTTGGTTGAACGGTTCCGTGAAGCTTGTGGACACCAGCACCGCGAAGTTAGTATTCTCAGTGCGCAGCGAGGCGTCCGCGTAGCTATGCCCGTTTACCACGGCGATGCCGCCCTCGTAATGCTCCTCCGACACCACGCCGCCTGGGTTCATGCAAAATGTACGCACCTTGTTTTCATACGTGTCGGAATAATAAACAAGCTTGGCTTCATATAAATGCTTCGTCAGCCCGTCCATTACGGCGTTTGGCGTTTCCACCCTTACCCCTATATCCACCTCGTTGTTATTGCACGAAAGCCCCAGCAGCTGTATCTGCCTGGTTAGCCACGCTGCGCCGCCGCGTCCCGGCGCGACCACCACGTACGGCGCGCGAACGGTGCGCACGGTTTCGTCCGGCAGCAGAAACGACACCGCCGCGATACGCCCGTTTTCAACAAGCAAATCCTGCGCCGTAGTATGTTCGACGAATTCAATTTTATCTTTTAAATCCGTATGCATTGCGCCAAGAACCCGTGCGGCGTTCTCGGTTCCAAGGTGGCGAACGGGGCAGCGAATCAGCCTAATATTATGGCGGCTCGCTTCATATTCGATCTCATCCACCTTCGACGTGTTAAGTCCGTGGACTATATTCGGCGCGCCAAAACGCAAATAGAGATCGTCCGCCCTCCGTATCAGCGCCGTCGCATCGGCGTGCGAAATATAATCGGTTATGTGTCCGCCAACCTCGTCTGACAGCGACAGCTTTCCATCTGAAAACGCGCCTGCTCCCGCCCATCCATGCACTATCGAACACGGAACGCAATGCACGCAGCGCCCCGTAGTGCGCGCGGGGCAGCTGCGCCGCTCGATGGATCGCCCTATATCCGCCATAAGCACCCGCGCGTCCGGCTTCGCCGCAGTCAGCTCCAGCGCCGTGAATATTCCGGCGGGCCCAGCTCCGATTATGATAACATCATATTGATCATATTTCATAATGTAATCCATTTCTTTTAGGAGTTCGCCGCGCTATAGATGCCCCTGCATAATGGTTTGAATTACGCGGCTGTGAAGCAGCAGGTTCCCAAACTGAGATTCCTCGACCGCCTGCGCGAACTGCGGGAAAGGAACTACCGTCATAAATATCGGCACCAGCGCGAATAAAATATATACAAGGAACACTCCCCTCGCGATACCGAACACCCCGCCCAACAGCACGTCGAATTTGCGAAGCACCGGGAAGCGGAATATATAATGCACAAGATTTATTATCAGCGTAATCAGCGCATACGCGATAAAGAATACTCCGACATAACAAACTATATGGATTATCACCGAAATTACGGTTTGGTTTAGATATTCCGAAACCGTAGCCTGCGGAAGCGCGGCATATATTTGATTTATCATATTTGATTCTAGCAGCATATCAAACGGCGCGGGAAGATCTGCCTGCGCTACAATGCTAACTATCTCGGACTGGGACAGCGCCGATACCATCCTCTGCGCCGTTTGCAGATCGCCCATTCGAAGCGACGCGTCCGTATAATACATAAGTGTGCTGAGCAGCGTCTCATTGCCGCTTACCCACGCGACGACTTGCGGCGCAAACGCGTATGCCGCCCACATAGATGCGAAAAGTCCAAGCAGCGCGAACACCGATCGGATAAACCCTTTATACAACCCGAAAAGCAAACTAATTATAACGATTCCGAGCACAGCATAATCCACAAGATTCAAACCGTTCACCTCCACGTCGCGTATGCGGGGCGCGGCCACGCTTTGATTGGGCGGTGACTCCCCCACCCAGGGCGCGGGACGAAGTATCGCTTCGTTCAGGCGCGGAGCCCCCGTATAAAATTATACGCGCGATTCATTTGTATAATCCATAACGCCGACCGCCGCGCGCCATACAAGCCTACGACCAATAAACGAGTTGGATGCCGATTTCTTTTCAACTACTTTATTAGGCGTGTTCGAAAAATCTCTCGATCTGAATGCACTGTCTTTTTATCCATCGCGGCGTCGCGCATTCGATAGATGTCGCGGAGCTACGCCTCCATCATGGCTTATTGCGCCTCATTAAATCCAGCACATACAGCCTTGAGATATTTTTCGAACACGCCCTAATCCGGAAGCTTATATAAGAACACATCCGCGCCGTACGCGAGCACGGCGACATCGTCGTCCAGTATATCGAGCACCTGATCTATCGCAATCGGAAGTTCGTGCGAGGCGAACGACGTTTGGCCGTATCGCATCGAATACACCATGTTCGCGGAAAAACCGTATACCGCCTTGCCGCCGAGCAGCGCGTCGAAACACGGCGCGGGCAGGCGGAGTATTTGATCCGCCCCTCTGCCTATAAGCCGCAGCGAGCGCATTGATCGGGACCCGTCAGCCGCAGGCGGTTTGGTCAGCAGCGTTAGGGTTTCGTTTTGGATAACGCGCGTTCGCGCAAACTGCCAGCCATATATAATCGAAGGCGCTTGCGAGGAAACGGGAATGCAGTTGTAATCATACGCCGCAACGCTTACGTTGCTTACCAGCATCAACCATTTGTTCTGGGTATATACTTTATATATCAACTGATCCGAAAGCGCGGCGTTTCCGGTAGCCGAGTGGCTTCGCGGATCGTAGGTGTTTAATACGGTCGTCACGGTAGAGCCCATAAGATCAATCCCAAGTGTCCAAAGCCGCAGCTCTTGAGTGTCGAAAAAGCCGCAATCGATAACGGTTATGCTTGAGAAGTCGTCTATTTCCTCTATCAGATTTCCCGCGTGATCGGTAACTCGAACAATCTGGCCGGACGATTCGCCTATCAGCGTCGCTATGTATGCGGCGCCTATCCGCGCAAATTGAACGGTATCCGCCATCCTGTCGTTGTACACGGCTTCTCCGGACGCGTTCAATATATATAGCTGCTCGCCGGACCACGCGACTATACCGCTTTGAGACGCGTTGAACCCGGAGCTAATCCCCAGCGGAAACTGCCAGCGCACCCCGCCGTTCGCGCCGACGCAATTCAATACGCCGTCGCTGAGAAAAAGCAGGCTCTTGCCAAACGGCTGAATGGGATCGCCGGGATGAAAGCCTAGCCGCAGCGCATCGTCGCCACCGCGCGGTATCAATGTGAATACATATATAATAAGAACAAGTATCGCGAGAGCGACGGCCAGCGCGATTATCCTGCGCAGCGCGAGCTGTGCGCGCCTGCGCGGATTCACGCGCACGCGCGGCGGCGCCGCACCGCGCACATGATAGGAGGACTTCGAATTGGGGCGTTCTCTGCGCTGCATCGGAAACGCCTACTTATCGCGTATTACGCGGCGCAGGTCTTCAATCATAAGCTTAACGGACGGATTCGATTCGATATCGTTGGCTACTTTTTCGCACGCGTGTATCACGGTGCTGTGATCCCTCCCGCCAAATTCGTCGCCTATGCGCGGCAGCGACTCGCCCGTAAACTCCCGTATGAGAAACATCGCGACCTGCCTTGGCATCGTAACGTTTCGGCTGCGCTTGGTCGATTTAAGATCCTGTATAGTTACTGAACAATAATCGGCCACGGTCTGCTGAATCAGCGAGATATTAATGCGTTTGGGGTCCTTAATCGACGCGATATCTCGCAGCGCCTCCTGCGCAAGCTCGGATGTGATGGGCTTTCCCGCGAGCGTCGCGAACGCTACTACCCTCGTAAGCGAGCCTTCGAGCTCACGTATGTTGGAGTCCACGCGCTCCGCGATAAGCTGAATTACGTCGTCTCCAACCTCTATCTGATCTGTCTCCGCCTTCTTGCGAAGTATCGCGTTTCGCGTTTCGATATCCGGACGCTGCACGTCCGCTATCAGGCCCCATTCGAAGCGGGATATAAGCCGCTCCTCCAACCGCGCGATTTCCTTGGGCGGTCGGTCGCTGGATATCACTATCTGCTTTCCGGCGGTATGCAGCGCGTTAAACGTATGGAAAAACTCCTCCTGCGTGGAATCGCGCCCGGCGATAAACTGTATATCGTCCACCATAAGAATGTCCACATTTCGAAAGCGTTCCCTAAACTCCGCGTTTTTATTTTTTTGTATGGCAGATATAAGCTCGTTGGTAAAGCTTTCGCTGCTTATATACAGCAAGCGCATGGCCGAATACTGCTGCTGTATGAAATGGCCTATCGCGTGCATCAAGTGCGTTTTGCCAAGACCCACTCCCCCGTATATAAAGAGGGGATTATACGCTTCGGCGGGAGCCTCGGCCACAGCCAGGGAAGCCGCGCGGGCGAATCGATTGGAGTTGCCGACGACAAACGTATCAAACGTATACTTTGGATTGAGCGTGGTCGCCGCGCGCGCTGTATCGACCGCGTCCTCCGGCGGTTCTAGGGCGGCGGCTTCCTGGGCGTTCACAAACTGAACGCTAAGTTTGCGACCAGCCGCCGCGTTTACGGCGTTGCCTATCAGCGTAGCGTAGCGCTGCAGCATCACCCTGTGCATCGCGTCGACATATTCCAGATAAACTATATCTCCGGAAAGCTGCTTTGCCTTAAGGGAGTCGCGGATCCATGTCGTGTAGGATATATCCGACATCTCGGCATGGAGCAGTTTGCATGCTTTATCCCATATCTCCTGGAGATCCATGCGGCGGCTCCTTTCCCGTTTTACGCATATAGGCGACGCTCCTGCAATATAATACGATGCGATAGCCTGCGGAACATTTGTGGATAACTCGGCAGTTATCCACAGGTTATGCACAGCTGCGGCGGCGTTATCCCCGCTTTTTCCTCAAATCAGACATATAATAGCAAAAAATTACATCGTTTGGCAAGCTGCGGGAAAAGTTTTGCACAGAAAACGCACATCCTGTGAAAAATAATGCACAAGCGCGTGTGCAAAAATCCGCGCAACCGCGTCAATCAATCAGACTGAAGCTCTGCCCCCGACGCCTCCGAATTAAACGGGGCTGCGCCCCATATCCGTGCCAAACGCGAAGCGTGTCTCCCGCCTGTAAACCTCGCCGGGCGACAGCACGCAGCTTGGAAAATCCGGATGATGGATCGCGTCCGGAAAATTCTGCGTTTCAAGGCAAAAGCCTTGACGGCGGCGGTACGGAACTCCCGCCTTGCCTATCGTGGTTCCCGATATATGGTTTCCGCTGTAGAACTGCACGCCCGGCTGATCCGTATACACGCGCATTGTTCTTCCGGACAGGAAGTCCACTGCTTCCGCAGCCAGCCGCATCCCGGCTCCGTTGATAATATAGTTATGATCATATCCGCTTCCGAATCGCATCTGCTCGTTGGTCGATTCCTCGGACAGCCCTTCCGATATATTCCGGAGCGACCGCAGATCAAGCGGAGTATTCTCCACCGGGAGGCGCTCGCCCGTAGGTATACACCCTGCGCCGGATACTGCGGTTATCGCGTCCGCGTCGACTCGAATGGAGTGCCGGTCAAGGTTTGGATAGCTGGGGCCGGAGAGATTGAAATACGCGTGGTTTGTCAAGTTGAGTATCGTACGCCCGTCCGATACGGCTTCATACAATATGCCCAATTCGTTGGCGTCGTTCCACGTATAAGTTACGGCGACGGAAAGCTCGCCAGGATACCCCTCCTCGCCGTCGGGGCTTATTATGCCAAGGCGAACCCCGCCCTTGATTTCATCCGCTCGCCATATTTTTTTATCAAACCCCACTGCCCCACCGTGCAGATGATTGACACCGTCGTTCGCGGCAAGCCGATATGTTTTCCCGTCCAGCTCGAACGAAGCGCCGCCTATACGATTGGCGTACCGCCCGACAAGCGCGTTCATATAACCGCCGGCCACGCGCATCGCGGCAAGGCTTGGATAGCCGAGCGTCACGTCGCCAAGCTCGCCCGCGCGATCCGGAACTAAAATCGATAGAATGGTACCGCCGTACGCAGTGAACGACACGCTGGCACCGGATTCGTTGGTCAGCGTGAACGCGTCCGCCTTTGCGCCGTCCGGCAATTCGCCAAACGGTTTGCGCGTGATTTTAACCGCCATATTATTCCTCCGCTTAAACAGGGTGCGGGACGGATTCCCGCTTCGTTTGGGGCGGGGGCTACGCCCCGCATTGCTTACTGGATAGCCGTACGCTACGCGTCCACACGCGGATCGTTCGGTTTCGCCTTTGGCCGATCGGGATCAATGCGTTCGATTTCCAACTTATCAAACGCGACGCATTCGATAAAGTGCTCCGGAAGAAACGACGTGCGCTCAAAGCGATTATACTCGCGCTCATGCTTGCCAAGCCATATGGGCTTTGGTATATCCAGCTCGCGGCAGCACTCCTCGAGAACTGCGGAAATCGATTCGCCGTCCATAGGCCGCGTATCCTGCGCTATGATTCGATTGCTCCTAATCACGCGCGTCCATAGATGCGCCATCTTTCAGCCCCTTCATGCAGATGTGCTCCGCCCCCAACGTCTTCCAAACAATACGGACTTTGCCTTCGCCCACGTCCGCAGCGGCTTGTCCGGGGGCGTGGACAGCAAAGACGCGGAGCGCTCTCCGCGTCTATAGTTATTATAATATAACGATTATTCCCGCAAGCAGGTGCGTTGCGCAGCCCCGCTTTGTTCAGGGGCGGAGACTCCGTCCTTTTGATAGCACGCGACGATTTCCGCCATAAACAGCGTGTGGAAATCTCCTGCGGCGTACATCTTTTCCGCGATCGCGCGGTCCGTGCGATCATACAGCATATCCGTTTCCGCGCGAACGACGCACTCCACCTGCCACTTCGCCGCCGTTATCGCGGGCGCGTTTACAACGCGTCCCGGCTTGGTCTCCAGGCCGATTCGCTCAAATTTATTTCCGTCGCGTCCCGACAGCGTGCCCGCGAGAACCAGCTCGCGCGCCATATCGTTATCGGGAACGCTGAGTATGAATGATTTCTCCTTGAGAAGCAGCGGATATGTAAAGCGCTGCTTACGTATCGGCGCCGTGAACACTGAACAGCCCCAATAGTTTCCCAGCGAGCCCCAGCCGATAGTCATAGTGTTTGGCGTGTCGCCGCCGACAGACAGGAATATGCCGCGCGGCAGCTGCTGGATAATATGCTTGGATATTACATCCAACATTTTTTTGGAATCGTCGTCCACACGAAAACCTCCTTTGTTAAGACTGCAGGCTTTTGCCTGCGAGCGCGGCGGATGTCGCGGCTATCTTTCAGGCGCGTGGCGCAGCGGATTGCTCTGCCCAAAGTGCACTAGCGCCGTGTTGGGATGGAGCATAGCGGACCTCACGGAGCATGCCTCGCCCAGGAACTGGGTGGTTTTTCGCAGCTTGCTGCTTATTGTGAGCGTCTCATATTTCCCCGTGAACAATACCGGCGCGTCCGATCCGAGCGACTGCAGGCGCGTCTGGCCGTCCCACGCGACGTACCTTATCGAGAGTTTGCCGTTCGCGCTTCTAGTAAGGTCGATCGCGCCAAGATGCCGCCCCGCTTGGCATGACATAGTAGCCACCGTTTTGCCGCCCTTAAATATATATATATCGGTTCCGGTCAAATAGACCGCGTATATTTCCGGAACGGCTTCCTCGGCGGCGAGCAGATCGAGCGCAGGCGAAGTTTCGCCGTCCGTAGTTCTTCCCGTATATTTTTGATATTTTGACCAGCGGACGGTCAGATCATCCAAATCCGCAGCCGCCTTTGATTGTTCGTCGAGCGCCTCTTTAAGCGCCGCCGCAGACAGCGCGAACGCCTCGAGCGCGTCGTCCCGCGCCTGCTCCGCTTCGTTAACTTTAAGGTTTGCGGCGTCCAGCGCGGCCTGCGCGCGAAGCTGGTCGGCGGACGCTTTCGCGAACGCTTCTTCCAATTCCTCGCTGGTTAGCTGCAGCTTATTATATTCGCTTTGTATTTCGGCGAGTGCTTTCCCGGACGCCTCTACTTCCGCGAGCGCTGCCTGCTCCCGCGCTTCGGCGGCGCTCATCGCGGCTTCCGCCTCGACAACGCGGGCGCTCGCTCTGTCGGATTGTTCGCGCGCCGCCGCGATTTGCTGCAATAACACAGCGTCCGTATTTTCCGCCGACGCTAGATCGGCCTCGCTTGCGCTAAGCAGCTGCGCGGCTTTGTCCAATAATGCAGGGCTTTGTCCCGCCGCCTCGAACGAAGCGGGGCTTTGTCCCGCACCCTGTTCCATTTCATCGGCTTCCGGGGCGGGAGCTTTCGCTTGCTCCCGAAGCTTTTCGGTTTCCTCGCGCAGCGCGGAAAGCGCGGCGGAGGATTCCGCGTATTTGTTTTCCAGCTCAGTCAATTCGTAAAGCGTTTCCTCTGCGAACGCGTGCGCGTCGGTCAGATCGTCCGTCGCCTGATCAAGCGCGGCGCTCGCCTTTTGCTCCTGCTCCTGCCATGCGGCGTATCGTTTCGAGGCGTCGTCGTTGGCGGCGATCAATTTGCGCATATCGTCCAACTCCTGCAGGAACAGCTCGCCTTCCCGCTTTGCGGCGTCCGCTTGCTCAAGCGCGGACAGCGCGTCGGTGAGGGTTTGCTGGGCGGCATCAAGCGACGTTTGCAGCGCGGCGTTCGCGTCCGACGCGCGCTGCGCGCCTAAGTCAGCGTCCGCAGCCCTCTGAACTACCGCCCATTGACCGTTTATGTGTTCGAGTATCGCGCGCGCGGTCGCGGCGTCGTCAGCGGGCAATTGATTCAGCCAATCCCCCGCCGCCGTTTCCGCTTCGGAAGGGAATGAAAACGCGAGGGCGGCCGCCAGGAGAAGCACGACGACGGCGGTATATCTGCGTATCCTAAGCATAGCGAAACCTTCTTTCCGAATCATATACACCGAATCATATACAATATTTGGCGGGAGTTTGTATCATTTGTATGTTATACGCGCAAAAACACGCGAGGTCGTTTCCAATTACATCCTAGTATACGGAAAGCAAGGAAGCGTGTCAACAGGCTTGGATGCGAACGGAGGGGAAGCCTGGCCGATCAATATCCGCAAAAACAATCGACTATCGGCAGTAATAAAAAAACCGCCCCGACCAAAGGCGGAGCGGGTACGAGGCGCAGCCCCGTCTCGTTCGGGGGCAGAGCCCCCGTCTAGCAGGGTGCGGGACTTCGTCCCGCTTCGTTCGGGGCGGCGGGGCAGAGCCCCGCATTAAAGGAGGGGAACGCTGCTGTTATGCCGAGGGCTTAACCGATACCAACGATCCTCCGTCAAACGTAACGTCGACAGCCTCAAGCGCGTCGTCGATAAACGCTTCGTCAACATATATAGTGCCGTCCGCGTAGAATAGCATGTTGTCGATTTTTACGCTTGTCGTTCCCTTGCGCGCGGTCACCCCCGACACCTGATTCTGCCCGACCGACGCTGGAATAAATTCAATCGTGACATCATCCTTGCCGGCCTTGGTTATAAGAATCGCCTCGCTTGTGCCCGCGACGCTCTTCTCGACCTTCCAGCCCATAGCTTCCGCTAGCGGCTGCAGCGGCAGCAATATCGCGTCGTTCGCACCGCGATACGGCGCGGCGTTTATCGAGCTGCCGTTATATTCAAGCGTCGCGCTTGCTTCGAACGGACGGAATACCGACTCGTCTGTAGACGCGGCTGCCGGCGAAGCGCTGGGTTCGACCGACGGCTCTGGCGCCCCCGACGGCTCCGCAGTGGCGGCGGCGGTTGGCGACGGGCTGGGAGTGGCGGCGGGCGGTTCGTTGGCTGTACATGCTGCCAGCGCAAGGATTGCGGCGATCAGAAGCAGCGCGACGCTTATACGTTTCATCGTTGGTGTTCCTCCTGTATGTATATTGTTGCGGGCGCGCACAAGTCGTCCCCTTGCGCGGCGAGGGCGCCTCACGCAGATCAGCGCGTTGTACTACCTAGACGGAGCTTGACCCCCGTCGCCCCCGAACGAGAGCGGGGCTTTTGCCATCGCCCCGTACCCACGCGGGAATATATATGCGAGGCGCGTCTGAAATATACCGGCGATTTTATTTTTATTCCGGCAAGATGCTTGAATTCTCGTCTCTTTATGGTATCATACTCTTGGCTCGTGGTCGAGCCTCCTTGTATCGTGCTCTCCCATAAGCAATACCAAAAGCCCGCAAACCATTGAGTTTACGGACTTTTTTGATGGAGCTCTTAACCAGATTCGAACTGGTGACCTCGTCCTTACCAAGGACGCGCTCTGCCGACTGAGCTATAAGAGCAACCTACGGTTTGCCTGCCAATTTCGAACTATGGCGGTGTCGAACGATATCCATTATACATTGCGCATGCCAAGAATTCAAGCCCTTAATTTGAAAACTTCAATTCGGAAATTAGCGAAACCTGCAAAACGGTGCTAGACTAAAGCCAAGATCAAATCAAGGCGTGCTCGCACATCAGCGCCGAACGAAGCGTATAATTGCATAAATTCC
>JAISZG010000052.1 GCA_031269355.1 Oscillospiraceae bacterium | reverse complement strand
CCTCCCAAACCCTCCCGCCAAGGGGCCATGGGCCCCTTTGGAAACCCCTTCCGTTGTGGCGGTGGTACCCCGGGCGCGGAGGGCGCCCGGGGTACCGGGGTGGGTGAGATGAGCTGGGGGGGGTGGGGTTGGATTTGGGCTGCGCCCGGCACGGTGTGCCGGGCGCTGGTAGTTAGTTGGCGTAAAACTGGGGCAGGTAGCCTTTGTTCACCTCAAACATTTCCTCGGCCATGGTGCGAATTTCCTCGAGAGAGAGCACAGCGGCGGATAGTGGATCGAAGTATAGCGCGCGTGTGATCAGCTCCCTGTCGCCCGAAAGCGAACCCTCTACAACCATCTCCTCAATCTGCGAGGAGAGCGCGCATAGCGCCGCGCACTGCGGCGGCAACGGATCAACATGTATAGGCTCCAAGCCATGCTTCGTCGCAAGCACAGGCACCTCAACACACGCGCCCGAGGGCAGATTATCCACCAACCCAAAATTGCGCACGTTCCCGTTGAACTTGAACGGCGTGCCATCACCAAGCATCGCATTGAATATATACGCCGCGTACTCGTGGCCGCGCTTCAAATCGACCGGCTCCGCAAACCACTTGTTTATCTCGTCCTCCCAGTTCACATCGCGCTTTTGATAATCATTTAATATATACCCATAAACACCAGGGTTCCAACCAGTACCTGGCGCGCAGTATTTTTCAATCAATTCCGGGCGCTTCCGGAACCACCAGTTATATTCGCTGTTGTGCCCAGAGGATTCAGTAACATAATAGCCAAGCGCAAGGAACATTTCGTTGCGCACTATCTCCTCGTTATACACCTCCTGACTCTCGGTTACCGCCTTATGTATCAGCGGATACGCATCCTTGCCGTTCCACAAAAACTTCGTATAAAAAGCCTGGTGATTTATACCCGCGCATGTATACGTAATCTCCTCATCCTTCGCACCGATCCACCGCGCCAGCATGCTCGCCGTGCCCTGCACGCTATGGCATAATCCAGTGGTTTTCATATGAGGGAATACACCCTGCACAGCGCGGCACAGCATGGCCATCGGATTAGTATAGTTCAAAAACACGGCCTCCGGGCAATAACGATCGATATCGCGCGCGATATCCAATATCACAGGGATGGTACGAAGATACCGGAACACTCCGGACGGACCGCGCGTATCGCCTACGTTTGTGTCGATTCCATATTTCTTGGGGATTTCAATATCCGTTTTCCACACATCCGTTTTTTGGGCGAGGATAGTGCAAACAACGCCGTCCGCGCCTGTCAGCGCTTCCTTGCGATCAAGCGTGGCGACCACCTTCGCGGGATACTTTCCCTCTTCGACTATCCGCGTAACCGCGCGGCGGATATGCCCGAGCGTAACGGGGTTGATATCCATAAGCGCAATGGTCGCGTCCTCCATCGCGGGAAATGTGAGCAAATCGCGCACAAGCGCGCGTGTAAATCCAAAGCTGCCCGCTCCGATAAATGCGATTTTCAGCGGCATAAATATCGCTCCCTTTCGTTTAGACGGTCATACATGTACAGCGTCTCGCGCCCGCCATTTTACATCAATCATCTCGCGCTACCATTTCGCGCGTTTGGCGTATCAGTTTATTCGCCGCCGCTCGTGGAATTCCTGCAGCAGCATCGCGCTAATATCGCGCTATTTTCCGCTGCTGCCAAGCATTCCCGCGCCACGCAGCGACGGCATCGAAAGGAGCGCATTCGGCGTTATTTCCCGTACCTCCGTTTCGGGAACAGGCAGCAGCACCGCCTGGCATATCGCCTTCTCCGCCGGGTGGATCCATTTTGGCTCGTCGTCGCGAGCAAGTTCCGCGCGCCCCTCTGCGTCGGCGATATACAACGGAATGGCGTTATGATTGGTCAGCCCTACCAGCCATTCACCTCGGAATCCGCTGTCGATAACCCCGCTCCGTACCGCCAGCCCTCTCGCGCCCAGCGAACCGCGCTCGCACAGCTGCAGATACCAGGCCGCGTCGAACGCGCTCGCGACTCCAGTGGGCACCAGCGCTGTTTCGCCCGCGCCTATACGGAAAGTTGACGCGTCAATACAAACGTATATATCGTAACCAGCGTCCTCCAACCGCTTTGCAGGGATTCTGGCGTTCGCCCTCAATCGGGCGAAATATATCGTTACCAGCGTAATCACCTCTAAATATAATATTTTTAATAATATTTAATAAAAAATAATAAAAAATTCACTAAATAATAAATAAAATTAAATAAACAAAAATATATATAAAATATTATTAACCACTAACCTATAATATATTACATTATAATATATTAATCGAATGGTTCCTCGATGGCAGACGCGGCGTCATAATCGTCCGTGAATCTGCGGGGCGTACCGTCCTGCACATAGCCTATGATCGTATTCAAATTAACTCTGTGTACGCTTTGGAATATACATTGCTCCACGGCTGGATGCGTCTTCTTAAGCTCCGCGATCAGCCGCTTGGTTTCGCCGCGCTTGGACGCATTGCGGTTATTGGGATCGACCGCGCACATATTCATGGGACAGCCGCATTTAAGGCAAGTCAGGCCGTGGCGGTCGCGCCATGCTATAACGTCCGGCTCGCGAACGAGATACAGCGGTCGGATAAGCTCCATGCCGGGGAAGTTTTTGCTGCGCAGCTTGGGCATCATCGTTTGAATCTGCGCGCCGTACAGCATACCCATCAATATGGTTTCAACCACATCGTTATAATGATGCGCCAGCGCGATCTTATTGCAGCCTAGCTCTTGCGCCTCCTTATATAAATGCCCGCGACGCATCCTCGCGCATAGATAGCAGTGCCCCGGGCCGGCGCTGCGGACGATATCGAATACATCCGTATCGAACACATGCAGCGGAATGCCGAGCGCTTCGGCGTTATTCATCAGCAGCGCGCGATCCTCCGGCAAATACCCGGGATCCATGCAGAGATAGCGCACGGTAAACGGCACCGACGTAACCCTCTCCAGCGCCGCAAACAGCGAAGCCAGCAGCGTGGAATCCTTGCCCCCCGAAACGCATACCGCTATGCGATCGTTTGGCCGTATAAGCTGATAATCCCGAATCGCGTGCAGGAACGGCGTCCATAGCCGCTTGCGATGGGATTTGAACAGCGAGCGCTCCGCCTGCTCGCGCAGCGACGCGCCGCCCTCGATCGGGTATGGTTGCATAGCCCACCATCCTATAAGTTAAAACTCCTGCGGAGCTTCTCTGAATCCGCTGCTGCTAGCCGCTCTGCGCCTTTGGCATCGCATGCCGCGCCTAAAATGATTTAGACTTACGAATCGATTCGATAATTTCGCCCAATAATTTCGCCCGATATTTTCACGTCCGCCGCAGTTATGATATACTACGCGATAAGGGGGATGAACCATATGAATGATACCGCGAAAATATATATAATCCGATGCGCGCCGCTGCGTTCGCCGACCGACGAGCTGTGGCGCGAACTGCCCGCCGTTTCGCTGTCGGACACCGTTACCGGCGCGCCGCCACGCCAGGCGACGGAGGTTCGCTCGTGCTATGATCCCGACGCGCGATTGTGGTATGTCCGTTTCGACGCCTTGGACGATGAAATAATATCCGACTTCGCGAACAGGGACGACAAGCTGTACGAGCAGGACGTATTCGAAATGTTCTACGGCGATACCGGCGAATCCTGCCGGTATAAGGAATTGGAGGTAAGCCCCCATAACGTGCAGTTCGACGCGGATATAACGTTTAAAAAACTCTGGGAAATTCAGGGGGATGTCGCATGGAACCTGGTGGGCTGGGTAAGCGCAACCGCCTACCATGAAGCGGAAAAACGACTTGTGTCGGTTTGGTCGATTCCGTTCGATTCGCTCGCCGTATGCCCCGCGCCGGGCGTTGTTTGGCCGATTAATTTCTATAGGATAGACCGCTCTTCCGTCGGCGACGAACTGCAAGCGTGGAGCCCAACGGGTCTGCCTAACTTCCATGTGCCTGATAAATTTGGGAAAATATTGTTCGACTAGATATTGTCATTATTAATCTATTATAATTCTACATTTAGTCAGATTGGTTAACTTGATATCTCGGTTTGTGCGCGCTCGAATTCGATGAGCGCGCGTTTCGTATCCACGCCCGCCGCGTAGCCGACCAGCGCGCCGTCGTGCCCGACCACTCGATGGCACGGTATGATTATCGCTATCGGGTTGCGGTTGC
>JAISZG010000049.1 GCA_031269355.1 Oscillospiraceae bacterium | reverse complement strand
TCGATCGCGTACGCGGACGCGAACTCGCTGTTCGATACGGTTCAATATGTAATTGATTATTTTGGGCTTCGCGCTCAGTACGAGAAGGAGAACACGGAGGAATCGCGCGAGCGGGTCGCGAATATCGACGAGTTTTTAGGCGGAGTGCGCGAGTATCAGGAGAAGTCGGAAGGCGCGACGCTGGAATTGTATTTGGAAAATATAGCGTTGGTAACGGATCTTGATAACATGGCGGACGATCAAAAAGCTGTTACGCTGATGACGCTGCACAGCGCGAAAGGGCTTGAGTTTGAGAACGTATTCCTGGTCGGTTTGGAGCAAGGGCTGTTCCCGTCGGCTCGTTCTCTAAGGGACGAAAGCCGCCTGGAGGAGGAGCGGCGGCTATGCTACGTCGGATTCACGCGGGCGATGGATAGGCTTTATTTATCATATGCCGAGCAGCGCATGCTGTACAATCAGACGCAGCACAACCTGCCGTCGCAATTTCTCGAAGAGGTTCCGGAGCGGGTTATCGAAGATACCATCGCGGCGCATCGCGAGCCGGTATCCAATCCTGCGATACGCACGCGCGAGCAGATAATCGCCTCGCGCGCCCCAAGATCCCAGCGTGCGGCGGCCAGCACAGGGCGCGTAGGTTCTCTTAATATTCCGGGGGTAACACGCGGATTGCCCCAATCCGCAAGCCGCGCGTTTGCGGAACAGGCTGCGGCTATGATGCTATTTACGCCTGGCGATAGGGTGCTGCATAAGAAATTCGGAGAGGGCAACGTAGTCGAGCTGCGCGGCAACGGTTCGGACAGCCGCGTGCTGATTGAGTTTGCCGCGTATGGCGTTCGTGAGTTCGTGTCGTCGCTTGCTCCAATTGTGAAGGTAGGAGAATAACTTCGTATGCCAGGCGATTCCAATGAGCGCCGCGCGGATTCGCGCGGCGCGGAATATATGAGAGCGCTTGTAAATCGGCTTAACGAAACCGCGTACTCCTATTATACGCTGGACAAGCCGATTATATCAGACGCGCAATGGGACGCTTTATACGATGAATTGCTCGCGCTTGAACGGGAAACCGGCGTTCGATTGCCGGATAGTCCGACGCGCCGCGTTGGAGGCGAACCGCTCAGCGCGTTCGAACCGCACGCTCACATAGCGCGTTTATGGAGTTTGGATAAAACCACGACTGAAGCGGGCGTTCGGGAGTGGGCGTCGCGCGCGGAAAAGCTTCGCTCGTCGCCGATCGACGGAGATAGCCTGCCGCCGATTGAATACATTGTCGAGTACAAGCTTGACGGGCTGACTATCAACCTCACATACGAAAACGGCGCGCTGGTTCAGGCGGCGACTCGCGGCAGCGGCGTCGTCGGCGAAGCGATACTGCCGCAGGCGCGAACGATTCGGCAGGTTCCTCTGTCGATTCCGTTTCTCGGAAAAATGGAGGTGCAGGGCGAGGCGATCATGCGATTTTCCGCATTGAACGCGTACAACCGCAGCGCGGATGTTCCGCTGAAAAACGCGCGCAACGCGGCTGCCGGAGCGCTGCGCAACCTTGATCCGAACGTGACCGCGCAGCGTCGGCTCGACCTGTTTTGTTATCAAATCGGAATGATCGAACCGGCTCCGGATGATCCGAACCCGTCGTGGCGGATTGTCCCCTACGACAATCACGCGGATATGCTTGAGTTTCTGCGGATGAATAGATTTCCAATCAGCCCGGAGGCGCGAACCGCGAAAAATATTGACGAGGCTATAGCGCATGTGCGCGCGCTTGAAGCGACGCGCGATTCGCTGGATTATCTGATAGACGGCGCGGTCATTAAAATCAGCGATCTTAAAACGCGCGCGGAACTTGGCTCGACGGATAAATTCCCGCGCTGGGCGATTGCGTTCAAGTTCCGCGCGGAGGAAGCGGTAACGCGACTGGAGGCGGTCACGTGGGAATTGGGGCGCACGGGCAAGCTGACTCCTCTTGCGCATCTCGCGCCGGTCGATTTGGCCGGCGCGACGGTACGCCGCGCCACGCTGAACAACCCAGGCGACATCGAGCGCAAGAACGTGCGCGTCGGGGCTATGGTATGGCTTCGCCGCTCGGGCGACGTGATCCCCGAAATACTTGGGCGTACCGACGAGACGTTTCCCGATGAGGAACCGATCGTTCCGCCCGGTGTGTGCCCCGCGTGCGGCATGCCTGTAGTTATGCGCGGTGCATATTTATATTGCGAGAACCGTGATTGCCGCCCTCAGCGAGTCGCCAGGCTTGCGCATTTCGCGTCTCGCGACGCTATGGATATCGAAACGTTCAGCGAGAAAACCGCCGCGCTGCTGTACGACGCGCTTGGCGTCCGCTCGGCGGATGAGCTGTATACGCTGGACGCGACCGCTCTAGCCGATTTGCCGGGATTCGGCGAGAAGCGCGCGCGCAATCTTATTGAGGCGATCAACATCAGCAAAACCCGTTCGCTCGGCGCGTTTTTGTATGCGCTTGGCATTCCGAACGTCGGCACAAAAACAGCGCGCAATCTGGCGGAGCGGTTTGGCTCGATCGATGCGATTCGATGCGCGCAGACCGACGCGCTGATTGCGATGGACGACGTCGGCGAGATAGTAGCGCGCAGCGTAGCGGACTTCTTCGCATCGGAAGAAAACTTAAGGCTGATCGCGAACCTGGAGCGAGCTGGCGTTCGCCCTGCGGTCGAGCGGATAGAAGCGGCGGCGGACGGCGCATTCGTGGGCGAGACGGTCGTGATCACCGGCACGCTTTCCGGTTTGATGCGCAAGGAAGCGCAGGACGCTGTGCGCGCGGCTGGAGGCGCGGTCGCGGATTCGGTAACCAAAAAGACCACGCTCGTAGTTGCCGGCGAAAGCGCCGGAAGCAAGTTGGATAAAGCCCGCGCGCTAGGGATTACCGTAATAGACGAGACTACGTTTATGGAAAGGCTTGAGCTATGAGCAAACCGCAGGATGGATTGGCGGACGAACTGAAGGCCTCCGCCCGCGCGCTTGGCTTCGAGCTATTCGGCGCGATTGATCCGGCGGATGTTGAGGCGCTTCCGGATAGACCTCAAAGGGAGGCGGGATTTGAACCGCGCTCCATCGCGGTGCTGCTGATGCCGTCGTTCATATCGCGCTGGCAGCGCGGGCAGGCGGAGGTGTCGGGGTTTTATTTCATATCCAATAAGGCGCATATAAACACGCAAGCATGGATTGAACGGCTTGGCGAGCGCGGAATTCGCGCCGAGCGGCTTGGAACGGTACGCGCTAAATCGGCGGCGGCTCGCGCGGGGTTGGGCGTAGTTCGGCGCAATACGCTGCTGTACGCTCCGGAATTCGGAAGCTTTCATACGCTGCAGGTGGTCGCGCTATCGGAGGCGATAACGTTCGCTTGTGTAGTTGATCATAATGATTATGATGTAGAACGTCTATTTGACGCAAACGAGTGCGTCGGCTGCGCTCGATGCGCTGCGGCGTGTCCAACCGGAGCGCTTGACGGGCGAGGGAATATAAACCGCGATCGCTGCCTGCGTTCGCATATGATGTCGGGAAGGGAGACGCCCGTCGAGCTTCGACCGCTGATCGGCGCAAAATTAATGGGATGCGAGGCGTGCCAGTGGGCATGTCCAAAACAACCGGATATCCCCGTGCGCTCATTCGAGCGGGACGATACGTTCAACGTTGAACGATTGCTGGAACCGACGCGGGAAACGCTGGACGCGCTTGCCGAGCGGATAGGCCGCAACTATGCCAGAGCCGCGCGGGTGAGCGCTCAGGCCGCGCTGATCGCGGGCAATATAGGTTCTCGCGAGTATTTGCCCGCGCTGGAGCGCTTGTCGGAATCGACGGACGGGACTATTCGCGCTCATGCGCGCTGGGCGCGCGATCGCATACGATTCGGACCGGCGAAAGCTTGACACAGGCGCGTTTGAAGGAAGGTGCGAAGCAATGCTTAGTATTGAAAATGTCCGCAAAAAATACGCGAAGGCGAGCCGCGACGCCGTGGACGATCTATCGATGGACGTGCGCGCGGGAGAATTGTTTGGTTTTTTAGGCCCAAACGGCGCGGGTAAAACGACGACGATCAAAATGATAGTCGGCATTCTTACGCCGGACGCGGGAACGATCACAATCGACGGACGCCCTATGCGCGGAAACGCTATCGATGTAAAGCGAAAAATAGGATACGTACCGGACGCGCAAGATTCGTACGATCGGCTTACGGGGATGGAGTACCTGAATTTTATGGCGGACGTATACGGGGTGTCGCCGGAAAGCCGCGCTCAGCAAATCGAGCGGTATACGAAACTGTTTGAAATAGACGGCGCGCTGCGCGAGCCCGTGCGCAGCTATTCGCGCGGTATGAAGCAAAAGCTCACGATAACCGGCGCGCTGCTGCATAAACCGAGGCTATGGGTGCTTGACGAACCAATGGTCGGCCTGGATCCGCACTCCGCGCACGTGCTAAAGCAGGAGATGCGCGCGCACTGCGACGCCGGCAACACGGTGTTTTTTTCCACGCATGTATTGGACGTGGCGGAACGATTGTGCGATCGTATCGGCATATTGAGGCAGGGAAAATTAATCGCGCAGGGCACGCTGGAGCAGCTGCGAAGCGACGAGCGCGGAGCGTCGCTGGAACAGGTGTTCCTGGAATTGACGGACGGAGCGGACGGCGAGGAGTAACCGTATGCAAAAATATGGAATATTGTTCAAGGAGCAGCTTTGCCAGCGGTTTGGACTGGTGGCATGGAAGTCGGAGCTCCGTTCCGCCTCGCCCGGCGCCCTCAAGCGCCTGCTGGTTGCGCTGCTGGTTGTGATCAGCCTGGCGGCGGCGGAGGGATTTTATGTTTGGTTTATTCATTGGTTCGCGCGCACGCTGATATCCGCGCGGCTAGGCGGAGCGCTGCTGTTCTTTGGACTATTCGCAACGATGCTGTCCACGCTTGTGATGGGCACTGTGATGCTGCTGAGCGTGCTGTATTTTAACAGAGACGCTGAAGCGCTGGTGGCGCTGCCGATTTCACCGCGAACAGTTTTCGCGGTGAAAACATCGCTTGTGTATCTAGGTGAATGCGCGGTGTCAATACCGCTTATATGGCCGGTGTTTATAATATATGGGATTTTCGAGCGTGTCGGCGCCATATTCTATATAAAGTCGATCATCGTTTGGCTATGCGCGATGTCGCTTCCGCTTCTGCTGTCGTCGCTTGTAACGCTTCCTCTGATGCGTTGGAGCGCGCTGTGGAAACGGCGCGACATGATCGCGGTAGTCGGGGGCATCGTTCTTCTTATGCTTTATATGGCGGGTCAAATGTGGCTGACGAGCCGCATAGCGAATATGATCGACGCAAGCCTGCTCATAAGCTTTATAATGGGCAAGCTAAATTTGTTCAATCGCATCGCGCGGATTATACCGCCGCTTGGCCTATCAATGAACGCGCTTACTCAAACCGGAGCTGGCGCGTGGGGAAATCTTGCCGCGCTGATCGGATTATCGGCGCTGCTGTTCGCGATTGCGCTGCGGCTGTCGGATCGTATTTATCAGGCTGGCGTGATCGCGCAGATGGAGTCGCATCAAACGCATCGTGCGATATCATGGAATCGGGTACGCTTTGTGCTGCGTTCGCCGCGCATGACGATATTTTTTCGGGATCTGCGTATATTGCTCCGCACGCCGATTTACGCGCTCAACTCGCTGGCGCTGATGGTGGTATATTCTATTATACTTCTGCTTCCGCTTTCAGGCTCGCTTATGGCGAGCGATCCTGAAATGGAATCGATGGTTAAGTTTCTCTATTCGCTGACCGATCGCTGGACGGTGGCGCTAATTCTTGCCGGCGTATTTGCGTTGCTTAGCACTAGCGCAAATCTGGTGGCTTCTACCGCGCAATCGCGCGAGGGCAAACAATTCTTCTGGGCGCGCGTTGTGCCGGTTACTTATGAATCCCAGGCAGAAGGTAAACTTTTGTTGAGCCTGGCGTATGCGTGGCTAATATCTTTGCTTATGGCGATATGTGGGTTAGTAGGTCTGAAGTTATCACTGGCTACAGTTGCGATGGGCTTCTGCCTGAGCGTTCCGCTTGCAGTGCCCAGCTGCGCGCTGCAGCTTTCAGTGGATATCCTCAAACCCAAACTGAATTGGTCGAATCCTACGGAAGCGGTAAAGCAGAACATGAATATGCTGATCGGGATGCTGATTTGCGCGGCGTACATTACTCTGATGACGCTTATATGCATACTGTGCATCCGATGGGGCGTGCGCGCGAGTCTGCTTTACGCTATGATATGGGTAGTGGCCATTGCGCTGTGCGTCGGTTCTACTACGCTGCTTCGTAAAGCGGCGAGAATAGGGTACGCTCGCGTGGAAACTTGAAGAATCGTTCGTGTGATATTAATATTCTAAATCGTCATCTTTATGATGACTGCGCGCAATGTTTGTGACGGTGTCTGCGGCGGCGGTTTGCAGCGGCGGTTTGCAGCGCCGCATAGAAGATTTGCGCTGCGTTCATTATTTTTGCTTGACACCATAACGTTGCATCGCTATACTGACTGAGTGCAGGTTTTGGGGGAGGACGCATTGTCGCTTTCCCGTTTGGAGAGGAGAGATTCGCTTGTTTCGTACTTATCAGCCCAAGAAACGTCAACGTATGAAGGTTCATGGTTTCCGTTCGCGTATGTCCACAAAGAACGGTCGCAGGGTACTGGCGCGCAGGCGCGCTCGCGGACGTAAATCACTGACTGTGTAACGAGCGGTTTGCCGATACGCGGCCCGTCGAATTGATTATGCTTAAGTAAACGACAGGGCTGTGGGCTGCGCTCGCTCCATGATTGCGGCGAGCGTTTGTTTCGTTATAGGTTCGCGATGTAAATCGCGAGAATGTTTGATGGACAACCATTGGTTATCCTCAATGGAGGAATAGCGAAGCATGCAGCGTGCGTACAGCCTAAAAAAGAACCGGCAGTTTCAATATGTATACCGCCGCGGAAAGCACTGTGCGTGCCGCGAACTGTCGTTATTGGTCGCGAGAGGAACGCGCGTGCTCGTAGGATTTTCTATAAGCAAGAAAGTCGGCAACAGCGTAACGCGCAACCTAATGAAACGCAGACTGCGCGAGATTGTGAGGCCGCAGATTCCGCATCTCAAACCGGCTCTGTATGTGGTCGTTATTCGGGAAGGCGCGGCTAGCGCAAGTTTTCAAACGCTAAGGACAGGGCTATACGGTTTGATGCGCCGTCAAAACGCGCTCCGTGAGGGGGGCGTTCGATAGTGAAGCGCGCGCTTCTTGCATTGATCAAGTTCTATCAGCGCGGTATAAGTCCGCTTTCGGGGCCTTCCTGTCGGTTTGTTCCCACTTGTTCGCAGTACGCGCTTGAGGCTGTCGAACGTCACGGCGCGTTATTTGGCTCATGGCTTGCGTTTCGTCGGGTTCTTCGATGCAATCCGTTTTCGAAGGGCGGATATGATCCCGTACCTTGACGCGGCAGATTTGCCGCCGATTGGATATTAATGAGGCAGGACGGCATAAAGCCGGGGGGTGTCGAATACATTGGGAAGCATTTGGGCTGGATTTAACGGATTCTTACGCGGCATTATTGATCTGATATATAATCTTGTTCAAAGCCACGGCTGGTCGGTCGTGCTGTTTACGTTGCTGATACGGGTTGTGCTGCTGCCGTTCGACATTAAGTCGCGTCAGTCTATGCGGCGCATGTCCAAGCTTAATCCAAAGATACAAGCGCTCCAGAAGAAATATGCGAACGACAAGGAAAAATTTCAGCAAAAGCAAGCGGAGCTATATAAGAAAGAAAAGATTAATCCTCTGGCAAGCTGTTTGCCAATGCTTCTGACAATGCCGGTTCTATTCGCCATGTTCGCCGTGATGCGCAACGTCGCGAACGAAGAATTGGTGCGCATGCTGCTTACGATTCAAAACGCGGTAGGCGCGCTTACCGACCCCGAACAGATTCGCGCGGCGATCGACGGGATGATCGCGAGCGGTACTCTGCATTTTGAGCCGTGGCTTTGGATCAAGAATTTGTGGATGGCGGATTCGCCGTTCTCGTCCGTACTGCCGCTCAATGCGCAGGGGTTGTCCGGGCTGCAGGTAATTGCCGGACTGCTCGACTCAGATGGTTTGCAGGCGCTCAAGGATTTCGTCGAAACTCAGCCGTATCTGGTGGTGCTTGAACATTTCAACGCCGTTCCGATGCCCGGTGTGGCGCTGAACCTGCTGATAACGCAGCTTAGCATATTTAAGAATCCGAACGGTTATTTTATATTACCGATACTCGCGGCGGCGACTCAATATCTAAGCACATTGCTGCAGCCGATGGATCAGCAAAATACCGCCGCGCAAAGCGGAGGGCAGCAAGCGGGTACCGGGCAGATCATGAAGGTGTTCTTCCCATTGTTCTCGCTGTGGATTTGCGCGACGTCCAACTCCGCGTTTTCACTGTATTGGCTGACAGCGAACGTGATACAGATCGTTCAGCAAGTAGCGCTGAACTGGTATTTCGATAAGCAGGATAAAAAGCTGGAGGGCGCTGCGAAGGAGGTAACCGAGCAGTGAAAACGATCGAGTCCGCCGGACGGACAATCGAAGAAGCGCTGGAGGCAGGCCTCAGGGAACTGCACTGCACGATAAGCGACGTTACGTGGACGCCGCTTCAGGAAGGCGCGAAGGGCTTGTTTGGGCTATTCGGAAGCCGCCCTGCAAAAGTGCGGATCACGCTAAACGACGATTCCGACGATGACGACGCGCTAACGGGCGATATTCTCTCGTCGCTTCTGGAGAATGAATCGGCAGAAACCGTCAGCCCGAAGAAACCGACGCTTCCCGCTTCCGCTACGGCGACTGTACCCGCGCGCGTTTCCACATCCACTGCCGCGACGCCGCCCACTCCCCCACCGGCTGCGGTTTCTGTGCAAGCTGCCGAAACAGACTTGAAGCTTGTTCCCGCGCCAGCAGCGCAAAATATCCAGCCGACGAACCGCCCGCCGGAAAAGCAGCAGGCGCACTCGCTTGAGCGGCGACCTTTGCCGCAGCGTTCGCACGTCGGCTCGGCGCAGCAAAATAGGCAGCCGCCAGGCGGCGGAATACATACGTATTCCAAGCCTTACGCGCCTCAGGAGCGCAAAGCGCAGCGCCCGGTTACACCGCACACTGAATTTGTTCGAGAACCGTTCGCGCAAATAGAACCGGTTCCCGCGCCGTCGGAGCCGCCTATTATTTATCCCGCTGATACTCCGCTGGGACGCGCGCAGAAGTACATAACGGAGCTTACCCGCTTAATGGGCGTAAATTCGTCCGTATATGTGACTTGCGACGACGATGGTCACGTGCACGCCAACGTATATGGCGACACTGCGGGCGTGCTGATAGGCCGCAGAGGAGAGACGCTGGACGCGCTCCAATATCTAACCGGACTATATGTCAACCGAGCGCCAAGCTCCGCACCGGGCGAAGTTGCTCAAACGCACGGCGCGTATACGCGGGTTACTGTCGATACGGAGAATTATAGATCCAAACGGGAGGAAGCGCTGCGCAGACTGGCTCAGCGTTTGGCTACGCGCGCGATTCGTTTTGGAAGAAGAGTAGCGCTAGAACCGATGAATCCATATGAACGACGAATCATTCACGCATCTCTGCAGGAATTCGTCGGCGTTACTACATATTCGGAAGGCGAAGAACCCAACCGTTATGTGGTGATTGCACCTAAACGCGCGGAGCATGGCGCCGCGCCCCGCTATTCTCCAAAAGCGGAAGAATAGGTTTATCTATAAATCGTCGGCTCATTTTTATGGACGAGTTGTGGAGCAAGCGAGATTCCGCGAATGTGGTTATGCGCCAATCAGATTGTTGATATGGCTCTCCCCTTTCGCGGAAGATTCGCCGATTATTGTTTAACATGTATTGAAAATTGCCGATGCTTCCTTACAATTTCTTTGTGATACATTATAAATTTCTTTTGATCTAACTAATATGTTGAATAACGCAAGTCCCCTAACGAAGGTTATGATGTGTTAGAATTATGGCAGAATAAAATATTTAATTGACGCAGACTTGCATTATCCCAAAGAAATGGATATACTACCAATTGTGAATGGAGGGATGCTCCATGCGCCGGGCGGGAGTCACGGTCGTGGTGGGGAGTTTGTTTTTCATAATTATGCGTTTGCTAAGTCCAGAATTTCGCGCCGGTTTTGACGGCGTGGCGGTAGGGCTTACGGCTATAGCGGCCTTTGGGTTGCTGTTCCCAGAATGGTTATCCGCGATGCGCGAAAAGGCTGCGAATGCGCGCGTTGTCGAATTTAAGTCTTCCGTAAAAAATGAGCGGTTTAATGTCGCCGCCCAATCCATAGCGGAGCGAACCCGCGCTCTTGGCTGGAGCGTACCGGAGGGAGGCGTGTACGAAGCGCTGACGAGGTTGTCGCACGGGAACCCGCGCGCAGCTATAAGCGGAGCATACGCTACGATAGCGCTTCTTATTGGTCAAGTCTCGTCGGAGTCAAAGCAGGACGACGTACGCGCGTCGCTAAACGCACTAATAATGCGCAAGAGAATTCAGTCGGCAGAAGCGCACTTGCTTGAGGACGTTATCGAACAGATCGACGTTTACTGCGCGCCGGAGACCGCAGCTCAACCGGAAACGGACGCCGCGATGCTCCGCGCCGCGCTCGGAACTCTCGCGTTTCTGGAACGCGCAGTGTCGTAAAGCGGATTATGCACGGAACGGGGAGATCGCATGCGCAAAGGGGATTCACGTCGGGGGCAGATTATCGAAACTGCGGAGCGGCTGTTCTATCGCAACGGCTACGAGCAGACGTCCGTTCAGGATATTATAGACGCGCTTGCATATTCGAAGGGCGGATTTTATCATCACTTCGATTCTAAGCTTGCCCTGCTGGACGCGATTTGCGAGAACCGCGCGGATCAAACGCGTCAATCTGCGGCTAGGGCGGTGAACGCCTGCGCCGGTGGGCCGGTTGATAAATTGAACGCGCTGTTTGAGCAAAGCTCGTTATGGCGTGAAGATAATTTAGATTATATCAGCCTGCTGCTTCGGGTGGCCTATCGGGAGGACGGCGCGCTTATGCGGGATAAACTAAAACAATATTCGCTTCGCGCTACGCTTCCGATACTGGATTCAATTATTGCAGACGGAGTATCTTCACGCGTATTCTTTGTTCCGCACGCCGACCTCGCCGGCGAAATGATACTGCGCCTTAGCGCGCAATTTACAGATGAAATTGCGTTTCAACTGAATACCTACCCAACCGAAGATGTTTTCCTGCCGCTGCTTCTTGATAAACTTGAGCTGTACCGCCACGCTGTCGAGCGTATTTTGGAAGCCCCGTTTGGCTCGGTGACGCTGTTCAGTCTCAGTCGACTGACGATGGTGTGCCGGACGGTATTGTCAAGAACATAGAAAATCGTTATTTTCTCACTCCCATTATATGAACTAATCTGAATGATATATATTTATAATCGGATAGCAGTTTATCGTCCGCGTCCTCGTTGTGCGTCGCTACGCGCACGTTATCCGGAGAAGGCTTATCTCCCGCTTTGACGACGACCAGCGTTTGCGTATATTTTTCCCCATCGAAGCTCAATTGTATGATGTCTCCTGGCGCCGCTTGAAACAGCGGCAGATTCTCTCCATACGGTCCCGGGCCGTGGTTTTGCAATAGAAATTGATATAGATACGCCGCGCCGCTCCACGGCGCGCTGCGCTGTGTAAACGACAGATAGAACCAGCCAAGATCTGGTGTGAAATTCATTATATCGCTGCCGGCATATAGGCACTGGGACGCGAAGTTTGTGCTGTCGCCGCCAAGCTTGTCAAACGTGGCATATCTCGGGTTGCGGCTCAACGCCCATTTATGCGCATATTTAACCGCGTCATTGCGATTGTAATATATCACTGGCATATGACTTCCTCCTTTTTACCTCAAGGCGTGAAATCATATGCGCGCAGATATGAGATTACGATATCCTTCGCGATGATTAGGACATGTTATCATAATTATAAATTAAATAACGATTAACAAAAACAGGGGGCAGTTATGCCCCCGATATAAATATAAACCAGCAATTTAATAAATTAGAACATACGGATATTTTGAGCTACCTGATCCGCGCGGTAGCGTGCAAGCAGATCCTGAATTTTCTGTACTGGGCTTAGCAGGCGGTTCAGCGATCTGTCATGATTGAGAGTCGCGACTATAAGGGCCATATATTTGCTCATATCAACCAGCGTAAACCATGGGGAGCTTCGAAGTTCCGGGGTAAGATATGTCATATTTGTCGCGAGCAATTTAGTGATAAGCCCGTCGTGGCACGCTTTGTTGAACGCGTCTATTCCGTTTGTAAAGCTGGCGAACGTCTCCGCTACATATATGCGGCGCGCCTTTCTCATTTTCAGTTCCCGCGCGACATCGAGGATTGACTCGCCTGTTGAGATCATGTCGTCGGCGACGAACACATCCTTGCCCTCTACGCTTTCGCCCAGATATTCGTGAGCGATAATTGGATTTCTCCCCTGAACAACGCGCGTATAGTCGCGCCGTTTATAGAACATGCCCATATCCAAACCAAGCACGGAGGCATAATACATATTGCGCCCGATAGCGCCTTCATCCGGAGATATAATCATCATATGTTCACGATCGATAAGGAGATCTCGTTCGGTGCGGCACAGCGCTTTGAGCATTTGATATGGAGGCATAATGTTTTCAAATCCGATAAGGGGAACGGCGTTTTGAACCCTGGGATCGTGCGCGTCGAATGTGATAATATTCGCTACGCCCATATTTTGCAATTCATGAAGCATAAGCGCGCAGTCGAGCGATTCTCGGCTTGTCCGTCTGTGCTGCCTCGCTTCGTACAGCAGCGGCATGATAACGTTGATTCGCTTGCACTTGCCGCCCGCCGCAGATATGATTCGTTTTAAATCCTGATAATGATCGTCCGGCGACATAGGTACGCGCTGCCCGTACATCGGAAACGTGATGTTGTGCGCGCCCACGTCGCACAATATGTATAAATCATAACCTCGAACCGACTGACGGATCAACCCTTTTGCCTCGCCGGTTCCAAATCGAGGACAGATCGCTTCCACAAGGAATGTGTCCCGCTCATAGCCGGGGAACGTGAACAGCTCTAGATCTGAATTTTCTTTTTTATCGCGCCATCGTATCAGGTAGTTGTTCAGCGCTCGTCCCATTTCTTCGCATCCCTGCATTGCGATGATGCCCAAGGGACCGATTGGAGTGGTTAGAAAAGGATCGTTGTCCAAGGTTATGTCTTGTTCCGACATATACCGCGTCACCTCGCCCTTCCAAGATGGTTTTGATTGTTATGCAATTCTGTTTCCGCCTGAATCTTTTCCGTAGTTTTAGTATATCACGTTACCGAGAATTTGTCATGCCGTATAGTATTACCCTAACGTCCAGGGCGTGTTCTAAAATTTATCGAACACGCCCTAGATACACGCCGTTTCGCAAGCGGATTTTATTTGCGATTCGCGAGAAATCCGTTTACGCGTCCAGTGCGACGCGCGCAAGCCACTCCGCTCCCTTCGGCAGCGCGCATTCATCTATATCAAACTTTGTGTTATGATGCGCCCATGTAATTCCGCGCTCAACGTTGCCGCCGCCCAGCATCGCATATACGCCTGGATATTTAGCAAGCAGCAAGCTTACATTATCAGAACCTGTTACAGACTGCGACGGATCGCATAGAGTAAGCCCTGGTGTGCGCAGAGCGTGCTCTCTAGCGCGCTTCGCAATCGACGGGTCGTTGTAAACCGGGGGAAGTATAGACGACGCCTGCACATCCACCTTAACCCCCCACGCATCGCCTACGCCTTTCGCGACGCTCAGTATCCGTTCCAGTATTTCCTCGCCAACCGACTGGCTGAAGAATCGCGCGCCGCCGCCTATAAACGCGTGATCCGGAAATATATTGTCGCGCGTGCCCGCCTGTATCTGGCCTATGTGCACGACAGCCGCCTGATGGGGATCGCAGAAGTATGCCGGAATCGACGACAGTTTAAGAACAAGATCGCACGCAGCCTTTATCGGATCGCACGATTGGTCAGGGCGCGACGCGTGTCCGCCGCGTCCCGCCACGTCCGCCTTAAATAGCAGCAATCCGAACATCGTGGCGCCGTCTCGAATTAATATGCTGCCCTCAGGTATATTCGACATTATATGCAGCCCTGCGACTCGTTTAACGCCTCCGCGCAACTCCAGATACTCAACAATTTCCTCCGCGCCTCCGTTGACTTCTTCCGCCGCTTGGAAGCACAAATATACGGTTCCATGCAGATGCGCCTTTAATTCGACAAGCGCGCTTGCGGCGCCGAGCAGAATGGCTGCATGCGCGTCGTGCCCGCATGCGTGCATTTTGCCGCTGAATTGCGACGCGTATGGCGCGCCGGTTTCCTCCTGGATGGGCAGCGCGTCAATATCCGCGCGCAGCGCTATCGCTTCTCCCGGCTGTTCGCCTATGATTCGACCGACGAAGCTCTTCGAGCCGTCGATACAATCGTATGGGATGCCAAGCCTGTCCAGCTCTACCTGTATGCGCCAGGACGTCCATTCTTCATGATGCGAAAGCTCCGGGTGCTGATGGAATTCTCTGCGCCACGCAATTATTTTGTCTGCATATTTATGGCAAATCTTCGTGATATCTATATCAGCAAGCTTAACGGATTCCAACATAATTACCCCCCAATTAGACGGGACCTGCCTTCGACGCACTCAACCAAGCCAGGACCGCGCCTCACGCCCACAATACAGCTTCACAATTGTAACCGATTCCTTCTTTTGAGGCAAGAGGCAATAGGCCAGCGAAAAGAAGCACCCCACTAAATAAAGTCGAACAATCGATATAAAATTACTGTAATTAGAATTAATAATTATCCGCTGCATATCCAGCGCGCTTCAGATGAAATAATCGGTTGAATCATCGGTGCATGATATTACGAACACGCATGAAATGCTGAGGCGCTCACATATATATTGCGTGAGCCGTGTCTGCGCGCTTTACGCCTCCAATATACTCAGAATGAATTGTGATCTGGAAAAAAATTCATTGACAAGCGAAAAAGATGCGGATAAAATGGAAAAAATATCTAAAATTGAAGGATGTGGTCGAATGAGTTCAAGTCAGATCCAAATCCTTGTCGCGATGATTATCTTTATGGTAGTCATCCTCGGAATCGGCGTTTGGTCGATGAAGCGTTCGAGCGGCTCAAGCAAGGCATATTTTCTGGGCGACCGCGGTTTGGGGCCATGGGTTACCGCGATGAGCGCGGAAGCTAGCGACATGAGCGGCTGGCTGCTTATGGGACTGCCGGGCGTCGCGTACTGGTGCGGCTTATCGGACGCGGTGTGGACGGCGATTGGCCTTGCGATGGGCACATACCTCAACTGGCTGTTAGTTTCGCGCAGACTGCGCGCGTATTCTATCGTGGCCGGCGACGCTATTACACTGCCGGATTACTTCAGCAAACGCTTTAAAGAAGCAAAGCCCGTGCTGCTGCTCGCCTCCTCGCTGATCATATTAATCTTCTTTTCCGCATATGTGGGCAGCTGCTTTGTTACGGGCGGCAAACTGTTCAGCACGCTTTTCGCCGCGAACTATCAAACAGTGATGATCATAGGCGCCGCTGTCGTAGTGTTATATACGCTGATCGGCGGATTTTGGGCGGAGAGCATATCCGACCTGGTGCAAAGTTTTGTGATGATCGCCGCTCTGGCGGCGCTGCTGATCGCCGGTCTGGTTTCTGCGGGCGGCGTTAGCGCTGTTTTCTCCAATATAAAAAATATCCCAGGATTCTTGGAGTTCTTTAGAATCGCTTCGCCGACCGTCTCCGACGGCGCACAGTTGATCGAGGAAGGGCAGCCGCTGTTTGGCGCCGCGCAGCCATATGGATTTCTTACGGTGATCTCGACGATGGCCTGGGGGCTTGGTTACTTCGGAATGCCGCAAGTGCTGCTCCGCTTCTTCGCGATTCGTAAGGCTCGCGAACTTACGCGCTCCAGGCGGATAGCTATCATCTGGTGTGCGGTGTCGCTGTTCATCGCGGTGTTCATTGGCCTGATGGGGCGGTCTCTCTATCCGGCGGCTTTGCGGACGGCGTCGTCTGCGGAGAATATATTCATACTTGCTTCTCAAACATTGTTCCACCCGCTGGTCGCGGGGTTTGTGATGGCCGGCATTCTTGCGGCGGCGATGAGTTCGTCAGATTCGTACCTGCTTATCGCCTCGTCGGCTGTGTCGCTTAATTTTTATAAAAATATGTTAAAGAAAGACGCGACGGAAAAGCAAACGATGCGTGTAAGCCGTATCGTGCTTTGCGTAATCGCGCTGTTCGGCATTGTAATCGCATGGGATCAAAACAGCGTTATATTCAATATCGTTTCGTTCGCGTGGGCCGGGTTTGGCGCGGCGTTCGGTCCGCTGGTGCTGTTCAGCCTGTTCTGGAAGCGCACGACCCACGCGGGGGCGGTCGCAGGGATGCTTGGCGGAGCTGGCATGGTGTTCCTATGGAAGCTTGCGATCAAGCCCATGGGCGGAGTATGGGGGCTGTATGAGTTGCTTCCCGCGTTCCTGTTTTCGTGCCTGCTTATCGTCGTCGTTTCGCTTGCGACAAAGAAACCCTCTCCGGAGATCGAAGAGGAGTTCGAAAGCGCGAAGCGGCAGGCAAACGCGGTGCTGGACTGACGGCAATTTGATAAGTATATAATCAATATTCAGAACCATCGGCAATGCCGATGGTTTTGGTTTTCCAGCAGCTGCAGGGCGCATCCTCCGCATTGTTCCTGAGCGTAGGAGGATGAAGCCCGTCTAACTGGAATAATGGGTTTTATAATGGTATATTAGAGATGAGGCGGGTGTGGAAACCCGGAAGCATACGACGCAATAAAAAATCAGAAATATAAAATGATATGTATCAACGATACTCCGACAGTAACAAACTTCGAAGAGCAAAAGCGAACAATTCAAAATTGCTTTGACTCCATTCTTCCCGATCGATCGTCGTTTGAAAGGGAATCTATCACCGTCGGAGCGGCTCGCGAGCGCGAGGTAACGTCAGCCGCCATATAGCGCCACTCTATTATGAACGCACAATATTTCTACGCGCTTTCGCCGAATCTGTCTGCGCGCGTTTCCATGAAAGATTAAGGCCGTCAGCTTAACCGACGGCCTTATAAATTATATTAACATATGCGTCTGGCGCGCTTCGCTCACGCGTTTGGTCAGCCGTCGTCTTCTTCGTAAAATTGGGCGATGTTGATCTCGCGTCCGCGCCGCGCTCGCTGCTTGCGAGCAAACCCCGTCGGATCCTCAGCTTCGACCACGCTCGACGGTTCCGGTTTGGGATGAATAGCGCCGGATTGCCTGGTCAGATGATATTCGCCGGTGCTTCCGATCAAATCCTCGCCGGTCGGCTCCACGGCCTTAGCGGAGGAGCGCTCATCTTTCTGTCGCCTCGTCCGCGTGGAGGCGACGGGTTTGGGCGGATTTGCAATCGGCACTTCCGTAGTATAAGGTGATTGCGGCAAGGGCACAAAATGTTCATCCTCCGGTTCAAGGTATCGCGGTATATCAGCCAGTTCACTTTCAGCCAAGCCGCCTTCCTCAGCGGGAGTAGCGGTTTCATCGGCGGAGGTCGTTTGAGCCAGCCACGGTTCGCCTTCGAATTCGTCATATGGATTTGGCGGCGGAGCATATAAATCCGCCTGGGACGGCGCGGGTTGATAACGATCAGTAGGCTGTTCGGGAACTTCCTCGTCCATGCGGCGGCTGCGCCCCATAACGGCTAACCCGGCGGCTACACCCTTCGCCGCGCGCGAACGAGTGGTCTTTACGGCGGCGCGAGTATAGTCGCGCCGTTCGCTGCGCGCTAGGTGATCATATACTTCCACCGACCGCGCGCCCGACGAGCGCGAAGCCACCGCCGCAGGCACGCGTGCGCGCTCAAGAATCAGCATTGCTCCCACGCCCATCACAACCACGGCAAGCAACCCTAGCAAAACATACTTCAGAATATTCCCAATGCCGCCCTCGCCGTTCCCGTCGACTCCGGTGACCTCCATGGTAGGCGTCGATTCCGGAGGAGTTTCGGTAGGCGTAGGCGTTAGCGTAGGCGTCGGGCTTGGAGTAGGCCTGGGCGCCTGGTATATTATCTCCGCAGTATTCGACGTAAAGATCTGATCCTTGCCGAGCGCGTCCTTCGCGTTAGCCGCGAACTGGAAGTTGCCGCCCATCGACAGCGTAAACTCCTTCGCCACAACATGCTCTGCGCCGGGCGCCAGCGACGCGATCGTATATATCTCCTTTTTCGCCGCAGTAACCTTTATGTCATTTACAGTTTCCTCACCCGTGTTGCGCACGGTAATAATAAATATAGCGGTGAACGGTTCCTGATACACTACGTCGCGATCGTTCTCAATCGTTACCACGAGCGACACGGGCTTCGCGTCCTCGAGCGTCTGAACGCGCACTTCGTTTGTCACGATCGACAGCGGGTTGCCGCCGCTGTCCTCGCCTGTGATAACGAATTGATATGATCTCGACTGATCTACCTTGACGGATTTTGTTTCCTTATACGTTTTCTTCGAGCCAATCGATATGGACGAACCCAGCGTGCCCAGCGACGCGTCGGTGATTTTTATATTTTTATATGACGTGCTGCCCGCGTTCTTTATCTCGCATACCAGGTCTATCGTATCTCCCTTATTAACCACGGACTTACTGGCGGTCAGCGTTGCGGTAATGTTCACTATTATCGGCGTTATCGTGAATTCGCTGCCGCTCGAAGTTACTTCATTATCGCTTCCCTCGGGTATAAAATAAAACGTAGGCGCGGACTTTACCGGGGATTCGCCAAGCGTAAACGTATGAGTTTTTGTTATCTGAGCGCCGGGGCTCAGCGAATCGACGGTCAAGTCGCCTCGATTAACGCCTATCCCCTTATCTACTATTTCCATATTGCGAACAGCAACCGAACCGGTGTTCGCGATTAGATAGCTTATAGTCACCTCTTGACCAGCTTGAGGCGCTTCGGGTTCCATCGACCTCGTAACTCGTATCGTAGGCGTAGTTACTTTGTTATATGTTATTTTTGCGGTAACCGATTTTGAATATGTCGCAAGCTGCCCCGCGTCATTATAGCGCGGATACGATAGTTTATAATTGATTCTGCCCGCGTTAAGCTGTTCCTGCGTGACGTGCCATTCGCCTTGCCACGCATATATCTGCCCTATAAGAAGCGTCAGCGAACCGCCTGAGCCAAACGACGCCACTCGGTTGTTGTCAGGATCGTACAGCTGAACGGACCCTGGCAAATCGTCGTCGCCAACGTTGGATATTTGGATGTTTACCCGCACTGTATACGGACCGGACAGCGTCGTCGGGCTTATCTCTATCTGAGCGGATACCGGATCCGTTTCCGCCGATGCCAGAGTAAACAGCGCGAACAAAGCGCACAGTGCCAGCGCGATCCACAAGGGGCGTATGAGCGCTCTCTTCATTGTATCAGGCGCGGGATATTCGTACGCGCCTATTCCTCCCTTCCAACGTCGGGGGCTGATTCGTTGGCATCCAGAAATCTTTAAACATTGTATTGCATTGATATCAACCTGTCAAGTTCACAGCTTCCCAACTATATAACGCTGCAAAGTACGAAAATCCGTCGCGTATCGGCAATTTCCGTGCGTTAATCATCATGTTGATTAACGGTAATTTGTTTATATATTTACATTATTTCCAAATTTTTCCATCGGCACCACGTCGACTTTCTCCCGACCGAACGTATGGAATACCTTATCCAGCTTTGCCGCATTATCGGCGGGCGGAACCGGAGCGCGTTTGCCGGACGCCGGAACAAATCGCATTGACCTGCCGGCTGCCTGCGACAGCGCCTGATCCACAAGCTGCCTGTTGCTTCCCTTATTTAACATCTCACTATAGAACGATGTTTGTTTATCATCATTATCAAAATAAACTTGCAGTTCGTCTCCGTTCACTGCCTGCGGCTGGCCGCCGCGAACCATGCCATATATACGAGTATACTTTCTTTTAATAATATCTACCGTTCTCTCCCATAAATCGTTCGCATCGAGAGACGATTCCGCATTCGCAGGCGAAAGCGCCGGATTCACGGCAAGCGCGGTGTCCGAAGCGGCCGCATCTCTGGTATCGTTCACAATGCCCTGCATGTCATTATTCGCGGCGGCGTTTTGATGAATGATCGGCGGTGGTACCGCCCGCGCCTCCTGCTGAACGGGCGCGGGATTCAGCGCCAGATTTGCAAGCTTATCCTCAAGATATTCAACACGCGCCGCCAATTCCTCCAACCGGATCGCGTCGTCTGGAATACACGATCGCAGCACTGCGCGCTCGAGCATCAATCGAGGGGACGCGTTCCACTTGTTTGTCTGGGATGCGGCCGCAAACAAATCTATCATACGCAGCAAGCTTTCCTGAGACGCGCGTTGCGCCTGCTCCTTATACTCGCTTGCAGCCTGCGCGGTTGCGGCCAGAATATCGGCGACGTCGTCCTCGCATATTTTAGCCAGCGCCAGCGCGCGCGCATGCTCGCACAGACTGCCGGCAAGTTCCTGCGGTTCTAAGCCCTGCGCCAAACAGGCGTCCATCCGCTGAAACGCGGCGCGAGCGTTCTTATCCACCAACGCGTCCGCCAGCGCGAAGAGCACTTCGGGATCCGCAGCGCCAAGCGTATCGCGCACAAGCCTGGCGGTGACCACACCGCCGTCAGCGGTAGATTTGCATACATCCAGCAGGCTAAGCGCGTCTCGCATGCCTCCGTCGGATGCGCGCGCTATTATCCACATAGCCTCCGTTTCATATTGTATGGCGCTCCTGCGCGCCACGTACTCTAGCCGTTCGACTATTATGCGCGGAGTTATCCTGCGAAACGCATACCACTGGCAGCGAGATAAAATCGTATCGGGCAGCTTCTTCGGCTCTGTCGTAGCCAGTATAAACACCGCGTGCCTCGGCGGTTCCTCCAAAGTTTTGAGAAGCGCGTTAAACGCGGGCGTCGTGAGCATATGCGCTTCGTCGATTATAAACACGCGGTAGCGCGTTACCGCAGGCGGATATTTAACCCTCTCGATCAAATCGCGAGCGTCGTCCACTTTATTGTTGCTCGCCGCATCCATTTCGAGTACGTCCAGATTTGAATCCGACACAAGCGCCTCGCACGCGGAGCAGCGGCCGCATGGTTCCCCATCCTCCGGCGCAATGCAGTTAATCGCGCGGGCGAATATTTTTGCCACGGACGTTTTGCCAACGCCGCGCGGCCCTGAAAACAAATAAGCGTGCGCGATCGAACCGCTTCGCACCTGGCTGCGCAGCGTTCTTATTATCGAATCCTGACCGACTACCTCGTCAAATCTTCTCGAGCGCCATATGCGATAAAGCGCTTGTACATTGGGCATGCTATCTCCTTTGAACGCAGTCGATTCTGCGAACGTTTTTATTTGGCGCGGGAGCCGATAGTGTAAAAACTCCTGCGGAGTTTTTTTTGAATCCGCTGCAGCTAGGCCGCGCCACGCCTTCGGATCCGCTTGCTGCGCTTATATTGAATCGTATCGCGATAATCCGGTTATCCTCATGTAAGGGGAGGAATGTCCGTGAACAGGCAAAACCTATCCAAGTGGCTGAAACGCCCAATTACGCTTTGGATCATAGGCGGATCGCTCGCCGTGATCCTCCTTGCGGAGCTAGTATTCGGCTTTGGGCTGCCTATTGCGCAGCCGCAATTGGAAACGCTCACGCTAAAGCGGAGCGAACTCGCGTCGCCCAGCATATCTACCGGAGCTATCGAGGCGTACGAGCGCGCGGTTTTGTTCGCAAGGGCGGACGGCACGGTCGAAAGCGTATTCCGACAGACGGGAGAGCTGGTGCGCAAGGGCGACTTGCTTCTCACGCTTTCCAATCCCAAAACAGTTCAAGCTCTCCAATCGAACGATCAGGCGCTTGAGGCCGCGCGCGCCGCGATTCGTCCCGCGCTTATAGCGGCGGAGCCGGAAGTAGTTCGCGCTCCTGTGACAGGCCGCGTGACGCTGCTGAACGCGCAACTCGGCGGCGCGATGGACGACGGCGCGCTTGCGGTAATCGCGCGCGACGGCGCGCTGTGCGTAACGATAGCGGACGCTAGGCTTGCAGAGTCGGCCGGGCAAACAGTTACCGTAGAATCCGGCGGCGCGCAGTGCGAGGGCGTCGTAGCGGTTGCGGACGGAGAATCATATAGGGTTAGCGTGACGAACGAACGGTTTGAACCAGGGCAGACCGCCCGCGTTATGGACGCGTCGGGGATTACGATTGCAAGCGGAATCTTGCGTGCCGAGAAGCCTGCGGTGATATTTGGCGTAAGCGGCGTTATAAACACAGTCCATATCAAACAGGGCGATTGGGTGACCGAAGGCGAGCCGCTGTTCACGCTTGAAGGGCCTCTGTCGCTGCCTGGATACGACGAACAGCTGCGCGCGATCGAATCTCTTTTGCGCACTCGCAACGAGGCGCAGGATGTTGTGGACGCGCTGTCGATATACGCGAGCGACGACGGCGTGCTCATCGGATTCGACGCGCAGCCTGGCGATACGATACGCGCGGGTCAGGCGCTTGGCACGCTTACCGATCCAGATCAGCGAACCGTTATCTTACCGCTCGATACCGCTCTGTCGCACGATATACAAACCGGCATGAGCATAGAACTTTCGATAGACGGCGTATCGGAGCCGGTCGAAGCGATCGTCGAGTCGGTAACGACTCGTACGGATATAAGCGGAAGCAAAGCCTATGTCCGCGCCGCGCTGCCATATACCGAGGATGTCCGGGTCGGCGCATCGACATCCGTATCTTTCGAAACCGGTCTCTCCGAATACGCGATATGGATTCCCGAAGAAGCCGTCGTTTACAGAGACGGCGGCGCATACGTGCTTCGCGCGCCTGCGGCGGATAATCTGCCGTTTTCCGTACGGCGTCTAAGAGGGCCGATAGGCGCTCTGTTTCATCCGGACGCAGGCGATATATATGAAACGCTGGGCGACGAGCTGCTTATGCCCGTTACGCTTGAAGCGCGCCCGGACGGATGGTATAAATTAATAGGCGGCGCGGAAGAAGGCGACGTTATATTGCTTCGCGTCGAATCGACTAACGCGGCGCCGGATATGGCGTTAAGTTCGACGCCGCCGGACACAATTCCTTCCCCATCGCCTGTATTGGATTAGGGCGTATTTGAGAAATCTGTAATAAATAGAATCGTTCTATTCGCATTTCGCGCGCCATATATTACAGACAAGAAGTGGTGGAGGTGCGCGACCGATGCCTGAACTGAGCACGAAAAACTATCCCAGAAGCCCGGGAACCGGATCGCTTCTATTACTTTTATTTTTGGTAATCGTTTGCGTCGCCGTTATCAGCGCGCAGGCTGGATTTCCAATCCTGTTCATTACCAACCCACACCCCGAATCTACGGCCGTCCCGCTGCCTCAGGAAAGCTCAACCTCGGCTGACGCGACGCTAACGCTTGAGCGGCAATCGTGGTACGCGATACAGGTAGGTTCCTACGAATCCCAGGAAGAAGCGCTGGCCGAAGCGGATTCGCTGCGCAAACGCGGCGGCGCGGGGTATGTTTACCAAAATGGTTCATACCGTTTGCTCGTCGCCTGCTATCCCTCGCAGGAAGAAGCGGAGGAAGTGCGGGCAAAGCTGCAGAATAATCAAGAGTTTAGTTCGCCAGCTCTATACCATTTTGTTTCGGATGAAATTCTGCTTCACATAGTCGCGACTCCAATGCAGTCATCCGCGCTGTCGCAAGGTTACGCGCTGCTTCCCGAAATGATACGCGAGCTGTCGCGCCTCTCGCTGGCGCTTGACCGCAATACTATGGACGCCGACGCCGTGCGCGCCGCCGCCGGTACGAATCTATCGCGCGCAAACGCGTTGATAAGCACAATGAACACGGCGCTATCCGCATCCAATCATCCGCTTACGCGCGGCTTAATGGAGCTTCTCGAATCATGCGCGCAATCAATGGAGCAGCTTGAGCAAAATTCGGGAGATACCCTTTCGCTTTCCGCGCAAATAAAGTATAATCATATGGAGATTCTCTGCCGCTTTATCGATTACGCTCGAAAAATGGGGGAGCTGGGCGTATAACGTTATAAACGGCGGTTAACTGACGGAGTTGATTGGATGAAAATATCGCGGATCATGGAATTACTCGACGCAGATGTTCTAATGGGGGACGAGCAGCTGGATTTGGATATCCGCACCGCCTGCGGATCCGACCTGATGAGCGACGTTCTCGCGTTTGTAAAGGATCACACCGTTCTGCTGACAGGGCTTACTAATCCGCATGTCGTTCGCACGGCGGAAATGCTGGATGTAGGGTGCGTAGTATTCGCGCGCGGCAAGCGTCCCACGCAGGATATGCTCGATATGGCGCGCGACAAAGGAATCGTTATGCTGGCGACAAAACATACGCTGTACGTTACCTGTGGAATTCTATATAAACACGGGCTTCCGGGAACCGAAGACGAGGCGATAGCTTCCGAAAAAACAGGAGGCTGATCGATTTGTCACATGAAGCGCTCCACGAATCATACGTAGTACAGGCACATAATTTTGCGTCGGCCGGTGAAGTTTCCGCTTCGATAAAGCGGCTGCTTCGCCATATCGGCATCGACTTTGGCGTGATCAGGCGCGTATCAATTGCCGCGTACGAAGTCGAGCTGAATCTTGTTATTCACAGCAGGGGCGGACGAATCGATCTTGAAATCATACCGCCTATTGAAATAGGTGGCGAAACAGGCTGGCTTCATCTTACTTCTACCGATGTTGGCCCCGGTATTCGAGACGTTGACCTGGCGATGCAGGAAGGCTGGTCTACCGCAACAGACGACGTAAGGGATCTCGGGTTTGGCGCCGGCATGGGTTTGCCAAACATGCGCCGGAACGCCGATTCATTTGAAATCACCTCAGAATACGGCGTTGGTACGACAATCAAAATGGGTTTTAAAATACAATAATATTATAGTACGGCGGAGGTTATATGCCTATCACATTAGAGACTCTTCACAGCGAGTTAAATCTAAAATTACTGACGCCGGAATCTGATTTGTCGCGCGAGGTTACGGCGGGATATTGCTGCGACCTGCTCAGTTGGGCGCTGGCTCACGGCGGAACTGGCGGCGTCGCGTGGGTCACGGTGCAAACTCATATGAACGTAGTCGCGGTGGCTACGCTGCTGGATATGGCGTGCGTGATACTTCCTGATAATATCGATCCCGAACCCGACGCGCTGCAAAAGGCCAACGATGAAAGCATCGCCATATTCAAAGCGGAGCAGAACGCGTACGCGCTGTGCGGCCAAATGTGGGCTATGGGCATCGGGCAGGCAAATAGATCATGAAGGTTCCCGTAGATCTTCATATCCATTCATGCCTGTCGCCGTGCGCTAACGACGATATGACGCCGGGGAATATTGCGGGAATGGCTGCTCTCGCGGGCATTCGGATACTTGCCGTTACGGATCACAACTGCGCGCTGAATCTTCCGGCGTGCGAAATCGCGGCTCAAGCGCTCGGCCTGCAATTGCTGCCGGGACTCGAGGTGACTACGCGCGAGGAAGCGCATTGCCTGTGCTATTTCACGACCGTTGAAAACGCGCTGAATTTTGGCGAGCGAATTGAGGCCGCGCTTGGCGACGCGATGAATCTGCCTAGGTTGTTTGGAAATCAATACGTTATGAACGCTGCTGATATCATAACGGCTTCCGTGCCAAAGCTGCTGATTCAATCCACCAAACTTACGCTCGACGAGTTGGATTCGCTCGCGCGAGCGCACGGCGGTCTGCTCGTTCCCGCGCATATTAACCGAGGTTCGAACGGCCTGCTGCAGTGCCTGGGCTTTCTCCCGGACTCGCCGCGATTTGCCGCCCTTGAGGTCTCCCCTACCGCGCCCGCGCCGCTTTGCGATCTGCGCGGCCATCATATTCTAAACTCGTCCGACGCGCACCGCTTGGACGCCATACTTGAACCCGCGCAGTATCTGGAGCTTGCGGAAGCGACAACCGCCGCGCTTTTTGATTTAATGGAGCGGTGGTATCGGCAGCGTTAGCAAATCACATTGATATTCTTACGGCATGCGCGTCGATGATCCGCCTAAATTCAGGCGACGCGTTATTATAATCCACGATATCGACTCGGAACGGCAAATCCGATTCGGAAAACGCCAATTGAATTTTTGACAACTGCGATATGCTCAGCGGCACGCCGCATCGCAGCGCCAGATCTAAATCCGAGTATGGCTTATACGTTTGCGTAGTGCGCGAGCCAAATGCTACCACATCGCATTCTAATGCATATCGGCGTAATATATCTTGCACAATGCACATTTCAGATTGGGTCACGCCTATCATATTCGCGTCTCCCGTATTCGCGTTTCCATTGTAGATAAAAATACTTTCAAAGTTTCACCGAATGATTTTGCGACGCTATAAACCTGTTCCGCCACCGATTGGTCATACACATGCGACGTTCTGTTCCGCGCCGTGTGAAATTCCAGCCAACTATCAAAATCGCTTATAATCCGCCGCTCGACCGCTTGCCTGAATAAATCGCGTCTCGTAAGGATATCGGCTTCCGCGCCTATATCCATCTCGATATAGCGCTTCATTGTTTTCCAGCATATTTCATAGGCGAACTCAAAATGTTGAATAACGGCAGCGCGCGTGAATTCCATTTCGAAGAACTCGCGCTGTTCGGGCGGTTTGTTTTCTATTTTCCGCGCGTATTCCAGCGCGTGTCCAAACGCTTCGGCAGCCTTTCTCAAAGCTGTCAAATCAAGTTCCGCCATATATTAACAAACCTCTCCATATCATTTATCATCATATAATTACATATAACGGGAGGCGGCTCTCGCCTACTCCCGTTATTGTTATGCAACTATATGCGCTCCGCTCAAGCGGCGGGTACTGCCTCCGGCACCTCTTCCGCCGGGATTGCGTCAGGCGAACTAAGCTGCGGCGCAGACTCTGTAGCATCGACCGGCTCGGTGGCTTCGATTTCAACAAGTTCCGGCGCGAAGAGCATCCACAGCTTCGTCTGAATATCCGTCAAGTTTGAATCAATCACGCCCTGCAGATTAACCAGATCCTTAATTGTCAGCGAAAGCAGATCCATCGCGTCTTCCGGAATCTCAATATCCCCCACAACTGCGGGCGTAATCACTATGTTCGTAACTATATCGGGGATTATGTTCTTGCCGTTCGCATCCAAATAGCTGATGCGCTCGCTTGCGACGGTTTCAAACAGCGTGTCCGTCGAGTCGGTGAGATTAGTTTCTTGCTCAATAGTAATATTTATCGCGGCCAGTCCGCCGTCTTCAACCATATCCGTCAGCTCGGCAAAGCCGCTATCCACTGCGATGTGTATCTCGATTGAGTCGGTTTCAAACATATCGCCGGTTGTTACTACGGACTCGGCTTCGCATCTCGCCGCGCCTATCGAGGCAGCGTCTTCGTCGAATAGTTCCGCTCCAACGTAGAAACGTTGCGTCTGTGAGTATGCGTTCTCGACCGGTACGATTGGTTCCAACTCCGTAGACGCGTAGAATTTCACGCCCTCGCCGTCCGATGTTGCAAGCGTAGCGGTCAGCAGTTCGACTGCCGCGCCTTCCACCGTGCTAAAATCGTATATCACAGATAAGTCATACGAAAGCTCCGAGTCATTGCCATACGACTTATCGACGATTCCCGCGCTGAACACCGCGCTTACCAATCTATCTGATTGGTCGTACAGCTGCGTAAGCGAAATCGGTTTGAAGAATGAGGTGAAGAACGAATTCACCGGATCTTTATAAACAGCGAGAGCCTGCGCCACATCGTTTGCCGTCAATGTATAGCTCGCAGATTCGGATATTGTCTGTGTAAACATATCCGCGATAAGAGAGAGCACCTCTTCATCGTTCATCGTCAGAGAATACAGCTCGTCCAGCAGGCTTTGCAGCTGCTCAGGGCTTATTTCGATCGTCTTTTTCGTTACAGCTTCAGGATGCTCTACCGTCGCGGCATCGTCTGAGGTGGTAACGACATTGAACGTTTCGGACGACCAGTTTAGCACAACGTCTATAACAGCGCTTATGTACGGCTGGAAAATGGTGGGGTCCGAAATCACCGTCAGCGCGCTTTCGGCGGACGCTGGCAGATTTTGAGATGCGACGGACATCAACAGAGCAAAGAGCTCGTCCAAATTAACTTTGTAGGTTTCTTCACCAAGTATGCTGCTGTTGAAATAGATATCGTTTCCCGACGTGATTATCCCTCCGGATAGGAGCGATTCGCCGTTCAACTCATAATTGATCGTGCTGAGTCCCATATCGCCGCTTATTTGCGAACTAAGCGAGTACGCGAACGCGGAAAGAAGCGCCTGAGCCTGAACAAACTCATCCCCATAAGATTCGGCGTCTTCGAATCCTGTGGTTACGGTAATGTTGAGCTGCTGGCCTGACGCGACTGCGGCGTCCATAATGCTGTCGGACAGCTTGCCAACAAACGCCTCAGGATTGGGGGTCTCTTCGGCGAATGAGGCGGCGCCTGTGAGCATCAGCAGCAGGCATAGGAGCAGAGAAATCGGTTTGCGAATCATGAGATATACCTCCGTCAAGTGAGATGTTGTATCTATCCTCACCCCTCGCAGGGGGGATATTCTAGTTTAGCGCGATCGCTTTCGTTCATGGGGCATCGCCCCATTCCTTCATGGTCGCGTGGACAGCGTACCCGCTCCAAGTTGACGCTCGTTTTCTTGCAGCGCGTCTTCCTTAAAGTTAATAAGGTTCAGCGCGGACGCGTCCGGCAGCGGCGGCGGAAGCTCGGAAGCGGCGGTTCTTATGTCGACGCTCCCGGAGCATTCATCGACTGGTACTAAAGCGATTCTACCATCCGATGAAAGCGTGAATTCAATATGCTCCTCGAGCGCCGGTGTGGCCGAAGCGCTTCCAGACGCAGTATGTATCCAGTCAAGAGACAGCGAATCCTTGCCATTCAGCCGTATAGCAAGTTCGCCCTTTCCATTAATAGATTCCTCGCGTCCGGTTTCCGAGTCTATCCAGTCGTTTGAATACGACCACGATAAATCTGTGCGAGACGTTACGCCGTTTCTACGACCGTTTAGTCTGACGGATGCGGTTCTGCGATTGTTCCCCTTTGGATTGTTGGTGGAAACGAATTCCGCCCGCAGATCGAATCCGTCGGATTTGCCTTCCGGCATCGCGGATAATCGGAGCGTTCGCGTAATCTTGCTGCCGCTCGTTTTCTTGCGATACGTCACGCTCACGGGAACCCGCTCGCCGGAGACTGTTTTCATCGTGACGCTTCCGTTTACTCCGCATACCTCGTCGAACCCGTCGAGGTACACGCGCAATGTAAGCTTTCCGGTGGAAGTCATGCCCGCAAGCTGTTCGGATAACGCGCCAAACCAAGCCGTATACGCGGCTTGTTCCTCTCCGTCCATAGCCAAAGCGTCGCTCAGCCAAAGAACTTGAGGATCGATAGAAAGCCCAAGCGCCCATTGGGACAACACGTCGGCGAACTGTTCGCCGGTCAGTTTGTATGTCGTACAGTGCGACGGACGGTCAATTCCGCTCATGCCTGGGGCGGACGCGCCGTCGTCCACATATGACGTCATACGCGCTTGCAGCCGCACCCATTGGCGCGTCAGCATATCCCAAATCGGAACGCGGTCATCCGTCTCCGACCAGAAGCGCACAATTGGATTGGCTAACAACCCGCCTATCCCAGAAGCCGCGCGCATGCGCTTGTTAGCCAGCGCGTCCAGCGGATTCCAGTCCGGCGAGAGCGCGTCCCATGGAATACCGTCCCACGCGCGCGTGTTCTCAATCGGCACGCATAAAGCGTCGCCGCCCGTCTCATCAGAACCGAACGTCAGCCATACGTCGTCTTTCGTCTCCCAAATAGAAACGCTGTCAGAAGCGTTCGAGCCGTCAAGCCCAATCCAATTCGCGCTGTACGAGTCTTTGCTCAGCGCTGCGCTGATCGATCCGCCTTGGACAGCAGGCGCATCCGATTCAAGCAATACCGTTATTTCCGCAGCTACCGCTTGTCCGTAGCTAAGTCGGTCGGTCAGTCTTTTGCGCGTTTCGCTGAACGCGGATTCTGAGCGCGCGTTCGAGTACGGCAATAGAAACAAGCAAATCAAACCAACGGCGACCGGGCGGCGTGCATTCATTCGTTCTCCACCTCAGTCGTATATATGACGCACGGAGGGAGCGAATGCTTCCCAAGATTACCAAACTCTAGCCGCTCTATAATTATGCCGCAATCCTATCACCGCAGCTCCCTCCCGCTATGCTAGGTATGAGGCAATATTGAATTATGTTTATATATTTTTATTTTTGCATTTTCTGAATTGTCAACAGAATTTCCATCTCGTTTTTAGGGCGTGTTCGAAAAATATCTCGAGGCTGAATGTGCTGGATTCTGATGAGGCGCAAGGAGCCATGAGGGAGGCGTAGTGGAGCTACGTCGACTGCGCGTAAACCCGCCGCCGCCAGTGGCGGATGAAGGCGGGTTGGAGCGCGCGACGCCGCGATGGATAAAAAGACAGTGCATTCAGACCGAGAGATTTTTCGAACACGCCCTAA
>JAISZG010000046.1 GCA_031269355.1 Oscillospiraceae bacterium | reverse complement strand
GGCGGCGGCGGGTTTACGCGCAGTCGACGTAGCGGAGCTACGCCTCCCTCATGGCTCCTTGCGCCTCATCAAAATCCAGCACATTCAGCCTCGAGATATTTTTCGAACACGCCCTAATACGTGAACATTGGGGTATTGAAAACTCACTGTATTGTACGCTCGATGTTTTGTTTGGAGAATATGCAAGAAGAATCCATGAAATAAACGCATGCAAAAATATGACAACCCTGCGCAAGATAGCTTGGGGACTCATGATAAAGTTAAAAACACCAAGTTTGAGCTGCCACAATATTCAGATGCCCGCTCTTTCTGGTGATGATTTATGTTATTTATGTTTATATATGAGAGTAAATGATTTCGCCCTGCTAGCCTGCTGAGCTGTAACAGCTACTTCATGATACGTGAGATGATATAATACTAAATCACCTTATCTTCACATTTCATAAATGTTTTCGTTCCATAAACCACCTGTCGGCATTACCATCTTCTTCAAGGAACATATTCGTCTGCCTATTCCCCACACGCACCGTGTATCGCAAGCCCATTCCTCCAGCCTTTGTGCTAACGCCTGGTCGAACATCAATAACCTTATCTACATTATAACAAACCCCATCTTCCCACACAAACGACACAGGAATCAACCGCCCATCTTTTAGCCGGTTTTCGTTCACGTCAATGTATACCTTATAATCGTTTTCTAAGTAGGACTGATCGCTTATCATACGCTACACCTCATAGATACCCTACCGGATGGATGACATGATCATCCTTTGGGTTTAGCTTCCCTAAACGTTCATCAACTTGCAGCAGACCTGGCATAATGGCGTAATGCCCAAACCGCTTGCGGATGGAATCTATAGTAAACTCTAGCTTCTCCGCCTTCTCGCGTTGCCGCTCGTCCATGAACATTTGTACCTGCCTATTGCTCGCAATCGGTATGAGATCGGTTCCGCGAATGCCGATACTGCGCAGCGGCTTTTCCCAATGGTAGTTATCTTTCAACAACATCATCCCTGCGGCGCATAGCTCCTTTGAGATATGTGTTGGCATTTGAAGGCGAGACTGCCTAGTACACCATTTCAGATCATTGGTACGCAAACTGATTTCAACAGTCCGCGCCATGAGTCCCAGCTCGCGCATCCGTTCCGCTACACTCTCAGCTAGGTTCAATAACACGATCTTAGCGTCGCCGTCGTTTTCAAGGTCGCGCGGACAGGTGGTCGAGTTGCCTACAGATTTCACGATAGCCTCGTCGCCCATACGCGATACAGGCGACGAATCGTTACCGTTCGCATAGGTATAGAGGAACAATCCCCACTTGCCCATCCAGCTCTGCAGCAGTGCCGGATCGCATCGGGCTATATCGCCAATCGTAAGGATGTTGTATTTTGCCAGCTTGACCTGCGTGCGTCTGCCAACGCCCAGCAGATCGCTCGCTGGCAGTGGCCAGACCAGCTCGCGATAGTTCTCTGGCGTAATGACCGTCGTCGCGTCAGGTTTCTTAATATCCGAACCCAGTTTGGCAAAAATCTTATTGAAACTCACTCCGATAGAGGCGGTAACGCCCATCTCGTCTTTTACCCGCTCACGGATTTCGTCGGCGATTGCCTTACCAGAGCCGTATCTATGAACGGAGCCGGTTACGTCTGACCATGCCTCATCTAAGCCGAACGGTTCGACTTGGTCAGAATAGTCCGATAGAATCTTCCGAAACATGCGGCTGAATCGGATATAACGGTCATAGTGTGGAGATACAATAATCAATCCCGGGCACTGCGCCTTTGCTTGCCAAAGGGCTTGACCTACCTTAATGTCAAACGCTCGCGCCTCATAGTTCCTCGCGAGGATGATACCGTGACGCTCCTCGACGTCGCCGCCAACCGCCATCGGATGTCCGCGCAGCTTCGGGTAGTACATCATCTCTATGCTTGCATAACAGTTGTTAAGGTCGCTGTGGAGAATCGTCCGTTCCGTCACCGCGCATCTCTCCTTTCGCCTATATTATATATGCCCAAAGCGCGGCTGTAAATACATAATCTCGAAATTTGAGATTGGTATTGTAATCCAGTCGACTATAGGGTATACTTATAGTGGAGGGGATTATGTGGATATAGCAGGCACGCTCGCGCGGTTGCGCAAGAAACACGGTATCATGCAGACTGCCGTCGCTGAATACCTCGCGGAGCATACCGGGAAGGTTGTAACAAAGAAAGCCGTCTCGCATTGGGAGCGCGGGGAAACACTGCCGAGTATCCCGCAGTTTCTGCTGCTGTGCGACCTGTATCAGGTTGAAGATATCCGGTTCGAGTTTGCCGGAATCGAATCTAAGCATATTACCCGATTGAACCGCATCGGCAAAGATCGCGTGAACGAATACGCCACAATGCTGGCGCGGAACCCGCTGTTCTGTGAGCAGAGTGAAGCCCAGCGTCGTCCCCAAACCATGAAGTTGTTTGATCTGCCTGTATCCGCCGGAACCGGATTGTTCCTGGATAGCGATACATATGAAGAAATCGAAGTAGACGAGAGCGTACCTGAAGGCGCAGACTTTGCGTTACGAATCAGCGGCGACAGTATGACGCCTCGATACATCGACCGCCAGATCGTGTTCATCCATCAACAAGAGCAAGTCGAGCTTGGTGAGATTGGTATCTTTGTTTTGAACGAAGAATCATACTGTAAAAAACTTGGTCAGGGCAAACTCATATCTATTAATACACAGTATGATCCCATAGCGATTCATGAGTACGATTCGTTTACAGTATTGGGTAAAGTGGTAGGGTGAGGAGCAATATGTGTGGACGATACTGGATTCAAGCAGAGGATGACGAATTGCGCGAAATAGTCGTCAGAGCGCAAGCGACGCAGAACACATCTGAAACTAACGCGTTCCAGAGCGGCGATGTATACCCTGGTTCGATCGCTCCGGTGCTGGCTCACCATGCTGATTGCATGTGTTGGGGCTTCCCCCGTCTCAATAGCGGAACACTGCTGATCAATGCACGAAGCGAGACTGCGCAGGCCTCTCCAATGTTTCGCGATGCCATGTTAAGCCGACGATGCCTGATACCCGCTTCAGGTTACTACGAGTGGAAAACTTTGGACAACAAGAAGAAGGAGAAATACGCCTTTTCGTTATCCGATAGTAAAACAATATATATGGCGGGTATTTTTACGAAAGACAACCGTTTCGCCATCCTCACCCGCGAAGCTGTTCCGGAATTCTATTCTATTCATAATCGTATGCCTGTAATTATCCCGAATCATTTGAAGGATATTTGGCTCAATGAATCAGCGGAAGTATTGCATGACTCCCTAACCAAACTATGCTGTACATATGCGGAGGAAAAGCCGAAAAGCGGCACTGAACAAATCAGCTTTTTCACGCTGATCCATCATCCATAATCATTATAATATATAGCTTTTGCATGTTGGGCAATCCCGACATTTCTCGAAATTGCCCAACATCGCCCAACATTATTCCGGCTCTCGAGCGGTTATAATCAGTTCGGGAGCCAGAGCTTTGAGCCTGTCATTTCCGCAGGCTGTTCTATATTCATCAGCGCAAGCATTGTAGGCGCGAGATCGCACAGCCGCCCGCCTTCGCGCACTTTAACCGCTTTTAATGCGGGATCGGCAATGATCACAGGCACCGGATTTGTGGTATGCGCGGTGAATGGTTCGTTGTTTTCGAAATCGTACATCTGTTCCGCGTTGCCGTGATCCGCCGTGATAATCGCGCGCCCGCCCGATGCGAGCACGGCCTCGACAACTCGCCCTACGCATTCGTCCACCGTACGCACCGCTTTTACGGCGGCGTCCATAACGCCGGTATGGCCTACCATATCGCAGTTTGCGAAGTTCAGTATCATAACGTCGTACTGGCCGCTTTCGACGCGGCGTATCGCCTCGTCGGTCACTTCGTATGCGCTCATCTCAGGCTTCAGGTCGAACGTGGCAATCTTGGGCGAATCGATCAGCACGCGCTCCTCTCCCGAATTTGGCTTCTCAACGCCGCCGTTGAAAAAGAAAGTTACATGAGCATACTTTTGCGTTTCAGCTATACGAAGCTGCGTCAGGCCTTTTTGAGAGAGATACTCGCCAAGCGTATTGTCCATCGTCTCCGGCGCGTTGGCTACGCGCAGGTTTGCGAACGTCGCGTCGTACTGCGTCATCGAAACAAAGCGAACCGGTATATAACCCGACTTGCGGGTGAATTTGTCGAAATCCTCCTGAATAAACGCGCGCGTAATCTGCCGCGCACGATCCGGTCGGAAGTTGAAGAATATGATTGAATCATTGGGCGCCAGCCGCGCAACCGGCTTGTCGCCTTCGAAGACGACCGTCGGCTGCACGAATTCGTCGCTCTCGCCCTTCGCGTATGACTGCTCTACCGCGAACGTTCCGGACGGCGCGCGCAAGCCGTCGCCGCATGCTATCGCGTTATATGCGCGCTCAACGCGATCCCATATGTTGTCGCGATCCATCGACCAGTACCGTCCCATGACGGTTGCGATCTTGCCCACGCCGACGCGATCCAGCTCCGCCTGCAGGTCCTTCACGTACCCAAGCCCGCTTGACGGCGACACGTCGCGTCCATCCAAAAATGCGTGGATATATACGTTTTCAAGCCCTTCACGTTTCGCCAATTCGATCAGCGCATATAGGTGAGTGTTGTGGCTGTGAACTCCGCCATCCGATACAAGCCCCATCAGGTGCAGCGCGGTATTATTCTCCGCAGCGCCGCGCACCGCCCACAGCAGCGCCTCGTTTTCAAAAAACGCGCCGTCGCGGATATCCTTTGTTATGCGGGTAAGTTCCTGGTATACTATACGCCCTGCGCCTATGTTTAGATGGCCGACCTCGCTGTTGCCCATCTGACCGTCCGGAAGCCCCACATCCATGCCGCTGGCGCTTATTTCTCCATGCGGATAGAGCGAGCTGAGCCGATCCAGATTTGGCGTGCCCGCCGCCGCCACGGCGTTCGCCCGCGTATCGGACGATATGCCAAAGCCGTCCATTATGATAAGCGCGGTGACAGGTTTTTTCATTATCCGTTTCTCCGTCCTATAATCATGCAATGTTCGACGCGTCCGTTATTATTTTAGCGAAATCAGCCGCTTTCAAGCTTGCTCCGCCGATCAGTCCGCCGTCTATCTCCGGCTGATTCAGCAGGCCGCGCGCGTTGGCCGCGTTCATGCTGCCGCCGTATAGGATTCGCGCGTCGTCCGCCGCGCCGCCGTATGCTTCGCGCAGCGCCGCGCGAATAACGCCGATAGTTTCGTTCGCCTGCTCGTCTGTCGCCACCAATCCGGTACCAATAGCCCAGATGGGTTCATATGCGATTACGATCGAGCGAACCTGCTCGGCGGAAAGTCCGGTCAGCGCTATCTTTGTCTGGTACGCGACATACGCGTTTGTATATCCGTTCAACCGCTGTTGTTTTGATTCTCCTACGCATACTATCGGAATCAGCCCGCTCGCTATGGCGGCGCGCGTTTTGCGGTTTACGGTTTCATCAGTCTCGCCAAAATATTCGCGCCGCTCGCTGTGCCCTAATATTACGTATGCCGCGCCGACCGCTAGCAGCATAGCAGCCGACAGCTCGCCTGTGAACGCGCCTTTCGCCTCCCAGTGCATGTTCTGCGCACCAAGGCTTATCGCGCCGCTGACGGCCTTATATACAGTCTCAAGGCATACTGCGGGAGGGCACACCGCTACGTCGCAAGACGCGCCTTTTATTAGCGGCAGAAGCTCCGCTAGCAGCGCGCGCGCCTCTTCAGGCGTATTATTCATCTTCCAATTACCGGCTATTAATTTTCTTCTCATTAGGTAATACCTCGCCTTATGCCTTATCCGTTAAAGCCGCGACGCCTGGCAGTTCGATACCCTCCAGGAATTCCAGCGACGCTCCGCCACCCGTCGAAATATGCGTAATCTTGTTCGCAAATCCCATCTGTTCTACCGCCGCCGCGCTGTCGCCGCCACCGATGATAGTAACGCCCGGGCACTCCGCCATCGCCTTGGCGATCTCGCGCGTGCCTGTTGAAAAATTCTCAAACTCAAACACGCCCATCGGTCCGTTCCATACCACCGTCTTTGCCCTCGAAACCTCAGCGGCGAATATCACGCGCGTTTTTGGGCCGATATCCATGCCCTCGAAGCCGTCCGGGATATCGTGCGAATGAACGGTAATGTGCATCGCGTCGTTGCTGAATTCATTCGCGGCTTCGTTGTCTATAGGCAGCACGAGGCGTACGCCGTTGTGCGCGGCCTTTTCCATCAGTTCCCGCGCAAGGTCAATTTTATCCTCTTCCAGAAGCGATTTGCCTATCTTGCCGCCCAGCGCCTTCTGGAATGTATACGCCATGCCTCCGCCGATTAACAGCACGTCCACCTTACCCAGCAGATTGCTGATAACGCCGATTTTGTCGGACACCTTCGCGCCGCCGAGAATCGCTACAAACGGATGCTCCGGATTCTCCAGCGCTTTGCCCATCACATCCAGTTCCTTTTTGATAAGGAAACCCGCGACGCTCGGATGCAAATAGTGCGTGACGCCTTCGGTGGATGCGTGCGCCCTGTGCGCGGTTCCGAACGCGTCGTTAACATATACCTCCGCAAGGGACGCCAATTCCTTCGCGAACGCCGGATCGTTCTTCTCCTCCTCCGCGTGAAACCGCAGGTTTTCCAACAGCACTGCTTCGCCATCCTTCAGATTTGCGCACAGTTCCTTCGCGCCGTCGCCTATTACGTCCGGGGCGAGGAGCACGGTTTTGCCTAGCAGCTGCGACAGCCGCGACGCGACCGGCGCGAGCGAATATTTCGGATCAATCTTCCCTTTTGGGCGGCCAAGGTGCGAGCAAAGCACAAGCTTCGCGCCTTTCTCCAGCAAATACTCAATAGTCGGCAGTGCGGCAGTGATGCGTGTGTCGTCGGTGATGCGGCGTTTTTCATCTAGCGGCACGTTAAAGTCACAGCGCACAAGCACTTTTTTTCCGGCAACCGATATGTCTTCAATGGTCATTTTATTCATTATGTTCACTCCTTACCGTATCACATACCTACTTAATTATACCAGAGCGGCTGCAAACGAACAAGTGCGCGCAT
>JAISZG010000094.1 GCA_031269355.1 Oscillospiraceae bacterium | reverse complement strand
CGGATGGTTCGCTTGCTCAAATGTATGGCGGTTGAAACGTCCGTTAAATCGGAGCGCATTAGCACAATATCCGCAGATTCCATCGCGACGTCCGTGCCGGAGCCTATCGCTATGCCTATATCCGCCTGCGCGAGAGCGGGCGCGTCGTTGATCCCGTCGCCAACCATCGCGACCTTGCGACCCTCGCCCTGCAGCTTTTTAACCTCGCTCGCCTTATCCTGCGGAAGCACCTCCGACAGCACGCGGTCGATCCCCACTTGCCTGGCTATCGCGGCGGCGGTCTTTTTGTTATCACCGGTTATCATCGCCACCTCGATGCCCATCGCGTGCAGATTATCTATCGCCGAGCGGCTGGACGCCTTCACCACGTCCGCCACCGCCACGATACCCGCCGCCCTGCCGCCGACCGCAACAAACATCGGCGTTTTGCCCTCCGCCGCCAATCGATCCGCCGCCTCCGCCAAACCCTCCGGCGCGACGCCGCGATCGTCCATCAGCTTACGGTTTCCCACGAGAACCGTCTCACCGCCAATATCCGCCTCTATTCCGCGCCCTGTCAGCGAATCGAAGCGCCGCGCGGCAAGCAGCGTCAATCCCTCCTTCTCCGCGCCCCGCACGATCGCCTGACCGAGCGGGTGCTCCGATCCCCTCTCCGCCGACGCCGTTAGCAGCAGCAGCCGCGTCGCGTCCATCGATCCCGCGCGCAGCGGGATAACATCCGTAACGGCGGGCTTTCCCTCCGTGATGGTACCCGTTTTATCAAATACGATCGTGTTGATTTTATGGGCGGTTTCAAGCGCTTCGCCGCCCTTTATCAATATGCCGTGCTCCGCGCCTTTTCCGGTTCCAACCATTATCGCGGTGGGCGTCGCCAACCCGAGCGCACACGGGCACGCGATAACGAGAACCGATATGAATATGGTAAGCGCAAACTTGATATCCCCGCCGGTTCCGATCAGCCACGCTACGCCGGCGGCCAGCGCTATCGCGAACACTACGGGCACAAAATAACCGGATACGATATCCGCCATCTGCGCTATCGGCGCCTTCGAACCTTGCGCGTCCTCGACAAGCTTTATTATTTGCGCAAGCGCAGTGTCCGCGCCTATCTTCTCGGCCCTGAATTGAATTACGCCGGTGGTGTTCATCGACGCGGTATATACAGGATCGCCTGCCTTTTTATCGACAGGCATGCTCTCGCCGGTCAGCATGGATTCGTCTATCGCCGTGTGTCCGTCCAGCACTGTTCCGTCGACCGGTATCTTCGCACCGGGCTTCACCGCCAGCACGTCGCCTATCTCCACCTCGTCAATAGGTATTTCCTTCTCCATTCCATCCTGCACAAGTATCGCGGTTTTCGGCGCAAGCCCCATCAGCTTCTTGATCGCCTCGCTGGTTCGCCCCTTCGATACCGCTTCCAGCGATTTGCCAAGCAGTATAAGCGTTATTATCACGCCCGCCGTTTCAAAGTACAGCGCATCGACCGCGTCAAAACTCCCTGCCGCGATCTGAAATATGTTATATAAACTGTATATGGTCGCGGCGGTGGTGCCTATCGCTATCAGCGAATCCATATTCGGGCTGCGCATTATCAGCGCCTTATAGCCGACGGTATAAAATTTATACCCCACTCCTATCACCGGCGCAACCAGCAGCAGCTCCGCTAGCGCATATACGAGAGGATAGTTCATCGGATCGAGCGAAGCCGGGAACGGCAGCCGCACGAACCTTATCATAGGCGCCATCGCTATATAAAGCAGCGGCAGCGCGAACGCGGCGGATACTATGAACTTCGTCCACAGCGTTTTGATTTCCCGCTGCTTCCGGACTCTATCTTCGTCCCGCGCGTCCGCCCGGTTGATTTCAAGCGCCTGATATCCGGCCTTTTCTATAGCCCCGCGTATTGCGGAAAGGCGCACGATTTGCGGGTTATACGCGACGGTCGCCTTCTCCGTCGCCAGGTTCACCGACGCGCTCTCCACGCCGTCCAGCTTCTTTATCGCCTTCTCCACCCGCTGCGCGCACGCCGCGCACGTCATGCCGCCGATCGGTATGGTTACGCTGCTCGCGGCCGGCTTTTCCGCAACCTCATACCCGATCCGCGCAACCGCGTTTTTGATCGCCTGCAGCTCCGCCGCGCCGCCCTCATATTCAACGAACAGCTTTTCGCTAGCCAGGTTTACGTTCGCCTGCGCGATTCCAGGCAGCTTCTTCACTGTTTTTTCGATCCGCTGCGCGCACGCCGCACACGTCATACCCCTGATATCCAGGATTTGGCTATCCATATAATTCGATCACCTCAATATTTCTTTTAATATCATATTGATTATTTATATTGATTTTGAGCAGCATCGCGTAACCCCGCGCTCATAATAATAATCCTACTCCATATTTTTATTTTTACAAGTACGCACTTTTTTGTATCATAGGTACTTAATGTATACTATAGGATTGCGAGGCGCATCGCCGCTATAATCTTATAATATAAAAGCCCTCGTCCTCTGCAAATAAAAGGCGCGGGCTTTTATGATGAATATTCTATATGATAGATTATTATAATTATAAAATCCTATTTATTAATCGGCGGCCTTCATGTCCGGCACGCCCAATAATATCGGCTGCGTCTGGCGTCCGTCTAGCGCGTCGTCAACCACGGTCGGGATCAGTTCCATATTTGCGACAATAGACGTGGGCTTCCCTTTTGGATCATCCTGCCCAAACGGTACGAAATAGATAAACTTTCGCGCGAGCAGCCGTCCGATATTCTGCGCGGCGGCCGCCAGCCCGTCGTTTGTAGATATTGCTATAACGACTGGTTTCTCGTTGCGCAGCGCGGATTTAGCCGCGAGCAGCGTCGGCGTATCCGCTATGCCGTTTGCAAGCTTCGCAAGCGTGTTGCCGGTGCAGGGTGCGATCACTAGCAGATCGAGCAGCTTGCCTGGCCCTATCGGTTCCACTTGCTGGATTGTGTGCCAAGGCTCGCGCTTTGTAATTTCCTTTAGCTGGGCGCGCAGATCGCTGGCGCGCATGAATCTTGTGTTCGCCTCGTTTGCCGCGTAAGAGAGTATCGGCTGCAGTTGGACGCCCGTTTCGGCGAACCGGCGCATAACAATTAGTATCCTCTCGAAAGTGCAGAACGAACCTGTCAGCGCGAACCCGACGCGCGTATCTTCATGAATCACTGGAATCACCTCTGAGGAGTTCTTCATATAGGATTTTGGCTGCGGCTTCCGGAGCGTATTTGCCGGGTATGCCGCCGTCGCGCCACGCGATCAATCCGCGCTCTTCCGCGGCCTCGATATTCACTCCGCAGCGGGTTAAATCGGAGACCAGCGTGCCGGGGCGCATACCGGCTATCACGGTTTTATCGACCAGCGGCGCGGGGGCTGTTTGGAACAATATGTCGCATAACGACGCTTTTTGCGCGAGTGCGTCCATATCGGCGGTTTGATGGCCGTCCGCTTGTGCCCAGGCGCGCGCGACCGGATCTCTGGCGCATACGCAAACACGCGCGTCCCATCGGCTGATCAAGCGCGCCAGCACGCGTCCGATTCGTCCATATCCTACTATCAGCGCGTTCGCGCCCGCCGCGCTTCCCGGGTACCGCGCGAGCGCGGAAACTATCGCGCCTTCCGCAGACAGCGCGGCGTTTGGGATCGCGTATGTTTCGCTGTCGTTGGGGTCTATCAGCACGGCGCCGCTGCGCTGCAGCGCGGATGTAAGCGCAGGGCCGGCTCTGCCGCCCCAAACCTTGCGCCGGAGCAAATGTTCCACGGACGATAGCGGCAGCGGCGCGCCCGTCAGCGGCGTTGGAATGACGCCGTCCGCTTCCGCGACGGGTAACGGAAGCGCGACTATTCGCGCGCCGGTCGCCTCGGCCGCAGTTGTGGATTTGACGCCGACCGCCTCGGGCAGACCTACCGTCGTTACGGAATGCCCGGCCGCCGCAGCCTCGCGCGCAAGCATATAAGAGCGCAGGTCGCCGCCCAGTATGAGCCAAGTCAAAGGAAACACCCCCCATGTCCATCGTATGCGGCGAACAAAGGGGGGGTGATTCAAGCGCCGCTCACTCAGCGCCGATGCCGTACATATCGGCACGTATGATCGCGGGAGGGCGAAGTCCCGAAAATAATTCCGGCATATTTCCACATGCTGTTAATCCCCCTACCCCTGCGGCTCAACGTCTTCATCATCAGGGGCTGCGGAGAACGGCTCCACGCCAGCGGACGTTTTATTCAAGGTCGTCGACCCACCCGCCGCCTCCTTCGCCGAAATACCCGTCGCCTTCTGTATCAGCGAAGCAATCGCGTCCAATATCTGCGGCCCTATCCACCCGCTCATCCCCGCCGCCGCAAACGCCAAATTCCCCTCCAAATGCAAAGAATCCGCCACAAAGTAAATCATTATTCCCGTAAACGCCGCTATGAAGCAACCGCTAACAAACCGAATCAGCTCCATCTGCTGAGTTTCCTTTATATGCAGCAGCCGCGCCATCGCGCCTAGCATCGCCAAAAGAGAATGAATCAACGCCTTAAATACATCCTGCATTATGCCTTCTTCCCCCCTCGCGACCGCCATTTCTCACCCGCCGGCCGGCTCTCGTGTACCTCGCCCAAGCTTCCAAGCATCGCGACCAACGCCAAATTTAGCACCGTCGTGATCAGTATCATCGCCACAATCCAGTACGTGATACTCCCGGATAGCGTATTCTTCACGCTGTAGCTTGATATCGCCACCACCGCCAGAAACCGCCCCTCCAACGTCTCTTCCGTCGGTACCCACCGGTAATACGTGTACATCGTCCGCCCCTTAACATTTTCCGCCTCAAACCACAGCCGCACCACACCAAGCTCGTTTTTCCGAACTTCACTAACAAACTCCGGATATCCTATAGGATTAAACGGCGAATTTTCGTAACTGGGGCTGCGCTGCGAAATATTCTGAAGCGTCTCGTCGTATATCGCGGCGAACGTCATATCAACTTTATCCAGAATCTCGATGCTGAACGCCAAGGAATCCTTATAGAAATCATACTCGGAATACCAGTCGCCGTCCCTTTCGATAAACTTGTCTATTTGGTCTACTATCATATCGACATTCAGCTTTTTCTCCAGGAATTTCTCCTGCAGCAAGCCCCCGTTTCCCGCTTTGATCAGGTCCAAAAATACCACGCTGAAGCCGATCATTATTACTATCGGCAGCAAAAACAGGAATTTCGCGACTTTGTGATTGATCATACCATCTCTCCTTTAACTCCTTCCATCTGCATGTGCGCCCCGCGAATACTTCACAGCCTAATAATATAATAAAAAATTTACACTGTCAAGTGTATAAAATATAAAATTACATTTCATTCGCCGGACGCGCATGTTATAATATATGTATTAGGGCGGAATATTCCGCTCAACCGGAAGGAAGGTAATCGCATGCCTAAAAAGGCGTTGGTGTTTTATGGAGGCTGGGACGGGCACGAACCGGAGCAGGTTTCGCGGCGGTTTGCGGACATATTAGAAAAGCGCGGGTTTGACGTTGAGCGGACGGATTCGCTTGAGCCGCTCGCGGATATCGATAAGCTGCTGGCGCTCGATCTGCTGGTGCCTTGCTGGACGGGCGGGACGCTGGAGCGGGAATCCAGCCGGAACGTGGCGAAGGCGGTCGGCGAGGGCGTCGGCATGGCGGGCTGCCACGGCGGCATGTGCGACTCGTTTCGCCAGGATACGGAGTGGCAATTCATAACAGGCGGCCAATGGGTAAGCCATCCCGGCGGCGACGGCGTGGAATATACCGTTAACATACGGCACGGATCCAGTCCGCTGGTAGAGGGGCTGGATGATTTTCAGGTTAAAAGCGAGCATTATTATCTGCATGTAGATCCGTCCGTAGAGGTGCTCGCGACCACCCGATTCCCGAATATTACATATTATCATATATCGAATAAGCCGATAGACATGCCGGTCGTCTGGACGAAATATTGGGGACTGGGCCGCGTATTTTATAATTCGTTAGGTCATCATAATGATGTGTTTGACGCGTCGCCTAACGCGTTGGCGCTTATGGAGAGGGGCATGCTCTGGGCGGCGGACGGCAAACGATATGCGATTGAGCATGGGTTGACTACGGCGCGGTTTGAAAACGCGGCGAAGATGTACTGATATTTTTCCTAGCATATATATTATTAAGCCGGGGTGATGATTGAATATGAGGAAAGCTGTTAGGGTGGCGATGATCGGGGTTGGATCGATCAGCGGAATATATTTAAAGAACATAAGCGAGGTATTTCGGGATATCGAGTTGGTGGGGGTATGCGATTTGATACGCTCGCGCGCTGAGAAGGCGCGGGAGGAATACAAGGTGGGCAAGATATATGACCGGATGGAGGAAGCGTTTGCCGATCCAGATGTAGATATAATATTAAATTTGACGAGACCGTACGAGCATTACGCGGTGACGAAGGGTGCGCTGCTGGCCGGTAAACATGTATATTCGGAGAAACCGCTTGGCGCGGACTGGGCGGAGGGTCGGGAGTTATTCGAGCTTGCGGTGGAGCGCGGGCTGCGGCTGGGAGGCGCGCCGGATACGTTTCTGGGCGCAGGCGTGCAGACGTGCCGAAAGCTGATAGACGATGGGTGGATAGGCAAGCCGATAGGCGCGGCGGCGTTTATGATATGCAGGGGGCACGAGACGTGGCATCCGGATCCTGAATTTTATTATAAACGCGGCGGCGGGCCGATGATGGATATGGGTCCGTATTATGTGACGGCGCTGGTGAATCTGCTGGGCGAGGTAAGCGGGGTGACGGGGGTAACGCGGTCCGCGTTTTCAAGGCGAACTATAACCAGCAGCGAACATTTTGGGGAGACGGTTGAGGTTGAGGTGCCCACGTATGTAACGGGCACGCTGCAATTTTCGAGCGGCGCGGTCGGCACGATATTTACGACGTTCGACGTATACTATCCGACGCAGGCGCGATTGGAAATATACGGAGAGCGGGGCACGATTATCGCGCCGGATCCGAATACGTTTGGCGGACCGATTCAGCTGTATCGTCCGGAGGAAGGCGTGGCGAAGGAGATTCCGTTATTATTTGATTATTCTCAGAACAGCCGCGCGCTTGGGCTGGCGGACATGGCGAGCGCGCTGACCGACGGGCGCGACGCGCGCGCTGACGCCCAACAGATTCTGCATGTGCTCGAGATACTGACGGCCTTTGAGCGCAGCAGCGAAGCTCAAGGATATTTACCTATATCCAGCAGATACGAACGCCGCGCGCCTATGCAAAGCGGGCGACCGCGCGGGGTACTGGAGGCGGGCGGAAAATAGGAGTGGCATTCCGACATGGCGCCGAATGTGATCTGCAGCGAAAAGCCGTACAAATAGGAGCGCTGCGCGGGGAGCATAACTGAGCAGCCTGGCCAATTACAAGAGGAGCGTATATTAGGGCGTGTTCGAAAAATATCTCGAGAATGAATGTTCTGGATTATGATGAAGCGCAAGGAGCCATGATGGAGGCGCAGTTCCGCTGCGTCGACTGCGCGTAAACCCGCCGCCGCCTGTGGCGGATGAAGGGGGTTTACGCGCGCGACGCCGCCAGGGTGCGGGACGAAGTCCCGCTTCGTTCGGGGCGGCGGGGCAGAGCCCCGCGTTAGATGGATAAAAAGACAGTGCATTCAGACCGAGAGATTTTTCGAACACGCCCTAGTATAAGTTGGAAAAACGTGGCGCACTAATTGATTATGTAAAGCAGAAGATATTATCCGCGAAAAATTGTGGCATTTGTTTTTAGTTAGACCCTCCACTCCTCAATAAAAGTGCCCAAGCCCTCCCTTGACTTTGAACACCGCGCCGCATATAGTTATGTGCGACGCGATGCGTTGCGCACGCGTTAATATTTATAATGTGAGGAGATTACGATGTTCGACCGGCTTCGCGAGGATGTCCAGGCGATTCTCGATCGAGATCCCGCCGCGAAAAATTTCTGGCAGGTCGTACTGTGTTATCCCTCCGTGCGCGCCTTATTCTGGCACCGCATTTCATATAAATTAAACCGCCGCCATCCGCTGATCGCGCGCTGGCTGTCCCAGCGCGTCCGCCATAAAACAGGCATCGAAATTCACCCCGGCGCTACCGTCGGCCGCCGCTTGTTCATCGACCACGGTATGGGCGTCGTAATAGGCGAAACAACGGAAATCGGCGACGACGTCACCCTATACCAGGACGTAACCCTAGGCGGCACTGGCAAGGACGTCGGCAAACGCCACCCCACTATCGGCGACCACGTGACGATCGGCGCCGGCGCAAAGGTGCTCGGCCCTTTTCGCGTGGGCGATAACAGCAAAATCGGCGCCGGAGCTATAGTGCTGCGCGAGGTGCCGCCCGATTGTACGGTCGTAGGCAACCCTGGACGTATCGTCCGCAAAAAATATCAGCGAGTCGCTATAGATTTGAATCAAATCGATCTGCCTGATCCCGTTCAGGAACGCATCGATTCGCTCCTCAAACGTATCGACGAGCTAGAACATCGCCTCGAAGAACGCGCGCGCCAAATCGGATGCGAATTGTTCGATACGCCGGATCGCGTTGACGATGCGCTAAAATAGTATATAATATACGGAATATGGGCAACGCGTCGATTCGCTCCATATGGAATATGCGGAATCACAGCGGGCGTGGGGCGCAGCCCTATCTTTGTTTGAAGCGGCGGGGCTTTTGCCATAGCCCTGCGTTATAGGAGGTGCGATAGGTTGAAGATATTCAATACCCGTACGCGAGTAAAGGAAACCCTCGTTCCGCTTCGAAGCGGACAAGTCAGCGTGTATGTATGCGGGCCGACAGTTTACAATTATTTTCATATAGGTAACGCGCGCCCGTTCGTCGTGTTCGATGTGCTCCGCCGATATTTGGAATTCGTCGGCTATGAGGTGACGCTCGTTCAGAATTTCACGGATATCGACGATAGGATGATCCGCCGCGCCAACGAGGAGGGCGTTACGGTGAAGGAGCTTGCGCAGCAATATATTGCCGCATATTTCGAGGACGCGGGCAAGCTCGGCGTCAAGCCTGCCACCGTTCATCCGCGCGCGACCGAGCATATCCCGGAAATCGTCGCGCTTATCGATAAGCTGGTTGGAGCCGGGGTAGCTTACGAAAGCGATGGCGACGTATACTTCGATACGAAGGCGTTCCCGCGATATGGATGTTTATGCGGTCAGAATATTGATGATTTGGAAGCTGGCGCGCGGATCGACATAGACGAGCGGAAGCGGCATCCGATGGATTTCGCGCTGTGGAAGGCGCAAAAGCCGGGCGAGCCAGCGTGGGAAAGCCCTTGGGGTATGGGCAGGCCGGGCTGGCATATTGAGTGTTCGGCGATGTCTATGCATTATTTAGGGGAGACGTTCGACATACATTGCGGCGGGCAAGATTTAATATTCCCGCATCACGAGAACGAGATAGCGCAATCGGAAGCGGCGACTGGCCAACCGTTCGCGCGGTACTGGATGCACAATGGATTTCTTAATATAGATAATCAAAAGATGTCTAAGTCGCTCAATAATTTTTTTACGGTAAGGGATATATTGGCGGAATTTGATCCGGAGGCGGTTCGGTTGTTTTTGCTTTCGGCGCAATACAGAAGCCCGCTAAATTTTTCGCGCGATCAGATACAGCAGGCGAGCGCGACGCTTGCGAGACTATACGCAGCGCGCGATCAGGCGAGGTTTTTGATGGAGCGCGCGCAGTCGGACGTATCGGAGGGAGACGAGGAGGTACTACGCAGGATAGACGAAGCGCGGGCGATGTTTTTGCAGGCTATGGACGATGATTTGAACACTGCAGACGCGCTTGGCTCGTTATTTGAGTTGGTGCGAATACTTAACGTTTCTCTTAGCGTCAACGCCTCGCGCGCGGCGCTTGGGAGATTTTTGGAGGTATTCGGAGGATTATGCGCGGTGCTGGGGCTGGTTGCGAGGACGGAGGAGGACCGGCTTTCGGCGGAGGAATCCGAGGAGATTTCCCGGATGCTTGACGCGCGCGCCGCTGCTCGCAAGGCGCGGCAGTGGCAGGAATCTGATCGGCTTCGCGACGAACTGAAGGCGCGGGGATATGTGGTGGAGGATACGCCGCAGGGTCAGAAGCTAAAACCGGTTGGATGATGGTTGAACGGGATGACACGATTATGTTATAATAATGAGATAATATGATATGAATAAAAACACGAGCATGCTAAAGATAATCGCGATTGGGTGTATGATCATAGATCATGCGGGCGCGATGCTTTTTCCCGGGGCGATATGGATGCGCATAATTGGGCGCGCGGCGTTTCCGCTATTTTGCTGGTGCATGGCGGTTGGCGCGGCGCACACGCGGAGCCTGGCGCGATACGGCGGGCGGCTGGCGGCGTTGTTTATTATATCGCAGCCCTTTTATATGATCGCGTTGAATCACACATTGTTACAATTTAATATATTTGCGACGTTATTATTAGGGCTTGCCGGTATAGCGGGGATACGAAAGGGGTGGTACTGGGCGACGGTGGCGGCGCTGGTCGCGGCATATATGTTGAAGCCGGACTATGGGCTGCGCGGGGTGGTATGTATACTTATATTATATATATGTCAGGATAAGCCGATTATACTTTCGGCATGTTTCGGCTTATTCTGTTATGCGTGGGGAATTGGCGGGAGCATGCGGCTGGCTATGCCGTGGGGGATCAGCGGGGGGCGTGTTACGATTAATTGGGGATCGGCGAGTTTAAGCGTATTCAATATATTTGGGCATACGGTGCGACTGCAGATGTTGGCGCTGCTTGCTCTTCCATTAATGTTAATTCCGATGGAGAGGCGCACGCGTCTACCGATTCCGGACAAGCTTTTATACTGGGCATATCCGGCCCATCTAGCAGGGCTATGGCTTATCAAGGACATGATTAAATAAGGATACCAACGGGAGTTCACACCATCCGTCCGGGCGCCTTACGCGCCCGGCGATGGCCTATTCAAATACGGCGGCACAAACTGTGCGGGTGTGAGGCGCGGCTTCACTCTGTTCGGGGCGGCGTAGCGGAGCCTGCGCTATATGAAATTATGTTGCTTGAACTCCGCTCATCAAAAAAACCTTTTGACACCATGCTATTGTGCATCTCCTCGGGCACGATGTTATAATCTAACGAATAAAATTTGTCATAACAAACGGCAGTTCTTCCGGCAGAGGAATATTGCTCTGCTTTTTGCATTTGATTAGGTATGCCATGTTATTGGCAAGGGTTTTCATTATACGCACACCTTCTTTATCGGCATAAACATCCTCCGGCGTGTAGCCATGGATGCTGTTCCAATAGCAGGAGGAGACCACCGGCATCTGCGAAATTGTAAAGTATTTGTTCAATTGGTCAAAAGTGGCGCTGCTGCCGCCCCTCCGGCAGCTAACAATGCACGCGCCGAATTTAAGCCGTTTGGCTTCCGGCTCCAGATGGTAGAATAGGCGGTCATAAAAGGAAGTCGCCGCTCCCGTAGCGGATGCAAAATGCACGGCGGAGCCAAGAATGATGCCGTCCGCCTCCCGCAATGCCTGGCCGACCGTATTGACCATATCGTTGTCGAACACGCATCTGCCGCCTTTCCCCGGCTGTTTGCATGTTCGGCATGCGGTGCAGCCAACAACCGGCTTCTTGCCTACCTGAAAAATTTCGGAGGCAACGCCATGTTCTGCCAGATGCTCCTGAATAATCGTGAGGCCGGTAAAGGTACAGCCGTTTGCGTTAGGACTTCCGTTCACCAATACAACTTTCATTTTAGTTCGCTCCTCCTATATTATAAATATTCCGACCCGTTTCATATGTATCCTGCAGCCATTCCTCATTGCATATTAGTTTTGTGTGCGGTACAATCTTATCATAGCACCCGGTAGTAGATGCAGGGCAAGCGTAAAATATAAACAATCCAAAATATTGGGAGAATATTTTATGTATACGATGAAAGAGACATGCGATCAGGTTAATATAACATATGAAACCCTGCGGTTTTACTGCAACGAGGGCTTAGTTCCGAATGTGAGGCGGGACAAAAACAATTACCGCATATTTGACGAACGAAATATCAATTGGCTGAAAAGCCTGCAATGCTTGAGAAAATGCGGCATGAGCATCAGGGACATGAAGTTGTATATGCGCCTTTGCTTGCAAGGAGCATACAGCATTCCGGAACGGAAGCGAATGTTGGACGCGCAGAAATGCGCTCTGCTGGAAAAGATGCGTGAGATATCCGCCTGCATTGATTTTATTGATGGGAAGCAAAAATATTTTGACGGGGTTTTGGAAGGGACAATTCAATACGCAAGCAATTTGGTCCCGCCTGGCGAAGAACAGGCGCCTCATAAGGTGATATAATAGTGTGAGTTAGCTGCGGCGCGGGGCGCAAGTATCAAATAAAACCTTAGGAGAGCTTATGCCAGATCACAACGCATTCCCCCAGACCAAGCATTTGAACCTAACGATCGCGCAATGGGACGAGATGCAGCCCATTATGCGCGCGCTTGGTTCGCCGTTGCGTTTGCAAATACTGCATCTGCTCGGAGCGAAGCCAATGCACGTGGGTGAAATTGCGCAAGCGCTGGATGTGCCGGTCTCAACGGCCGCGCTGAATATCCGCGAATTGGAGGAAGGCGGACTCCTTCTAACCGAGAATCAGCCGGGCACGCGCGGTATAATGAAGTTGTGCAGTCGAAGACTTGACAGCCTTACAATAAATCTGGTGCCACCGGAGAAAAAATCAGCGCAGATAGTAACTATGTCCTTGCCGATTGGCTCTTATAGTTTTGCGGAAGGCATCGAACCGACATGCGGACTATCCGGAGTGGACGGCGATATCGCGGAACAGGACAATCCGCGCAGTTTCTACAGCCCGGACAGGTATCGGACGCAGATTCTCTGGTTCCGGCAAGGATACCTGACATATCATTACGCATTGCTTCGCATTGAAGAGATTGATGTGCAATGGATTGAGTTTTCATGTGAGTTGTGTTCCGAAGCGCCGATGTTCCGCGATCCATGGAAAAGCGATATCGACGTGACGATCAACGATGTGCCGATTGGCGTTTATACAAGCCCGGCCGACTTTGGAGGACGGCGCGGTTTGCTGAACCCGGATTGGTGGTCCGACTTGAATACGCAGTTTGGACTGCTTACCACATGGAAAATCACAAGAGAAGGTTCACTACTGAATGGTTTGCCCGTCTCATCCGCCGCAATCGCCGATCTGCGGCTGGCGAAACTGCCCTATATAGCGGTTAAAATCGGCGTTGCAGCGCAAGCTGAAAATGTCGGAGGAATGACTTTATTCGGCAAGGAATTCGGAGATTTCCCGCAAAATTTAGTTATGCGCATAGGTTATATTTCGCGCCGATAAATCAAGCGTCATCTCATTAATACATAAATTATGTAGATAACTATACGCCAGAATCAGATAATATAGAATAGTTCAATTTGATTGACATAATACCGACAAAGTGATACAATAATTTCGAGAAAAATAGTTATGTTTTTCTGCCAGAATATAGTAACATCCAATATAGCTGTCGAAACCGGCTCGCCACTGCGGATGTCGGTTGATAGTTTGAGAGGAATCTTAATGGATCATACAACTCTGAGCTCAACTCCTCACCCGCAGCCTGATTTTATGAGGGATACGTTTGTTTCGTTAGATGGTGAGTGGTCCTTCGCGTTTGACGATGCTGATATCGGGCTGGGCGAAGGCTGGTTTTATACGGATCACAACCTGCCCCTAACCATACGGGTTCCATACTGTTATCAATGCGAAAAGAGCGGGATCGGCGGAGATGAAATACATTCGATACTGTGGTATCGCCGGTCGTTCGCTCTTCCTACGCAGTGGAACGGACAGCGCGTGCTGTTGCGGTTCGGGGCTGTGGACTGGTCGTGCCGCGTCTATGTAAACGGCGTGGCGGTAGGGGAACACGCGGGCGGGTATACGCCGTTTGCGCTGGATATTACGCCCGCGCTGAAATGGGGTCAATCGAACGATCTCTGCCTTCGAGTGGTAGATATGTCGGACGTTGCGCAACCGCGCGGCAAACAGTATTGGAAGCGCGGCTTGATGGGCTGTTGGTATACTCCGACGAGCGGTGTTTGGCAGAGCGTGTATCTTGAAGCGGCGGGCAGGCCTGCAACGCCGTACATCACTCGTGTTCATGTCGAGCCTGATATCGACAATCATGTTGCGACGGTTACGATCGCGCTGAATCGCGAGCCATCGTCGCCGCTTAACGTATCATTCGCGCTGGATCAGCATGTTGATGATATCCCGCGTGAACGTCCCGTCGCGGTCAGCGCGGTCGTTCGAAGCCGCGAGGCGTCGTTTCCGATTGACATGCATAGCGCGGGCGCGATTGAAGGCTTGCGCCTATGGTCGCCCGAAAATCCGAACTTGTACGGCCTAACGGTCGCCCTGGCTGATGAAGCTGTCGTTATCGATCGTATCTATACCTATTTTGGTATGCGCAGCATTGAGATCAGGGAAGGCGACGTTCTGCTTAATCATCGGCCGCTGTATCAACGGTTAGTGCTTGATCAGGGGTATTGGCCGGATACGCTGCTTACCCCGCCGGACGACGAGGCAATTCAAGCGGATATCCGCTGGACGAAGGTGTTCGGGTTCAACGGCGCGCGCAAGCATCAGAAGATCGAGGTTCCGCGCTGGTACTACTGGGCTGATAAAATGGGATTGCTCGTATGGGGCGAGCTGCCGTCGGCATATTCCTATACGCCGGACAGCACGCGCGCGTTGATCGATACCATGCAAGCATTTATTGATCGCGATTTCAATCACCCTTGCATCATCGCCTGGACGCCGCTTAATGAAAGTTGGGGCGTGCCGTCTATCTATGCGAACACGAAGCAGCAGGAGTTCTCACGGACGCTATACCATCTGTGCAAGTCTCTGGACGGCACGCGGCTCGTCTCTGGCAACGACGGCTGGGAACAGGTGAAGACGGATATATTCGCGCTGCACGATTATATGCAAGATGGCGACGTGCTCTTCGAGCGAATCAAAGATCGCGGACAACTAGACCGTATCGGCGTCGCCGATAGAGTATCCTGGGCAAAGGGAATTACGCCTGACAAGAACGCTCCGTTCCTATTAACAGAGTACGGTGGCACCGCGTTTGACGATATAGGCGCGCAGGGTGAACTGGGCGGCATGCAGACATGGGGTTATGGCGATAAGATAAACGGCGAGAAGGCTTTCCTGGAACGTTTTGGAAAGATTCAGCAGGCGGTAAACCGAGTGCCATTCTGCAAAGGGACATGCTATACGCAGCTGACGGATGTGCAGCAGGAGATCAACGGGCTGCTAACACCGGACAGGAAGCCAAAGGTCAGCCCGGAGGCTTTTGCGAAGCTGAACGCAATACCGATGAGATAGTAGGGCGTGTTCGAAAAATATCTCGAGGCTGAATGTGCTGGATTTCTATTCAGCGCAAGGAGCCATGAGGGAGGCGTAGTGGAGCTACGTCGACCGAATGCGCGACGCCGCGATGGATAAAAAGACAGTGCATTCAGACCGAGAGATTTTTCGAACACACCCTAATATATTTATGCAAAGAGGTGCGCGTATGACGGGCGTCGAAATAGCGATAGAGATTGAGCGGCGGGGAATTAACCTGTATAGGCGCGCGCGGAAATTAGCGAACGATCCCGCGACACTCGAATTGCTCCTTCGCCTTGAAACGGAGGAAACGGCGCATTACGAATATTTTAATAATATTTTAAAAAACGAAACCGCGCCGCCCTCCGGCTCTGACGAAGCGTGGACGTCTCTATACGCCGCGTCGCTGGCGGCGGAAGGCTTTTATCCGGGAGGACTGATGCAGGTCGCGTATGATGACGCGTTCGCCTCTCCGTTAAATCTTCTGGATTC
>JAISZG010000080.1 GCA_031269355.1 Oscillospiraceae bacterium | reverse complement strand
TCGCGGTCGCGCCTTATGAATAACGGCGCGACCGCGTTTATTTTCGCCAATAACACTCACCCGCAAATCAATATAATGATAACCTTTTATAGAACGCGGCAATTCGCGCACATATTGCTCCGCTCGTGTATATTCTATATGGGCTGTAATCACATATTCAAACATCTCATTATTTTTTAATATATAATATATTTGCGGGAGGACATACCAATGCCCATCGAAATTAGAAGCGAAGACGATCTTATAGAAGCATTTGAAACGCTCGGCGCAAAGGACTTGCTTCTGATGGATAATATTAACCTAACCGAAAAATGGAGCGAGAAATGGATCGACAAAATTGAGCATGACAATAAATATATCCCTTGGCACTATCCCGTTTTATTCGAGAACAACGGCGACTTCGTAATAGATACCACCGCCGCAAACATCCCATTATTTTTCGCCGTCGGCGCAGGCTCGGTATTTGACGGCATCACGATAAACTGCGATATAAACGTATCCGAAGATAATATCGGAGCATTCCTGGGCAGGCAGCAAGACGCGGTGACGTTTAGAAACTGTACGGTTACCGGAACAATAACGAACACCTTGTCTCAAACGGGCGGATTCACCGGCGCTATTGACGATTCGGTTTTCGAGAATTGCGTCAACAGCGCTGATATCGTCTGCGACGGCGTTCATGTCGGCGGCATCAGTTCCAGCGCGAAAAACTGCCAATTTAAAGATTGTGAAAACTATGGCAATATCAAATCGTTCTATCTAAACTGCGGTGGCATCTGCGGCCTTGCGGAACAATCATGCATAGAGCGCTGCAATAATTTCGAGACTATCGGCGGATTTACAGGCGCGGGCGGCATAGTTGGAGAAGCGTTTAAATCGCTGATTCGCAGCTGCACCAACGACGCGCTCATCGAGCCGCTTCATGTGATAATATACGAAGACGGAAACAGCATCGTTAGTTTCGATGGATATACAGGAAGAGAAATCGGCGGTATCGCGGGCCGTTCCACAATGTCGATAATAGCGAACTGCCTTAGCGGAGGGCAAGTGGGCAACGACGGAACCGTAAGCGATTTCGTGGATATAACATCCACATCGTTTGTAGGCGGAATTCTAGGCGCGGATTATGGCGCGTCAGTCGTATTCGCCAACCGGAACGAAGCCGCTGTCGCCGGCGGAAAGTTTGCAGGCGGGATCGTTGGCGGAGCCGACGCGGGGTTTTATGCCGATGATATTACTGCTTTAAGAGATAATCCATTCTTAATATCAGATAATATTAATTCTAGCGATATAACCGGAATGTCCTATGTTGGAGGTGTGTTGGGCGCGCCGCTAGACGGCATCGGATCGATAACGCGCAACTGCGTTTGCGACGGCGTTAATATTAAGGGCGATCTATATGTAAGCGGAATCGTCGGCACGGTTTTGTTGGGGGCGAACGAAATCACAGAAATATCGAATTCAAATAATACCTCGGCGGCGGCGACCATTACCGGAACATCGGAAGTATATCGCATAACATCCGCGCCATCATTTTCGCAAGGTGGCATAATCAGCGAGCTGAGCGAGAACAGAGCCAAGTCAGATATGCTGATCACGGGAACCAACGAAACGGCGGACGGCAGCGTCACATATTCAAATGAAATTGTGAACACTGACGATCCGTTCTATGGCGCCGACAATTGCCACGGAGCGAACGCCGCCGCGTGTCCGGAGGGCACGACGCGCGGCAACTGCCTGCGCTGCGTTAAGGAGCTTTCATACGAGTGCGGCGAGAACGAATCGCGTCAAACTTCCAGGGCGCCAAAAAGCGCCGCAAAAAAAATTATGTCAAAGAAAATTATGCCGAAGAAAATTACTCCGAAAAAAAATATGTCGAAGAAAATAACGAAAGCGGCGAACGCGGCAAGAGAGGCGGCGGCGGATTCAGGCCTGTCGCGAACGGCGAGTTGGACGCAGCCGTACGAGAATAAGTTCGTATCCATGTTCACATTTTTCTGTGAGGAGCAACAGACCGAGCCGCCAATTGTGCCAGATCCCATGTTTTCAACTGAGTTAAAGGTTCACTCTTCTACCTCGATAATTCCGATTGCAGGCGTTAGCTTCCTGCTGCAGGGCATGGGTATTTCGCAGGAAGTTGTAAGCGGCGAAGCGGGCGAAATCCCGCTGTGCAACCTCGTTCCGGGAACGTATACGCTAACGGCTGCCGACATGCCGGCAAACTGGCAAACAATTGAGCCGTGTACTATCATCGTATCGAGTGATGGTGAAATTACTATAGGCGATCAGCTGGCGAGCGCGGAGGTTGACGTAACCCACTTTAGGCAGTACACCACGACGCTAGGCCAGCTTCTCCCCTGTTTTAAAAGCAACCTGCGCCGCGCCGCGCGCTCGAAAGGCGCGAAAGGAACGCACGGAAACATTGAAAGCGTTCGAACATCGACGCTTGAAAGCGCGGGCAAATCTCCGCGCACGATTAAGGACGCCATAAAAGCAGCTGGCAAGGAAGCTAACCCCACGCTAATTGTAGAGCAGCTGCTGGCAAATCGCGGCGAACGTGCAGCCGCCGCAAAGAAAAAAGATCGGCAGCCGACCGAGACGCGTTTTCGCGTAAAAATAAAAGCCGACTCCGCCAAAGCGAAAAAAACGCGTACGCACACCTGTATGTGATTATTAATAATTGAACTATATTGATTGCGGCACAGCTCAATTATGTTCGTATAAACGGAGTTTGATGGAGTGTTCGAAAAATATCTCAAGGCTGTATGCGCTAGGTTTTGATGAGGCGCAATGAGCCATGGGAAGGCGCGGCGCAGCTGCGTCGACTGCGCGTAACCCGCTTTCGTCCGCCGCCTGTGGCGAATGAAGGCAGGTTTTCGCGCGCCGCGCCGTGACGGATAATATGACAGTACATCCGTATAGAGTGATCCGTATAGAGTAATTTTCGAACATGCCGCGCCAAATGTGGCTGCCGCTGCGCGCTACGGCTGTGAACGCCGCCTTTACAATACTAAAACCAGAAGGTATAATAAACGCGATTGCACATTTGTAACCAAACCATGAGAGGGAGAATACGCATGTCCGATTCTACGAACCGGAGCCGCATTCGTGCCGTCGCGACGACGGGGATGCTTTTGGCTGTAATGCTGCTGTTCGCGTTCACTCCGATCGGTTTTATTCAAATAGGGCCTATAGCCGCGACTCTCGTACACATTCCCGTAATAATCGGCGTATTGACCGAAGGTTTGGGAACCGGTATTTTCCTTGGCGTCGCGTTTGGCGTGATCAGCATGGTGCGGGCGTTCGTCGCTCCTACCATTACATCTTTTTTATTTATGAATCCTCTAATCGCAATCGTGCCGCGCGTGCTTATCCCGCTTATCGCATGGGCGGTTCGCGCGCTGATGCTGCGCACGTTCGAAAAGGCGCGATTCGAAGCGCGCTTTGGCGCGTCGGCAGCGGATGCCATCGGCGCGTTCGCAGGCTCGCTCACAAACACCGTGCTGGTGCTGTCGCTGATTTGGCTGATATACGCAAGTCGATATGCCGAAGCGCTTGATATCGCGCAGGGGGGCGTAGCCGCCGCTTTGGCCGCCACCGCAGTGATGAACGGTTTGCCTGAGGCCGTGGTTGCGGCGGTATCCGTGCCTGCGGTATCAGGCGCGCTGCTGCTGGCAAAGCGGCGCTCGGCGCGCTGAGTCGGAGGAAAGCGAATGATCCTGACTATGGACGTGGGCAATACAAACATAAAAACCGGAGTGTTCGACGGGGAAAGGCTTGCGGCCTATTGGCGGATTTCCACAAGCCGCACCGGCACGAGCGACGAATTGGGCATCCTTCTAAATAGCTTATTCGCTAATAAGAACCTGTCGATGAATGATATAGACGGGGTGATATATTCTTCCGTCGTTCCTACCGTCAACTTTACTATCGAGCATATGTGCCGCGGCTATTTTAACAGGGAGCCGTTTCAGGTTTCTACCGATCTTGAATTGGGTATAGATATCCGCTATGAACATCCGCACGAGCTGGGAACCGATCGCATCGCGAACGCGGTAGCGGCATACTCGATTTATGGCGGACCATGCGTGTTCATCGACTTTGGCACCGCGACTACGTTTGGCGTCGTCACCGCAGAAGGCGCGTTTCTTGGCGGCGCAATATGCCCGGGCATCAAGCTATCTGCGGAAGCGCTTGTAAGCGGCGCGGCGAAGCTTCCGCGCGTGGAACTGAATAAACCGGATAACGTTATCGGGCGCAACACTGTTGAAAACATTCAGGCGGGTTTAGTTTACGGATTTGTCGGGCAAATTGATTATATAGTGCGCAGGATGAAAGCGGAGCTTGGAGATAATACCGTCCGGGTTGTGGCGACGGGCGGGCTGGCTACACTTATCGCTTCCGAGTCGCGAGTGATCGACGTGCTGGACGGCCTGCTCACGCTCAAGGGTTTGCGTATTTTATATGAAAGGAACGCCGGATGAAACAGATCAATGTGCAGGTTGGGTTCCTCGGATTGGGGAATATAGGCGGCGGAGTTTGGCGGCTTCTAAAGCAGATGCGCGCTGAGATTGAGGCGCGCGAATCGATTAAGTTTACGATTAAGCGCGTGCTTGTGCGCGATTTGTACAAGCGCCGCTCGGTAAACGTACCCAACGATATACTGACCGCGCGAGTGCAGGATATACTGGACGATCCTGAAATAACGCTGGTAGTCGAAGCGCTGGGCGGCGAACAGCCGGCGGCGGATTACATAAAGCGCGCGCTGGAAGCGGGTAAATCTGTAGTAACGGCGAATAAGCTCGCCCTCGCCACTCACTGGCTGGAGCTTCTCGAAACCGCCAACCATCGGGGCGTCGGCCTTTTCTTTGAAGCCGGCGTATGCGGAGCGATTCCTATAATACGCACAGTTACGGATTCGCTTCAAGCAAACAGGATAGAGCGGCTGTTCGGAATTATAAACGGCACCACAAACTATATCCTATCGGAAATGAGCGCCAAGGACGCGACATACGCCGACGCGCTGTTCGAAGCGCAGCGGCTGGGCCTTGCGGAACCCGATCCCACCGCAGACGTAGAAGGCGGAGACGCGGCGTGCAAGCTGGCGATTCTATCTACGCTCGCGTTTCACGCGCATGTTCCCCTGTCCGGAATATTCAAGCGCGGCATAACTACTATAACTCCGCTTGACGTATCATACGGGCGAGAGCTTGGATATGCGTTGAAACTGCTGGCGGTATCAAAACGCGTCGGAGATCGTATACAAGCTAGAGTGCATCCTACGTTCGTACCGCTAACGCATCCGCTGTCCGCCGTGTCAGGCTCGTTCAACGCGGTTTATTTATACGGACACGCGTCCGGAGAATTGATGCTGTACGGGCGCGGCGCGGGCGATTACCCCACGGCGAGCGCCGTCGTATCCGACATGATCGCCGCCGCGCGAGGCCGTCAAGGCCCCGCATACCGCATGACAAGCGACGTGACAATGGACGACGATTGGGAGAGCCGCTACTTTATCAGGCTTTCCGCAGTAGATCGCCCGGGCGTACTTGGCGCGATTGCCAGCATACTAGGCAGGCACGGCGTCAGTATCGCGTCGATGCGTCAGAACACGATGGGGCTTGATCACGCTCCGCTGATGTTCGTTACGCACGCTGCGCGCGAGCGCGATGTTCGCGCGTCGCTAACCGAGATAGGCGAGAACCTCGCGACCATCGAGAACGTTATATACGTTGAGGATATGAAAGAAGGAGAATAAGCATATGGTTTATACGCAACAGGATATTCGTTCAGAATCCCGCGAAAACATGCGCGGCGGAAACGGCAAGGTCACGCTGGATCATTTACTTCCCGAGTCGCCCGCGAACGTTCGCCTGTTCTCGCGAATTACGCTTGCGCCCGGCTGCTCGATAGGCAAGCACACCCATGAGGGCGAGACGGAAATTTTCGCGTTCGAATCGGGAACGGGAACGGTTTTAGATGATGATCTGCCAATACGCGTAAAGCCCGGATTCATTATGACGACGACATCCGGTCACGCGCACGCGGTTGAAAACGACGGAGAGGATAACCTTGTATTCCTGGCGGTAATCGTATCGGGTTCTTAACGCGCTGCTTATAAATTCGGAAGGAAGTGATACCAATGGGCGCTTGGGAAACGCTGCGCAGGCAGGACGCCGCAGTCGCGGAGGCTCTTGATCTTGAGCTTCAGCGTCAGCGTGATCATGTCGAATTAATCGCATCGGAAAACTTCGTATCGCCCGCCGTACTCGAGGCGGTAGGTTCTCCACTTACCAATAAATATGCCGAAGGATATCCGGGGAAACGTTATTATGGCGGATGCGAGTTCGTCGATATCGCGGAGAATTTGGCGAAAGAGCGCGCAAAAGAACTGTTTGGCGCGGATCATGCGAACGTACAGCCCCACTCGGGCGCGCAGGCAAATACTGCGGTATATTTCGCGCTCCTAAATCCGGGCGATACAATACTCGGAATGAATTTGGCTCACGGCGGACATCTTACACACGGCAGCCCAGTTAACCTATCGGGTAAATATTTTAATATAGTTCCATATGGAGTATCCGAAAAGGACGAGCGCATCGATTATGATGCGTTGGAAAAGCTTGCGATCAATAACCATCCAAAGTTGATTGTCGCGGGGGCGAGCGCTTATTCGCGCATAATCGATTTCGAACGAATGAGCGCGATCGCCAAGGCATCCGGCTCTCTTCTTATGGTAGATATCGCGCATATCGCGGGGCTGGTCGCCGCTGGGTTGCATCCAACTCCCATTCCCTACGCCGACGTCGTAACAACTACCACCCATAAGACGCTGCGCGGACCTAGAGGCGGCATGATACTGTGCAAAAAGGCGTTTGCAAAAGCTATCGACAAAGCTGTATTCCCCGGCATACAGGGCGGCCCGCTTATGCATGTGATTGCCGGCAAGGCTGTTTGCTTCGGAGAAGCGTTAAAGCAGGATTTCCGGGACTATCAAAAGCGAATACTGGCAAATGCCAAAGCGCTGGAGGAAGCGTTCCGCGAGCTTGGCATTGCGATGGTTTCCGGCGGAACTGATAACCATCTTATACTGCTAAACCTAACCGGAACTGGCGTTACAGGCAAAGAGCTTGAGGCGCGGTTGGGTCGCGCCAATATTACCGTGAATAAGAACACTATCCCGTTCGAAACCTTAAGCCCGTCCGTCGCCAGCGGAATTCGAATCGGGACGCCCGCCGTTACTACTCGCGGCATGGGAACTGGCGAAATGCGTACGCTCGCTGTTTCTATCTCGCGGATAATTCGAGAAGGCGAAGCCGCCGTGGAATCAACCAGGCAGGAAATGTTAACCCTTCTCGCAAAATTTCCGCTTTATCCGGAATTATAGCGTAAACAGACCGACGGTCGTTATTTGTGTTGACTTGCGATTCGCGATGCCGACCGGCGGTCTTGTCTTGATAATTAGCAGACTGCTGGTCGGTTTCGCGTTCCGGAGCTGTCTGACTATTCTTTTATTCGAGTATAACGAGAGGACTGATTGCATTGCCCTCATTCCCTCGCACTGTTGTCGGCGGCGTGTCGCTGCCGCGCATGCTAATCGGCAGCAACTGGATTCTTGGATACAGCCATACTGGCTCCGCAGCGGACAATATGATTCGTAAACGTTATGACAATTCAAGCGCGGTCGCCGATTTATTGGAAGCCTACCTTGAATACGACGTTGACGCGCTGATGGCTCCGTTCACGGGAAATCCTATATTGATCGAAGGCGTTCGGCGCGCGGAGGATCATACGGGAAAAAAGATAATACTGATCGATACTCCAATACTGGATATGTCGGATACCGAGGCGGCAAGGAAAAGCGCCGAATCCATCATAGAGCAGGGCAGAAAGCTGGGCGCGTCGTTTTGCCTGATCCACCATTCCTCCTGCGAGCAGCTCGTATCCAAATTGCGCGGCACGATGGATCGCCTTCCGGACTATCTCGACATGATCCGCCAACACGGATTAATCCCCGGGCTCTCCGCCCATATGCCTGAAATAATCGTATACTGCGACGCCAATGGATATGATGTAGAAACATATATACAAATCTACAATTGTATGGGATTCTTGATGCAGGTGGAAATCGAGGGAGTGCATCGCATAATTCATAACGCGAAGAAACCTGTGATGACGATAAAGCCGATGGCGGCCGGTCGTGTGTCGCCGTTCGTGGGGATCACGTTTTCGTTCGCCACGCTGCGCCCGTGCGACATGGTGACTGTCGGCGCGTATACTCCTGCGGAAGCTCATGAGGACGTTGAGATCGCTCTCGCAGCCATCGAGAGGCGCGCGCCAAATCTGGAAGGACGCGACAGCCCCAACGCGAATACCGCCGCTCTGTCGGCCAAGCCATGACGCCCGCTCGAAATTATGAAGCGACGCTTACAATCGAGCGCGTCGATCAAGAAGCGCGCGGTATTGCGCGATTGGAAGGATTTGTATGGATCGTTCCAGGCGCGCTGCCTGGGGAAATTGTGCGCGCGCGGGTTATAAAGCCGGGAGCGCGCTATGCCGTCGCCCGGGTTATGGATATTATCTCTCCATCGCCCGAGCGGATCGAACCGCGCTGCGCCATCGCTTCAAGGTGCGGCGGCTGCGTCTGGCAGCACGCGCGGTATGAAGCGTCCCTCGCATATAAGCAAGCGCATGTAAGCGACTGCCTGACGAGAATCGGCGGAATCAACAGACCGACCGTCGGTTCAATAATCGGCATGACAAATCCGTGGAACTATCGCAACAAGGGATCGTTCCCCGTATCCGGCATATCTTCCGCGCCACGCATAGGGTTCTACGCCGCGCGCAGCCACGACGTGATCGACGCGCCATGCGGCTGCTTGCTGCAGACTGACACGAGCAATCGACTGATCGCAGCCGCCCGCGAGTGGATGCGCGCAAACCGCGTCGATCCATATGACGAGCGGACGCATCGCGGGCTGATTCGCCACATTGTAACGCGCGTTAACTCGCGCGGCGATGCTATGCTGACTATCGTTACGAACGATAACCGCGCTGATATAGAATGCGGCGGCGATCTGGTGGAGCGGCTGCGCGGCGCGGCGCCGTCTATCGCGGGCGTATCCGTATCGCCAAACAATAGGCCGGGAAACGTTATATTCGGCGAAACATGCGAAACGATATGGGGTTCGCCGATATTAACGGAAACGCTTGATACGATATATGGCGAGCTGCAATTTGATCTGTCGCCGCGCTCGTTCTTTCAGGTGAACACGGCGCAGGCGGGGCGCCTGGTCGATACGATGCTTGAATACGCGCAGCCCTCGCCAGCTTGCCGCGTCGCGGACGTGTACTGCGGCGCGGGCGCTCTCTCGCTCGCGCTGGCGAAGACGGGCGCGGATGTGAAAGGTATCGAGATTGTTTCGGACGCCGTAAACGACGCGCGACGCAACGCGGCTCGCAACGGCCTTCCATACGTGCGATTCCAATGCGGCGACGCGGTCGACCTGCTGCCAAAATTGATAGAGACCGACGGTCGGTTTGATCTTATCACGCTTGATCCGCCTCGTAAAGGCTGTGAGCGCGCGGTGCTGGAAGCGGCGGCGCTAGCAAATCCTAAGCGGATTGTTTATATATCCTGCGATCCCGCAACGCTGGCGCGCGACGCTTCTATACTGCGCGATTTGGGATACGCGTTCGTAAAGGCGCAGCCAATTGACCAGTTCTGCTGGACATCCGCAGTGGAGACGGTCGCGCTGTTCGCCCGATAATTATACCGATATAAAACTCCATTCGAACGAGATTTAGTATTATTAATATAATATAAATATAATAAAACAAAAACACCGGCGAGTTCGTGCCCGCCGGTGTTTATCTACTTATATTAGGGCGTGTTCAAAAAATCTCTCGGTCTGAATGCACTGTCTTTTTATCCATCGCGGCGTCGC
>JAISZG010000014.1 GCA_031269355.1 Oscillospiraceae bacterium | reverse complement strand
GGAGGATTACGGGGAGGTCGCGCTGCTGCACACTGGCGACAAAGGCGGAGACATATAAAATCCGCCGCACACGAAACGACGGATTCGAGTTCGCGATGAAGCCGGACAAGGTATACAAGGGGTGATACAGGTTATATTTGAACCCAGTCTACGAGCATCAGGTTTGGTACGCGAGCGAATTCGCGCGTGTTGTGGGTAACGAGCGCGGCGCCGTTCGCAAGGGCGACAGCTGCGATAAGCATATCGTTACCGCCGACGGGTTGGCCGGACTTTTCAAGATGGACGCGGATTCGCCCGTACGCTTCGGCGGCTTGCGAATCAAACTGAACGATCTCGTAACAGCTCAGCAGCGCGCGCAGCCTGCGGAAGTTATGCTCGGCACGGTCGCTCTTACACGCGCCGTATAGCAGCTCCGCTTGTACGATGGACGGGACGCCGACGTCGCATTGCGGCGCTTGCTGGAGCTTTATACGGATAGACTCATATTTGTTATTCAGGTAGTATGCTATGATATTTGAGTCGAGAAGAAACCTCATAACAACGGCTCCCGTTCCTGCGGCGGCGCATCTTCGGGTATCTCGACATCATGGCCGGGTTCGTATGAATTCCATACCGCCTGAAGCGCGCGAACGTACTCTTCCTGGGTTAAGTGCCTGCCGCCCAGATATGTTTCAAGCGCCGTCGAAGCCAGCTTGGACAGCTTTATGCCCGTAGCCTGCGCCTCGCGCTTCAAACGATCAATGAGCGCGTCGCTCAGATATAAGGTTAACTGCGCCACGCCGAACACCTCCTTAACCACTTATATTACATTATACGCGCGCGCTCGCAAAATTACAACAGCCGGGGCGATTATACAAAGAGGCTGGAGTAGTTTTCAGCTGCACGCTGGCGACAAAGGCGGGTCATATAAAATCCGCCGCACGAGCAGCGACGGATTCGAGCTTACGATGAAGCCGGACAAGGTATGAGAGGCGTTACGCGAGGGCTAAAAGGCACGGCTTAAGCGTCGCAAGCGGAGCCAAAGGCGCAGCGCGGCTCGCCATGGAGATGTTCTTTGAGAGCACGTCAGAGTTCGCTGGGGGGTTTTAGTGGTTTGGGCGTGGAAAACGCGGCGTGGCTGGCGGCGGATTGCTTGCCAGCGCGCCCGCGAGCTGATATATGATATACTGATTCATGCTGATTCCCTCGCGCCTGGATTGTGCGGCGAGCCGCCTGTGCAGCGTTCTGGGCAAGCGTACTCTGATTTGCCCGGAATATTTCGATAAATCGTCTGGCAGCGGGATCGCTTGCCCGCCTTCCAGCGCAGCCTCAAGCCAAACACGCTTGGCGTCTACGGCGTTTTGAAGCGCGCTCTCGATCGTATCGCCGCACGTAAGGCAGCCTGGCAAATCCGGAAACGAAACGACATAGCCGCCTTCTTGCGGGTCGGCTTCGATCGTCATAACGTACGGCAACGCCGCGTACTCTTCAAGCGTCATTATTTTCAGCCTCCTCGCTTTCTACAACCGTCCTAACCTTTTCGATATATGCCCGCTTTATTGGTTCGTTGTTTGGTATCGTCACAATGCTTCGACCGCTTTTGCGGAAGCTTGCGTGGCTTGAACCCGAACCGGGATATTTCATAGTGTACCCATAATGTTCCATAACCTTCCGCAATTCTTCAAACCGCAAATCTTTTGACAGTGTAATAATTTTATCAAGAAGCTTATCCCACTGTGACATTGGGCGCTCATCCCCTTTGGCTATATTATGCATGGTGTCGCGAACGGTGTCAATAGCGGACTTCGGGCGGCGTTGCGGACAGGTATTCGTCGTATGCTTGCGCGTCACGCGCGTCCTGCTTGTCGGTGAGGCGCGCGTATGTCCATAGGAAGTCCTTCTTCCCTTATTCGACTTTTTTCAATTCTAATTTTGTATATTATATAAACAATATTATACAATATCACTTCAGGTAAATGATTTCGCCCTGGTGCGCACTTGAATAGAAGCGCGCGTTAATGTACAATGTATCGGCGTAAAGGAAAATTTTACAATACGCTGTTAGGGTTTTTCCCGAGCACACCCTAAGAAAGCAACAGGAGGAAAAGATATGGTAAAGGTTGGAATCAATGGATTTGGGCGTATCGGACGCTTAGTTTTCCAGGCGGCGCTTGAATCTCCGGAAGTGCAGGTTGTGGCGATTAACGATCCGTTCATCGATCTGGAGTATATGGCGTACATGCTCAGATACGATACGGTTCACGGTCGCTTCAAAGGATCAATCGAACTTGTGGATGGCAAGCTGATCGTCGAAGGTCAGCCGGTTACCGTATACGCTTCAATGAAACCGGAAGAGATCCCGTGGGCGGAATCCGGCGCGGAATATATTGCGGAAGCGACCGGTATATTTACCGACGCCGCCGGCGCGGGAAAGCACTTCCAGGGCGGCGCGAAGAAGGTTGTTATCACGGCTCCTGCGAAGGATAAGGAAACCCCGATGTTCGTTATGGGCGTGAACAATGAAGATTATAAATCTGATATGAATATAGTTTCAAATGCAAGCTGCACGACGAACTGCCTCGCGCCTCTCGCAAAGGTGATCAACGACAAATACGGCATCAAAGAAGGCTTGATGACTACCGTTCACGCGACTACCGCGACGCAGAAAACCGTCGACGGCCCATCCAAAAAGGATTGGCGCGGAGGACGCGCGGCTTCTGGAAATATTATTCCTTCCTCTACCGGCGCGGCAAAGGCGGTCGGCGTTGTAATTCCCGAGCTTAAAGGCAAGCTGACTGGCATGTCTGTTCGCGTGCCTACCCTGGACGTTTCTATGGTGGATTTGACCGTGACACTGCTTAAGCCGACGACATACGAGGATATCAAGGCGACGCTGAAAGCCGCTTCCGAATCGGATCGCTGGAAGGGCATCATTGGTTACACCGAAGAGGACGTCGTATCCAGCGATTTCATTCACGATCCGCGCACATCCATATTCGATGCCAAAGCGGGCATCCAACTGAACGATACGTTCGTGAAACTTATCGCGTGGTACGATAACGAATGGGGCTATTCCAATAAGGTGGTCGATCTGATCAGCTATATGGCGAAGGTGGATGGCGTAAAATAAACATAATTGTTCACAATAATTACACAATTGTATTTCGCTCTCCGGTTTGACAACACGCTGGTTCATCGAAAACAATAAGAATAATATTTCTGATAACAGAAGCGCCGCAGCCTATTACGGGCGGCGGCGTTTCTTACAATATTCATATGCTGATAATATTTATGCCGATACGCCATTCCGGCGCCTTTTCAAAAAGGCAAGCGCGTCGCCCGCCACTTCAGAATAAAGTCCAAACAGAAACGCCGCGTATATCAACGCCGCGCCGCCGACAAGCCCCACCAAATATACCAGGCACTTGTTATATGAAACTTCCGTTATTTGCAGCATGTCGGCGCCGACCCACACGAAAACACTCATCGCCGCAAGCGCGGCTCCAAGTTTAAGCCATTCCGAAAACTTCGCGAATATGCGAATCGAACCAATCTCGCGCCGCAGACATATATAATACGCAAGCATCGACGCCATTCCTGAAACGCTTGTCGCAAGCGCCAACCCTAGATATGATAAATCTTTAACAAATATAAAAATCAAACCAATATTAAGTATAACTGATGCCGCAGCAATCATTGCGGGCAGCCGTGTTTTCTGCCTGGCGTAGAATGCGCGAGTAAGCATCTGATTCACATTTGCCGCGAACATCGATAGCGTGAAGAATCGCAGGCACGCCGCCGTGCGAACGGTGTCCTCCGGCTCAAACGCGCCACGCTCCAGCAATATCCTTATAATAGGCTCCGCGAGCAGCGCCATGCCAAGCGTAAGCGGCAGCAGCAGCGGCAGCAGAAACTTGATGCTCGCGCCAACTTGCTCCTTTAACCCTTCGATATCGCCCGTCGCCGCAAGCTTGCTCATATTTGGGAATACTGCTGTACCTATGGCCATGCCGATGAACGCGGTGAACACGTCCTTTACCTTCATCGCGTAATTCAGGGTGGATACGACGCCCTCGCCAAGCGATGTCGCGACATTCCGATCGACTATTTGGTTTATTTCAACAACCAGCGTAGAGAGCATTATGGGCGCCAGCAGCACAAAGAACCGCCGCAATGTTGGACTGCTCCAATCCAGTCGCGGCTTATATCGAAGCCCGGTGTTTTTACTTCCAACCAATAGAACGGCAAATGAAAGCAGATTGCCAAGCGTCATACCAACGCCCATCCACGGCAGGAACGACGTCGATTTGGCTAGAAATATGCCGACAATAATAAATATATTATTGAATATTTGATATGCTGTGGCAATAAAAAACCGACCATGTGTTTGGAGGTTCGCGCTGAGTATGCACGCGAGCAGCATAGGGATAGCCGCCCAACCCATATAGCGTAGCAGGGTTGATGCGATCGCGACTGTGTCAGGCGCGGCGCGCGAGGCGAGCATAGCGACGAACACCTGTGGCATGGCGAAAAAAAGAGCGGCCAGTACCGCGCCAATTAACGCGAACGCGGTCAGCAGGTTGTTGATAAAACGCCTGCGACGGTTGTCGGACGCGAGCGACGCGTGCACGCTGATGTATGTAGTCGCGGCAGCGCCCACAAGGAAGCTGAGGATAAGGTTTGGGATGGTGTATGCGATCACGAACGCGTCGGATGTAACGCCCGCCCCAAACGCATACGCGAGCACGCTCTCGCGCAGGAATCCGCCCAGGCGTAGGAGGAGGTAGGCGAGCGATACGAATACGGAGGAGCGGAGGAGGTTGTTCATTTTATTTGATCACCTTTTTCGTTATCGGTTGGCATCACGCGCAGAAACATCATACAGCACATTCTGCGGCGATGCAATCCCGCCAGCAGGGCGAAATCATTTTCCTGAGGGAGAGAGATATAAACATATAATAGTTAATAAATATACGAAAAGAGAATTGAGAAAAAGGTCGAATAAGAAGAGCGAGGCGATGGAAAATAAGAATGCAAACGCGCTTTTTATAAGAGTTAATGGAGAGTTAATGGTTTCGCCCTATTTAATTTCCCTTGATTCCATTCCGTTATTCTGCTATACTCCATATTGAAATACTATGCGCTTGAGATAACGGCGGAAGGAGGCGCGCTATGCCCGGGCAGCTCCACGGTTTGGCGTTTGATTACGGCGCGTCCAGCGGGCGCGCGATCCTTGGATCGTTCGACGGCGAAAAGCTTTCTATAAAGGAAATACATCGGTTCGCCAACGAGCCGGTAAATCTGCCCGACGGATTATATTGGGACGCCATGTTCCTATATGCGCAGATCGGAGAGGGCATCCGCAAGGCGATTCGGGAGTATGCGGCGCCGGATTCTATCGGCATAGACACATGGGGCGTGGACTTTGGGCTGCTCGATAGAACGGGGCGGCTTACCGGGAACCCGGTTCACTATCGAGATTCGCGCACGCAGGGCATGATGGAACGCGCGTTCGATCGTATGCCGCAGGAGGAGCTGTTCGAGCATACGGGGCTTGCGTTTCTGCCGTTCAACACGCTTTACCAGCTGCTCGCGCTGGAAGGTTTGCCCTCGCGCGACAACGCGGACAAGCTGCTATTTACGCCCGACCTGTTCGCTTATTTTTTGACTGGCGAAATCGGAGCGGAATATTCGATAGCATCCACCAGCCAGCTGATAAACCCAAAGCTTCGAGATTGGGCTATGCCTGTGTTAAACGCGTTTAGCATACCCAGGGGATGGTTTCCCGCGCTTCAGCAGCCCGGCTCTACGCGCGGCTATGTAAGGGCGTCGCTGGCGGGTGATTTGGGAGTTACGGGACGGCTTCCTGTCGCGACCGCAGCCTCGCACGACACCGCGTCGGCGGTTTGCGCGCTGCCTGCCGAAGAGGGCGGGCGGTTCGCGTATATCAGCTCGGGCACATGGTCGCTTCTTGGCGTGGAGATTGGAGAGCCTATAATACGGGACGCCGTATTAAGAGGAAACTATACGAACGAGGGCGGCGCGTTTGGTACGACGCGCTTGCTTAAAAATATAATGGGGCTGTGGATAATTCAGGAATGCCGCCGCGTTTGGCGGCGCGAGGGATTAAGCGCGGACTATGGCGAGATAGCCCGGCGCGCGTCGGACGAAGCGCCGTTCATCGCGTTCTTCGATCCGGACGACGACGCGTTTCTTCCGCCCGGCGATATGCCGGGGCGTATTCGCGCGTATTGCCTAGCTACCGGTCAAACTCCGCCTGATAGCCCCTGGCAGACAGCCAGGATAGTTTATGAGAGCCTGGCTATGAAATATAGATGGACGGTAAAACACCTGGAGCGGGATATATTGGGCGAGAGAATAGAGCGGCTGTACGTAGTGGGCGGGGGCAGCCAAAATATGCTGCTGAATCGCATGACCGCGCGGGCGCTGGGGATTCCTGTATACGCGGGGCCGAGCGAAGCTACGGCGATAGGAAATCTGCTTATGCAGGCGGTTTCTTTGGGCGAGCTGAAAAGCCTTTCGGATATACGCGCGGTGGTTCGCGCGTCGTTCGCTCCCGATATATACGAGCCAGATTTAACCAGCCCGTGGAACGACGCTTACTCGCGCTTCCTCCGAGTTACGGGGCTTCCTGAATGAGCGCTATGAATCAGGACGACGCGCGTATGCTAAGCCCGCTCGCGCTGGCGTATGTCGGAGATTCAGTGCACGATCTGTTTGTGCGCGCGCGGGAGGCGGGAAGCGGTCGATCCGTCGCGAATCTGCACCGCGACGCCGTGCGCAAAGTTTGCTGCGTCGCTCAATCAGAAGCGCTGTCCCGCATTGAATCGACACTTAACGAGGAAGAATCCCGCATTGTGCGCCGAGGGCGCAACTGTCACGCGCACCACGCGGCACCCAGGGGGGCGCCGCCGGCAGCATACGCGCGGGCTACGGGTCTGGAAGCGCTGCTTGGCTATTTGTATCTGTCCGGGCAGGATGAGAGACTTACCGCAATCCTAAACGCGCTGGACGCGCAATCCTAAATGCTCTGGACAGTTTAAGGAGTGGAAATATATGGCATTTCGTAACGATCGAAAGCCGCCCAGGTATCCGCGCGCGCCGCAGGGCGCGCGTTCATCAGAACAGCGCACATCGGAACCGCGCACATCGCATACGCGCTCGCCGGGCGAATTTGAACGCGGCGCGGACGGGTTCAATCCAAACAGAACGACGCGATATCCGTCGCAGGGCGGCGGCGCGAATCGTACGCAATCCGGCGGCGGCGCGAAATGGTACGATCGTTCGAAGCGCAAACCGTCCGCAGCGGGAGATAGCGCGGATTATGGCGCGCGGCAGTTCGGTAACGACGGCGGCCGCCCGTACGGCGATCGTTCATATAGCCGCGACCAACAATCGCGCGGGCAGAAGTTCGGCGCGCAGCCGTTCCGCCGTTTCGACGACAAAGGCCGCGCGCAGACCGGCGATCGACCATATGATAAACCAAACGCCCAGCGCGGCGACCGGACGGGTTTCGCGCCGACGGGCGATAGACCGTTCCAGAAACCATATGCCGAGCGCGGCTCTAGGCACGGCTTCGCGCCGACGGGCGATAGACCGTTCCAGAAACCATATGGCGAGCGCGGCGATAGGGCTGGTTTCGCGCCGACGGGCGATAGGCCTGGTTTCGCGCAGCCGGGCGATAGGCCGATCCGCAAGCCGTATGGCGAGCGAGACGCGCGGAGTGGATTCTCGCAACATAAAAATTATAATGATATAAAAAATGTGCCATATGATAGGGCGCCGCAGCCGCCGCGAGACAGGGAATATCCGGCGCGCAAATCGGATCGACCGCGCCGCGAGGCTTTTGTTTCAGCGGAGGCGCGGGGCGACGCGAGCGCGTTGGCAATAGAAAACACGGATTCGCGCGCTGCCGATAACATACTGGCCGGGCGCAACCCCATTAGGGAAGCTCTGCGAGCGGGGCGCGATTTGGAAAAGCTGATGGTGGCTCGGGGCGATCTATCGGGTTCCGCGCGGGAGATTATATCGATAGCGCGCGAGCGGCACATACCGATTCAGGAGGTTGATCGCGTCGTGCTGGATTCGCTGTCCGCCGCGCATCAAGGCTTAATCGCATATGCCTCCGCATACCGATACGCGGTATTGGATGATATATTCAGCCGCTCCGCCGAACGCGGCGAGGAGCCGTTCGTTATAATACTTGATGGAATCACCGATCCGCACAACCTTGGCGCGATAATCCGCACGGCGGAATGTGCGGGCGCGCATGGCGTTATCGTGCCGGAGCGGCGCGCGGTTGGCCTTACCACGGCTGCGGTTAAGGCGTCGGCTGGGGCTGTCGAACATATTCCGGTGGTGCGGGTGACGAATATATCAAAGCTGATAGACGCGCTTAAGGAGCGCGGGCTATGGATAGCGGCGGGGGTGACATCGGGCGAGCCGTTCGATCAGGCTGATATTACAGGCCCTATCGCGCTTTTAATCGGCGGCGAGGGCGAGGGAGTATCGCGCCTGGCGATGGAGCACTGCGATCGTAAAGTAGCGCTGCCGCTGTTTGGCAAAACGGAGAGCCTCAATGCGTCCGTGGCCGCCGGGGTGCTGATGTATGAGGTAGTGCGGCGGCGGCGGGGCGCGGACGGGGCGGCGCGCAATCCTTCCGAGGGCGGCGGGGTGTGAAGCCCCGAACCAATATGATTCCGCTGCTCATTGTCGATGGATATAATGTTATTGGTCAATGGTCGCGCGCGGTGCGCCTTGGGTGGTCGATCGATATTTCCCGCGAGCGTCTCGCGCACATGCTGTCCGAATACGCATCGTACGAGGGACTGGAAGTCGTACTCGTATTCGACGGCGCGTACAGCGAGCGGCTGACCCGTTCTGAGGAGAAGCAGGGCGCGATGACTATTGTGTTCACGCGCCAGGGCGAAACGGCGGATCAATATATCGAACGCCTGGCGGATCAAACGCCAAAGCGGCGTGAAATGAGAGTGGCGACCAGCGACAACGTAGAACAAACGGTGGTGCTGGGCAGAGGCGCGGCACGGGTTCCCGCGCGCGAGCTTCTTCGCGATATTGAGGAAAGCCGCAAAAAACAGTCCGCGCGCATCGGCGATAAAACGATAAAGGCGTACCCGATATATCAGCGACTGCCGCCTGAACAGAGGGAAAAATTAGAGCGGCTGCGCAGGGGAAAGTGACCAAGCGATGCAGGAGTCGATTCAGGAATCATCACCCTACGATTGCATGCCGGATGAGGAGATAGCTCTTCTTGCGCAGCAGGCGGACGAACCGGCGCTGGAACACCTGCTTGGCAAGTACAAGAACTTTGTAAGATCAAAGGCGCGCAGCTATTTCCTTATCGGAGCGGGGCACGAGGATATAGTGCAGGAAGGTATGATAGGGCTGTTTAAGGCGGTGAGGGATTTCCGCCCTGATAAGCTCGCGAGTTTTCGCGCGTTCGCGGAATTATGCGTTACGCGTCAAATTATTACGGCGATAAAAACCGCGACGCGGCAGAAGCATATTCCGCTAAATTCATACGTTTCGCTGAATAAACCCGTATTCGATGAGGAATCCGATAGAACGCTGCTGGACTTGATTACGGAAGGGCGCGTGACAAATCCGGAAGATTTGCTTATTGGAAAAGAAGAGTATATGAAAATGGAAGGGCAGATTGGGGATATGCTGTCGAGGCTGGAGCTGAATGTGCTGACGGCGTATCTCGACGGACGCAGTTATCAGGAGATAGCGCACGACCTGAGGCGGCACGTAAAATCCATTGATAACGCTCTGCAGCGAGTAAAGCGAAAAATGGAAAAACTGCTCGAAGAAAAGGTGAAATAGCGCCGCGATCGCGGATATGCAGGGGGTTCATATTATCGTCGGTTCGCCGAGGCGGTAGAGCGCGCGCCGCAGAAGGGAGTATACCCGCTTTTGTCGACCTGAAGATATGCAAGTTCAATATGACGAAATGACATTTACACGCAGGGGCGCTTTTGCTATGGTATATGGGAGCGGCGAGAGGAGGCGCGTATGATAAAGGCGATTCCTTCCAATGGACGGGGGCCCTTCCCCCGACGCCCCAAACCCGCACGAAGCAAAGCGCGAGCGCTGCGCCATAAACGTTTCCGCCTTCAAAAAACGCTGCAGTTGTTCGTATTGCTGGGCATGGCGTATTTGCTTATATTCAATTTTATGCCGATGGTCGGCATAATCGTCGCGTTCAAAAAATACAGCATCCAAAATGGTTTTGTCGGTATATTCACCGGCGAATGGGTTGGGTTTCGTTATTTTGTCGAATTCTTTACGGATTATAAATTTGCTACAGTTTTAACTAATACGCTCGCCATCAGTTTATTGAAGATCGCCATGTCGTTTCCCGCGCCAATACTGCTGGCTATAATGCTAAACGAAGTGCGCCGCTCCGGCTTCAAGCGATTCGTGCAAGCGGTCAGCTATCTTCCTCATTTTATTTCGTGGGTTGTCGTCGCTGGAATTATGACCGCGTTCTTTTCGGAGAGCAAGGGCGTTATCAATCAGCTTCTCGTAGGATCGGGATTGATAGACAAGGGCATCCCGTTCCTAACCAGCGCGAACTTATACTGGGGGCTGGCGACATGGACATCGGTGTGGAAAAGCACGGGATGGTGGTCGATCATATTTCTTGCCGCGATAGCCGGCGTCGATCCCGCGCTGTATGAAGCCGCGCAGATAGACGGCGCCAGCCGGCTTCGGCGCATATGGCATGTTACATTGCCGGGCATCCGATCATCCATCGTAGTCGTTCTGATACTAACGGTGGGCGGACTGCTGGGCGGCGGCATAATGGGCGGAAATTTCGATCAAACGATGATGCTGGGCAATACGCTAAACAACAGCCGATCTGAAATTATTCAGACATACGCGTTTCGCACGGGCATGGTGGATTTGCGCTTTAACTATGCCACCGCGATTGATTTATCCCAGTCGGTAATATCGCTCGTATTAATATTTGCGTCCAACGCCGTCAGCCGCAAGGTCGCTCAAACTAGCTTGTTCTAGTTAGCGCTCGCAAAGCCGGGTCAAATATATCGCGGAACGCAAAGCCGGATGGAAAGGAGGAATCGCAGATGCGCCGTCGAAACGCCATATCGCGGTCGCTGGAGGATCGAGTGCTTGATACTGTGAACATCGTACTGCTTGTGATAATTGCGTTTATCACAATGTATCCATTCTATTATATCCTCATTCTATCCTTTAACGATGGCGGCGACGCGATTCGCGGCGGCATTTACTTTTGGCCGCGTTCATTTTCGCTGGAAAATTTCCAGCAATTTTTCGAAAGCTCCAAGTGGATGCGCTCGCTTATCGTGACGGTTGCGCGCACCGTTGCGGGAACAGCGATAGGCGTGATGTTCACGTGCGTCGTTTCGTACGGGCTTTCAAAGAAGGATCTCGTATACCACGGAATCTATATGAAGATTCTGATTATCGCGATGTATTTCTCGGGCGGATTGATCCCATATTACATTCTGCTGAAGTCGCTGCGTTTGCTCAATACGTTTGCGGTATATGTGATACCCGGCGCGCTGAACATATTCTTTGTGATGATTTGTATATCGTTCTTCCGGGATATTCCGGAGGAGCTGATCGAATCGGCGTATCTGGATGGATCGACAGAATTCAACACATTTCTTAAGATAGTGCTGCCGGTATCGCTTCCGCTGCTTGCGACGATGACGCTGTTCATAGGCGTTGGGCATTGGAACAGCTGGATTGATTCGGCTTATTACGTGCGCAGCGAAAATTTGCGTACGCTCTCCTACCGAATGATGGAGGTAATAAACCAAACCATGCAGCCGGAGGACCCTACGGCGCGGCTGTACGCGGCGGAATCCTCGCGCGCTACAACTCAATCCATGCAGATGGCCGCGATGGTAGTGGCGCTGGGTCCGATAATGTGCGTATATCCGTTCCTGCAAAAATATTTTGCGAAGGGTATCATGCTAGGCGCGGTGAAGGGCTGATATTCCGCAGGTCGGCGGAAACCGCGATATCGTTTCGCTTGGCGCGCGGTCGCGCTTCCATAATGGGTTAGGCGTTAGGCGTTCCCGGAAGGCGTTCCCGGAAGGTGTTCTCGGTATATCCTGGAATTAAAAAGGAGAGATATTCATGTCGAAGAAACGCATCGTTTCCCTGCTAATCGCGCTGATGTTCATCGTGCCGCTGGTTCAGCTTCCCGCTGCTGCTGCGGAAGCGGAGCCGGTCGAACTGGAACTGTTCATCAACCACACATGGTGGCCGCTCAAGACATGGGCGGGCGAAGTGCCGGAGTACATCACAAAGCAAACGGGAGTGCGGCCTGTCGTAACCGTCGCCGCCGATATGCAGCAGCTTCCGCTGATGCTCGCCTCGGGCGATCTGCCGGATATAATTTACTGTGACAACACGGGCAATATGCAGTCGCGCCTTGCCGACCCATCCCTATGCTGGGCGTGGGAAGATCTGACCGCGCAGTACAAGCCGGATTTCCAATGGGACGAAGAGCGCGCGAAGCTGTATCGCCAGGAAGACGGCAAGTTCTATACCATACTGAATAACTACTCCACAAAATCGGAGCTTGAGAACAGCCCCGCAGCTTTGATAGGCGTCGGCAGCCCTACGCTGCAGCGCGGTTTGTACGAAGAGCTTGGCAGCCCGCAGATCAATACGCTGGAGGATTACTTCAACGTTCTGCTCGCCGCGAAGGAAGCGTTCCCGGATAAGGTTCCGGCGGTGATCAACACGAACTGGATAGGCATGGGGCAGACCTCCAGCATGTTCCTTACCCAGTATGGCCTGGATTACAACGGATTCTCGCTCGACGAGGCGACGGACACGCTCCAGTATTACATCTACCAGCAAAATCGGCTAGATTATTATAAATACATAAACGCACTGTATCGCAACGGGCTGATACTCCCGGAGAATTTCGCGTTCAACAACGAGGATGAATCCTACCAGTACGCGTACAATCTGGAGTGCTTCTCATACATCAAAGGCTCCAGCGCGACCGAACTTAACAGCAAATGCGCCGACCTTGGCATAGAGAGCGACTGGTTCGATCTGAACGTCGCGCTGGGCTATGGCTCCACGTTTAAGATATACGAGCGCAACGTCGGCTGGTCGGGCCTGTATATCGCAAAGAACAACAGCAATCCGCAAAAAACGGCAGATTTCCTTACATATCTGTTTACTGAAGAGGGCATGCGCACAGCGTTCTGGGGCATTGAGGGAACGCACTGGACGCTGCATGAAGATGGCTACCCGGTATTTATACCCGAGTTCAACGATCCGCTTTGGCAGGACGCCGTCGGCCTTACCGAATGGGGACTTCTCTCCGGAACATGGGTGACTGAACGCCTGGCCAGCTATAATCCGGACGACGAGTTCATACTGGATAAGCTTCGCCTTAGCGATCAAGCCAAAGAAAACACCGTATACTGCTCCGCAGTCGGATTGGTATCGCCCAAGGCGGACAGCGACGAGCAGATTATACTTACGAAGCTGAACGACATGGTAAAGAACGAGGAAGTTAAGCTTTTCCTGGCCACGTCGGAGGAAGAGTGCGAGAAGGCGTACAGCGATATGCTCGCGAGGGCTGAACAGCTGGGCGTAAAGGATTTGGATGCGTGGGCGAACGAAGCTTATCAAACCGCAAAGAGTATAATGGAAGACTGATTCAATTGATTAGACGGGGGCTCTGCCCCCGACGCCCCCGAACGAGATGGGGCTGCGCTTCCATTAGACGGGGGCTCTGCCCCCGACGCCCCCGAACGAGATGGGGCTGCGCCCCATGCCCGCATTCGATTCGGCCAATGATGGCCGCGACATCCGAAAGCGAACCGTATATCATAACGATCAGCGGTTCGCTTTCCTTAATTGGATCGACAATTGGATCGACAACCGGGTCATCTGTATCGACGAGGTTTTAACGTTTTGTGATCGGTTTTATTCAACGCCTCAATCCGCGACGCAGCTTGAAGCTCAAAACGCTGCTTGGATACACGCTTATCGTGTTCCTGCCAGTGCTGGCCATGTACGTGTATCTGAGCATGTCCACCGCGCAGCAGCTATTGAACGGCGAGGGCATGCGGCGCCAGGTTCAAATGGCACAGGCGACAGCCTCGCTGGAGCGCGAACTGGATCGCATGGAAGGGCTGTGCGATCTGCTTCACCAAAATGCATACGTGATGGAGTATCTCCATTATCCATATAGCGCGGAATGGGAGCCTGTTTATAATTATATAAAATATATACGGCCACATATACAATATGCGTTGACACATTTGCCGCGCGTAGTGGGGCTGCGGATATATGCCGCGAAAGAAAATATACTGCAGCTTGGCGGACGATTTATGCCGATGAGCCTGCTGGACGGCGACGCGACGGGATATTGGCGCGGGAGTTGGCGCCTATCTGCTGGAGACGGGAAGTTGATATACCGGCGCGCGATATCCGACGCGGACTACATGCAAGCTATCGGCGTGGTGGAGCTTACTGCGGCGGAGACTGTGATTGATGAATACCTGAACGAGCTTCGCGCGCAGGAACAAGGCTCCGCAGGTTACGAGCGCTCTATGAGGGCGGTCGTAGACATTGACGGGAACGTTGTTCGCGGGAACCGGCCGCCTATCGATGTGGGGATGGAATCCGGCGACGGGTTTGCGCTGCTGGGCGATTACGCCGTGAATAAGATTCGCCTGGAGAGGCTGGGCGTAGTTGTAGTTTCGATATGGTCGGTATCCGATTTTATGGGCGGCGCGTCGCGAATCATATTATCGAACGGGGTGTGGCTGGTCGCGCTGCTCGTCGTTCTGTCCGGCGTTTACCTAATATTCATCCGCGCGCTGATAAGGCGAATAGTGCTGCTGTCCCGCCATTTTCACGGGATGAATGACGGATTCCTGCGCCCGTACGAGGGCGAGACGGGTGAGGACGAAGTCGGAGAGCTGATTAAAACGTTTAACCATATGTCGCTGCGCACGGAACGATTGTTTCAGGAGGTGCAGCAATCGGAACGCTTGCGCGCTTGCGCGGAGTACGCCGCGTTTCAGGCTAAGATAGAGCCGCATTTTCTTTATGGAACGCTGGAATCAATTCGAATGATGGCCGACGAGCGGGGCGATTCGCAGGTAGCCGATACTATACTAACGCTTTCAAAGCTGCTGCGCTACCGATTTTCATCGAGTGACGATAACACGCGCTGGTCGGATGAGATTGCCGACGTGAAGCGTTATCTGAAGCTGCAGAAGCGGCGCTTCGCGTCGCGGCTTATATACACATTCCACATCGAGGATGAAAATCTGCTGAACGTACCCTGCGCGCAGTTCCTGCTGCAGCCGCTGATTGAGAACAGCATAACGCACGGGCTGGAGAAGCGACGAGGCGAGGTGCGCATATCTATCGCCATGCATAGCGACGAATACAGCGTGATTGTGCGAGTGGAGGACGACGGCGTGAAGATTGCGCCCGACCGGTTGCTGGCCATTCAGGCCATGCTATCCGCAGGGACTGCCCCCGCTTCATTCACAACGCGCGACGGCGGCTATGCGCTGTACAATGTTAACGCGCGCTTGCGCCTTATGTATGGGCTGGAATCGGGACTAACTATCGAAAATCGCCCGGAGGGCGGCGTGCGCGCAACCATCCGCATGGCACGGCGTCATAAACTTATAAATACATAAGGAGAAGGCTCTGTGAAAGTGCTGCTGGTAGACGACGAACCGCTGACGCTTGCGGGCATAGCGCGGATGCTGCGGGCGGAATCATGCGTATCGGAAGTTCGCACCGCCGAATACGGGCAGGCAGCGCTCCAGATACTCGAGAACTGGCGGGCGGATATAATAATCACGGATATTCGCATGCCGGAGATGGACGGGCTGGAGCTGATCGAGTGCATCCGGCGCGCGAACCTGTGCGATTGTTTCATCATCATATCCAGTCACGCCGATTTTCAGTATGCGCGCAGAGGCATTACGCTGGGCGTGCGGAACTACTTGCTAAACCCTATCGATCGAAGCGAATTGCATCTCGCCATTGTGGATGCGGCGCGAAGCGTCTATCTGGAATCGAGCGAGCGGACGGCGCATATCGAGAAAACCCCGAGCCTTCCGGATGATCCGCTCGATGAGAACCGTTGCCGCCTCTTCGTAGACGAGATGATCCGCACATACAGGGATGAAACCGGCCCGACGGCGCGATGCCTGATTCATTTGACCGCGCTAGTAGCGCAGCGGCCACAGCTTTCGCATATCGTCGCCGCGCGATTGAACGACGAGGAGTTTTTATTAGACGGGGGCTATGCCACCGAACGAGATGGGGCTGCGCCCCCATACCCATATAAAAGAAGCATGGCCGAGGCGCGCCTGTATGCCGAGGCGCTGCGCGTGTTGAGGCATATCTCCGCCGACGGCGCGCTATCCTGCAGCGCTCAGCGAATCCTATCATACCTGATAGCGAACGATTGCAACGCGGAGCTGTCGCTCAAAACGCTTGCGCGCGCTACGGGGCTGAACCCCAACTACGCGTCCGGCGTCGTGAGCAAGGAGTTCGGCATACAGTTTCAGAAATATGTTAATCTGCTGCGAATGATCCGGGCGCAGGAACTTCTGCGTACGCCGCCAAACCTTCCCGTGCAGGAGGTGGCTATCAAATGCGGCTTTGATAACTCAAATCATTTTTACAGGGTGTTCAAAGCCTATACGGGCGTTACGCCCGGGGAATTCAAGCCCCAAAATAATATTTCGCGCTCAAATCCTTTTTTTCGAGGGAATTCTTAAGGGGGATTGACGACGGGCTATCCCCGTTTATATGAAGGAGGATCGTGATATGAGTTATCCCAAACCCACCCCCGAAATGCTTAAGTGGCACGACTATGAAGTAGGATTGTTCTTTCACTACGATATCGAGGTATTCGAACCCGAATGGCGCTGGGATAGAAAAGGCCCGCTGCCGGATGCGAAGAAATGGAATCCCGTTCATTTGGATACGGACCAATGGGCGAGAACAGCGGCAGCCGCCGGCGCGCGATATGCGCTGCTGACCGCCAAGCACGGCACCGGCTTTTGCCTATGGCCTACGAAGGTTCACGATTATCATGTCGGAAACGCGGGAGTGACGCGCGACGTGGTGGGCGAATTTGTCGCTTCGTGCCGAAAGTATGGCATAGCGCCGGGATTGTATTACAGCCTTGGCGGCGCGCATCTCACCAATTTATGCACGGACGAAAGCGGAGTACTAGATAGAGAAAAGCTGAACGCCGCGCTGCTTGCGCAGCTGGAGGAGCTGCTGGTTGGCTACGGCCCGTTATGCGAGATTTGGTTCGACGGCGGCGTGCGTCGCCCAGAGAAGGGCGGTCCGGATATACCGGGCGTCGTAAACCGGCTTCAACCAAACCTGGTGTGCTTCGGGGGACCGCCGGGCGTGACGAACATATTGAGATGGAGCGGCAGCGAGCAGGGCGTGGCCGTTCCCGAATGCTGGTCGACGGCGCATTGGATGGACGCCCCTGAGCGCGACAACGTTACATGCGATTCTCCCGGCGATCCAGACGATCCGCTGTGGGCGCCCGTAGAGGTGGATATACCTTCCCGCGATGTTCTCCGCGCCTACTGCAACGGCTGGATGTATATTGACGGAGACGAACGCAGCACATATTCCGGCGATTATCTGTTCTCGCGCTATTTAACCAGCGTTGGGCGAAACGCGAACCTGTTGATAGGCGCGGTTCCGAATAGGCAAGGGTTGATCAGCGAGGATCAGGTATCCGCGTTCAGCTCGTTCGGCGATATCGTAAGAAAGCGGCTCGGCGTGCATCTAGGCCAGTCGCTCAATATGATAGCGGATGAGCGGGAGGCTGGTCGTGACGCGGGGCAGTATCCCACATTAATGGAGGTTTGGTTTGACGAGCCGATCGACGCGACGTTCATTGAAATTCAGGAAGACCAATCCGACGGGCAGAAGGTGCTGGAATGGGTCGCCGAGCTTCGCTGGCCGCGCGACTGGTGCGAAAAGGATCGCGTCGATCAGTGGATTCCGCTGGCATATGGGCAGTCGATAGGGCATAAGCGGATAATTCAGCTGAACTTGCTGCGCGGGTACGCGTTCCGGGTTCGCATACTAAAAGCGCGCGAAGGCGCGAAACTCACCGCGCTGCGCGTGTACGGTCAGCGCGTATACGACCAACATAAATAAAAAAATATAAAGATATAAGAAAAGAGGAACCATGTGCGATAAGCGCCCATATAGGCTGATGGAAAAAACACCGGCCGCGCGATTTGAAGATGCGTATCTGCTTGGAAACGGTCGGCTTGGCGCGAGCGTATACGGCGGCGTTCCCATTGAGGAAATACTGCTCAACGACGATACGCTGTGGTCGGGGCAGGAACGCTTCGCCGGAAATCCGCGCCACTACGATAGTATGCGCGAGGCGCGCGCGCTCGCGCTGGCGGGCGAGGTGAAGCGCGCGAACGACATCATAAATAATGAAATGGAAGGAATATGGGGGCAGACATATCTGCCGCTAGCCAGCCTGTTCATTACGGTTGGTCAGGAGAACGACCGGCGTACGATGCGCCTGAAGCGAGTGCTTGAATTAGGCGACGATCCGTATGAATCGTATGAGCGCACGCTTTCGCTGGACGAGGCGGTGGCGCGAGTATCGTATGTGCGCGGCGGAATACGATATACTCGCGAATCGTTCATCAGCTATCCCAAACAAGTCGCGGTGGTAAAGCTAACGGCGTCGGGCGGTCCGCTTCATATTGCGATGGCGTTGGATTCAAAGCTGCGCCACACGCAGGGGGCGCGACTTTGCGCCGCTTCGTCCGAGGCGGCGGGGCATAGCAGCGCGTCGTTGGAAGCGACCGGGATGGAAGCGACCGGGATGGAATCGATCGGTAATGAAATTAGGTTGCAAGGCATAGCCCCGGATCACGCGGAGCCGAGCTATACTACGGTAAAGCCGATGCTGGTTTATCATGATGAAGCCGACAGCGACGCGATTCGATTCGCGGCCTGCGCATGTGTGGCGGATACGGACGGCGAAATCGTATGCGACAGTACGCGCGTATACGTGCGCGCCGCCAGCTATGCCGTCGTATTGATCGCCGCCGGAACGAACTATGAGGGCTATAAAAAACCGCGCAACCGAGATGCCGGAGCGGTATTGGAAAAGCAGCGCGCGTTGCTTACTAAAGCGGCGACGACGCCGCACGCGCAGCCCCATACCGATACGCCAGGCGCGGCGGGGCAAAGCGGCGGATTATATGAAACGCTGCTCGCGGAACATATCGCGGATTACCAATCGCTGTACGGTCGCGCATACCTTATGCTGGGCGATGATATAACGGGCGATCTACCCACCAGCGAACGATTAAGTATGAACGCAAGTCACACGGATGATCCGTCGCTGTCCGCGCTGGCGCTGCAGTACGCGCGTTACCTAACGATCGCGGGTTCGCGAGCAGGTTTCGTTACGCAGGCGCTGAATCTGCAGGGCATATGGAACGATATGGTAAATCCGCCATGGGCGAGCAACTATACGACTAACATAAATCTCGAGATGAATTATTGGCCTACGGAGGCGCTCGCGCTGCCGGAATGCCACCAGCCGCTGCTCGAATTGATCGAGCAAACGGCGGATAGCGGCAGGCGCACGGCGCGGGAATACTACCACGCGCAGGGCTGGGTAGCGCACCATAACATAGATTTATGGCGGCTGACGGAGCCTAGCTGTGAAGACGCGTCATGGAGTTGGTGGCCGTTCGGCGGCGTATGGCTTGCGCAACATTTATGGACGCATTACGAGTATACGCAGGACGTCGATTTCCTCAGCCGCGCCTATCCGACGCTTCGCGACGCCGCGCGATTTATATTGGATTTCCTCGTCGAACACGACGGCGAATGGTTAACCGCTCCTTCCATTTCCCCGGAGAATAAATTTATTATAAACGGGCGCGATACTTACCGTTCGATGATATCGCAGGTGAATCCCGGCAATCGGTTCTCGCCCAATTCTCCGTCGATAGCGGCGGTGACCAAAGGCTCGGCGATGGATATGACGATGGTTCGCGAGTTGTTCCGCAACGTTCGCGCTTCTGCGGAGATACTCGGGATCGATGAAGAACTGCTACCGCTGTTCGAATCCATACTGCCAAAGCTGACGCCATACAAGGTAGGGCGAACCGGAGCGTTGCAGGAATGGTATGAGGATTACGAAGAATGCACGCCCGGGATGGGGCATGTCTCACATCTGTACGGCGTATATCCGGCGGACATATTGAACGAGCAGGATTATCCGCAGGCGTACGCTGCGGCGGAACAATCGCTGTACCGGCGCGTGCTGCACGGCGGTATGACGGCGGGCTGGCCGGGCGCGTGGGCGCTATGCCTGGCAGCGCGTTTCCGTAACAGGCTTTTGTGCGGACAAATCACGCGCAGCATCGGCGGACACCTGAGCGCAAACCTGCTAACAAAAGGTTCGACGCAAATCGACTGCATATTTGGATGGGGCGCGGGCGTTATGGAAGCGCTGCTGCAAAGCCATCGCGGCGTGATCGCGCTGCTGCCTTCGCCATCCTATAGTTGGCGGGAAGGATGTTTTACAGGATTCCGCGCGCGCGGCGGCTTCGCTGTGAACGCGGCCTGGAAGGACTGCCTGGTTTACGAGGCGTCCATCGTATCACTGAGCGGCAAACGATGCCGCGTGCAAGCGCAAGGCCTGCGGCGCGTTATGCTGGAAGATGGCACAACGCTTGACGCATCCAACGGCGAGGCCGCGTTCGACACGCGGATAGGCGGCACGTATACGCTGCTGTTTTCGTAATGGGGGATAGCGGTTATGCCGATATCAATATGCTGAAGTTCAAACAAAGCCGCAGCAGCTGGCGACATCGCAAGGCAATAGATGTGCATGAAGAATTAATATAGAGAGATATCGGTTGAGATTGATGCTGCATATAGTGATATATGGTTCTCAATCGATATAGCAGGGCGAGAACCGTGGAATATGCATTCAAGCGGCATGATATATCAGATAGAACCTGGGGAATATTGAATCCGCTATTGCCTGGCTAGATAGGGCGGCGGGGCGGATGAAGGCTGGTTGGAGCGTGCGACGCCACCAAGGTGCGGGACGAAGTCCCGCTTCGTTCAGGGCGGCGGGGGAGAACCCCGCGTTAGATATAAAAAAGACAGTGCATTCAGACCGAGATTTTTCGAACACGCCCTAGAACAATGTGTTGCGCGGTGATATCTCGTGGGTTAGATAAGCGTTATATACGCTTTATGCGCTACAGCAAAACCCTAACCCCACGCTCTGCCGCGACATACCCAGCATAGATAAGCTGAACACAATCGCGGGCAAGCGTGAAATCAGCTTGCGGCGCAGAATAATCATCCCGCGCGCACCGCAGGAAGTCCGTCAGCTCACCGACATACCCGCGCAGAATCGCTTCCTCCAGAAGGACATGCTGCCAGCCTGCGCGGTTGCTCACTTTTTCGGTGATGTAGACATCTTGTAACGCACGCTCATCCGGGTGATAAACGTCCATCATGTTGTTGGGCGCCATGTTCAGTGCGTAATAACCATCGCCTGTGAACAACTCCATGCGGTTGCGCACGCCCCCCAGTGCCATGTCGCCAGCCCATATCTGCGCACGCGAACCATCCGAGAATTCCACACAAATTGTCGCCCAGTCCTCTACATCCACGGGGTTCGATTCGATATAGACATGCTCCGCTGATTCCAGCGGACGCGCCAACACACCCACATCCGCCATTATTGCAACCGGACGGATTATTTCGCCGCGCGCTTCACCCTCCACGCGTTTGAGATACAACGCAGCGGATAGCGGATGGCACCCCTGCCGAATGAGTGCACCGCCGCCATTTTCCCGCCAGAGCGCAGCATGCGCCGCCTGCGAGCCATTATGCGCCTGCTCGCCTGTGATGAGCAGTACACGGCTTTTGCGCGCGCGCAGGAACTCCGCCTGCTTCTGCACCGCAGATGCGTATACGGCGTTCTCGGCGTACATAATGCGCTTGCCGGATGCGTGCATCGCCTGTTCCATGGCATCCAAATCTGCATTCACTTGTGCCAGCATGTCGCTTCGCGATACCGGATTGCCCTGTTCGTCGAACGCTGGCTTGCAGAAGCCGGTCAGCGGTTTTTCGCAGATCACATGTTTGCCAGCGGCCAGCGCCTGCAGGATCATGGCGCTATGCAAGCGCGGTGGCGTGATGATGTCCACAACATCAATCTGCGCATCGCGCAGCATCTCTTCGTATTCCGTATAGACGCGTTCGATTTCATATTCGCGCGCAAATTCGGGCAAGGTCGCGTCCTTCGAGCAGATTGACGCGACCCTAAATGACACGCCTGGCACAAAGCGATACGCATCCAGATGCAATCGGGCGGCAAACCCGCTTCCTACAATGCCGACTTGAATCATGTCCGCTCTCCTTCCTGTATGCGCAGGGTTAATTAGGGGGTGATCTAAAAATATTTTGCTGTATAGAAAACCAACTTTTCACCATCCGGACCGAAAACCTCAAACGAATCCGCATCCGAAGGAACAATCGTGACGCCCGATTTCGCCAGCGTATTCCGCGCATCCATACCAGCCGTCAACACGATGCTATCGATACCGTATGGTTCGCCCGCACGTACGATCAGATGATCCCCCAGTATGCCGTAGCGTGTGCCGCTCCAGGCATTGCCACGCCGCTCCAATCCGAGCGTCTGCGTGTAGAACGCGTCTATCCCGCTAAGTTTATCGGGCGGCACATTTAATGCAATGCCTTCAAAGGCGGCGACTGCTGGTGTTCCAAACGCAGGCTTGCGGATGTTCTCTTCCCGTTGGATCAGCTCGAATGTCGAACCGCTCAAATCCCTGAAGAATGCCAGCCGCCCATCGCCGGATGCAGCTGGTTTCGGCGGCACGCTGAATGTAAAACCCTGCGCCGCCAGCGTTTCATACGATGCGTCCAGCCCCTGGGCGCCAGTGAGATACGCCACATGCGCAAACCCTGCCTGGGTATCCGCGCCAGCGCCAATCAATTCCAGCACGCTTACGCCCACCTGCACGTAAACAAAGCGGGATTTGCCATCCGCAGACCACGCGTTGCGGATCAGCGTTCCGCCCAGCACATCGCGGTAGAACGCGATAGATGAATCAATATCATGGGTGAATAAACCAACATGGTTCAATTCCCGTATGATCATCGGGTAATCCTCCTTCTGGCAATGGGAACGGATTATTGCATCGCAAACGGCGCGTTGCACTTTACGCTGAACAGCACACCTAGCGCTTTACTATCCGTAATCGTGTAGCTGCCCCAGCTGGCGCCGCCGAATTGCCTCGGCTCAATGCCCTCTGCGGCTAGCGTCGCAAGCGCTTCGTTCCGGTCGTCCACAACGATGCCTACATGATGCACGCCCTCGCCGTGTTCGTCAAGGAATTCCCGCCACGAGGATGGGCCTTCATCCGGCTCTATCAACTCCAGCGTAATTGCGCCCATCCGGAACCCACTGAGGCGGGATTTGCTGACAATACTCTTGCCGCGGTAGTTGATCGTCGGGAACACAGTGCGAATGCCGGGGCGTTCAGTCAGTCCGAACAGTTTCACATACTTATCCAGCGCGGCGTCCAGGTCGCGCACAACCACGCCGATTTGAATGATTTCCTTCGATTGCAGCGGATGCATAATCGATACTCCCTTTCCTGTTCTTTCCTATTTTCGATTTTCTCCATAGCGTTTGCGGTATTCGCCTGGGGTTTCCCCAACCTCGGTGCGGAATTTCCGGGTGAAGTTGGATGGATCGATATACCCCACCTGCTGCGCGATAGTAATGACGGGTAAATCGGTGGTGCGGAGCAGTATCTTCGCGCGCTCCATCCGCATGCGGTTGATATAGGCAAGCGGCGTTTCTCCCATCCGGTTTTTAAAATGTGCGCTGAGTGTGGAGAGCGGCATATGGAACCGATCCGCAACCTGTTGCAGCGAGAACTGTTCATCCAGATACGCCTCGTCCAGCGCGTTCAGGATGCGCTGGAATTCTTCCGAACGTCCCGAAATCTGCGCTTTGTTAATGAAACGGATCATCTCGCGTGCGTAGCGCTTTGTCACGCGCGTAAGCTCATCCACGGACTGGAATTCTGTCAGCGCGGTGATGTTGATGTTAAGCGCGGGCAGCTGGTCGGCATATGTCTTACGCGCGCCGTAGTACGCGGCAATCATCATATTCACCACGTTATAGCAGATGCCCCGCACTGCGAACAGCGGAATGCCGGATTGCCGCATGTTTCCAAACAGTTCGTCGAGCCGGGTGACCGTTTCGTTTTCGTCGCCCTTGTTCAGCGCGTGGCGGAACGCCTCAATCTGCTTGTTTGGATACAAAAGGATATTCTCGTAATCCTCATGCACCTCGCCATACTGAATGATATCCTTCCCTGTCGCTACGGATAGATAATCCTTCGCGACGAATGCTTCGATGTATGCGCCGCGTACCCGGTCGGCTGTCTCGCATGGCGTGCCTACGCCCGCGCGCATCCGCACGCCGCTTACCTGATACACGGAATCCATCATCTCCCGCAGCCACGTTTCAATCCGAGCCGGGTCGTCTGAATCCACGGACGCAACCAGATATAGCGCGCTCTCCTGAATGGAATTGTAGCAGTAACATTCCGGCTCGTCGCGGTCGGTCAGGTGCATCAGCACGCGGCGCTTGGCGTCGGCGGATCCGCCGGGCGTTTCGATCTCCAGGCATACCACCAGTATGAATTTCCGCGTGAATTGAAGCCCCACCTGCTGGTAGCTGTGGTTGAAGTTGGCCAGATCGACGATATTGCCGCTAAGCAGATTCGATAACGCCCATTCCCGGACGGCGGGCTTAGTCTGCTCGATGCGGTTCATAAGCGCGTTGTTGCTGCTGCCCAGCGATTCAATTGCTTCACGCACCACTGCCAGTTCGTTATCCGGTTCCTGCGTACCACCGGCATATCGGACGGCGACCTGCTGCAGCATCTCAATCGGGTGATAGTTCTTGCGCATGAACACCCATATCAGCGCAAGACCCAGCGCAAGCGTTGCGGCAGTACCGATCACCCACAGGATTAGCACCCGCGCTGGTTCTGCCATTAGCGCACGTTCGGGAATCAGCGCCAGTATGGTATTGCCGCGCACCGTGCGCTCCCCTATTCGCCCAATCTGTATAAGAGAACCGGTGCCGCTAATGCGTACGTTTTGCTGCGCCGTGCCGGTAAGCGGTATGCTGCGGATAGCCGCCCAGAAGGATTTGTCAGCCAGATAAGGCGCATCCTGGGCGGAGAGCAGAAACTGTCCCTCCGCATCCAGCAACAGCACATTCATTCCGTCTTCCTGCATACCCATACCCTCGCGAAGGTGGTTGCGCAGCGTGCTTTCATCCATCAGGAAGTAAGCGATGACACGGCGCCCTGGCGCGCTCTGTATGGTTTTCCGGTAGCGTACTACCCGTTGATGGACATTGCTTGCAACCATATCTTCCGGCGGGGAAAGGCCGTCGCGTCCATCCGTTAGATCCGCGCGCATCGCTGCCTCATCCCAGTGTTCAAACTGATAAACGCCGTTGATAAAGATGTGCAGCGTGTAGGAAGAGTTGGAGGAAAGCAGAAAGTCAAAGCCTTCGATCCAAACGATCAGTTCGCGGATGTTATGGTTCGCGATGGCATATGTGCGCAGTTCACCGATGCTGCGGCGCATATCCAGCGCGCTGCGCTGTTTTTGCAGTTGGAACTGTCCGTTCAGGCGCAATTGCAGCGCAATGTTATCAAATTCGCTAAAAAGCGCATTCAGGTTGTCGGACAGCAGGTTGATCGACTCATCCGCCGCGCGGATAGATCGGTCGTATTCCTTCCATATCAGCGTGCCATAAAGCGCAAAGCCCAGCACGAGCATAGGCGCCATCAGGATCAGCAGGCTGAATATCAGGTATCGGCGATGATAGACGCGCCTGGGTTTTCGCTGTCTCATGGTTCTGTTCCTCCGCTTCGTAGGGTGTCGAACGAATGCATGGTATCATACCATAAACGGAGGAAATTTGGGTGATTCGAATAATGCGGCGGGCAGCCGGGCGGCCGCATTCGACCGCCCGCCGGTTTCCTGCTTCGAAGTAGCATTTAGCTTATTGCTGCGGATACGCTTCCCAACCGCGGAAGCGATTGTAACCTGTCTGGTACAGTTGAACGAGTTCATCCAGGTTCATCTTCTTCAGTTGGTTGATATACGCATCCCACTCTTCCTCCACGCCGCCCTCCACAATCCAGTGGGCGACAGTTTCGGATACGTAGCCGTTGATGTCCAGGTTCAGTTCGTTCAGGCGAAGGATCTCGTCCGGCAGCAGGCCATAGGGTTGGCCGGAGTTGTCGCTGGCGTAGATGATCTCAGGCATGTACTTGCGATACACCGAGTTTACGATATCCGCGCGCCACTGTGCGGATGGCTGCATCACCACGATGTTGTCATAATATTCGTTCAGTATCGCGGTTGGCACATACCCGTTTATCGTGGTGAGCGAGCGCCATTCCGGCGTGGTAAGCCCGGCAGGCGGGTCGAGCGGAATCAGCACGCCGTCCGCGTTCTTCTCCCAACCAATACCCCAGTTCCAGTAGACCGCGAATTCCGGTTCATACAGCGAATCCATCCATTTGAACAGCGTCTCCGGATCGTTGCACGCGTCGGTGATGGCGAATACGCCTTTGATAAGCGAATCACCCAGGAAGCCGCCCCAGTTCTGGTAGCCCTTCGGCCCCTTCACCGGTTCCAGCAGCATGTAGTCGTTATCGTGGCGTTCCGCGCCAAACGTGCTGTCGCCACGCCACAGGAAGGCGGAACCGATAACTTCCGGTTCGCTGCGCATCTTGGCGTTGTATACCGCGCCATCCTGGGAGAACCCTTCGGGGTCCAACAAGCCGTTTTCATACAGCTTGTGCAGGTAGGCGACGCCTTCCTTGTATCCGTCCTTGTCGGCGGTAAAAACCATCTCCTGGTTATCGTGCAGCACAATGTGCAGCGGGTTATCAACATCGCCGAACGCGCCGAATATGTAATACAATCCGTTCGTGCGGTATGTAATTGTCTTATCGCCAAACATAAAGGAGAGCGGAATCTCATCAGCGATGCCGTTGCCGTTCGGATCCTGCGTTTTGAACGCCATAAGGACGTCAAACAACTCATCCGTAGTCGTCGGTGGGTTCAGCCCCAACTCAGCCAGCCATTTCTTGTTGAGATACCAAAACTGCTGGCAGTCCGTCATGCCTTTTAAGTCTTCCACGTAACCCATGGTAGGAATTGTTCCATCGGGCAGTGTAATCGCATCCAGATACTGCGGACGTGCCTCGAAGAAATTTTTCGTCCACACACCGTATGAGTCGATCAGCGGCTTCAGGTCGATCAGCATGCCCTGTCCGCCGTAGGTGATCGCGTCGGCGTCTGTCAGCCCCGCCTTTAGCAGCGCGTCCGGCAGGTCGCCGGATGCCAGTGCGAGGTTCTTACGCTCAATCCAGCTTTCGGAGGGCACCGTCAGCCATTCGATGTGTACGTTCGTGCGTTCCTCCTGCATTTTCAGCACGTCCATGTCCTGGAACTCCGCGTTGCCGGGTTCGATAGGCGCCATGATGGTGAACGTCTTGCGCTCGCCGGGCAGCGGCAGGGTATACGCGGGTTCTTCGGCCGCTGCGAATGATGCGAGGGACGTAAGCATCATAAGCGCGATAATCCAGCTAATCCATTGTTTCATATCCGAATCTTCCTTTCCCATTGCTTTTATAATCTATTCCGTAAGGCGCTCAGCCCTTGACGGAACCGATCATCAACCCCTTGACGAAATACTTTTGCAGGAACGGGTACAGCATAAGCAGTGGCGCGGAGCCCAGGATGATCACGCCGTACTTTATCTGGTCGGCAATGCGCTGCAGGCGCAGCGGGTCATCGTCATAGCTGCTTTGCACCAGCGCTTCGTTCTGTAGCAGGATGCCGCGCAGCACCGTCTGCAGCGGATACTTTTTGGAATCGCTCATATAGAGCATTGCTTCAAAATACTGATTCCAGTGGTTAACACCGTAGAACAGTATCAGGATGGCGACCAGCGTTGGCGAAAGCGGCAGCACCACCCTCAGGAAGAACTTCCAGTTGCTGCACCCATCAATCAGCGACGCCTCCAGCAATTCATTCGGAATGGTCTGAACGAAGAAGGTCCGCGCGATAATCAGGTTGTATATCAGGATCGCACCGGGCAGCACCAGCGCCCACACGGTGTTGATTAAGTGGAGGCTGCGCACATTCATATAGGTGGGAATCATGCCGCCGGAGAAGATCATCGCAAAGGTATAGAAGAACATCAGCACGCCGCGTCCCTTCATATCCTTGCGGGATAGCGGGTACGCAGTCAGGAACGTCAGCACTACGTTGATGGACGTGCCCACCAGCGTGTAGTACAGCGAGTTCCGATAGCCAATCCACAGCTTGCTGTTTGCGAAAATCTTCTGATAACCCTCGAATGTGATGCCCTGCGGGATGAAGCTTACCTTCCCCTGATGGATAAGCGTCGGATCAGAGAATGAAGCGATTACGATGAAATATAAAGGGTACACGACGATAAACAGCAGCACGCACATCAGGCAGATGTTGGCGATGTCAAAGATCCGATCGTTCCGTGTCCGGCGCGTTGCATTTCGCGTATGCGCAGTTTGCATATCTTCGCCTCCCCTCACCACAAGCTGGTTTCGCCAACGCGCCTGGCCATGTAGTTAACGGATGTCATAAGCAGCAGGTTGATAATGGAGTTGAACAGATCGATGGCGGTCGCATATTCGTACTGCGCCTGCTGGATGCCAATCTTGTACACAAACGTGGAGATGATCTCCGCCGTACCCAGGTTGCGCGCGTTCTGCATAAGGTATGCTTTTTCAAAGCCGATCGTCATCATGCGTCCCACGGAGAGAATGAGCATGATCACAACGGTTGGCAGGATGGATGGCAAGTCAATATGGAGGATGCGCTGCGCCTTCGTCGCGCCATCCACCACCGCCGCTTCGTGCAGGTCGGGGCTGACGCTGGTTAGCGCGGCCAGGTATATGATGGAGTTGTAACCCATCGATTGCCAGATACCGGAAAAGATGTACAGCGGGCGAAACATGGATGGGTCGGAAAGGAACTCTATCCGCGCAAAACCGAGCGCGGCCAGCATATTGTTGAAGATGCCGATGTTAACGCTGAAGAACACTTGAAGCATGCCCACCAGCACAACCGTAGAGATGAAGTATGGCGCGTACAAAATCGTCTGCGAAACTTTGCGGAACCGCTGGTTGTTCATTTGGTTCAGCATCAACGCCAACAGTATCGGAATTGGGAACGACCATACCAGCTGCATAACACTAAGTATCAGCGTGTTACCAAGCAGCTTGCTGAACTGGTACGAATCGAAAAATTTCTGGAAGTGCTGAAAACCCACCCACGGGCTGCCCCAGATGCCCGCGCGCGCGATGAACTTCTTAAACGCCAGCTGCGCGCCTGCAATGGGAATATACCGGAACAGAACCAGATACACAATACCCGGCAGCGACATGATATATAATTGGTAGTTGCGCGCAACGCCGCCGTATCTCAGACGCTTGCGTAAAACCGATCCGCGCGTAAGCTCGGATGTCACGACTACAGCCCCTTTGCCTACCTGAATTGGATGGTATTTACGGATTAAGTATCGCAGGATTGGCGGATTTGTGCAATGTGTGAGTTTTCTGACCATTCATTTTTGGGAATGCATCGCGAACACTGCCGAAATCTTTAGCTGAATGCCTAGAAAACTCACATATTGCATGAAGGCGCGGATCGTTTATAGTAATACATTAAGAATATATGAAACATCTGTCAGTATTTTTGTGAGATTCAGAGGGATTGTGAAATGAAAGAAGCTTCCGGCGCATCCCCGCGATATGGTACGGTATTTAAGGTGCAGCGGGAATTCACGATGGACGAGATCGCATGGAACCTGCGGAACATTGCGGACGCAGGGCTGAATACGGTAGTCATCTGGCCAAGCGTGTATTGGTGGGAGGATCGGACGAAACCCGGCTATCCTTACAACACGGGGCGGGAAATTCTACGGATTGCGCAGACGCTTGGGCTGACGGTTATCATGGAGACCGCCGGGCAGATAACGGCGCTGGAATATGCGCCGGATTTCGTGATGAAACCTGAATATTTCCCCATACAGATGGATGGACTGCGTCAAACGCGCGGCTGGGACTATGGCTATCTGAATTACTTTCACCCGGAAGTGGATTCGCTGATGCGCAGCCAGTTTGCGCAGATCGCCGCCGCATACAAGGATTTTCCCGCGCTGTATGGGTATGACATCTTTAACGAGACGATGTACGCATCCTACGATCCATACACACTCTTCCGTTTCCGCGATTGGCTGCGGCGGAAATATACCACTATAGAAGCGCTCAACCACGCGTGGGATCGCGTGTATTACGATTTTTCACAGGTGCAGTTCGACCATTGGACATGGGCAAGCGTAATGCCTTATGTGGATATGCTGGAATTCCAGCGCGATGCAATCGGTATGCTGCTGCGCGGCTGGCGCGATGTGTTTCGCGCGGTCGATCCGCATCACCCAACGATTGCGGATAATCTGTATTCCACGTTCAACCACGACCCATCCGATTTCCGCCCGACCGATGAATGGGTTACCGACCAGAACGTGGATGAACTGGGTATGTCCTACTACCCGAAAAACGGCGTGCCCGCGTTTGCCCCCCATAAACGGTGGGAGATGCTGCGTGGGTTCGCGTCAGCATCGAAGAACGGACGGTTTTGGGTATCCGAACTGCAAAGCCACAACCAGAGCGCATATCGCCCGAACACGCTCGTTTCAGCGGAAGAGCTGCGGATGTGGACGCTGGAATGCTATGCGGCGGGCACAACGGGCGTTATCTACTGGAAGTGGCGTCCGTTTACCCGCGGGATACAAACCAGTGGGCGGGGTATTGTGGATTACAAGAGCCGTTCCACGCTGCGGCTGGAAGCTGTGCGTGTGATCGCGGATACTTTCGCACGCGCGCCGGAAGCCCTGGCGCTGGCAAAGCCGGAGCCGGCAAAGGCTGCAATCCTGTACGACCGGCTGAATGTGTCGTTCCAGAAAGCGTATACCCATGCGTATGGCAACCTGCCGCAGGCGGTTGTGCTGGATTCGCTGGAAGGGTTGTTCCGCTGCCTGTTTGATTGCAATGTACCGGCGGATTTCGTTGTGCCCGCGCAGGTAGGCGCGGCATTGGCTCGGACGCATCCGGCATTGTTCATCTCCGCGCAGATCATGATTTCGGAAGCGCTGGCCGCATCATTGGCGGCATACGCGGAAGCGGGCGGACATCTGGTGATCGATGGGAAATTCGGGTTCATCAACGAAATAGGGTTGCTGCACGGCGAGATACCCGGCGGACAAAGCCTGCGCCGGTTGCTGGGGCTGGATTGGGTTGATGTGGATTGTTTGGGGCAGTCCTTTCATCTGGATTGGAACGGGCAAACCTTTGCGCTGGAAGGGTCGTATGAACGCCAGCTGATGGTGACCGACGCTGGCGCGCGCGTCGTCGGCCGGTTTGAGGATGGGTATCCGGCGTGCGTGCGTGTCCCCGTTGGGCAGGGCGAGATACTGTATTTCCCGACCGCGCTGTGGTATGGTTACCACCAGCGCGCGGATGACGCCACGCGCGTGTTCATGCGGCAGCTTGCGGACGACTGGGCGCTGCGTACTTACCAACTAACGGGCGCGTGCAAGGTTATGGTTCAGCGTATGGGCGCAAGCGTGGTCGTCTACGCGTTTAACCATACGGATGAACAGCAGCGCAGCGATTTGCGCGTGCCCGTATCCGGCGCGCTGTACCGCGCGCGCGATCTGTCGTCGGGTGAAGCGGTTCCTTGTGTCATCGCGGATAGCTGGGCGGAACTGGCCTTTGAACTGCCGCCGCAAGGTGCGACGATATTTTTATTGGATAATAAAGAGGAGTGAACCATATGAAGATTTTCATCACCGGAGGAACAGGAAACATCGGCCAGTATGTCAGCAAGGCTTTGCTGGAAGCGGGTCACGAATTGCGCCTGCTTACCCGCACCCCCGATCGCGTCGCGGAGCTGAGCGGATTACCCGGCGTAACGCCCATAGAAGGCAATGTATTGGAACTGGAGCGGCTGGAGGAAGGCTTGACCGGCTGCGATGCGGTTATTCACATCGCGCTGGGCTGGGGGAACGACCCATATACTATGCTGATGCACGATACACGCGCAACTGTGTTCATGCTGGAAGCCGCCGAGCGGCACAGCGTGAAGAAATTCATCTACACCAGCAGCACTGCGGCGATGGGGCCGCTTGACGACGGCATGGACGAGACGCGCCGGTTGGTTCCGCGCACCAACTATGGGGGAACCAAGGCTGCCAGCGAGGCGTTTTTGCTTGCGTTCAACCAGTACAACGACGCGCAGGCCGTGCTCGGCCGCAAAACGGGCATCAAGCGCAACATCATCCGCCCGGGCTATACCTTCTCCAACCCGGCATTCGAAAACGGCGCATCCCAATCGGATAAACGGTTCAGGCACATCGCGGAGGCGGCGGTTGCAGGGCAGGACATCATTGTATCTGAATACGACGGAAGCCAATTCCTTTCCTCCGGGCAAATCGCGCAGTTGTACTTAAAGCTGGCGGAAAGCGAGCTGGATCAGGAAATTTTCCTTGCGTTGGGCACACAATGGGTTTCGTGGGCGGAGATTGCGCGGTTGTCGATCGCGCTCGTACCCGGTTCAACCAGCAAGGTCGTCGCTCCCGAAGGGGATGCGGCGCGTCCCATAGCGAAGTACAACGTCAGTAAGATGGAGCGCGTATTCGGCCTTTCCTTCCGTGGCGATGAGGAATTGCGGGAGCATATTCGCTGGAATATCGAGCGCGCACAGCAAGCGGCAGCGGGGCAACAGCCGCACAATGCATACCATGTCTGGTGAGGTTGCGCAGGATGAGCCGGGTTTAAGCGACGAGCCGGAATATTCACCGGATGGTCAGTATATCTGGTTCAATTCCGTGCGGAGCGGCCTGATGCAGTTGTACCGCATGCGCGTGGATGGCTCCGAACAGACGCGCATTACGGACGACGCGCGCAACAACTGGTTTGCGCATCTATCTCCGGATGGGCGGTTGGTCGCGTATATTTCTTATCGCACAGATGAGGCGCAGCCGGGCGACCATCCCGCGAACAAGCACGTAGAGATACGGTTGATTTCTGCGGAGCGCTGTGCACGCTGGTATTGCTGTTTAGCGGACAGGGAACGATCAACGTCAATTCGTGGTCGCCAGAACTGAGTTTGCCTTAGAGACTGCGCAAGGATAGGGGAAATGCGCGGCGCGGCGCGGGTGCGGGGCGAGGGCAAAAAGCCCCGCCTTTGTTGTTACTATTAATATTGTTAATCCCATCAATTATATTCATCATATTTACAATATTCATCTTGTATATATTACCCGCATCATCCGTTATATTCATTTTATTTATTATATTTATTTATTGTTTTACCTTATTCACATTATGTATAAATAATCAAAATCCCACATCACATCAAACAATCCTTAGCACCGCCGCGCATATTGTAACAACCGTGAATAGTTTGTCGAATGATTTTACAACTAATAGGATTGACAATGCCATATTAATGTGTTAAGATGCGTTAGTCGATTGGGAGTATATGCGTTTAGCGAATGGACGGGGGGAGCCTTAGGGTTGGGGAATAGGGGTTTTTGGGGGATTGGGAACGAGGAACGAGGAGCCTTAGGGTTGGGGAATAGGGGTTTTAGGGGTTCGTGAAAGGGGTTGGTTTGTTATTTGGGGGGTTCTTCTTTTTCTCCGGGGAAAAAGAAGCAAAAACCCACCGGGAGGGGGGAAAGGGCCCTGCCCTCTCCCCCCTCCCGGACCCACCCCCCTCTCTCGAAGTCGGTGCCGTGCTCGGGATGTCTTTAATGTTGGACTACGGGGAGCTGGAATAGGCAGCTCCTTTCAACAGGGCTAGTGCTCTTGTCCCTGAAAGTCCGCGCGCGCCTAAAGGCGCTTACGGACTTCCAAGGTTTATCATGCGGCGGTCGCTTCGCCTGGTTATAATGGCATCTTATAATTATCTTGATGGTTGCGCACAGGGAGCGGAATTCGCTGACATCGTTCCAACTCCGAGGGGAGGTTGGGAGGGGAACCGCAGTTCCCTTCCCAAAGGAGCGAAGCGACGCGCCCTCTCCCCCCTCCCGGACCCACCCCTCTCTCTCGAAGTCGGTGCCGTGCTCGGGATGTATTTAATGTTGGA
>JAISZG010000087.1 GCA_031269355.1 Oscillospiraceae bacterium | reverse complement strand
CGTGTTCGAAAAATATCTCGAGGCTGAATGTGCTGGATTTTGATGAGGCGCAAGGAGCCATGAGGGAGGCGTAGTGGAGCTACGTCGACTGCGCGTAAACCCGCCGCCGCCTGTGGCGGATGAAGGCGGGTTGGAGCGCGCGACGCCGCGATGGATAAAAAGACAGTGCATTCAGACCGAGAGATTTTTCGAACACGCCCTAATTTCGCAACCCCGTCAGCGGTGCGGGAATACGTCCGCCACGCGCGATAAACCGTTCGGCGGAATACATCTTCACAGGAAGAATTGGCGCGCGGCCAAACAAACCGCCAAATTCAACGGTGTCGCCCGCGCTTTTTCCGGGTACGGGAATAAGCCGCGCGCCTGTCGTTTTATTATTCACAACGCCGATAGCAGCTTCGTCCGCTAGTATAGCGCATAGCGTATCTGCCGTAATATCACCGGGAAGCGCGATCATATCAAGCCCGACGGAGCATACGCACGTCAGAGCCTCCAGCTTCTCCAGGCACAGCGCGCCGCGTTCAGCCGCCTCTATCATCCCGATATCCTCGCTTAATGGTATGAACGCGCCGGACAAGCCTCCGACATGCGAGGAAGCCATAACGCCGCCTTTTTTTACGGCGTCGTTCAGCAGCGCCAGCGCGGCAGTGCTGCCGGGACCGCCGCAGACCTCAAGGCCGATTTCTTCCAATATGCGCGCCACTGAGTCACCCTGAGCGGGCGTAGGCGCAAGCGACAGATCGACTATCCCAAACGGCGCGCCAAGCCGCCGCGCCGCTTCACGCGCCACCATCTGCCCGACGCGCGTCACTCGAAAGGCGGTGCGCTTTATTTGCTCCGCTACCTCGTCGCACGGCGCGCCGCGCACTTCCTCCAGCGCGCGCTTTACAACGCCCGGTCCCGATACTCCTACATTCACGGCCCAGTCTCCCTCGCCCGGTCCGTGAAACGCTCCGGCCATAAATGGATTATCCTCCACCGCATTCGCGAATACAACCAGCTTGGCGCAGCCAAATCCATCCTGATCGGCGGTGCGGATCGACAGCTCCTTGATGGCGCGGCCGCACAGCGCGATCGCGTCCATATCTATTCCAGCGCGGGTAGAGGCGACGTTTACCGCCGCGCATACGCGTTCCGTCTCCGACAGCGCTTCTGGCAGCGAGGCGATCAACGCGCGATCCGCAGCCGTCATCCCCTTTTGAGCCAGCGCGGCATAACCACCTATAAAGTGCACGCCGGTAGCCTTCGCGGCGCGGTCAAGCGCGCGCGCGATAATCGTCGGATTTGGAATAGCTCCCGCGATCAACGCGACTGGCGTCACCGATATACGCTTATTGACGATAGGAACGCCGTATTCCCTCTCTATCTCTTCGCCGACGGCGACCAGCCGTTCCGCCTTTTTGGTTATGGTATCATATATACGTGCCGCAAGCCTATCTGCGTCGTCGCTGACGCAGCCAAGAAGCGATATGCCCAGCGTAATGGTTCTAACATCAAGCTTCTCCAGATCGATCATACGAAGGGTGTCGAGCACCTCGCGCGGGTCGAGCAAATAATCCATCTCCCATCTTTTGGAACATTGCGATTATTGTCATATAAATTTTATTCCTGAAAAATGTTGTTGCCGCGATAAATTTCGATGGCATTCGAAATGATTTTCTATAAGTATATCAAACGCGATGCATCGCGTCGAATATCTCGCCGCGCTGAATTCGAATTTGCTGGCCCATTGATTCTCCCAATTCGCTCATCCGCCGTTGCACCTCGTTAAAATCCGCATCCGAAATATCTACAAGCATAACCATATTGAAAACATCATCGAGCACGGTTTGGCTAAGATCGAGTACGTTCACATTGCATTCGAACAGCGCGCCGCTCGTTTTCGCTATGATTCCCTTTTGATCCCGGCCAAGCACGGTCACCACCGCAGTTGTGCCGCGCCGCCGGTTCACGCGGTATACCGCGCCGGTTTCGTTTATTATTTTGTCTTCCATACTCCGCCACCACCCATATATTTAATCGGATAATCGTAATGCTATCATACGCCGCGACGAATCTCAAGCAGTACGTTTTCGTATCCTTAATTTTAAGAGCGAATACCCAAATGATTTCGTCCGGCGCGCCGGGATTCCATTGACATATCGAGCCCGTATATAATACAATCATCCTACTTGATTTGCGCATCGCTATACGAAAGTTGGAGGAACGCTTATGGGAATCATCCCGTCGCGCAATCTGGAAGAACAGCGCCGCACGCAGGGAGATATCGTTTATTTCGACAGAGGCGTTATAGCCGGCGGCGGACGGAAATACGCGCGCTACGCAATCCAAACGCACTTCGTGCAGCGCAGGGAATCCAAGGAAGATCTTGTGCGCCGGTATGTGCTGCCGCTTTATCAGCCGGGCGACGTGCTTACGTTCGGCGCTAAAGTAATGGCTATGTGCGTGGACAGCGTGCGCGAGCGCAAGGATGTGAAACCCGGCTTCTGGGCGAATCGTCTGTGGCGGTTCGCGGGGATAAACCATACGGGCGTGGGTATGCACGAGCCGCATAAGCTGCAGCTGGTCGTGGATATAGTGGGGCTGCCTCGAGTGCTTCTCGCGGCGGGGCTTTCCGCAATTACCCGCCCGTTCGGAATGCACGGAGTGTTTTACAAAGTATGCGGAAAGGGCGTGGGCGGTATAGACGGATTCTATTTCCGCTCGTCGTTCGACGTATATAAGGAGCTTGCGCTTATCAATCCCGATCACCCGAACGAACTGTGCGACCAAATAGAAGAAGCGACCGGCGTCCCCACCGTTCTGATGGACGCCAACGATCTGCAGCGCGACCAGCTCGGACGATCGAAGGGCGTTAAGCTTACCGACGAACAGCTCCAGGACGCGCTGCGCGATAATCCATCCGGCCAAGGCGACGAATTAACGCCGCTAATTTTGATTCGTCCGCTGGAATCATGAGGTGCTATGCTCGCGTTTGAATCCGTAATCGCGCTGTTCCTTATCGTGCTGACCGGGTATGCCGCTCGCAAAACCGGCCTGATCGAAGAAAAAGGGCTGCGCACGTTAACCAGCTTGGTTCTGTTTATTGCGACCCCCGCTATTGCGATAGAAAAGATGCAGCGTGAACCCACCGCCGAATTGATACGTGACCTAATGGTCACGTTCTTTTTGGGAACGGCGATCATGCTCGTGTGCGGCGCCGTCGGCTATCTGCTGTTTAAAGGTGCGCAAAATCATAGGCGTATGGCGGCGGCGCACCTTTGCATGCTCAGCAACTGCGGATTTATGGGATATCCCGTCGTGCTCGCGCTGCTGGGCGAGGACGCGATGATATTGGCGGTAATGTTCAACGCGTCGTTCAACGTGCTCGCCTGGACGATAGGCGTGCTTCTGCTCAACAGCGGGCGGAAGATAAGCCTTCGAAAGGTGCTGCTAACGCCTGCCCTAATCGGCTCCGCGCTGGGCTTGATATTCTTCCTCGCTAGGATAAAGCTGCCCGCCATATTGCACGATCCGATGGAAACGCTCGGTTCATTGACCACTCCGCTTTCTATGCTGGTGATCGGCGCTCGAATGGTCGGACAATCGCCTCGCGGTTTCATCGACAGGCGGCTGTGGCTCCTCAGCGGGCTGCGCTTGATAGTATTCCCGGCGGCGACTTTCTATATAGCCGGATGGATAGGCGCGCCGACGGCGGTTCAAATAGTCGTGACGCTGCTTGTCGCGATGCCCAACGCCACTGTCAGCGCGATGCAGGCGGAACATTATGGAACGGACGGCTCGTTCGCAACCAACAGCGTCGCGCTGTCCACTGCGCTGTCCATGCTCACAATCCCGCTGCTCTGCTCGGTGCTAGGATTAGGCACATGATAATCAATATATGTATATAATATATTGGAGGACGCTCGATTGAAGTTGAACCGCATTAGAGCGCTGCTCGATTGGGATCCGCCGTTCCGGCGGCAATTCTTTAATCTTGCGATTCCGATTATCGTGCAAAGCTTGGTCGCCTCGTCTATGCATTTGCTGGATAATATAATGATCGGTCGGGTAGGCGAAATGGAGATGGCGGCGGTTACGCAGGCGAACCGCCTTACGTTTCTGCTTAATCTTGCTTTATTTGGGTTGACTAGCGGCAGCGCGGCGTTTGCTTCTCAAGCGTGGGGCAAGCGCGATGTGCCGCGCATACAGCAGACGATGGGCATGGCGCTGTGCATGTCTTGCTTATTCCTGATGCTGTTTATTACGCTTGCTATCGGATTTCCGCACCTGGTGGCGCGGGCGATGCTTACCGATCCGGCGGCGCGGGAAAGCGCGGTTTCGTATCTTCGCATAATAGGCGTAGGATATATCTTTTTAGCGCTTTCCAATATACTCGAGTCATTCCAGAAATCCACGGAACAAACGCGGGTTCCGATGATAGCGGGCGTAGTCGCGATATCCATAAATACAATATTGAATTTCCTGTTGATATTTGGTATGTTCGGCTTCCCGAAAATGGGCGTTCGCGGCGCCGCTATCGCAACCGTCATAGCGCTTGCGATAGAGTGCGCGATAAACCTGATTGGCGGATATGCTGCGCACAGCGTCACCGCCGTTCGACCGCGCGCGCTTATTCCCAATTCATGGCGGTTCGCGTGGCAATATTTGCAGGTAGTATCCGTTGTTATATTAAATGAATTTATGTGGTCGCTGGGTGTTACGATGTTCTCAGTTATATATGGCCGAATGGGCGAGCAGGTGGTCGCCGCAGTTGGCATCGCGAGCACGTTCGAACAGTTCAGCGTCGTCGCGCTGCGCGCGATAACCGGAGCCTGCGCGGTGATGGTCGGCGGAAGGGTTGGCGCGGGCGAGAAGAGCGGCGCGCGGGAGACCTCGCTGCGAATGATAGTCGCGGCGATTGTCATCGCAATCGCATCAGGATTTATCATTATTATGGTAGGCAATATACTGATGAACTTCTATAACGTATCGGAAGCGACGAAGGCTAACGCGCGAGTTATAATGATAACCATCGCCTGCTTTATGCCGTTCAACGCGCTGGCAAGCATTCTTATCGTCGGTATACTGCGCTCGGGCGGCGACGCCGCGTATTCGTTATTAATTGATACGGTGCCGCTTTGGATTATCGCCGTGCCGCTCGCCGCGATTACGGGGCTTGTTCTACATTTGCCGATATCTTTTGTAATCGTATGTAATCAAATTGAAACTGTCATAAAGGTTGCGCTCGGTTTCTGGCGGTTTCAGTCGGGGCGTTGGATTCACGACTTGACGCAGACACCTCAGATAGAATAAAATCGATATTAATATAATCATATAAATCTTTGGTATTTAGAAAGAGCGGGCTAAATATGGACTGTGAAATCGCCCCCCTGCCGCGCGAACAGTGGGAGGGCTATACGTTTCCTTTTCGATATATTTCGTCGCACTATTATGACGCGGAAATTGACACCGCCGACGACGGCTTCTCCGTGCGATTCATAAAGAAGCCGTTTGAAACGCCGCAAAAAAATGAATTTGACGACTTGGATAAACTCTACCAATCGCACTGGATCGGCGCGGAAGCGTACGGCGTTATAATAGACGGCACTCTTATTGCCGCTATTGAGATGTGGAAAGAAGAGTGGTCAAATCGTCTGCGCGTTACAGAGCTTTGGGTAGCCGACGACTACCGGCGGCGTGGAATAGGCGGCGCGCTGATGAACCTCGCCAAACAAAAAGCGCGCGGTATGGGATGCCGCGCGCTGATGCTTGAAACGCAGTCGTGCAACGAAAACGCTATAGCGTTCTATCTCGCGCAGGGTTTGATATTCTTTGGCTTTGACCGCTGCTGCTATAGCAACAGCGATATCGAGCATCGCGGGGTACGCATCGAACTAGGAATGTTTATATAAGCATATGCCGTTCCGCAATCCTATACATGCCGAATGGCGCGATCCGCCCATTCTGTTTCCGATACGCACAAATATATCACCCCGCCTAATTCTTTTTATCCGCGCAGCAAGCCGCGCCGTGCGGGCAGTTTGAACATCCGCATCCGCAGACGACGCTCTTTCCGGCGCGCTTGTCGCGCGCAAACTTTCGCAGTATCAGCGCGATAATCGATAGCAGAATCAGCCCGACAAATATGGTTCCGCCATAATCCGTTATGAACGTCATAGCTGTTCACCTTCTTTTCGATCGACTTAATTTGCCGCCCCTCGCAGGCGTCGGGGCGCGTCAGCGCTCGACCCCGCGCGGAACAGCGCGAACAGAAATCCCGCAAATATGAGCAGCGCGGCTACGGTTCCAACCCCGAACGCTCCCGCAGACAGCAACCGGCCAAACTGATATACGCAAAGCGCGACAATATACGCGAACGCGCATTGATATCCTATCGCTATAAAGAACCACTTCGCGCTGTTCATCTCCCTGCGGATCGCGCCCATCGCCGCGAAACACGGCGCGCACAGCAGGTTGAATACCAGGAACGAATACGCGGCCAGCGTCGTGAAGCTCGCGGCGAGCGCGCTCCACATTTCCGCGCCATCCTCCGCCACCTCGGCGAATCCATATAATATGCCAAACGTACCTACCACGTTTTCCTTTGCGATAAGCCCTGTCACCGTCGCCACAGCGGATTTCCAATCGCCCCAACCCAGCGGCGCGAATATCGGCGCGATAAACGATCCTATGCGCGCTAGCACGCTGTCGGACATATCCACCATACTGAACGAACCGTCCGACCAGCCGAAGTTGGACGTGAACCACACAAATATCGTGGCCAGCAGTATAATAGTACCTGCCTTTTTAATAAACGACCAGCCGCGCTCCCACATGCTGCGCAGTATATTCATAGCGGTGGGCCAGTGGTAAGCGGGAAGCTCCATCACAAACGGCGCGACGTCGCCCGAGAATAGTTTTGTTTTCTTTAATATTATGCCCGAACAAATGATCGCCGCCATACCCACGAAGTAGGAGCTGAACGCGACCCACCAAGCGCCGCCGAACACCGCGCCCGCTATAAGCGCGATAATAGGAAGCTTGGCGGAACATGGAATAAATGTGGTGACTATGACTGTCATCTTACGATCGCGATCGCTTTCTATCGTGCGCGAAGCCATAATCCCCGGCACGCCGCAACCCGTTCCTATAAGAATCGGGATAAACGATTTCCCCGACAAACCAAAGCGGCGGAATATTCTATCCATTATAAACGCTATACGCGCCATATATCCGCACGCTTCAAGGAACGCGAGGAATATAAACAGTATCAGCATCTGGGGTACAAATCCAAGAACCGCGCCTACCCCAGCGACTATGCCGTCGAGGATAAGCCCCTGCAGCCAATCCGCGCAGTTAACCGCCTCAAGGAAATTGCCGATCAACATAGGCACTCCCGGTATCCAAACGCCGTAATCCTCTGCGGATGGTTCGGGCGTATCAAGGGCCGCCTTAAAATCGTCCGCGCCAATAGTTTGCATATAGATAGCCGCGCCGCTGTCGTCCACGATTTCCATATCCGCAGTAAAGCCTGCGGCGGATGCTTCGTAGATGAACGCGTCGACGGCGGCCTCGTCCGGCTCGTCGGATTCAAGGGCCGCTGCGACGGCGTCCGTATCAATTCCCGCTTCGCTTGCGGCGGATAGGTACCACTCGATTTTCGCCCTGTCCGCGTCGTATTGTTCGGCCGCCTCGCTATACGCCGCGCCGCCCGTCAAGTGCCAGCCTTCCCCAAATACGCCGTCGTTCGCCCAATCGGTCGCGTACGTTCCGACCGTCGTAACAGAAACAAAATATACAATAAACATAATCAGCGCGAATATGGGCAAAGCAAGCCAACGATTGGTTATAACTTTATCTATTTTATCGGATGCGGTTACTTTGCCTTTGTTCTTTATCTTTACGCAGCCTTTGATTATGGAGTCGATATAATTATAGCGTTCCGCCGTGATGATGCTCTCGCTGTCGTCGTCCAGCTCTTTCTCGCAATCTTTAATATCGCCTTCAATGTGTTCCAGTTTTTCAGGCGGCATCCCAAGTTTTTCGATAATTTTTCCATCGCGCTCGAACAGCTTAATCGCGTACCAGCGCTGCTGCGCGTCCGGGAGATCGTGCAAAACCGCTTCCTCAATATGCGCCAGCGCATGCTCGACGCTGCCGGAAAAGCTGTGCTGCGGTACGGTCGCCGCGCCTCCCGCAGCATTAACTGCCGCCTGCGCCGCTTCAGCTATGCCGCTTCCCTTCAGCGCGGAAATCTCGTATACAGGGCAGCCAAGCTCTTTGGATAATTGCGGTATGTTTATTTTATCGCCGCTGCGGTTTACAATGTCCATCATGTTTATCGCGACCACCACCGGAATGCCAAGTTCCGTAAGCTGGGTGGTCAAAAATAAATTGCGCTCAAGGTTTGTTCCGTCGACTATATTAAGGATCGCGTTCGGGCGATCGCCAATCAAATAGTTTCGCGCGACTACTTCCTCCAGCGTGTAGGGGGATAGTGAATATATGCCTGGCAGATCGGTCACAACAACGTCCTTGTGGTTTTTGAGCCTGCCCTCTTTCTTTTCAACCGTTACTCCCGGCCAGTTCCCAACGAATTGGTTAGCGCCGGTCAACGCGTTGAACAGCGTTGTTTTGCCGCTGTTGGGGTTTCCTGCGAGAGCGATAACAATAGGCATAGTATCATCTCCTCTAAAATTTGAAGTGCGCATACAGACCGCCGGCGTCGCGCTGCCAAAGGCGGCTTCGATCAATAGCTATCATGGCCGTTCGTTCCCGCTAATGTTCAACCTCAATTAATTCCGCGTCCGCCTTGCGCAGCGAAAGTTCGTATCCGCGAACGGTAACCTCGACGGGATCGCCCAACGGCGCGACTTTCTGAACCTGGAGCTTTACGCCTTTTGTAATCCCCATTTCCATGATGCGCCGCTTAACCGGCCCGCCGCCGCCGATTTTTACCACAGTAACAGTTTCGCCCGGTTTTGCCGATCTTAGCGTTTGCATGCCGGTTCCCTCCTATATGATATATATGATAATACAACCAAACTACCCATCACTAGATTATAATTCCTATACGATTATTTTGCCTGCCATCTCGCGGCTTATCGCCACTCGAGATTCTTTTATACTCACAATCACATTGCCGCCGTTTTCCGTTACCACAGTAACATGTGTGCCCGGCACAAATCCGAGGTTTTCAAGGAATTGACGGATGTCGGCCTTACCGCCGATTTTCTTAATAGTGTTTTCTTCTCCTACCCTTGCAAGCATCAGTGGCATCATACTCACACGCCTTCATCAACAATATTAGTAAATAGGATATCAGCAGAGAGCAAAGTTAGCGTTCACTAACTGCTATTGAGTCTAACAAAGAATCAACGGCATGTCAATAGCATTGTGAAAAAAATGTGAACGATAAATTATTAGGGCGTGTTCGAGAAATCTCTCGGTCTGAATGCACTGTCTTTTTATCCATCGCGGCGTCGCGCGCGTAAACCCCCTTCATCCGCCACAGGCGGCGGCGGGTTTACGCGCTAGTCGACGTAGCGGAGCTACGCCTCCCTCATGGCTCCTTGCGCCTCATCAAAATCCAGCACATTCAGCCTCGAGATATTTTTCGAACACGCCCAATAATTCTAAACGTACGATCCATATTGGACGATACAAAAATTAAGCCGTCCCGGAGAAATAGGACGGCTGCAGGAATTGGGTTTCACGAGAGGCAATATAGCGTGCAATAAAAACAATATAATAGGACGTCGTTATGATCTATAACAATTTAATAAATGCTATCGCCGCCGCGATATCCTTTTCCGGTTGAGCGCCTACTTCCCGCTCAATCGTGTAGTAACCGCCGTATCCTATTCGATTCAGCGCGGCGAACCAGCGCGGCAAATCCACATCTCCTTGCCCCAGCGGAGTTTCAAGGAAACACTCCTCTATTCTAACGTCCCCGATTCCGCCATCCGCGAAGAATCCATACACCGTTTCCGGTCCTACATATTTAAGCAGCTTACCATCCTTTACGTGCGTATGGAATATCGAATCCTTCAGCGTTTCAACTCCGGCAACCGGATCGACGCCCAGCACCATCCGCAAATTCGCGGGATCGTAGTTTACTCCGATCCAAGCGCCGGGAAGTCCGTCCAGAAAATGCCGAAGCGTCTCAGGCGGTTCCGGACCCGTTTCGATAGCTATACGGCACCCCTCACGCTCTCCCGCTATCGCGAGTTGGCCAAGCGCGTCTTGAAGTATGGCGAAGCGCGGATGACTATCGTCCTGCGGTATAACGCCGATATGCGTAGTCAGCACGTCGCATCCCAGCTCGCGAGTGATCGGAAGCATGGCAATTGTCTCGGGAATTTTCCAAATATTGTCATCCGGTACGGAGAAACCGTGTCCGCCTAAATCGCCGCACATGGCGGATACGGAAAGCCCTGCGTCGCTCAACGCATTTTTAATGCGCGAACGATATGCGACCGTCCAGCGTTCGCGTACGTCGCCGCGATTGCCAACGTACATCTGCACCGCGTCCGCGCCGAGGCGCGCCGCTTTCGCTATCGCTTCAGTCGTTTCAACTCGGAAGCAATCCGCGATAATTCCAATTTTTATTTTATCCATATTATAGCTCCCAATAAGCATAATAATAAAATATATTAATTATATGCAAATATAACTTCGATTTCAACGAGCGCGCCCATCGGCAAAGCTGCCACCGCAACGCAGCTGCGCGCAGGATAATCGGGAGCGAACGCATCTTTATATAAGGCGTTCACTGCGGCGAAATCAGACATGTTTTGCAGAAACACCGTTGTTTTCAGCGCGTCGAACAGGCTTACGCCAAGCTCTGCGGCTATTATGCGCAAATTTTCCAGCACGCGGGCGGTCTGCGCTTCTATGCCGCCCTCGACCAATTTACCGGTAGAAGGATCGACAGGGATAACGCCGGAGCAATATATAGCCCCGTCAGTTACGCTCGCGGTACAATATGGGCCGATCGCCCTAGGTCCGCTTTGGGTGAAGAAGCGCGTGAACTTAGTCATAATAGTTCCCCTTTGTTTTATTTATATTATCTGGGTGTAACGCCGTAGTATTCATGCGGAGAAACGGGTTCGTACCGATCGTGCGCGATGAATGTGCGCGATATCTCAGTGCCGTTTTTTGATACGACACGGAATGAGTTTACCTCGTATCCGGATTCGCCTTTCACAATGTGCGTCTGTCCTATGTACTTCACGTATTTCCCTTCTTTATCCGGGACTTGCTTTGGCTCCGTCGGCGGCGGTATTTTTGATTCAATTTCAGATACTAATGAATAACTATATCCGCTGGGATCCGGCGCGCCAAATATTTCGAATACGCAGTATTGAGTGCTCCCGCTTTTATCAACGCGCGCGCTGATTTGGATCGGCTGATCGGTGTTGTTCCTAAACACAAAATCGGTTCCGCGATCGGCTACGGTAGCGTCCTTGCCGGGATCCAGATAACTAACCGCAAGTTTATGCGCCGTGCGATCGACAACTTCAAGGCCGGCTTCGACCACCGCGTTATACAGCGTGGAGGAGACTTGGCAGATTCCCCCGCCGTATCCCATCACATATTCGCCATACTTTATCTCAAGCGCCTCCTGCCAGCCGTTTTCCATAGTGCGCTTGCCTACAGTGTCGTTAAATGAAACCTGCGCGCCTGGAGCTACGGAAAGTCCGTTGAACTTCTCGCATCCCATATCGATATTCGCGTTGCGCTCGTTTGTGCTTGAGGAAGAGATGGCAGTCCTGGCGCGGGATAATCGCACGATATCATTCTGCAGATCCGCCACGCGCACCGTCGGCTCAACCGTTTCCATACGAATCGGGATCGACGCGGATTCAAGCCGCTGCGCATAACCAATCACGTCCGCTTCGAGCGCGTCGGCGTCCAGCAGAAGACCGGCTCTTTCGTCAATGTACACGAACGGCGGCGTCCTGGTCGAATCGCTTATGCGCGCCGCGTCTACAGGCGCGAGGTCCAGCTGACCCTTTATATCCGAGATCAGCGCGCTAAGGCTGTATGGATTAAATAATACGGATGCCGTCGACGCGTGATACGGCGTTCTGCGAAGGCTTATAATATCATACGCGCGTTCGAATATCGAACCCACGCGCCCTTGCATCCACGCGTCGTTCACGCGCGCGACAATATTCGCCTGCATATCTATCATATCGCCGGTTATGTTCCATTTCAGCTCGTCGGAATAATAAAGCGTAAGCTTCCACGAACGAAGTTTCTCGTTTGCCAGCGCCTGCAGATATTCGCACGCCTGCTCGGCCGAAGCGCCGTGCAGCTCAATTCCGTCCACATATACGCCCTTGTAAAACGTTTGGTTGCCTGGTTGTATAATGATATACGCCGCAGCGCCCAAAAGTGCGCCAAGTACTACCACAAGCGCTATCAACGACAGCAGCACCGCGCGGACGCGCCTGCGCTTTGTTTTTTTCGGTCCGTAATATGTTACCGCGTCCAGCGGCTCAAGCCCACGGCGCGCGCTTCCCGGGGGACGCGAGCGGGTCGGGATATCGGAATCGCGAGGCGGGAATCGCTGTTGATATGCCATATACAATCCTTTGCCTGTTTATTCCGCGAGAATGCCGCTCATCATGATTGTAACATATTCATACATAATGAACAAGCATATATTATCTTCCAAATATTAACGCCGCAAACGGTAGAATCTATCCCGCAGCGGCAAAAACAGAGCGCGCCTTTCGACGCGCTCCTCAATCATTGTTATTAGTCTATCATATCCTGGCTTGGCTGTTGAATTAGGGCGGGCGCAACTACGGTTTCAGGCAGAGGCGAACCCGGTTCTTCCGGTGGGCGAGGCACTTCTTTTGGCTTCATCGCCGGAATAGCGCGCCCTTCGCGAATCGCGTCCAGCACTTCTTTATCAACGGTTTCGCGATCGAGCAGCAATTCCGCTAGCGTCGTCAGCTTATCTCGATTCCGGGTGAGCGTTTCGACGGCTCTGCTCTCCGCGTTTGTAATAGTATCATGAACGCACTCGTCTATTTTTGCCGCGACCACTTCTGAAGTGGTTCGCGACTGGGTAAAATCGCGCCCGAGGAACACCTCTTGATCGCCGCCTAAATACACCGGCCCGATGTCGTCGCTCATGCCAAACTGGGTTATCATCCTGCGCGCCAAAGCCGTCGCGTGCTGTATATCCGAAGTGGCTCCCGTGGTTATGTCGCCAAACTCCAGCATTTCGGCGGCGCGCCCGCCCAGCGTCATACTGATTTTCGCCAGCAGCTGCTTACGGGTAACAAGAGAATTATTCTCGTCTGGCAGATACTGCGTATGGCCGCCGGATTCCCCTCGGGGAACGATTGTAACCATATGAACTTCGTCGGAATCCGGCGTTAGCATTCCGACTATCGCGTGCCCTGCCTCGTGGTACGCCACGATGCGCCTGTCGCGAGCGGATACTCTGCGGCTGCGCTTTTCCGGTCCCATCTCTACGCGGGTAATCGCTTCTTCAAGGAACCGTGGGTATATCTTCTTTTCGCCCGCGCGCGCGGTAAGTATAGCCGCCTCGTTCATAACGTTCTCAAGATCCGCGCCTGTAAACAAAGGAGTGCGGCGCGCGATAACGGATAAATCGACATCCTCCGCGAGAGGTTTGCCCTTGCTGTGCACCTTCAATATATCTATACGCCCCTGGACGTCGGGGTAGTTAACGGTTATTTGCCTGTCGAACCGACCGGGGCGCAGCAGCGCAGGGTCGAGTATGTCGCGCCTGTTCGTCGCCGCCAGCACTATAACCCCTTCGTTTGTGGAAAAGCCGTCCATTTCGACCAGCAGCTGATTCAGCGTCTGCTCGCGCTCGTCGTGGCCGCCGCCCAAGCCGGCGCCGCGATGGCGTCCTACCGCGTCTATCTCGTCAATAAACACTATACTTGGAGAATGGCGCTTCGCCTGCTCGAACAAATCGCGCACTCGGCTCGCGCCGACGCCTACGAACATCTCGACAAAATCCGAACCGCTTATGCTGAAGAACGGCACCCCCGCTTCGCCTGCCACGGCTTTGGCAAGCAGCGTTTTTCCCGTGCCGGGAGGGCCCACGAGCAGCACGCCCTTTGGAATGCGCGCTCCGATATCCGTAAACCGCCGTGGATTTTTGAGGAACTCTACTATCTCGCGAAGCTCCTCTTTTTCCTCGTCCGCGCCGGCCACGTCGGGAAACCTTATTTTATTATTCGTCGGGTCTGCGATTCTTGTTTTAGTCTTCCCAAAGCTCATTACCTTGGAGTTTCCGCCTTGCTGCTGGCGCATTATGAACATCCAGAACGCCGCCATAATCACCATTACTACAAGATAAGGAAGAAACTCGAAATACCAAGGAGTTTGCGCGGGCTGCAGATAATCGACAATAAACCCGAAGTCGTTGTCGCCTATCGATTCGGCGGTCGTGTTCAGCTGCTTCGCGCGGATCAGCTTCACCGTTTCAAAGAAGCGGTCGCGGTCGATCACACATTGGAAATCGAACCGACCTGGGAAATCCGCCATCGCGACGCGGCTGTTGCGTTTGAGTCCGACAAGGCGATCCTCTATCAGCGCGACGCGTTCAACCTGCTGGTTTTGCACCAAAGACAGCAGATCGTTATAATCGATGTTGGTATCGGTCGGAGGATTCATCGTCCAAAAAAACTGCGACATCGCTACCAGCGCGATCATAATCACAGCCCAAACCACAAACCCTCTGATTGGCCGTTTCAATGCATTGCCCTCCCTTAGGATTCCTCCCCGCCCAGTTTTTGATAACAGGCGGGTTTTAATACGCCGATCATCGGCAGATTACGATATCGTTGATCAAAATCCAGTCCATATCCGACGACGAACAGATCGTCTATCGAAAACCCGATATAGTCCGCCTGCAGCGGAGTTTTGCGCCGCGACGGCTTATCCAGCAGCGCGGCTATGCGGATGCTCGCCGGGTGGCGCGCGCGAAGCATGCGCACCAAATACGAAAGAGTCAAACCGGAATCTACTATATCCTCCACGAGCAGCACATGCCTATCGTCGATAGGCCGGTCGAGATCCTTCAATATCCTCACGACACCCGACGTAACGTCGTTCGAGCCATAGCTTGAAGTCGCGATGAAGTCGATGGATATCGAGGCCGGAATAGCTCGCGTCAAATCGGCGAAGAACATTACCGCGCCTTTTAATATGCCAATTACCATAGGCGATCGGTTCGCGTAATCGGCCGCTATCATAGCGCCAAGCTCATTCACCCGCGTTTGAATCTGTTCCCTCGTATATAGCACTCGTTCAAGATCGTCCGTAAGTTTGGACCATGAGGCCGGCGCATCGCTCATTATATCCCGCTTTCATATAGAAATAACATCAACATATTTATTATAAAATATTATTGTGTCTCCCAAATTAACTGGCACGTCCAGCGAACAAGCACGCTTTGCGCACGCGTATCGGGCGTAACTCTCAGCCGCTCCGAAGCGCACACGCCGACCACCCAAAGCACCTCGTCTCCGACCGTCAACAGCGGCACATAATCCCGGAATGGGCGGTCGATATGCTTATCCGTAAACAAATCGCTGAGAAGCTTCCTGCCGGGCATTCCGAACGGGCGCATCCAATCGCCCGGCCTACGCGTTCGCCATACGGCCCGCGATAACAGCGTGCGGTCGACAGCCTGCGTTTTGACGCCGTCGAATTGCGAGCCGCTTTCCAGATTGGTTATTTCATACGGCGTACAATCCGATAAGACGGGCGCCGTATCGTTCGATTGACGCGGCGATATAAAATGAACGCGCGATGCGGTTATTTCACTTCGCCATCCGCCGGATAAATTTTCCACTCCAGACGACAACCCGCGAATCTTATAAAGCAGCGCGTTTATCCGCGCATACTCTGGCGGCGGCATATTCAAGCGAGACGCGAGACGAACGATCGCTCGGGCCAGAAAAGCGTCCTCGTTCGCAGGCTCGGCGTGTAAGCCGAATAAAAACCCGCCGTATGGCGTTCGGCGAAAAAAGCTGTCAATCCACCCGTCCGTCCATCGATTGAGCAAATCGACCTCTCGCGAAACGATCGAAGCCGTTCGGCATATCGCCTCGGACGCGCGCGGGTTGATGCGCCGAAGCAGCGGCATAACGCTCGTTCGTATCATCGCGCGAGGTTGGCGAGGGTCGGAGTTCGTCTCGTCCTCCCGCCACCGCTGACCGATGGATCGCAGGTACGCGCGGAGCGTTTCCGGAGATTCGCGCAGCAGCGGTCGAATATATACTCCGTTCACAGTCCGCATGCCCGCAAGCCCCGTTAAACCCGCGCCGCGAGTTAAATGAAGCATAAACGTTTCCGCCTGATCCGCAAGATGATGCGCGATAGCTACGCGCTCCGCGCCGCGCTCCAGCCGCACACGATCAAACGCCTCGTATCGCGCCTGCCTGGCCGCGTCCTCCGGGCCGGTTCTCAAACGCCTCGCAAGCGCCGGAGCGTCGACCGTTACGACATTGCAGCGTATTCCGAGCCTATCGCATAACTCTTGCACAAAACGAGCGTCCGCCTTGGATTCTTCTCCTCGAATTCCATGCTCGACATGCACGGCTTCCAGATCGAATCTGAGCGAGACGCGCGATCTAACTTGGAGCGGCGCTTCATTTTCCGCCGCTTCCGATAGGATGAGGCCGCGCCCCATACCCGCCAATATTAGAAGCATTGCAACCGAGTCCGCACCGCCGGATACCGCCGCCAGCACGCGGCTGCCCGGCTGGATCATACAATCCGTTACTATCGCCTGGGCGACGCGTTCCGCGAGCGATTCGATATCGTTGAACGACGCTTTCGACTGCATGTTTATATTGTACCCGTTTCCAATCGCGCGCGCAAGGCGCAGCCGCTGAAATGTCGTGAACGGAGCGCGAATTCAGCGAACGGCGCGTCTTTCCTAGGGTGTGTTCGAAAAATATCTCGAGGCTGAATGTGCTGGATTTTGATGAGGCACAAGGAGCCATGAGGGAGGCGTAGCTCCGCTACGTCGACTGCGCGTAAACCCGCCGCCGCCTGTGGCGGA
>JAISZG010000047.1 GCA_031269355.1 Oscillospiraceae bacterium | reverse complement strand
CGATGGCTAACGCTACAGTTACGGTGTTTCAATCCACGCGCCCCATACGGGGCGCGACGATCAGCCCGAAAAAAACATATGGGAGGAGTTTCAGTTTCAATCCACGCGCCCCATACGGGGCGCGACACATCGGGGCAAAAAAACAATATAAGGAGATGACGTTTCAATCCACGCGCCCCATACGGGGCGCGACTCGAAGGTGTTCGATTCGGACGTACCGCAGGAGGCGTTTCAATCCACGCGCCCCATACGGGGCGCGACAGCAGCGCGCGAGGAAAGCGCTAGTCGCGCTGCCCGTTTCAATCCACGCGCCCCATACGGGGCGCGACGCCGAAAAAAGGCGCAGCAGAAGCGATCCAGGCGTTTCAATCCACGCGCCCCATACGGGGCGCGACGCAAAGAGGCAGGCCTCTTAAGTATAAGACGGCTGTTTCAATCCACGCGCCCCATACGGGGCGCGACTCAGGCAGCGCCACGCGCCCCGATCAGCGCGAGCGTTTCAATCCACGCGCCCCATACGGGGCGCGACAAGGCAGCCATCATCACTTCAAGCATCCCGTAAAGTTTCAATCCACGCGCCCCATACGGGGCGCGACAGACCCACCGCCACTAGGACGGCACACGACAATTGTTTCAATCCACGCGCCCCATACGGGGCGCGACTACATGGGTTGAGGAATATAAAGACGTGATTGAAGTTTCAATCCACGCGCCCCATACGGGGCGCGACGTGGCTAACGGATCGTATACCACCGGGAGCTGTTGTTTCAATCCACGCGCCCCATACGGGGCGCGACGCGCGGCTGCGGTCGACGGCGGGGCTTCCGCGCACGTTTCAATCCACGCGCCCCATACGGGGCGCGACAGGATTCGTGGATGATTGACAGTCTGCCGCTCACGGTTTCAATCCACGCGCCCCATACGGGGCGCGACGCAAGTAGTAGTAGCTCGTTGTGGCAGGGTGTGGGTTTCAATCCACGCGCCCCATACGGGGCGCGACCCGGTCGTTGTGTTCATGTTCGCTATGGTGCAATGTTTCAATCCACGCGCCCCATACGGGGCGCGACAGGAGTTTGCGAAATCAGGCGTCCTAAATCTATTGTTTCAATCCACGCGCCCCATACGGGGCGCGACGCTATGCCACGAATGCCACACGCGCATAACGGATGTTTCAATCCACGCGCCCCATACGGGGCGCGACGCCACTTTGGCGGCCTCAACCTCAGCTACATGAGTGTTTCAATCCACGCGCCCCATACGGGGCGCGACTTATAATTGGGGGATATTTATGGCTCAAGCACATGTTTCAATCCACGCGCCCCATACGGGGCGCGACGCGACGATCCCATGAATAGCGTGTCATCCATATAGTTTCAATCCACGCGCCCCATACGGGGCGCGACATTACACAGGCTAACATAACGGATACACGTCATGACGTTTCAATCCACGCGCCCCATACGGGGCGCGACGATTAGCCAACTCAACTAGTGCGTTGTGCGCCTGTTTCAATCCACGCGCCCCATACGGGGCGCGACGTAAACTACGAACATCTCCACTTTTCTATACTTTGTTTCAATCCACGCGCCCCATACGGGGCGCGACGTCGCGCCACCGCGAAGGTATGCGCCGTCCTTATAGTTTCAATCCACGCGCCCCATACGGGGCGCGACCGAGGCGCAGATCAATGAAAAGGGTATCATCACGGTTTCAATCCACGCGCCCCATACGGGGCGCGACGTTATCACGGATACTTCGTCCATAGCAACAGCAAGAGTTTCAATCCACGCGCCCCATACGGGGCGCGACTGCGCATAGGTTGATATAGACATCTCCTCTATATAAGTTTCAATCCACGCGCCCCATACGGGGCGCGACTTAACGAGCGATGCATTAAGTGTGCCGGTTGTAATGTTTCAATCCACGCGCCTCATACGGGGCGCGACTCGCTTTGCGCGGAATATGTATGACTTTGCGTTGTATGTTTCAATCCACGCGCCCCATACGGGGCGCGACCTACATATTCTTCGATCAAACTGATTGTAATGACTGTTTCAATCCACGCGCCCCATACGGGGCGCGACGTATTGTAGAAATTCTGGATATTGACATTCACATGTTTCAATCCACGCGCCCCATACGGGGCGCGACGCGTTGGCGGCACTGCTCCATCGCCCGGAAACATGTTTCAATCCACGCGCCCCATACGGGGCGCGACCAACGCCGTTCTTCGATGTGCCGTCAATAACACCGGTTTCAATCCACGCGCCCCATACGGGGCGCGACCAGCGCCTTGCCCACCAGCTCAAGCTCTTTTTCCTGTTTCAATCCACGCGCCCCATACGGGGCGCGACAAAAACATGGCGATAGCGTCGGAGAGGGTTATACCGTTTCAATCCACGCGCCCCATACGGGGCGCGACAAGGATTCAGCGCTGCTACAATCGGAGGATTCCTGTTTCAATCCACGCGCCCCATACGGGGCGCGACCCGCAAGCGGTTGCGCAATTGCAACAAGCGTCACGTTTCAATCCACGCGCCCCATACGGGGCGCGACCTTTTTCTGTCTCGGCTATACCCATATCTATAAGCGTTTCAATCCACGCGCCCCATACGGGGCGCGACAAGATCGTGATCTTCTACAACATCAAGGGTGGTGTTTCAATCCACGCGCCCCATACGGGGCGCGACACCGCACTCCAAGCCACCGCGCAAGCCCGCGCGGTTTCAATCCACGCGCCCCATACGGGGCGCGACGCGAGTAGTTTCCGTTTCATTTCTTTATCTCCTTGTTTCAATCCACGCGCCCCATACGGGGCGCGACGGCGCGACCCGGACGCGCTTGTACGCTGCGGTTGGTTTCAATCCACGCGCCCCATACGGGGCGCGACAACATTTGCGCCGGGGTTCTGTATAGCTTCGTAGTTTCAATCCACGCGCCCCATACGGGGCGCGACCCTTCCCGCCGCACGCTTCGACACAGTATCGAATGTTTCAATCCACGCGCCCCATACGGGGCGCGACCAGATGACGGCTTCGCAGCGGCAGCATACCTTCGAGTTTCAATCCACGCGCCCCATACGGGGCGCGACATGCTGTCTCCTATTATTTCATACCCGCCAACAAGTTTCAATCCACGCGCCCCATACGGGGCGCGACGTAGTGGCGGTAGGATGCCGAAGGGGGTGCGGGGGTTTCAATCCACGCGCCCCATACGGGGCGCGACTGCATAACAGTTGTATTTACAGTTCAATCCAGCACAAAACTAGTCGACCGCAAATAATTCATTGGCATATACTCTGCGGTTTCAGTGCCGCACTGCCGAAAAACAGAATAACCGCATATCCATCACCTCGTATTAACACTTCACCGGCAATAACTTAGCGATTGCCTTTGCAATATGAGTGCGAAAGCTCCGCTATAATAATGCTCGCTTCATGTTCGCACCAACTCTATTCTCATAACAATGTACAGCATACTTTATATCGTTGCCCACATATTCAAATAATCAGCGGTTCCGTCACGTCAAAAGAAGGCTTTGCGCCATAGTGCCTTACCTTCCGCTGATACGCGTTTCCCAACTCATAGATGCGCACACTGTCCACCTGGGGATTGATCAGCTTAATCAGCTGGGATTCAACCATCTTCAGCTGCATCGCGTCAAGCATACATTCGAATACGGAATTTTGTACACGTTGTCCATAATTTACGCACACTTTTGCAATTCGCCTTAACCGGGTACGCCCTTCGAGCGTCTGCGTATTTACGTCGTATGTAATAAGCACCAATCATAAACACCCCCTTTGTTACTTCCATAAAAACGGCGGATAAGCTTCCAAATCATTGCGCATCATTCGAGCAAACAGCAGCGCCTGCGCGTGAGGCACTAACCCCCAAGTTATCTTCTCCTTTAAATATGGGTGTGTCAGTTCCTCCTGCTTGCGTTTTTGCCAAGCCGTAAGAACGGCCTTGCGCGTGTCGTCTCCCATCAACACCGCGCCGTTCTCCTTTTGTAAAAAATCACTCCCATTAATCTTTCGCATATTGATCATTGATAAAACAAAACGATCAGCGACGGGGGCGCGGAGTTCTTCCGAAAGATCAAGCGCAAGCGACCGCCTGCCCGACCTATCCCGATGCAGGAATCCCACATACGAGTCAAGCCCAACTGTCGTCAAAGCTGATGCCATATCATTTGCCAGCAGCGTATATACAAACGAGAGCAGCGCGTTTACATTATCACGTGGCGGTCGCCTGTTTCGATCATTAAACCAGAATTCATCTTTATTCTGAAGTATCATTTCATTGAATACTGAAAAATATTTCGCGGCCGCTTCGCCTTCTATACCTCGCAGCGAGTCAAGGTTCGACGTCTCACGCAGCCGCTCGATATCCTGCGCGATAGATTGCGACGCCTCTTGCAGCCTCTTGGCGTCCACTCTCAGTGGATAATCCCGTGCCGTGCGCTCCAATACCCAGCGGCTGTTATGCAATTTGCCGATTAGGATATTCCGCGCGATGCCGCCGCTTTGCTCTTCAGAATCCGAACGGCGGTATTGTTCTTTGCGCATCAGAACGTTTCCATGCTCGTCGCCCAGCACTCGCGCAAGAAATCGCCCATGCATCGTAAGGAATGTAATCGACACGCCTCGTTTTGCGCATGCTCCCATTAAAGCGGGACTTGCGCCCGCGTATCCAAACGTTACGATTTGCTCCAAATTATGCAAGGGTACGCGCAGCCGCTTTTCTTCGCCTTCCATAATGACGACGTTCTCGCCATCCAGCACAAGATACGCGCTCGGAAGCGTGACATACAGCGTATTGAGCAGTTTCTTCACTCGCCTCCCGCCTCCGACCGGAGCGCATAGTCGATATAAGATTGCACCGACTTGTTCAACTTCATCAAAGAAACCGCGCATAATTCGTTCATCGAGCAGTTTGCGCACTTTTTCCCCGGCTTTACCTTTGGCGTATACTTACGCTCCCAAAGCGAGCGCATCTCATTAAACATATCCTCGACTTCCTTGCGCAGCGAATCCGTCAGACATACTTCATCCCTCCTCCGTGTTTCTCCGTAATACAGGAACGCATTCTCAATTGGCGGACATAGCAGCATTTCTTCCAAACAAATCGCTTGAGCGCACAACTGCAGCCGATCCATATCGCCGGACTTTGGCGCCCCGCGCTTGTACTCGACGGGGCAGGGCATCCAAAGTCCCGATCTGCCAAAGAGTTCTACTCCATTTGGATTTACATGAAATTCCACCACATCGCATTGGCCAGTGATACCCAGCCGATTCGACACGACCGGCAAATTCCTTGATATAACTAGATCCCCGCGCTTCTCCGTAAAAAACGGATCATGCGCGCGTTCGTGCATTTCCCGCCCCTCGAAGGTTAGGACGTTCTCCTTCCATAAACCTTCGACGTGGATTAACGCCCATTGCCTGCGGCAAAACGCGAAATGTTGGATGCCGGATAATTGCATCGGTTCCAGCTCAAACATCGCGACGCCTGTCAAATCAATTCCAGAAGCTCAACGTTCGAGGGAAGATTCGATCGATCCGCATGAATTTCATACGCGCCGAACGATCGCGGCGGCGCAGATTGATCGGGTCGGCTTGCTGTGATGAGGTCGAACAGCCTCCATGCGGGAGCGTTGCCCAGCTCGCTTGCATGCTTGAACACGAACAGTTTCCGCGATACCATCTTCCCGCGAGCGGCAGAGTGATCATGCTCGAACATGTTGATCAACGCTTCCCAGAAAAGTTCAAGATCGATTTCGCTGAACCCTGTCTTTTGCGCCAATTTAGCGGATATGAATCCTTCCGCGCGGTACAACCCATATGGCACTATATATTTTCGACCCATCGTCCTGTTTTCAGTCGCGTTCTCCTTTTCCGTGGTGGACGCCATCCGCGTAATCGTGATTTCCTGCTGCAATATCGAATCCTGGCTCTTTGAAAAACAAAGCTGCACGGGGCCTCGAACTTGTCCGCATTTGTAATCGCCGGTATCCATCACCGCTCCAAACGTGCGCACATCGTAGAATCTTTCGCACATATATTTCTGCGCTATTAACTTGTCGTCCTTGTTGTCCTTCTTCGCCGCGAACCCCTTTGCCTCGTACGCTTCCTTCTGTTTGTTGTTCAGCACGCTGCCCTCGCTCACATAAATATCATATCCATCGGCTGCACTTCGTGCGATTTGCACATAATTGCGCACCTTGCGCTTTAGGCAAACGTCCGTGACTATGCCATATCCTGTCTGCGGATCGATGCGCGGCATATTTCCAGCATCCGGATCGCCATTTGGATTGCCGTTTTCCACGTCGTAAAACAATATAAATTCATATCGGTTTTGTAGGGGATTACTCATGCGTATACTCCTCTCACGCTTCGATTGTCGATTGGGATTGCTCCGACGTATTCTCAAGATCGTCTAAGCTTTTCGGGTCCGCTCTTTTTGTAAAAAGCGCCTGACGCTGATGATAGTAGCCTACCGTGAACCGCCCTTGATCTTCCGCGTTCAACGTCTTGGGAAAACCGTCCGAGCTTACGCGGCCAAGAATATCTTGGACGAGTTTCTTGGTATAGTACTTTTGTGATTTTGATACGTGTTTTTCGAACAGCAGCAGCAGCGTGGGAAATACGGTTTGCGGAGCGGCCAGCGCTGAATTCAGATATTTATCTACAATTGTCGAGTTGAGTTCCGTGCCCAGCGCGTCCGTTTGAGCGCGCTCAAGCACCGCGAACAGCCGTCCGAGCAGATAGCCTATATTGGTTTCCTCCGGGTTTAACGCCACGGTCAACCCCTCCTTTTGATTTCGCGACCGATCCAGCCGGCACAGATATCCTTTAATCATTCCCACGCGCACCTTGTTTATCGAATGATCCGCGCGCATTCGATTCAAAATCGAGGTATACAGCCCGTATGCATACGGTGTTCCGAAAAGAATACTGCGCATCAGTCCGCCTTCAAGTGTCGGCGGAATATTCTCCGCTTTGCGCTGGACGGCGGTTTCCAGCAAAATTCTAAACGGCGTAGCCAGCCTGGCATCCATCGCACCGGAATCCAGCTCTATATCCATATAGTGCTGACCGATTCTTCGGATCAGATCGCCAAATGTACTTGTATAGAAAAACCGCACCACCACTCGGGTTTTATTGGCGGCTATGCCAAACAGGAAGAACACGACATCCTTATCCAATTCCAAGTCCGACGGCTTTTTTCCGCTATGCAGCGAGTTCAAAACGCCGTATACTTTGCGCGCCGTCGTCTCGTCGTTCACGCGCTGAACCGCCGCGTCCTTCGAGCGTTCTTCCGGTTCATAGCCGAGCATGCTGCCTATAAGGGTTTCTTCCGTTTGCGCGCCTCGTTCCGCCCAGAAGAGCACCTTATCCCCCGCCATTCGAACGACGTGCTTTCGGTTTTGCAGCAGCGCGTTCATAGCGGTTACATACTCGAACGCCGCTTGCTGGGAAACCGGGGCGTTCGCGCCGTCCTCCTTTTCGTATGATTTGAACGATTTCTGATGAAACGAAACAAGCGACGGCTTGTCCTGTCCAAACCCGCTGACGTTTCCATGCAGGCGGGCGATAGGCGCAATCTCGCCCGTTACCAGGCACTGGCCAACATCCAATTTGGCGGCTTCAGAATTTGAGTACCGCGCCCATGCCGCGCGTATTTTGGGCCGCTCGTGCATGAATCCGCCGTATTCGTCCTCCAGCAAGCGAAATATTACGTTCGACGCCGTATTCAAACACGATGTATCCACGCCGGAATATTCAAAACTACCCTGCGTGCGCTTTTCAAAGAATTTTAATACCGCTGAAGCGCCGATGTCGTCGACGCCTGTCAAAATCGCCTCGTGCAGCTCTCTGCTCGCTTGAAATCTATAAGCCGCGCCGTCAGGCTTATCATATATTCCAAATAGGAATGGGGGCTTTTCACATAAAAACGACGCTCCCGGTTTGCTTCCGGCTTTCTTTGGCTGCAATGGCGACAACACCTGTATAGGCCGCTTGTCCTTCATCATTGATAGGACGTTCACGACATCCCCGTCGGCGTTCAGCGTAATGCACGCGGCGACCGGATTCATCGCGTATCCGGGAGGCGCGGCTTGCGAGCCTTCTTCCGCCGCCAGCCGCTTATAATATGTCTGCAGCGCTTGTAGAATCATATCGCCTCCTCCTCCGATACGTCTATCACGCCATGACGCATCACCGCGCGGAAAAACTTCGCCTGCACGTCCTTCGGACCGTCTCCATAGACCATATCCCACAGCATCCAACCCAAATCGCGCGAAGCCTCGTTTTCATAAAAACCGCGCGGAACTTCATCCCCCGGCTCGATCAGCCGTACTTTGGCCGTAAATTCCCTGCAGCCCAGGCACGGGGCATGGTGGTTTTGTCCATCGCGCGCGCGTCGCAGAAAAATATTGTAATGTTTCGCCGGAGTATCCAGCGCTCCAGACTTATTTGGATCAACCAGGAAGTGCGCGTCCAGTACATAAGCGACGTTCTTCAGGTAAAGCGTAGCGCGCTGCTGCCTATCTTCCGTGATTATTTGATGCAGCTCGCTCGATCCTCTTTTCATGGCGGTCGTTACATTTTGAAAAGGAATTTTACTCCCAAGCTCGTTGCGGCGGATCGAATCAAACTGAATCTCGTTGAGCACTTCTATTCGATCTATAACCCATCGAATTCCAGGATGCCAGTAAATCGCCTCCAGCACGCCCCGCGCGGCGGAGGGCGTTATCACATCGTAGCTTACGCGTTCACCCTTCATCTCCGGGCGAGTGAAGCATGCCGCCTCTCCCTCTATCAGCGCCTTTATACCATATCCCACAGTGTCACCACCTTATAAACCAACAGTTTAGACCAGCAATAAATTCCACTCCGGTTTTGTGTTAAGTCCCGTATTCTCGTTATAAAACTGGCAGTAATCGGCGTCGCTTACCGCAAGAACATACATCCCGCTCGGCTGGCTTCGATCGCCCCCCAATTCGCGTATCGCTCCCAGTTCCCGCAGTTCTTGAAATTCATACGGATATATCGAAACGGTATACCGCTGCAGCTTTCGCCGGAATTTTCCCGGGAACATGCTCGCCTCAGCCGCCTCCAATATCGCGCGGCTGTCGTCGTCGAACGGAATTATCACCGCGTCGGTCGCATCCTCTATGATTTTATATTTTTTATCGATGTCTCTGAAATTATAATTCAGCTCGCTCACTCCTTCCGCGATGCTTTCGAGTATCCTCTTCTCGTCCAATTCCGCCGACAATCCATATCGTTTCATAAAGAATCTAGCGACCGCTTCCGGTTTCAGCGGATCATCAAATTCCCTCAGCGTTTCCTCGCCAAGCGTCGCCATCTTCTGGAAGCATCCCGTTAGCAGGCCGCCCTCCGGCGTGAATACAAATACTTCGCCCGGGATCGCTTCGCCCGATTCGTTTGTCAGCCTGCCCTCGCGATTGCATCGTCCGGCGGCCTGCGCGATAGCGTCTAGCCCGGCCACCGCGCGATATACATATGGAAAATCAATATCAACTCCCGCCTCAATCAACTGCGTAGACACAACCACACACGGCAGGCCCAGTTTAAGCCGCGCCTTGATCTGCTTAATAACCCTCGTTCTATGCTCCGCGCACATAAGCGCGCTCAGATGATATCGCCCTTCCCCGCCGCCCAGCATATCGAAAAGCTTCCTCGCGTGCCCACGGGTGTTGACGATGCACAGCGCCTGTTTATGCTCGCGAAGCCGCTCCGCCAGCAACTCGTTAGTCAGCGCCCCAACGCGGCGAACGCGCACGCGGGACAGCGCGTTAAACAGCGAAGTCGTATCGCCGACTATCTCCCGGATAGGCATTCCATCCAGCCATTCCGGTTTGAACGCCGGCTGCGTCGCGGTGCAAAACACAATCGTCGCGCCAAAGTCTGCCGCGAGAGTTTTCAGCGCCGCAAGCGTGGGAAGTAAAAACGCGTCCGGCAGCGTCTGCGCCTCGTCCAATATTATCACGCTGTTCGCCAATCGGTGCAGCTTTCTGCATTTGGACGGCTTTGCGGAAAACAGGCTTTCGAATAGTTGAACGTTTGTAGTCACGATTAGCGGCGCGTCCCAGTTTTCGCTGGCGAGCCGATTTATATTTTTATGATCGTATTCGCCCTCGCATATATTGCCCTCGCCCATATTGCTATGGTGTTCCAGTACGCGTTCGTCGCCGAATATACTGCGGAATACGTTCGCGTTCTGTTCGGTAATCGACGTGAAGGGAATCGCGTACACGATCCTGCGCAGATTGTGCGCCCGCGCGTGCCTCAGCGCGAACGCCAGCGAGGACAGCGTTTTACCGCCGCCGGTAGGCACCGTCAGTTTAAACAACCCCGGCGCAAGCTCAGCCGCGTTCAGGCACGCGAGAAGTACGTCGCGGCGCGCTTTGAACACGGGGCTTGTCTGAGGAAAGCCGAGCAATTCCCGCAGCTTGGGTTCAAACATATCCGCATATTTATCAAGCGGCGGAAACGATCCGCGAGCCGACGACGTATCCGGCGACATTACCCGTTCCGTATCCAGATAATCCGCGTCAACCAGCGCGGAGAAAAGCATGCGGGCGAGCATCTGAAAATAAAAAGATATAAACGCGCGATTGCGGGTAGATGTGGTGCGCGCCGGGCGAAGCGATCCTGGCGTATCGGGAAGCCGCATACGCACTGATTCCGATTCGCGTTTTAACATTTCCTCCAGCGACGCCGCGCCGTCTATAGCATCCGCGTCCGGCAGTCCGCCGTGGTGTCCGCATATAATATAGGCCAGCAGCCGCGCCCAGCCAATCTCGCTTTTAATATTTGAATATCGCTCGATTGCGGCCCGCGCGCCTTGCGTCTTATGATCCGCAGGCGCTTTGCTTCCGCGCAGCCGCGCTTCGAACGCGGTCGTCGCCTTGCCTATATCGTGCAATAATCCGGCGGCGGCGCCCATAGCGCCCGCGTGGAACGCCGATGAGAATTCCTCGCTCAATCGAGCGACTTCGCGCAGATGTTCGTCAAGCGGCTGCCACGATGATTCCGGCAGAAGTGCGCCGGTATGCGAATCGGTGCGAGTATGCGCGTAATATATTTTATATAATCCCGACGAATCAGGCGACGCTTCCCCACCTCGCAATTGCACATGCGCTCGTTCATGTTCAGCCATTATAATATCCTCTATTAATAAATATTATATTAGCGCTATTAGGTTTTCAAGGTTCTCCATTACTATTTGCCATATATTTCCATATATTGACATTCTACCATAATTCTGGTTTTTTCGCACAATATTTTACGAATACGCCTCCGGCAATCCGCGTCGCTAAAAACTCGGAGCCGCTTCGCGCATCCATGCCGGGGGATCGAATTTATTGATTCCTTCCACCGGCGATTTGATTATGCGTACTCCCGATTCATTCCTCGTGTAATTCCGGCCGGATATCATCATAACTCTTCTGCGGCGCATTTGTTACCGGCTGTACGGGAACAGCATCAAAGCGCCTGCGCGCACGCTTCGCCGAATTTTTTTCACTACGGCGCATTGGGGCAATCTGAAACGCGCGATCCGCACATTTCGATTGCCCCAATGCGCCGTGTTTTCTTCGCGATATTATTCTTCGCGATCTAATCGTCCAATGTCCGCTTTAGAATCTCATCCTTTAGCCGCGCGACAAACTCTTCCGGCGCGGCGGTTCCCTCGTCGCCTTTGCGGCGGCTGCGTATGGCGAGCACGTTATTTTCAACTTCCTTATCGCCAAGAACGATACAATACGGAACCTTCTCAACCTGCGCTTCGCGAATCTTAAATCCAATCTTTTCGTTACGCAGATCGAGTTCGGCTCTTATGCCCTCGCCTTCCAACAGCGAGTATATCTCGCGCGCCCTATCATCCGCGCGGTCGGTGATGGTTAATATCTTGACCTGCGTCGGAGAGAGCCAAAGTGGAAACGCGCCCGCGAAGTGTTCCGTCATGATGCCTATGAACCGCTCGATCGAGCCGAACACGACGCGGTGGATCATAACCGGGCGGTGCTTCTGACCATCCGAGCCGACGTATGTTAAATCAAACAGCTCCGGCATTTGGAAATCGAGCTGAATTGTTCCGCACTGCCATGTGCGCCCGATGCTGTCCCGTATATGGAAGTCGATCTTCGGCCCGTAAAACGCGCCGTCGCCTTCGTTTATTCTATATGACAGGCCTGCATCGTCCATCGCGGAACGCAGCGCCTCGATAGCCGTTTCCCAATCCTTCGTCTCCCCTATCGAGTTCTCCGGTCTAGTGGACAGCTCCATATGAAACGCATAGCCAAACTCTTCATATACCCTCGTGATCAGCCTTATTACTCCCTGAATCTCGGATTTCACATGCTCCATCGTCATGAATATATGCGCGTCGTCCTGGGTAAAGCTGCGGACTCGCATCAGTCCGTGCAGCGCTCCGGACAACTCATGGCGATGCACCAAGCCCAGCTCGCACATTCGCAGCGGCAAATCGCGATACGAATAAACGCGACGCTTATAAACCAGCATGCCGCCCGGGCAGTTCATCGGTTTTATCGCAAAATCCTGATCGTCTATCTTGGTTGTGTACATATTCTCGCGATAATGATCCCAGTGCCCCGAGCGCTTCCACAGTTCGCACGAGAGCAGAATAGGCGTCTTTATTTCCTGATAACCATGCTCGCGATGCAGTGCGCGCCAATACGCTTCCAGTTCGTTCCTGATTATCATGCCATTTGGGTGGAAGAATATGAACCCCGGGCCTTCTTCGACTACGCTATATAGATCGAGTTCCCGTCCAAGCTTGCGGTGGTCGCGCTTCTTCGCCTCCTCAATTTGGGCGAGGTACTCGTCCATCGCTTCCTTCGTTGGAAAAGATGTGCCATATATGCGCTGGAGCATTTTATTCTTCTCGCTGCCGCGCCAATACGCGCCGGATGTATGCGTCACTTGAATGGCTTTGATCTTGCCGGTCGAGGGTAAATGAGGGCCTGCGCATAGGTCGACGAAGTCGCCCATTTTATAGAATGAAATAACGGCGTCCTCAGGCAGGTCGTTTATCAGTTCCACCTTATATGGCTCCGCGCGCCGCTTCATATCCTCCAGCGCCTCCGCGCGCGGGGATTCAGAGCGCTCCAGGCGATCGTTCCTTTTTACTATTCTGGCCATCTCTTTGTTTATTGCGGCTAGGTTTTCCGGAGTGAACGGAGAGTCCACGTCGAAATCATAATAAAAACCGTTTTCTATCGCTGGGCCAATGGCGATTTTCGCATCCGGGCGCACCGTCAGCACCGCCCGCGCAATCACGTGAGACGACGTATGCCTGAATACACGCCGCCCCTCCTCATCCGCGAAGGTCAATATTTCCACGGTATCTCCATCGTTCAACGGATGCCACAGTTCTTGAACCGCGCCGTTCACGCGCGCGGCAAGCGCATCCTTCTTCAACTGCTGTGAGAGAACTTCCGCTGCGTCAAGCGCGTTTCCCCCGTCGTTCAGCTCAACCGCCTGACCGTTAACATTAATCCGCATATTTTCCTCCTTACGTTTTCGGGCGAAGCATTGGCGCGGCTCGCTCATATCGGCTGGTCGCGATTGTAATAAAAAAAACCCGCCGCCCGCATTATTGCGGGGACGAGCGATGCCCGTGGTTCCACCCTGCTTCGCCGCGCGTTGAAAGATGTCTCTAGACGTATCTTGGATATCTTTCTGAAACGCAGCCTTCGCCGCGCTGTATCGCGCGCGACACGCCTCGTCGGGGAGCGGTATTCCTCCATGTTTTCTTTGCGCGCTTACAGCCGCGGCACGCAATCTCTGACCCGCCCATATGGGCGATAAAGAAAACTTATACGGAGTACTATTTTCCCGTCATTCGAGGATGTAATATTATATACCGTTCAGCCGGTATTGTCAACAACAATTATTGCATATATTATTATAATGTTTTTGCACAGCGACATAATGAATATCACATATTCTATGCTGGGTAAATATTCTAATTAGCGCAAAGGGCATCAGGCAACAAATACGCCGCCTATGGCAAAAGGCGGAAGAAACGGCGCATGAAAACCGTTTATAAAATGAACGCGGTATCGGAATCTTAAAACCCCGTATCCGCCCAAATTTAGGAAGGCGGTCAACGAATGGAGCGGAATCAATACAGCCCGTCGGATGGAGATCATAAACTTTTGCGCCCTCAAGCTCAGGATAAAGCGCCGGAAAAAATATATCCGCCTATCGCGGAAGTCGTTAAGGATAGTCGCTGGGAAGGCGTATTGCTAGTGCGCTCGGCTGAACAACGCGTCGCGTCGAACGGTTCTAAATATTTGGACATGACGCTATGCGATAGATCTGGAGATATCAACGCCAAAGTATGGGACGGGAACACGCCTCCTCCGGAAATCGGTCGCGCCGTTCGCGTGCGCGGGCAGGTTCTCGAATATAACGGGCGCCTGCAATTTCGCGTAGAACGGATGCGCGCAGTCGCCGCCGATGAAAAGATACCTGCGGAAACGCTGGTGCCGTGCGCGCCGGAGGATCCCGCGTTAATGCTTAGCGAAGTGCGCGGCGCGGCCAACGCGATCGCCAGCGAAGGATTGCGCAAGCTGACCAACGCGCTGCTGGATCAAGCGGGGGATGCGCTGCTGCATTATCCCGCCGCGCAGAAGCTGCATCACGCCGAGCGATCGGGGCTGCTTCATCATACGGTCGGCATGCTGCGCCTTGCCAAGGCGTTCGCTTCTTTATACGACGCGCTTGACGGCGATTTGCTCGCCGCCGGGGTAATCGCGCACGACCTTGCGAAAATAACGGAGCTGCAGTCGGACGAGTTTGGAATGGTACGGGAATACACAACGGAAGGCCTGCTTATAGGGCACCTCGTTCGTGGCGTAGTAAACATCGAGCAAGCGGGTAAGGACGCAGGCGTCGACCCGTACACAGTCCTTCTGATGCAGCATATGATACTCGCCCACCACGGCGAGGCCGAATACGGCAGCCCCCGCAAACCTATGTTTCCGGAAGCGGAGGTATTGCATATTATCGACCAGGCGGACGCTCACATATTCGAAATGACTGCGGCCATTCAGAAACTTCGCCCAGGTGCGTTCAGCGAAAAAATATGGTCGCTGGAACGGCGGCTTTATAAAATCGATCGAAAAGATAACCTTCCCTCGGATGAACAAGGAGGGCCTCTTGATGCTCACTAAGCTTATGGCCGCGCTTCTTGCGGCGGTTCTGTTTATAGCGTGCGCCGCGCCCGCGTTTGCCGACAGCCCCGTCAATATGACCGTTTCTCCCGGCGTAGCGGGTTCTCTTGAAAAGATCCCGGAGAAATCGCGGCAGCGGGTTGATACTATAGTCGTCGGCGTACCCGATCTGTTCGGGCAGACCAACCCGCTTTTCGCAAATACTCTCGGTGACACATACGCGGCGGAACTGCTTTTCGACGAGTGGGTATTTCTTGATGAATATGGCGCGCCCGGCGAAGGCATGGCGCGCATGAGCGTGTCGCCGGACGGGCTGACATATACGTTCGAATTAAAACCTGCCCGCTATTCCGATCTCGCGCTGGTATCTGCGGACGACTGCTTGAATACGCTATACCTTATAACTATGCCCGGCTTTGACGGAAGCCGCGACCTGCGTCCGCTAGACGTCGCCGGGCTTGCGGAATATATTGACGGAACGGCGGACACGGTGTCGGGTTTCCAGAAGCTTAGCGAAACCTCATTCTCCGTCACGCTTAATAAACCAAACGCCAGCGCTCCCGCACTGCTCGCGCTGCCGGCGCTTCGCGTCGCGCACTTTGGAAGCGCCGTTCGGCCTGCGGGCATAGGGTCGAACCAAATCGCCAGCGCGGCGTTTTACGAGAGGCGCATTAAGGAAATCCGGGAGGCCGACGCGTGGCTGGCCGGCTACGGCCAATATGATATCGTTTCGATAGAGCCGGGACAACGCGCGGTTTTTACCGCCAATGAAGATTATTGGCGCGCGAAACCCAGCACCGGCACGTTTGAGTTAAAGGTAGTACCTATCGGCGAAGAGTATGAGGCGATGCTCAGCGGCGACGTAGACATAATAAGCTGTTTCCCGGATATTGCGCAAATCGAAAAAGTGTATGACAGCGGCGACGGGTTCGTCAGCTTATATACATGGCTTGGAGATTCGTTTGGCTATTTGGAAATGCGCGCCGGAAATCCGCTGTTTGACGATGCGCGCGTTCGCCGCGCGTTCGCTTATGGGTTGAGGCGCAAGAGCATTCTTCAGGAAATGATAAGCAATTACGCGGAGCTTCCCGGCATGCTGCTGTTCGATTCGTTTGATTATAAGAGCGACGTTCTGGGCGAACTATACCCCTATGATTCCGAAGCGTCGGCGCTGCTTATGGATGAGGCGGGATGGATTGCCGGAGAGGACGGCAAGCGAACAAAGGACGGCGCGGAATTTTCATTCACATTTATCGCGGCTGAAGAAAACCCTATGGCGGATATAGTGATACGGGAAATCCAATCATTATGCGATTATCTTGGGTTGACCGTCGACGCGCGCAAGGTGTCGTTTTCGGAATTGACAACCCAGCCGGAAGCCGATATGTATCTGCAGGCGAGACGGATACCTACGTCCCCCGCGATTGCAGCCAACCTGTTCGCAGGCGGCAGTCCGCTAAACGACAGCGGTTACGACAGCGAAGGCGTCGAACGGTTTATGAATTGGGCTTCGCTCGAAACTAACCCGGCCAGGCAATCGATAGTTTATGAGGGAATGTTTCAGCAGCTGTATCTGGAGCTGCCTATGATTCCGCTGTACCGGCGATTCGAACTGCTGTTGGTGAACGCGCGAATCCGCAATTTCTATGTATCAAGCGGCCACGATATCACTGCGGAAGCGTACAGAATGATTATCACAACGGCTTATGGCGATGAATAATTAATATTATTTAATAAGCATATCGCGGCGGACGCGGCGGCAATCGATAAATATTCGTTTGCCGCCGCCATTAATTTGATATGTATATCACTATCTGCATGCTATATATTTTATATCGCGCGATATCAGATACCGCCCACGTTCATAAGAAAATTGACAATCAACTTCGCATACGTTATCATCAATCCAATTTATCCATGGAGGCGAACATGCGGTTTTGGGAATTGGTTATCATTGCGCTCGCACTGTCGATGGATGCTTTTGCAGTAGCGGTATGCAAAGGCTGCGCGGCTAAAATTCCAAAGGCGAGGCATGCTGTTATCATCGGCTTATACTTTGGAATATTCCAATCGCTGATGCCGTTTCTGGGATATATGCTCGGCGATAGATTTATTGTTTTGATTGAGTCTATAGATCATTGGATTGCATTCGCGCTGATGGTGTTAATCGGCGGAAAGATGGTCTATGATACGCGCGATGAGAATGATGCGAAAGTTGACGATTCGCTTGATATGCGTGCGATGCTTCCTCTCGCTGTCGCTACGTCGATCGACGCTTTCGCCGTTGGCATCACGTTTTCAGCGTTGGGCGTATCTCCGCTTATGCCACCGCTTCTGGTCATCGGTGCGACGACGTTTGTTTTGTCCGCACTCGGCGTGATTATCGGCCAACGGTTTGGCGCGAGGTTCCATAGGAAAGCGGCGTTTGCGGGCGGACTTGCGCTGATGTTTTTAGGGATGAAAATTTTCGCGGAACATATGGGATGGATTGCATAGCATTACGAACCAAGCGGCAACCTATCTTCTGCAATCGTATCTATTATCGATAAATATTTTTATTTATATATGTGCATTTCATCGTTATTACGCCTTCGCAAATAAAGTGAAATACGTCTCTGCGATGGCTGTCGCGGCGGCGAGTTCTCGATTATTATAGGCAAATCTTCGTTTTTCTAAATATTGTAAATGATTCAAAACTTTATCATGCATGAAAAACAGCGTTAAAGTAAATGCTGTTTCTGTCGGCGCGGAACGATCGAAAATAATCAACGATCCGACCGCCCGGCTCACGGATGGAGCGTGCCGCGACGGGCAGCGCTGGGGAATCGATATATCGTATGAGAGAGGATTCTTTGCGATAATTTTCCAGTGTAAGATTCCGGCATCGTGGAACAATACATCCTGAAACACCAAGAACGGAGGTGAAACAGAATGGCGAGCAATTACACCGCGAACGTAAATGTGCCCAATGCTAAAGCGGCTTTGGACAGCATGAAGTTTGAGATCGCGCGCGAACTGGGGATCAACCTCAAGCAGGGCTACAACGGCGATCTGACTTCCCGCGAGAACGGCTATGTGGGCGGCTACATGGTCAAACGCCTTATCGAACAGGCGGAACGGCAAATAGCAGGACAGTAACCCTCAATAAATATTGACGGAGGTTTAACCATGTTCAATCAGAATTCGCAGGCGCAGTCGGCGCAGTCGACCCAATATCCGAAGCCCGCGCAGGGCGCGGCTTCATCTTCTACCGGAACGACTGTTGTTCCCGAAGCGCGCGATGCTCTCAATAACATGAAGCACGAAATCGCCAGCGAACTGGGCATCAACCTTAAGCAAGGCTATAACGGCGATTTGTCCAGCCGTCAGGCCGGCTACATCGGCGGCTACATGGTAAAGCGCCTTATCGAACAGGCTGAGCGCAGCATAAGCGGCAAGTAAGGCTTTAAGCCAACGGTGTTTCTGGTTTTATAATAGTTAACCGGACGCCGTAAGTCCTCCTAAAGGAACGGGTCGAACCGTTTCACATCTCCCCCAATGTGGGGAGGAGGGATGGACAGGGGGAAACCTCAAGAATGTGACGAAGAGATATCGATTTTGCGATAACCCTTTTCAAAACAGATTTGCCAGCGCGGCGGGCGGCAACGCCCGCCGAAGCGAATTTTCAGACGAAGGGCCGCCGTCGTGTTATTCTAAGGCAGCGTCCCCGTCAAAGCTGAAGCGGCAGCGCTTCCGACCGCCGATCGAATCGGCAAAATATTGGGGGGCTACTGTCCCTCCGTGACAGATATAGCAGCGCCGCTATCCGTGAGGATCGCGGCGCTTTTTCTATAAGTTCACTCAGTTCGCAGCGCGACGACAGGATCCTTCTTGGCGGCGATGCGAGCGGGTATCAGCCCGGAAATAAACGTAAGCGCCATACTGATCAACACCAAAGACACCGCGCCGATAATAGGCAGCTGCGCCGCGTTCGTTATTCCCGTCAGCCTTTCGACAATCGCGTTAGCTGGAATGCATAGCAGGAACGTGACCGCTATGCCCAGCGCCCCCGCCAGAAATCCGACGATGAGCGTTTCAGCGTTGAATACGCGCGATATATCGCCCTTCGACGCGCCTATGCTTCGCAATACGCCTATCTCTTTCGTGCGTTCAAGTACGGATATATATGTTATGATCCCTATCATAATAGAGGATACGACAAGCGATATTGATACAAACGCGATGAGAACGGTGCTGATTCCGCCGATAACCGTATCTACAGAGCTCATCAATATATCAGTGTAATCTGTATATTGAATAACCTTTTCGTCCTGACCGGCGGCGGTCATCTCAAAATTATAATCTCGAATCATATTGGCAAGCTCGCCCTTGCCGTCGAAATCCCTGGGGTAGATTCGTATACCGGAAGGATGGGCGGCGTCCGACACTCCAAGCTTTGATATGTTGTCCTCATAGGTGGCGGAGGATGCGGTCGCCGCGCCGCCCATAAAGCCTGCGATTTGTTCCGGCGAAAGCGCGGCAAGCTGCGCGCGCTGCTCGTCTGTCAGCTGCGAAAGATCGGGCATGCTGGGAGAAGCGCTATTCGCAAAGGGTTTACCGGTAAAAACATCCAGCTCCGGATTATCCATTTGCGCGCGCGCAATGTCGCTTTGGCGTACAGACGACGCCACATGATCCATCAGCTCCGCCGTGTACCCAACCGCGCCGTTCATACCACCCATGGCGGCATCCGGCGTTTCGCGCAATATGCCTACCACCCGCAGGCTTGGCGCGCCGTCTACCGCCTGCTTCATAAAGTCCGCGTCCTCGCTTTTATCCACCCAACCGGTTCCGCGCTGTTCATACATATCGGTGGGCAGCAGCAGTTTGAACGTGAGACCCATCAATTCGTCGTAGGTGTAGGACGCGGGTTCGATCTCGAGTTCCTCGCCGGATTGCGCCGCGCGCATCATCTGACGAAGTTCCGACTGATCTTTTAACCCTAGCGAGTACAGCATGAAGTCGGTGATCTCGTTGTGTTCATCCGCTATAATCACAACCTCGTCCCACGCTGCGGGCAGTCGGCCTTCTATTATATCGAACTGCGCGTTGAGCACCTCCTCATCGTCCATAAGGCGCTTCCAAGCGTTCGACGGATCGGAGCCAAACGGGCTGGCTGCAGCCATGTTCGACGATCCGGCTGGCATTACGCCTTCCATAAGCGTGCTCGGATTTAGCTTAACCGCGCCGCCGGCAGTATCGGATTTGTATATGATTAATGGAGTATCATATGTATATTGTATATCGTTTGTATACTGATCAATATTTTCCACAGTGTCAAGATATTCCTTGAACGAAGCCAAATCGTTAGCGGTCATCCCCTGCGTCATGCCCTCCAGCATGCCGCCCATTACATCCTTTGAATAGATTTTATCAAGATCATGATCAACTGCGCTTTCCCGCATATCGGCAGCCATACCCAGCATCGCGCCGAGTTCAACGCTGCTGCTTTCAATTATAATTGGATAACTGGCTACGGTGTCGCGTTCGATACCCGCAATATACGCCTGCATGCCGCTGGACAGCGACAATATCAATGCGATTCCGATTATGCCTATGCTCCCCGCGAAGCCGGTGAGTAATGTACGCGCCTTTTTCGTCAGCAGGTTGTTGAGGCTCAGCGACAAGGCGGTTAAAATTGTTAGAGGTTTTTTGCGGTTGCGCCGCTCCTTAAGTTTTTCGTTCTTCTTGGGCGAGTGTTCCGCGCCGCGCGTCCGCTCCGATGTGTGCACGGCGTGTCCCGTGTATGGGTTCGTATCGTCTGTAACGCGCCCGTCGAGCAGCCGGATGATGCGGGTAGCATACCTATCGGCAAGGTCTGGATTATGCGTTACCATTACGACGAGCCTATCCTTAGCGATCTCCTTCAATATTTCCATTATCTGCACGCTGTTCTCCGTGTCCAGCGCGCCTGTAGGTTCGTCCGCCAAAAGTATCTCGGGATCGTTTACGAGCGAGCGAGCTATCGCGACACGCTGCATCTGGCCGCCGGAAAGCTGGTTGGGCTTCTTCTTCAGTTGATCGCCCAGTCCAACGCGCTCAAGCGCCGCAGCGGCGCGCCGCTTTCGCTCTCCCTTTGAAACTCCCGACAGAGTAAGCGCAAGCTCCACGTTCGACAGCACCGTCTGATGAGCTATCAAGTTGTAGGTTTGAAATACGAAGCCTATCTCCTTGTTACGATATATATCCCAATCAGCGTCGCGATACTTCTTTGTAGAAACGCCGTCCACTATGAGATCGCCATTCGTATATCTATCAAGCCCTCCTATAATGTTCAGCAGCGTGGTCTTGCCGCATCCCGAAGGGCCGAGCACCGCCACGAATTCACTTCTGCGGAATTCAATATCAACGCCGCGCAGAGCCTCCACCTGTGTATTTCCCGCTTCATAATTCTTTACTATGTTCCTAAGTTGCAGCATCATTGATCTCCTTTCATTGCGATCAAGCTGATGATATAATGCGCCTGTAAACGGAAGATAAACCCAGCGCGTCAATTTGTTAATATTCAGTTAATGTTCGGGGCGTATATTGTTCGCTGCGAATAATCCGGAGGATATCCATGTTTGAAATATTGGTTGTGGAGGATGATCCGAGCGCGCGCCGCTGGATGGAGGTTGTGCTCCGGGACGCGGGGTATCATCCATATTGCGCGGAATGCGCGGAACAGGCGCTTGATATTATCGAGCATCGCCATATCGATCTTATGGTAACTGATATAATGATGCCAGGCATCGACGGATACCAGTTAACCGAGATGATACGGGAAGCCGACCGTGTGCTGCCCATACTCATGATCACCGCGAAGGAAGCGCCAAAGGATCGCAAAAAAGGATTTCTCGTCGGCACCGACGACTATATGGTTAAACCTGTAGACGACGAGGAAATGCTGCTGCGCATCAAGTCGCTGCTGCGGCGCGTTCAAATAGTTAACGAGCGGCGAATAATGCTGGGCGCTGTAACGCTTTCCTACGACTCGCTTACCGTCAGCCGGGACGACCAGCATATAACGCTGCCCCAGAAGGAATTCTATCTGTTATATAAGCTGCTAAGTTATCCTAATGTTATATTTACTCGCATTCAATTGATGGACGAAATATGGGGCGTCGACTCCGATAGCGACGCGCGGACGGTTAACGTGCACATTAACAGGCTGCGCGAACGGTTCCTGGACTGGCCGGAATTCGATATTATAACCGTGCGCGGGCTTGGATACAAGGCGGTGCGAAATGCGCAGTAAAAAGATATTTTTTCCGCTGTTCTTCCATATCGTCGTAATGGTTTTTATAGTTCACTGTATTACTATACTGCTGCTGACATTGGGTCTGTACGTGTTGATTAGTCATGATTTAATAACGAAACGGTTTCCCATGATGGGGATTTCCGCCTTAGCGCTGACAAGCCTATGCGTGGGAATGGCGCTTAGCTATATTATGATGAAGCGCGTGACGAAGCCATACCAGAAACTCGTAGAAGCGACAAACGAAATCGCAGCCGGGCACTTCGACACTCGCCTTGAAATAACCGGCATGGGCGAAGCGGAGCGCGTAGCCGAAAGTTTTAACAAGATGGCAAAAGAACTGGGCGGCATAGAAACGCTGCGCAGCGATTTCATACAAAATGTCGCTCACGAATTCAAGACGCCTATCGCGTCCATCACAGGTTTTGCGAAACTGCTGCGTAAGGATAATATTTCGCCTGAAAACCGGGCGGAGTATATCGATATAATTATACGCGAATCCGAACGACTCGCGCAGCTTTCAAGCAATGTGCTGATGTTTTCAAAATTGGAAAATCAAGGAATACCGGCGGAACGGCGCTCTTTCTTGCTAGACGAGCAGCTGCGCCGAGCGATACTTATGCTGGAACCGGAGTGGAAGAGGAAGCACATCGACATTGCAGCCGATTTTTCAGAGTGCGTATGCTTTGGCAGCGAAGAGCTGCTAATGCAGGTGTGGATCAACCTAATTGGCAACGCCGTTAAATTTACGCCTGCAGGCGGACGAATCGCGCTTTCGATTCGGCGCGGGTATGCGGCGCCGCCCCATCCTTTCAGGGGCGGCGTGGACTTTGGCTCCGCTCCAACTGAAGATGAAATCTGCGTTCGCATATCCGACAACGGCGTCGGAATGAGCGAGGAGACGATGCGCCATATATTTGAGAAATTTTATCAAGGCGACAAATCCCACTCTACAAAAGGCAACGGGCTTGGACTCCCGCTAGTCAAGCGCATCCTCGAAATAGTGGGCGGTTCGCTTACAATAGAAAGCGAGGAAGGACGCGGCACACAAGCTATAGTTTCGCTTAACGCCGCTCGGAAACAAATATAAATATATATTATAATATAATAGAGGTCCGCCTTGCAAGCAAGGCGGACCATTCATATCAAACGGGGGCAAGCCCCTTATCTGCTATCAGATTCGCTTAGCGAATTAACCCTGAAATTTTTGAGCGCATGACGGCGCGGCGACAGTTTCATCGTAGGTGATCTGTACTGTCTCCGCGAACTCCTGAACCTGCGCAGGCGGGATCATCCGCTTTGCCTCGGCCGCAGGACGAGCCGCGCGCTGTTTGGGTATATTCGTATACTGAGGAGCGGTCGCGTACTGGCTGACAGGCACCGTCTGCGTCACAGGAGCGCACACAGTGGTCGTGGCGACCTGAGGAACAGGCGCATACTGGACGACCGGCCTGGACGTCGCAGAGATTTGCTGCTGCGGGCAGCGCTTAGCTTCAAGATACAGCGGGGCCTGATTGCATTGTTCGGCCGGAACGCATTTCGCCAAGCGTTTCGCCGCCCAATCGCATATATGGCTCCGATAGTATTTAACAAGCTTAACAATCGCCCAGATCAGCAGCAGTATCAGTGCAAGCACAAGCAAAATTGTCGCCGCGTTTGAAATAATCCATGACAGCATAGTTTTCCCTCCCGCATTTCGACGGACTTACCATCCGCCTGAAGCGGACGCAAAAACATCCGCTGCAATAATATATGCGTGTATGGAGTCTTGTGTGCGTAACTATCACCGATCTATTTGACTGCTGCGCAACCGCTAATTCGTCCGCCAAAATAAAGCAAAGGAGGCGGCGGTAAGCCGACCCCTTCGCAAAATTATGCCATGCTTATTTCAATTCAGGCGAGCCGCGCCGAGCGACTGCTTACGGATCCTGCCTCGTTTCGAACGCCTGCTTGCCGCCGACGAACGTCATTATATACGCGGACTTAATCGGATCGTTATGATCATCGAAAGTATATGAGCTGGTAACTCCCTGCACGCTGGAAGATTTAAGCGCCGCAGAAACGGCTTCAAAATCCGTCGAACCCGCAGCCTTGATAGCCTCGCAAAGAAGCAGCGCCGCGTCGTAGCCCGTAGCGTTGAACGCCATGGACATAGGTTCGTTATACTTCGCTTCATAAGCCTTTATGAAATCTACGACCATCGGGTCTGTAGAATCGGAAGCAAAATGATCGGAGTAGAAGAACTTCTTTTCGAGAAGCGAAGTATCGCTGATCGTATTTTCGATGCCCGCGATTCCATCCGCTCCAAGGAAGTAGCAATCCAACCCGACTTCCGGTTTGCTCGCTTGCTGTACGATCAGCGCGGCGGGTCCGTAATAATAAGCGACGAACAACGCGTCCGGTTCTTTCGACGCGATGTTGGTAAGCTGCGCGGAAAAATCTACGTCGGTAGCCGTTCCGGATTCATACGCTACTACTTCCTGTCCGTTTGCTTCCGCCTGCGCGCGGAACGATTCCGCAAGCCCTACGGAGTAATCGTCAGACACGTCGTAGATAACGGCAACCTTTTGCGCGTTCAGCGCTTGCTGGGCGAAGTTGGCCATTGTGGACGCCTGGAACGGATCGAGGAAGCACGAGCGGAAAATGCTCGGGTTGTCCGTCGTCACGTCGTACGCTGTGGCGGACGCCGTTATCATCGGAATACCTACCTCGCGAACCAGTTCGGCCACCGCGAGAGTGGGGCGGCTGGTTACGTCGCCTATGATTCCGACCACGCCATCCGAATCGACCAGCAGATTGAAAGCGTTCATCGCTTCTATCTCGTCGCCTTTTTCATCGTACCAGATAACTTCCACAGGACTGCCGTCGATGCCGCCCTGCGCGTTGAGCTGCTCGATATACAAATCGACGCCTTTTTGAACGGCGATACCGTACTGCGCCACCGCGCCCGTTAACGGCGCGAGTCCGCCGATCTTGATCGTATCAGCGAAAGCGGGGCTTGCCATCGTCAGACAGAGCAGAGCGGCAAGCAGTATAACGAAACCTTTGCGCCTTGCCATTCGATTGCCTCCTTTTATCACGGTAAAATCCAATTACCATTGTACCATAACGATCGAATTCGAACAAGCGTTTATCCGGCGGTTTTCGACATTTTACAATGAAATTACAGGAAATCGCGCCGCATTCGCTCCTTTGGCAATAGAACCGCAGTTCCCATCCCACCCCACCCATCAGGTTCTATAGGATGGACGAATAACGTGACACGCTTCCTGCGAACCTTCGTGCCAGCTGCAGTGGGGCTTCGCGAGCCAGGGCGTCGCGTTCGTTATGAGTTCCCCGCAGAAAAATCAAACTCAATAACAAACATAACTGGATAAATATCATCTTCGGATAAGAATGTTTTCCCTGACAGCGAACCCGCGTAATGTCCGTCGCCTGATTCGCGCAGGTTCAGTTCGACGCCCAATTCGCTTTCAGCAACTTCTTTTTTCAAACTTTCCGCCGCCGCTTCGCCGCCGCGATCTATTTTAATGGCAAACCCATTTTCATCGGACGAGTTTTCGTCAGCGCCACCTTCGCCCTTCGATAGCCATTGCGCTATGATGCCGCCTTCAAGCGAGCCTTTGAATGAGTATCTCCCTGCGGCAAGGTTTCTGCTTAAGCCAAAGCGCACCGATATATCGTTGAGCGCGTCGTAAAAGCGGACGATCACCAGCCCGTCGCGCATCTCAATATCCCGCAGGCTCATATTATATGCGCTTGCATAATCAGATCCGGAAATATGCAGGAGAAGCGCGTCTTGCAGCGGCTCGTCCAGAGCCAGCGGAGCGACGTTTGAATCGACGTTTTGCGGCTGCGAAGGTTGCGGCGCCGCTGTTTGAATAGGCAGGTACTCGTCGTTAACCGCCGTCGTAATATATTCTGCGCCATTTTGAAAGTACAGAATTGCGTTCCATAGATCGGGATCGTATGTAACGATTATCTTGGCGTTGCCTTTAACGAATCCTATCGCGACTGGCGCGTCGTTCTTTGTATATTCAGACGCGTCGTACATTTCAAAACCCATATCGGCCAATTGCTGACAGTAATCAAACACCACGTCGCTTGTAGAATGTTTATATATTTCGCCGTAACCGTCCACTAAGCCGGGGATGGAAGCGCCCTCAATGCGCAGCGGAGCGTCTCCGGGAAATGCGGGTATCAGAACTATTGGCGTCTCAAATAGCGGCGCCGGAGTAGGCGGCGTATAATTTAGCATATTCCGAACGTCGTTAATGTTAAGCGGCTTGTCATCCGCCAGCGCGCATATCGGAGATAAGACAAGCGCGAAGCACAGCGCGGCGGCAAGCGCTCGTATGCCAGGCTTTTCCATTAGACGGGGGCTTGGCCTCCGTAGCCCAATAACAAAGCGGGATCGCGCGCCGCGCCCGCTATGGCGATAAGCTCTATTAATCAAACGATCACATCCTTCCCAAAGTCTTCCTTATATATAAACGAAACGCCTTGGGGATTTATTCCCAAGGCGCGCGCAGAGGCTGGGCGGCGAACGGGTGCGGGGTGGAGCTCCCGTCAAAATTAATTATGAATTACGGATTACTTCCACTGCAGTTGCAGCAACTCGGCGGACCGTAACCGGCGGCGCATCCGTAGGGACCGGGGCCGCCAAAACCGCCGAAGAAAGGCGGCATACCAAAGCCAAAGTGCTGCCGGGGTCCATGGCATCCAGAACAGGATAGGATCATGTTTGTATGTAGTGACCAATAGTACAAAGCAAGCTGATAATCATAATAGTCGTCATGACAGTGATCTGACCACGGGCCAAGCCCTCCGCCCCAGCAACCATTATAGTGACCACCGAACCACGGCATGTCACTTCCTCCTTCGAGTTCTCCAGTATAAAAGAGAACCTGATCCAGTATATGTTTATATATCGAAACCGTTCTTGACTTGCCCGAAACTGCGCCGTCTGTTATAATATCCCGAATTGTACAAATAACGCGGTGTCTGCCCCGTCGCCCCCACCCTATCCATTTTGAATTTATGCAGAAGGAATTCGGAGGATTTCTGAATGGAACCTTGCACCGGACTGCCGCCGTTCATCCGCTTTGCCAGCGAGCGGGACGCGCCGTCGCTTCTTTCCATATATACGCCATATGTAGAGCAAACTGTGATTACGTTTGAAACCTGCGTGCCTACAGTCGCTGAGTTCAAGCGCCGCGTACGCGATATCGGTTCCGTTTATCCCTATCTCGTATATGAGCGAGAAGGCGTAGCCGCAGCCTATGCATATGCCGCGCCCGTCCGCAGCCGCGCCGCGTATCAGTGGACCGCTGAACTTTCAGTGTATGTTCGCGAGGACGCGCATCGTATGGGTATAGGGCGTATGCTGTACGCCGCTCTACTTTCGCTGCTCGCGCGCCAGAATATAAAAATCGTTTATGCTGTTATAACTACGCCGAACGCGCAGAGCGAATGTTTTCACGAAAGCATTGGTTTCGACCGCGTTTGCGTGTTTCCCAAATGCGGATATAAGCACGGCGCATGGCGCGACGTACTATGGATGCAAAAGATAATCGGAGAGTTTGACGACGAGCCGGAGCTGCTGCGGCCTATCGGCGAAGTAATAACATTATAAAATATATATCGATCGAATTAAGCGCAAAATAAAAGCGGGAGGTTTCAGTATGGGCAGCGAGCGCATCTACGGCATGGCGTTTTCGGCCATCTACCCGATGTACGTTCAAAAAGCGGAGCGCAAAGGCCGCGCAAAAGCGGAAGTTGACTCTATCATTTATTGGTTGACTGGCTATGACGAAAACGGCCTGCAGGCGCAAATCGCGAAAGATATCAATTTAGAGATGTTTTTTGACGAAGCGCCGCGAATCAACCCGAACGCGGAGAAAATCAAAGGAGTGGTCTGCGGCGTTCGCGTGGAGGAAATAACGGACCCGCTCATGAAGAAGATCCGCTGGCTGGACAAACTGGTGGACGAACTGGCGAAAGGCAAAGCTCTTCATAAAATTTATAGAGACTGAAGAAAATCAAATAGTTCCCAATCGCCATCCCCCAGGCGTGACCAAATAATTTCCGATGCGGACAACTTTCCTGAATTTCCACGCGGCATATACATTCAACATACCTACTATATATAGGAGTGATAAAAATGCCGCGCAATACAAAATCGCCTTGCCAAACCTCAACACCTAATCGCGCGCCAAACGCGCGTATAAATACGCGCACAGAAAAAGTTAACGGTATTTACCCCCCCCCCCCCGTAAAACTTGAGAATTCAAGAATAAACGGTAACGCCGCAAACACTGCAGCGGGCACATCCGCATCCCGCCCGCCGAAGCCTATCGCGCATAGTTCCACCGAACCATATGCTTATAATCCGAAGGCCGGAGCGCCTTATACATCGGCGCAAAAGCGCGCGCTTCAACCGCGTACTGACGATCCGACTCTTGATGTAAAAATTGACGGCGTGGACATGAACGGCTCGGACGCGTCGGACACGATAGCCCTCGAGCAGGGTCAGATACTTAGTATTCGTATTGCAAACCTTAAAAACATAACCGACAAGCGCCTGGAAATCATCATCCCCGAAGGGCTTACCGTAACCAATTATCCCGGAATGGATGGGTCGGAACTCCCGTCAAACCTCGCCTCATGGATGTCTCTGGCTGTGGATGCGCCGGTCACCACATGGGATGAGCTGTCCGCACGTTTCGGATCAATCGTGTACAACATAAACGACGGTACGGACGCCATTGCATTTAATGTCAGTATCGCAGGGGATCCATATCGTTACCATTGCCCAGGCACTACTCCTAGTTGTATAAATTCGCAATATAAGCTTCCCGAACCTCTGCAAGTAATTCTGTCCAGTTCTGCGGTCGGCCTAGAAATAAAACGTGAAATTACAATGAGCGCCAGCGCTACCCAATTTACTGTAGGCAAATCAGCCCGATCACATAATATTCTATTAAACGCGACTATTTGGACATCGGAGTATAGCCTTTATGGCTTATCACCCACCATGTTTGGTGCCTCCTATTTGGTGCCCAAGAGCGGGGTAGTCACGTTAACCTGGCCGCCGGAAGCAAAGCTTGTCGCTGTTAACAGCAACGGGGCAAACGGCGAGGTTCCGCCGCTTTCCGATGGAGACGCGCAGAATACAGTGTCGGGCGCTGATGATCACGTTGTAATTAATTCTGCGAACCGCACGGCTACGTTTTACTATTCAAAGCATAGGTTGAATCCGCAACTGCAGCTTGAATTTATAAGCGGTACGGATGGAATATATTTTATTAAACATTCTTATATATTAACAATGTACGATGATGTCGTAAAGACTTTAAATTTTAATGGGGATCAAGTTTCTCTTATAACAAAGACTGGAAATCGCCTCACGGCATCAACTAGAACAAGAACCGTAGCAACTGTCGACGCTAACCAGTTGCCTGGCTTGACACTCGTTGCGGAAACTGGTTTTTCTAATGATAACGCCAACCCGGTAACGGATCAGTTTGTGCGTTTTGATATACCACTGGAATTGCATGTTCGCGCGTTTTACTTTCCTAAAAGTGCAGCCGGATCGATAACTGTTAAGTATAAGGTATGGGAAGACGCAGAGGAAAGAGAGACTACGGGCGGAATATATGGCTCAGGCAGAATTCTGTTTACAGCGCAGTCGTTGAGCCTTGCTGAAGGCGAATACATAGAATGGGCGGAAGCCAATGTCGGCGATTTTCCTGTTTCATATAGGCCAGCAGACAGTACGTATAACATTCTTTTTTTCGGGAATATAGATTTATCAATTCCAAATAGTACGCTATACATAATTAAAGTGACTATCACTTCACAAAAGGATGGAGATACTGAAGATCCTGTTGCTGTTGATGCCAAAGCAAGCAGCTCCAATACCCCGAGCTATTACGCTGGTTTGAAGATTAATATTACAAAAAACGAGAGCGGGTCGTATACTTATTATCCCGACGATGATATTAAGGTGGAAAGCACTCTTTCTGTATCTTCGTATTATAATTCTCTTCAACGGATGAAGAATCCGGATTTATTCATCCTATTACCAAAAGACGTCGATTTAAAGCCTGGCTCTCTTACAGTGAAACAAGGCGCGGGAAATGTGGACTATACTATGGACGGACCTATTACGATAAACGACGGGACTGGCCGGCAAGTGATTCGCATACATACGCAAGCTATGATAGGGTATTATACAGACGATATATCTAATTTTGGCTCTATAACTCTAAATTTTACCCTGACCGTACGAAAAAATATTGATTCAATTGTTATAAGCAGCAAAGATATAGTTTTCGCCAGCGCTACCGATGGCCGCCTTTTCACAACCGCAGGCCTCGGAAGCGCTTCGGCGTCTATCGTCGACACGCTTGACCTGAACGGTAACAGCAATACGACGGATCGCCTGATCAGTAATTACGAGGCTAAAATAGACATTAACATTTTAGCCACCCCCGAACTTCGCCTCAACGCGGGCATAGGCCTGGCCGGTCAGCCCTCAATCACATACGACCCCGCGAACCCAGACGCCACCACCGTGCCGCTTACCACTGGAGTACCCGCAAAGTATGCGCTGCACATTACCAACACGACGGGCGCGGACGCGGGATTCACCTCATACATACCCGTGCCGCATACCGGCCTGAACTATGGGCCGGACTTCCAGACTGATGACTTCACCTGGAACATGGCGCTGGCGGGGCCGCCGGAATTCAACCCCGCCAGTTCCAACTACGTGGTTACCTATACTAACTCTTCTATAACCAACTCGCAGCAAGCGGAGGACGCTGCCTACAAAACTGAGCAGGAAATGAACCCTGACGACTGGGCGGGCGTTACCATGATCCGCATTACGAACATCAACCCCGTTCCATCCGACGTGAACGACACGATAACCTTCACGTACAAAGCCGACGACGACAGCGTTACGGTGCCCGCAAAGGTAAATATATTCAACCCGTATTACCGTGTGGTATCGCCGGTCGCCGGGGGATACAACCATGGCGCGTCCGTCGCAGCCTCTCTAACCTCCGGCGAAATCTCCGGATTCGTGTGGGTCGACGATAATCGAAACGGTATACGCGATCTCACGGAAACCAAGCGCGCGGGCGTTACCGTGCGCCTGCGGCTGCCGGACGAAGGCGCCGGGTCGAACTACGGCGATACCAGCGGCCTTACTGCCGGCAGCGACGCGGACGGCAATTACGTGCAGGTAACGACAAACACGGATGGAAATTATACATTTCCGCTGGTGCCCGCAGGCGTGAATTACGACGTACAGTTCATCAATCCGAACGACTACAACTTCCAGTTTACGGATCAGAATGCCGGGGATGGCCAGAACGACTCGGACGCCGAGCCTGCGACAGGCATCGCGTACGGCGTCGATCCAACCGATCTGGCGGAGTCGCGCTATATTAACGCGGGTTTGCGCTATCTTCAATATACCGTCACATTCGACAAAGGCGACGGCGATACGGAAGCCATTCCCAACACAAGCACGGTCACGCGCCCCAATACCACCGTCGTCCAGTTTCCGGACACCCCGCCGACAAAAACGTGCCATAGATTCGACGGCTACTACACGAACCCGGTTGGCGGAGCGCCGTTTACCGAAACAACGATCGTTAACGAGAGCCAAACCGTATACGCGCGCTATTCGCTAATCCAGCATACGATTACGTTCGACAGCAACGGCGCGGAGACGGAGGCGACGCCAGGTTCCAAGACGGTCATATGCCCCGCGACCACAGTCGACGAGCTGCCATCCCCGCCGTCGAAACCATGCCACACTTTCGTCGGCTGGTTTGACACAGCCAATCAGACAGGCGGAACGGAGTTCACCGACGAAAGTACGGTAGACGCCAGCAAGACCGTTTACGCGCGATATCAGGAAATTCAGTATACGGTTCGCTTTCACAGCAACGACGGGGATACGCCAGCTGACCCGGATAGCAAAACGATCATGTGCACCAACGGCAAGCTCGGCGCGCTGCCGACGCCGCCGTCCAGGGATTGCCACCAGTTCGTGGGCTGGTTCGACACCGACGCAGCAACCGACGGCAGCCAGTTCAGCGCGGCGTCGACCATTAATTCGGACCGCGACCTATACGCGCGCTGGCAGCGGATAACCCATACGATAACCTATTCAAGCAGCCAGGCGACATCCGGCGATGCCCCGGCGGCGGCCACCGTGAGTTGCGGTGACGATTATTCGCCCGCCGGGCCGGGGACGCTCGCGCGCTTCGGCTACACTTTCGCAGGCTGGTCTACGACAAACGGCGGCGAGGCTATAGCCAATCTCACCAACGTACACGCAAACCAGACGCTATATCCAGTATGGAAAGCCAACGACTATACGCTATCGTTTGCGCTGGATGGCGAAACCGCAGTCATCGAACACGTTCATTTGGGCGACGTAGTAAATCTCGACGACTTCATTACCCAGCCGTCGAAGCCGGGGTATACGCTGCTTGGATATTCTACCGACCCCAACGCGAAAAAGGCGCTGTTCAAGTCGCCTTTTACTCTGACCGCAAATCTCCTCCAGCAGCTGCTGGCGTCCGCGCAGTCAAACGAGCGCGATACCGTTATCCCGTTATATCCGGTATTTCAGTTAAGCACTCATATGGAGATGCTCACCAAATTTACCACAGTGGCGATAAACTGGTTCAACGCGCATGGAAGCGAGCATGCGGCTCGATACTGGGATACTATCGAACTGCTCGACATGGAAATAAAGCAGATAGAGGTGCCCGATATCGATCCGGATGATATTCCATAATCGCTGAATTCACTATTTGCCAGCCGCCGCGAGGAGTATGTCGATTTATATCGAACATGCGCGCAATGTGTAATTGCCTGATCGCATTGCGCGCAACATATTTTTGTGTCCGCCAAATTGGCTTAGGCGCGTTATCGCGTCCGCCTAATAGGTCGCGCATGCCGAGAGATTTTTCGAACGCGCCATAGGATAGCGCCGCTTGAGGAGTAACCTTTTTCGCGCGCTTGCCCTGGAAGATTTATCATTTCGCCTTGCAAGAAACGTGCCGCAGTGATATAATTATCTGGTTGTTGGTCGTGCGCCAAAACTTGGGCGGACGAATACCAAGCGTTGGACGAACGGAAAGGTCGGTCAAAATTATGAAGCAAGGAATTCACCCCAAATATATCACCTCAACGGTAAGATGCGTATGCGGCGAAACCTTCGAAACCGGCTCTACGAAAAAAGAATTGAAGGTTGAAATTTGCTCCAAGTGCCACCCGTTTTTTACCGGCAAGCAAAAGCTGGTCGATACCGGCGGACGCGTAGATAAGTTTAAGAGACGCTATAGCTTATAAGATTAACGTGAAAAGCGTACGATTGAATCGTTCATAGCGCGGGATCGCTATGAACGATTCGTCGTTCGAACTGGAGGCGATTCAATGGCTGACAACGCGAAACGCGAGAAGTGTCCGGACATAGGCGGACAAGCCGTCGTCGAGGGCGTAATGATGAAAAGTCCGGACGCCATCGCCGTGTCGGTTCGCCGTCCGGACGGAAGCATCGCAAGATCGTATCAAAAATACATCCCCCCTTCGAAAAAACATAAGTGGATGGGTCTGCCCGTTATTCGCGGCGTGGTTAATATGGTCGTAATGCTCATGACGGGCGTTAGGATACTTGAACTCTCCACGAAACTGCTGGGAATGGAAGAGGAAGAACCGTCGAAGTTCGAAAAATGGCTGAGCGCGAAGCTTGGGCAGAGCATAGAAAAAATCGTGATGGGCGTCGCGATCGTGTTCGCGCTGGGGTTGTCGCTGCTGCTGTTTATGGTGATCCCGAATTTCATAGCGACGCTTATCAATCGAAGCGTGCATTCGCTGCTCGTCGTGAACTTATTCGCGGGGCTGGCTCGAATACTTATATTGATCGGTTATATATACCTAACGGGATTGATTCCGGATATGAAGCGCGTCTATATGTACCACGGCGCCGAGCATAAAACCGTATACTGCCACGAGGCCGGAATAGAATTAACGCCGGAAAACGCCAAGCAGTTCTCCACCCTCCACCCCAGATGCGGCACAAGCTTTCTGCTGTTGGTTATGATTATAGCTGTATTGCTGGGCGCGGTGTCGGATCAGTTGATTCATATCGTATTCGGGATCGAGCGTATGTCGTTCGCGCTCCGGTTGCTTCGCAGCCTGATCACGCTGCCGCTTGTCGCCGGGGTTTCATATGAAGCGCTGCAAGCACTGGCGCATTCGAACGCCGCGTTGGTACGCGCGCTGCGCTGGCCGGGATTGCAGATGCAGCGGCTCACCACCCGCGAACCAGACTCCTCCATGCTGGAAATCGCGATCGACGCGATGCAGCGCGCTCTCGGAAATTGGAATCAGGAAGAATCGGTGCGGGAAGACGAACCCGCCGCTGTCGCAGTTCCTCCCGCCGAGGCGGTCGAACCTTGACAATTCGAGAAGCGCTGCGCGAAGGCGCTCGCTTTTTGGAATCGCGCGGCGTGCCAGACCCGCTCACAGACGCCGGGTGGCTGCTGGCCGAGGCTCTCGAATTGCCGCGGCTTTCGCTTGCGCTGAACTCCTCCGACATCGCGCAGGATGCGTCGCGGCGATATTTCGCTATGATTGACAGGCGCGCCAGTCGTGAGCCGCTTCAGCATATTATTGGATATGTGGAATTCGCGGGCGCGCGTTTGAAGTCCGACGCGCGAGCGCTAATACCGCGCCCTGAAACGGAATGTTTATTCGAGCTATGCGCGAAATTCGTCAGCGGGCGCGAAAATGTTAGCATCCTTGATATGTGCACCGGCAGCGGCGCGCTGGCTGTCGCACTCGCACGGCGCTTTCCCAAAGCGCGAGTATGCGCGTCGGACGCAAGCATTGGCGCGCTCGATCTCGCGGCGGAAAACGCTATGCTTAACGATGTATCCATAGAATTATTTCGCGGAGACCTGTTTGATCCGTTCGTCGATACGGGTATTTTGTTTGATGTTATTGCATGCAATCCCCCATATATCCCAACGAGCGAACTGGCCGGGCTGCAGCCTGAGGTTCTGCGCGAACCGCGCGCCGCGCTGGACGGCGGGATCGACGGGCTGGATATACTGCGCCGCGTATCTCGCGACAGCTCAAGATTTCTGCGATCGGACGGTGCGCTGTTTATCGAAATAGGATACGGCCAGTCTGAAATGGTTCGCGCGTTTCTCGCAGAATCATATGGAAATATAATAATCGAACCTGATTTATCCGGAACGCCGCGAATTATTCGCGCGCAATTCTGACGGGTAATATAAATATATTTAATGAATATTCAAAATAAGCTGCTCGAAATTGAAAACCGCCTTGCGGAAATAAACGCGGCGCTGGCGCAGCCGGACGCTTATGCCGATCCGGATCGCGCGGCGCGTATGCTTCGCGAGCAGGCGCAGCTGGCGCCGATCGTAGAAGCGTGGCGGAGCCATCGCGCGCTTGAGGACGAGGCGGCGCACTGCCGCGAGATGCTGTCAGATCGTCAATTGGCGCAGCTCGCGCGCGAAGAGTTGGACGAACTGCAGCCGCGCGTCGAATTGTCCTGGCGCGAGGTAACGCGTTTGCTAGTGCCCAGCGACCCGAACGACGAACGAAGCGTGATAATCGAGATCCGCGCGGGCGCTGGCGGCGAGGAAGCCGGGCTGTTCGCCGCTTTGCTTATGCGCATGTATACCAGATATGCGGAGCGCCTCCGCTGGCGGGCGGAGACCGTCGATCTTAACGCGTCCGATCTTGGAGGCGTACGCGAGGCCGTGATAATGATTCATGGCGTCGGTGCGTTCCGGCGGCTGAAATACGAGAGCGGCGTACACAGAGTGCAGCGGGTTCCGGTTACCGAATCCGGAGGGCGCATTCATACGTCTACCGCGACAGTCGCAGTGCTTCCGGAAGCGGAAGAAGCGGACGTGGCGATCCTTCCCAACGACGTTCGCGTGGACGTCTATCGTACGGGCGGCCACGGCGGCCAAAGCGTAAACACAACCGACTCCGCCGTCCGATTAACCCATATACCTACGGGTTTAGTAGTAATCTGCCAGGACGAGCGCAGCCAGATTAAAAACCGCGACAAGGCAATGCGGGTGCTGCGCGCTCGATTATACGACATGACGCAAGGCGCGCTCGACGCCAAGCGGGCTACCCAGCGGCGCGACCAGGTTGGCACCGGCGATAGAAGCGAACGCATCCGCACATATAATTTCCCGCAGGGACGCATTACCGACCACCGGATAGATTTAACGCGCTATAACCTTCCCGCGTTCCTGGACGGCGATATGGATGATACGCTTGACGCGCTTACCCAAGCGGATGAAGCGGAACGCATTGCGGCGATGTCAAATGAATAAGCAGAGTGATTGTTTTATAAATTATATAAATGCATCTGCGATTGTCACGCGGGTACTTGACGGCGCGTCGGGATTGGACGAAGCCGCGCGTTTGCTTATAGCGGGCGAAATCGTCGCGTTCCCAACGGAGACTGTTTACGGATTAGGCGCCGACGCCACGCAGCCCGCCGCCGTGCGTAAAATATTCGCCGCGAAAGGCCGCCCGCTCGATAACCCGCTGATCGTTCATATAGCGGATATCGGCGCTTGGTATTCTCTCGCGCACGGTATAGACGACCGCGCGCTCTCGCTGGCGCGTGAATTTTGGCCGGGTCCGCTTACGATTGTGCTGCCGCGAACCGATTCTGTATCCGACGATATAACGGCGGGACTTGGCACCGTCGGCGTCAGAATGCCGTCGCACCCGCTCGCGCTGGAACTCATCAGCCGCGCCGGACGACCGCTTGCCGCGCCCAGCGCGAATCGCAGCGGCAAACCAAGCCCCACCACGGCGGCGGAAACATTGGCGGATTTATTCGGTATTATCCCGCTAATATTAGATGGCGGCCCGTGCTCAGTAGGAGTGGAGTCAACCGTTATCACATTAGCGGAAGACCCGCCCGTTCTGCTGCGACCTGGCGGGGTTACTGCGGAGCGATTGCGCGCCATAATTCCAGAAATGCGGATTCACCCTTCCGCGCTTGCCGCCGTCGAATCGAATCAGCCCGTTCCGTCGCCCGGCATAAGGCATCGTCATTACTCGCCGAACGCAAAGCTTACGCTTGTAACTGGTTCGCCGATCGATCAGCGCGCCTCGTTGATTAGGTTATATGATAACGCTATTATGATGGATCAACATCCTATATTGCTGGTATGCGACGAAACTGCGGACGCCATATCAAGCCGCCTGTGCGTGCGTCTGGGTTCGCGCGACAATCCTGAAACCATCGCGCGCGGCCTGTTTGGTGCGCTGCGCGAGATCGACAGGCAGTGCGCGGACGTCGCGTTTGGCGAAACATACGACGCAAACGGCATAGGCTTGGCGCTGATGAACAGGCTCCTGCGCGCGGCTGGCTTTAGAATAGAACCAAGCAGCCCCGTCCGCTGACTCGCCGTCCGTTCATTCATAATACCCGCCGCGCATACGCTGTGCGGGGGTGTTTATATGAGACGCATTATCAGGCGCGCGAGAATAATTATAATAGCTGTTTTGGTAGTTATATTAATCGCGTATATATATATGGATTTCAATCTGAAGCCTGTTATATTGTCTATGGCCGAGGCAAAGGCGCGCGTGATGGGGGTAGAGGCGATAAACAACGCCGCGTATGAAATCATGCGCGAATTCTCCCCGCTAACATACGATGCTCTAATAACGATTATTCAGGATAACGACGGGCGCGTAGCCATGCTGCAGGCGGATACGATGCGGATGAATGAAATCGGAACCCGAACCGCGCTGCTGGCGCAAAGGAATCTCGACGCGCTGGCGGCTACGGGCATGCGAATTCCGCTTGGCGCGGCGACTGGCAGTAAACTGCTTGCCGGTCGCGGCCCCGCCATCACGGTAAATCTTGTGCCTATGGGTTCGGTATCCACGGAGTTCGTAAGCGAGTTTACGCAAGCGGGTATCAATCAGACGCGCCATCGCATTTATCTTAAAATAAAGGCGTCCGTGCGCATGGTGATCCCAACCGCGTCGAACGTGTCGGAAGTTTCCGCGTATGTGCAAATCGCCGAATCGATTATTGTAGGGCAAGTACCGAATACGTTTGCCGATATACAGCCTGACAACGTGCTCGATCTGCTGCCGGGAAGCTGACGTCGGTTGACATATTCGAATATTTCAGGTAACATTCGCTGTGAGAAGCGGCGGCGGAATACTGTTCTGCCGCGAAAAAACTTGAGATAATCTTAAGAGGATATCAAGAGAAACTTTATCGCGTGGAGGGTTATATGTCCGGGCATTCGAAGTGGGCAAACATAAAGCGGCAAAAGGGAAAAGCCGACGCCGCGCGCGGAAAGATATTTACCAAACTGGGGCGCGAAATAGCGATAGCAGTGCGCGAGGGCGGCGGCGACCCTAGCGTTAACGGCAAGCTGCGGGACGTGGTCGCGAAGGCGAAAGCGAACAATATGCCCAGCGATACAATTACACGCTCTATTAAGAAGGCGGCCGGCGAGCTAGGATCAGTTAATTATGAAGAAATAATATATGAAGGGTACGCTCCCGGCGGAGTGGCGGTTATCGTTGAATGCGTGACGGATAACCGCAACCGCACCGCGTCGGACATAAGGCATATATTCGACAAATGCGGCGGCGCGCTCGGCGCGACGAATTGCGTGGGCTATATGTTTGACCGCAAGGGTCTGATGGTCGTAGAGCGCAAGCCCGGCGTCGACGAGGACGAGATGATGCTGCAAGCGATGGAAGCGGGCGCGTCGGATTTTGAGGCGGACGAGGATGTGTTCGAAATTTCGTCGGATGTCGCCGATTTCTCATCCGTTCGCGAAGCGCTTGAGAAACAGGGCGTTCCGTTCCTGTCGGCGGAACTGACGCGAGTGCCGCAGAACACCGTTACCGTCGACGATCCGGATACGCTTGAACGCGTGCGCAAGCTCATCGAAATGTTGGACGATATAGACGATGTGCTCAATGTTTACCATAGCGGCGATTTGCCGGACGAAGAGGATGAGGACGATTGACGGTCGATCATGCCGCCCTCCGCGCGCTGAGGGGACAAGCTGATTGCCGCGCGCTTTCGTAAAATAAACGTTGCAAATTCGTAAAATATAATTTATACTATCGACATGTGCAAAATGCGAAGGAGGTTTGAAACGATGCGAAGGCTATACATCCTTTTGCTTTGTTTATTGATGCTGGCATTGCCGCTCGGCCATGCGGCGTCCGCTGAGTTGACGAACTATGAACTGCAGCTAAGCGGCGGACTAGCTGCGGTAAGCGAAGGCGACACATATTTTTTCGCCCCGCTGGAAGACGGCACGTGGGGCTTGTACTCGGTTAAAACGTTCGAGTCCGGGGCTATCGTAACTATTAAGGATGTAAAACCTGCGCGCCTTATATACGCAGATTCGAAGACCGTATACTTCCTTGGCATCCGCCCGGACGAGGGATTTATATTCGCGAGCGTCGATCTAAGCGCGCGCGCCGCGTCCCCCGTTATCGAAAAGCTGAAGGAAATGTATTCTGAAACGGAGACCACGTTCTTCTACGTTTCGCCTGACGATCCGTATACGATGTACCGCTATAGCATAACCGAGAAAAAATCTACAAAAATCAAGAACTTAACCAGCAAGACAATGTACGACGCGGGCGTGTACAATAAGACCACCTACCTTCTGGGTATGGATTCTTCCGGCGGGATCGTCGGGTATGAAATCAATCCGCGCAGCAATAAAGCGGTAAATCTATCCACGCCCAGCCCGAAGATGGGCGACGCATATTTATTCAACGGGTATATCGTTTATTCTCAAAAGGGCGATTCCACTCGAATATACACGGTTCCTGTCGGGAAATCGAAGGGCGTGCGATTGGGCGAGAAAATCAGCGGCATAACGCTGAGCAGCCCGCGCTATGCGGACGCACTGTATCCGTTTGACGAGGCGACCAACAGCATCGTGCGCGTTCCGCTGGACGGATCGGCGACCGCGAGCCTGCCGCTTATAACGCAAGGCCAGAAATATGTGATTACCGGCGGGACGAGCGATCAGATTCTATACGCGGACGACGGCAAGGTATATTCTATATCCCCGCAGCTTCAGAATAAAACGGAGCTGTTTGAATTTGATATTAATACCGACAGCATGAGGTGGACCGCCCTCTCTCCGACGAATCAGAACCACGTGCTGGTGATGGGCTATATGCCTATAACCGCGAGCGACATCGGTTACTCGCTGCCTACGGCGGTCAGGCTGGTTGATCTCGCCTCGCGCGAAACGATATTCCAGTTTCCTAAATTGGAAGCCGCAGCGGTAGAAGATCCTGACGATCCTGATTATGTGCCGCCAGAGAACGACGCCTACGCGTCAAATAGCTCCGAACCGATCGTCGATATTCTTGTCGATGAGAATGAAGACGTTTCGTTCAGTGATCTATTCGGAAACTGACGCATAGATTTGACGGACGATAAGCGGCGCTGCGAGCCGATGAAATGCAGCTGCCGCATATCAATTCGATAACTTGGCTAAAGCATGTCCCCAGGCGGACGCGACACGCGCGTCCGCGTTCGTTATCCCCATTTCCATCTGCGAAAGAGGGTTTGCATGGGTTCTTTCTGCCCGATCAGACTGGAAGATCGATCGACGATACTTAGGTATCTGCGCTATTTCCCGGAGAACGAAGGCAGTGAATGCACGTTTTCCAATATGTTCCTCTGGGCGGTGTCTGATAACATTGAGTGGCAAATCGTCGGAGGATCGCTGCTTTTGCACACGGTCACAACGGCCGGTGTTCCCTGCATGATGATGGTGTTCTCGCCTCCCGATCGGTTATGCGAAGGGCTTGAATACGCTGTCGAAGCGATGCGCGCGCTGAACGAACCGTTCAGGATGTGTTCGCTTCCGGATTGGTATGTGGCGCGGATGGACGCGTGCAGCCCCGGCATGTTCCGGTATGAACGAGAACCGTACCACGACGACTACGTGTACGAGACCGGTTCGCTTATCAGCCTCGCCGGGCGCGATCTTCACGGAAAGCGCAATCATATCAATAAGTTTAACGGATTGTTTCAAGGGCGGTATTCATATGAACCGTATGAAACAAATATGTTCGCGGAGTGCATGGACGCGTATCTGCGCTGGTTTGAGGAGCGCGGCGAATCTCCGGAACTGTGCGCGGAGCGCGTTTCCGTCGAGCGCGCGCTGAGATATTCCCACGCGCTGGGCTTGGTAGGCGGCGTGATTCGCGTGGACGGCAAGGTGGAGGCGTTTACGCTGGGCGAGCGCATCACGCCGGAAATGGCGCTGATACACGTTGAGAAGGCTAACCTCAGCGTGCCGGGATTGTTCACGGTTATCAACCAAAAGTTCGTGGAGCAAACGTTCGCCGACACGCTGTGGATAAATCGAGAGGAAGATATGGGTCTGGAAGGATTGCGTAAAGCGAAGCGCTCGTACCGCCCGGCGCGTATGATCGAGAAATATGGAGCTACCCTGAACGACTGACGCGGAGGATACTGCGAATGGGCGGCATACAATTCGAGGAACTGCCGCGCTCTGAATGGTACGCGGCGCGGACGCTCACCTCTTATTGCTTCGGCGATACGGGCGCATTCGTAGACTGGGTGTTCGATCGCCGCGCCGATCATGTGTACGCGCTGGTCGAATCTGATACGCTGCTGGCGCAGGTGATAGATACCCGGGTTCGGCTTCGGGCGCGCGGCAAGGCGGTTGAAGGGCGTATCATATCGCATGTGGCGACCGATCCGGCAAGGCGCGGTCAAGGGCTGATGGCGTCGCTTCTTCCAAATGCGATGTCGCGCGAACGGGAAGAAGGCGCCGCGCTGGCCGCGCTGTATCCTTTCGAATACGCCTATTACGAAAAGTATGGCTGGGCGGCATGCGGCGAGGCGGCCAGGCTGACGCTGCCGCTCGGCATATTGCGCTCGCGCGAGCCGAGCATACCCGTACGTTGGTCTCCCGTACGGAATGCCGACGCGAGCGGGCTTGCGATATGCTATAATGAGGCGTACGCCGATGTTGCCGGTTCTGTAGTGCGTACGGCGGAATTAACGGCGGCCAGATTGAAAGAGCTTGAACTGGACAGCGCCGCCGCTGTGTGGGTAATGCCTGACGACGCGGAGCGAATGCGCGGGTACATGCTGTATCGATTTGAGGGACGCGCTATAGTCGTGGAGGAATTCGCTGCGGTTGACATTGCGGCAAGGCGAACGCTGCTGTCGTATCTGGCCGCGCATTCGTCCACACACGATGAGGTGCGTTTGACGGTATCTGCGGACGATCCCGTAAGACGGTTGGTTCCCGACCGGCGCGGCTGCGTATCGCTTGAACCATGGGCGATGTTTCGTATACTGGATGTGCCGCGCCTTTCGGAGGGAATGCGTGCGTCGGAAGGCTATGACGGCTCGATCTCCCTTTGCGTCGTTGATAACGAACTTCCCTGGAACAACGGCTGCTGGCGATTTTCAGCCGTCGACGGGCTGCTGCACGCGGAGCGCGCCTATGCTAAGGATGCGCCGGAGATCAGCATAAATACGCTGACCCGCCTTATTTTAGGCGGCCCCGACGAAGCTTGGGCGCTGCCGCCCGCCGCAGCCGAGGAAGCCGCAATGCTTTTCCCGCAGCAAAAAATATGGATGTCAGAGCAGTATTAACATATAATATTTATAAAGATTAAAGGTGAAGCGATGGAACGTCCAGACCGTATCATTGACGCGCATTTGCATTTTCAGCCCAAGAACGCGCACTTTGACGCGATCGCGCTGACGGCGGGCCACGAAAACACCTCCGCGCATATCGCCGCCATATACGCTCAGCTTGGGATTGAATGCGGCGTAGTGATGGGCAATCGCGAGCTGACCACAGAGCCGCATAAATATCCGCATACGCTTCGATACTGCGTAGGCGTGCATCAGCGCGCGCTTGAAAGCGCCACGCATCAGGCGTCGATAGAGGCGGTGGAGGCTCAGCTTCGCAATTCTCAATGCGTCGGCGTAAAGTTATACGCGGGGTATTGCGCCATACCGCTGCTCGATCCGCTATATATTCCGTACTACGAACTCGCGAGGCGTTATCGAAAGCCGGTCGCCGTGCATATGGGGGTGACTGCCTCGCCGCGCGCGCTGCTTAAATATTGCCATCCGCTTCAGTTGGACGCGGTCGCGGTAAATTATCCGGACATGCAATTCGTTATGTGCCATTTTGGAAATCCATGGCTGACAGACGCGGCCGCCGTTCTTGAGAAGAATGAAAACGTGTGCGCCGATTTATCCGGCCTGCTTGCGGGGCGAGTCGATCTAGCTGAATACCGCAGCAGATTGCGCGGCTATATCGGCCAGCTGCGCACCTGGATAGCGTATGTGGAAAACTACGAATCTTTCTTGTTCGGCACGGATTGGCCGCTCGTAAACCTTGATGAATATATAGATTTTATATCCGACCTAATTCCGGAAAAACATTGGGACGCGGTGTTTTATCTAAACGCGGCGCGCGTGTACGGGATAAAGTAACGAACTTTAACGCAATTTTAAATTCCAATAAAACTTTGTCTATCCCTATATCAATCGCCCGCGTGCTGATCAATTATCTTCCAAGACACGCCGAGCGTATCGCGGACTATTCTCGCAACCGAATTGACTGTAGAATCATCGCACCCGTTAGTGAGAATCACAACGCCAGTTTGATCTATCGGATCGCAATAAGCCGCGCATATCATTCCATATGCCTTACCTTGATGGCCATATAAAGTTCGTCCGCTAACGATGCTGTCTTTGATTATGTTCAGATTCAGCCCCCTGTCCGACTCGCAGCGCACGGAGCCGACGTTGTTCTGCATAGCGCGCATTTCCGCCACTGTTTCCGGCCGCAATATCCGCTCGCCCGCCGCGCTGCCGTCGCCCGCTATGATCATAAGTATTTTCGCCAGATCTATCGCGCTTATCGAAAGCGATCCTGCGGTATATGTATAGTGCGTTTCAAAATCATCCACGGCGTCCGCGCTTGTCAGAGCCATAGAATCCAGCTTAACCCACATGGAATCCGCATCGTATATACGCGCGATCTGCGCGCCGTTCGGCAGATTGGGGGTAAAGTATGACGCGGTTATGCCCAGCGGCTGGTACACGATTTCCGACATCCATTCGTCCGCCGTGCTCGCGGTGAACAGCTCGATAACGGAGCCTAGCAGTCCGCCTCCAAAGTTGGAATAGTCGTAATGCACGCCCGGTTCATGGCGCGAGAAATCCGTTGCGGACAGCTTGCCGGTAAATATGGAGCTTAATTTTACTATATCTCCGTTAAGCGCGCGGTCATAATGCCCGTAGTCAATCAGCGATGCCGTGTGCGTCATTATTTGGCGCATAGTTATAGGGACATTCGGAAAATAAGGGTTGCGCACTTTGAAGCCAAAATATGTTCCGATGTCCTCGTCCAGTTCAAATTCCCCCATTTCCCATAGGCGAAGCGCCCCAATCGCGGTTACCATCTTGGTAATCGACGCTACTCGAAACAGCGTATCATCTCCAACGGGTATATCGTCCGCGCGGTTCGCTCGACCGTAATGATATACGTCCGCGATTGCACCCTGCTTAATAAAAACTATAGAGGCGCCCACTGTTTTATACGCTCGCAGCACGCTCTCCAGCCGCTCCGCGTTCGCGGCGTGTTCCTCCTCGCTGGAGCAAAAGCACGTCAGCGCGCGCGATGTATGCGGCAACATAAACACGATTGCCAATAACAAAAATAAGGCAGCAACTCCCCGCCGAGCAGCGCGTCCCATTCACATGCCTCCAAATAGTTTATTACGAATTCTAACATATTGAAATCAATTTGTAAATAAACTCGCATGCACGCCGCGCAATAACTTATATAATCATCACTCTTTCAATCGCCCGGCTGTTCATCGCCTCCATCAATTAAATCGATTCTAATTATATACCTTTATTAGTTTATCAAGACGCTCTCGCGCGGCTTTGATGCTCCGCTTTACCGCGTGCGGCGCTGGCCCGCCGGGCAGATTCCGCCTGGCGACACACTGCTCAATGGACAGCGCGCCATAAACATCATCGTCAAACGCTTCCGAATAGCCGCGCAGTTCTTCAAGCGGCACGTCCGTGATGGCTATATTCCTCGCCGCGCAATAGCGCACCAGCCGTCCGACGATAGAATGCGCATCCCGGAACGGAACGCCTTTACCAGCGAGATAGTCGGCGGCGTCCGTAGCGTTGGTAAATCCGCCGGACGCCGCGCGCGACATATCTTCCGTATTAAAGCGAGCGGTCGCCAGCATGCGCTCAAGGATCGGCGCGCACGCGCAAATCGTATCCGCCGCGTCGAAAAGCGGTTCTTTATCCTCCTGCATATCCTTATCGTACGCAAGCGGCAATCCCTTCATCGTCGTCATCAGCGCGATGAGATCTCCGTACACGCGCCCGGTTTTTCCCCTGATGAGTTCCGCCGCGTCGGGGTTTTTCTTTTGAGGCATCATGCTCGAACCTGTGGCATAGGCGTCTGATATTTCGACGAAGTGGAATTCAATAGACGACCACAGCACCAGCTCTTCGCAAAGCCTTGACATATGCCCTATCGCGACGGCGCACGCATACAGCGCGTCCAATATATAATCGCGGTCGGACACCGCGTCCAGGCTATTTTCGCTTATGCGGGAGAATCCCAGCAATTCCGCAACCCGCTCGCGATTCAGCGGGAACGTCGAGCCGGCAAGCGCTCCGCTCCCCAGCGGCATCACGTCGGCCGCGTCTCTGGCGTTATTAAATCGCTCCATATCGCGAAGAAACATTTGCGCGAACGCCATCAGATGATGCGCAAGCGTGATAGGCTGCGCGCGCTGAAGATGCGTATATCCCGGCATAACCGAATTAATATGCGATTCAGCAAGCCCCAGCAAAGTTTCGATCAGCGCGTGAAGCGCCCGCGAAAGCTCGGCGCACTCGTCCTTTACATACATGCGCGTATCGAGCGCCACCTGATCGTTCCGGCTCCGCCCCGTGTGCAGTCGCTTGCCCGCTTCCCCTATTCGCTCTATAAGCAGCGACTCCACGTTCATATGGATATCCTCCGCGTCGACGCGCCACTCTATCAAACCCGCGTCGGCGTCGCGAAGTATCCCACGCAGGCCGTCCGCAATCGCGAGCGAATCCTCGTTCGAGATGATCCCCTGCTCGCCCAGCATAACGGCATGCGCTATAGAGCCTAGTATATCCTGTCGATATAACCTTCTGTCAAACCGGATCGACGCGTGGAAGTCGTCCATCCACGCGTCGGTTGATTCTGAAAAACGTCCGCCCCAAAGCTTCATAGGCGACGACCCCTCGCTCTAATACTTATACTAATTGCTTATTTATGCGCTCCTTCATCATTGCCGCGACTTTCAGCGGAAGTCCGAACAGGTTGATAAATCCCTCGCTATCCTTATGATTATATAATTCCTGACTATCGCCGAACGTCGCGATCTGCTCGCTGTATAGCGTATACGGCGAGCGAACGCCAGCGGGAATAATATTCCCTTTGTATAACTTTAAACGCGCGTCGCCGGTCACGTATTGCTGCAGGGAATCCGCGAATGCGGACAGCGCCTCGCGAAGAGGCGTATACCAATTGCCGTCGTACACAAGCTCGGCAAACTTTAGTGATACCTGCTTCTTGTAGTGCGACGCCTGGCGATCGAGCGTTATCGATTCCAGCGCTCCAAGCGCTTCGTACAGCAACGCGCCGCCCGGCGTTTCATATACGCCGCGCGACTTCATTCCCACCAGGCGATTCTCGACAAGATCCGCGACGCCAACGCCATGTTTCGCTCCTATTTCGTTAAGCCGTTCGACAAGCCGCACGGGCGCGAGCGCCTCGCCGTTAACGGCGATAGGCGTACCCTTATCAAACGAGATTGTTATCGTCTCCGGAACGTCGGGCGTTTTATCGATAGGTGACGAGATAACAAGCAGATCGTCCGGCGGCGCGTTCCACGGGTCCTCCAAATCCGCGCCTTCGTGGCTGAGATGCCACAGGTTTCGATCCATCGAATATGGGCGATCCTTCTTTACGGGCACGTCTATGCCGCGCGCGCGCGCGTACTCAATTTCATCCTCGCGTGATTTTAAATCCCAGATGCGCCACGGCGCGATGATCTCCATAAACGGCGCGAACGCCTTTATGGTCAGTTCAAAGCGAACCTGATCGTTTCCCTTGCCGGTACATCCGTGGCAGATTGCCGAACATTTTTCCCGCCGCGCTATCTCAACCAGCCGCTTGGCTATAAGCGGACGCGCGAAGCTTGTTCCCAGCAGATACTTCCCCTCGTAAACGGCGCCTGCCTTAAGCGTTGGAAATATAAAATCGGTAACGAATTCTTCTCGCAAATCTTCTATGAACAGTTTGGCGGCGCCTGTCTTCGCGGCCTTTTCGTGCAGCGGCTCAAGCTCTTCGCCCTGCCCCAGATCAGCCGCCATGCATATTACTTCGCAATCATAATTTTCCTTCAACCACGGAATAATTATAGATGTATCCAGTCCGCCGGAATACGCCAGCAGTATTCTTCTCTTCTCGCTCATCTACCGTTCTCCTTCATCCATATCATTTAAGCGCAGCAAGCGGAGCCGAACACGCAGCGCAGCTAGCTGCGGCGGATTCAAAAAACTCCGCAGGGTTTTCATTTGAAGCGCAGCAAGCGGGCCGAACGCGCAGCGCGGCTAGCTGCAGCGGATTCAAAAAACACCTGCGGAGTTTTACATCATCGCGCTAGATGCGATTCTACATTATTCATCAGACGAATGCAAGCGTAAAACACATATTCGCATATGCGATTATACGCGGACAGCCTCAGGTTTTTCCGCATCGGCAAAGCTGCCGAGCTGGATCGGTTCTGCCTTCGGTTCAGCTTCCCGCGAATGCAGCTGCGAAAACGGCCGCGATTCGCACGCCGCAGCCGTATCAGCTTGCGCGGCGCTGTGCCCCGTATCCGCCGAAACCATTTTCGACGCGCCCGGCACGCGCTTTAGATAATCTTCCACCGCCGCCTTTATCGCCTCCTCTGCCAACATCGAACAATGAACCTTAACGGGCGGCAGTCCTCCAAGCGCCTGTGCTACCGCGCGATTCGTCAATCGAAGCGCTTCTTCCAGAGTTTTACCCTTTACCATTTCCGTCGCCATGCTGCTGGTCGCTATCGCCGCGCCGCAGCCAAACGTCTTGAACTTTACATCCTGAATAATCCCATCCTCTACCTTCAGGAATATGCGCATAATATCTCCGCATTTCGCGTTGCCTACAGTGCCCACGCCGTCCGCGTTCTCAATTTCCCCCACGTTGCGCGGGTTCATAAAATGATCCATTACCTGCTGAGTATACATATCCGAGCCGCTCCTTTATAATAAGTGGCTTGCGCCCCATATCCGCCTTAACCGCGATGCTATATTTTGCACGTTATATATCGTTTATACATTATACCGCTCTAACCGCGTCCGCGTAAAGCGGCGATAAGCAGCGAAGCTGCCCCGCGATGGCAGGCAATACGTCAAGCACGCGATCTACATCCGCATCCGTATTATCGTCGCCGAGCGACAGCCTGAGCGAGCCGTGCGCGATTTCATGCGGAAGGCCAATCGCGAGCAATACATGCGACGGATCGAGCGAACCCGACGTGCAAGCAGATCCGCTTGAAGCGGCGATGCCCTGCAGATCAAGCGCGAGCAGAAGCGACTCGCCTTCTACATATCTTATTGATATATTAACGTTTCCGGGCAGCCTTTGAGTTCTATGCCCGTTAACGCGCACGTCGGGTATGCGCGAGAGCAAGCCGTCGATCAATCGGTCGCGCATAGCGGTAAGCCGCGCGGAGTGCTCGCGCAAATTGCTAGCGGCCAGTTCAATCGCCGCGCCCAGTCCGACGATAGACGGCACGCTTTCCGTGCCCGCGCGCTGTCCGCGCTCCTGCGCTCCCCCATGCATGAAAGTATCAAGCCGCGTTCCCTTGCGAATATAAAGCGCGCCGATCCCCTTCGGTCCGTGGAATTTATGCGCCGACAGCGACAGCAGATCGACGCCCAGCTCACCTACGTCCACCGGTATCGCGCCTATAGCCTGCACCGCGTCCGTATGAAACAAAGCCCCGTGCCGATGCGAGATCGATGCAAGCTCCGCGATAGGCTGAATCGTTCCTATCTCGTTATTCGCGAACATTATGCTTACCAGCGTCGTATCCTGTCGAATTGCCGCTTCAAGAGCATCCGGGTGAACGATTCCATCCGCGTCTACCGGAAGATATGTTATATCGTACCCTTGCTTATCAAGCCATTCGCATGTGTGCAGAACCGCGTGATGTTCGATAGCGGACGTTATTATATGCTTTCCCCTATTCCCCATGCGAGCGGCGGCGCCCTTTATCGCCCAGTTGTCGCTCTCCGTGCCGCAGCCTGTGAAATAGATTTCCTCAGGTTTCGCCCCAAGCGCCGCAGCCACCTGCGCCCGCGCCGCGTCTACCGCCTTTCGCGCTTCACGCCCAAACGCGTGCACGCTGGACGGATTGCCATAAGTATTTGAAAAAAACGGGAGCATTGCCTGCGTGACTTCAGGTTTTACGCTAGTCGTCGCCGCGTTATCCATATAAACTGCGGGCGCGCCGGATTTCCCAAACATGTTACCTCCATAATAATTATATTTCAAATGATTAATTTTATCGCCTTACAACTCTTGGCGTGCGTCACTGCCCAGCCATCGCGAATTGGATGGCGCCGCGCCATCATACCCGCTGGCGGGACGGCTCGAACGCCGCGTCCTCAGAGCTATCGCGTACGATCTCGGCGTCGTTATTCGTAAGATCCGCGAGCGACGTATCGTCCAGAACGCGCTCGATCGCGCGGTTGAGCCGCTCCCAAAGCGCTCGCGGCGCGCATCCTGTCGCTCGCTCGCAAGCGCCGGGATCGAATACGCAATCCGTCACGCATATTTCTCCCTCAAGAGCTCGCATTATCTCCCCCACGTTGATCTCAGAAGCTTCTCGCGCCAGCGTATATCCGCCGGAAGCGCCGCGTGCGCTTCGTATAAGCTCAGCGCGCCTAAGTGGCGCAAGCAGCTGTTCCAAGTACGGCTCCGGCACTTTCTGCCGCTGCGCGATCGCGCGCACCGTTTGAGGTCCCGCGCCTTGGCATTGAGCGAGGTCAATCATCGCGTGTATGCCATACCGGCTGCGCGTTGATAGCTTCATATCAATTCCATCCTCCCCCGCTCAATTCCGAGCTTTTACATCGGATTTATTGTACCACTCACAGGATAGCCTGTCAATATAATTCCGATAAAATTCATCGGCTATTTTTACTGGCCGATTGTAGCCGCGAACGACGCGTCGACGCGCGTTCGCCCCGGCAATTCCGGAAATATAAAAACATACAGGCAAGTAAACTCTCAAGGTAGTTCTCAAGGCAAGCGCGTATGTAAACACGTTCGAAATGAGTTCCCGCCATGTTCCCTTTATGTGTTATATTGTGGATGGATTATATGATATGCACATATTACCGAGCGGCGCGCGACCGCGCCTCAGCCGCCAACGATGACTATTCCGTCCGTCAGCATATGATCCCCGCGCCGATCGTCGACGGACGCGCACGCGATAGACGCGATAGCGTCCGCGCGCAAATCAAGCGCGAACGCGGGGTCGTCATGTTTACGATATGCCGCCGGGCGGTCAATAATCGATATGTCGGCGCCGCGCCGTATCTCGCGCAGCAGCGGCCGGGCGGCGTCGCGAAAGCCGATAAGCCGCGCGAATGCCGGTTCGGGAACGCGCGCCGCAAGCGATTTAGTTATTCCAAGCATAGCCTGAGTAAGCGCGCGGGATATGCGCGCGTATGGATAGCGTTTGCATTTAACGCGCTCTATCAAATCCGCGCGGCTTACCGCCTTCGCGGCGCACGCCTTAATTCGACGCTCCATCCCCTCCGATATATCGGCAGCCTCGCCTATCGATTCCGCAGGCATCGAGCGCAGCGCGCCCAGCAGAAGCGCGTCCAGACCATCCTCCCTGCGATGCGAGCTTGTACTGCCCATTAAAATATCATACGCGCTGCGTGGCATATACGGCTCGACGCTTTCGCCGACGCTCAGCATCTCCCGAATTCGCCGCGCGGATATAACGCCGTCCGCCGCCGATACGCGTTCCGGCGCGCGCGGAATCGGCAGCGGCCGCATAGAGCTTCCCCGCTCCTGAATGGCGCGCATATATTCTACGCCAAGTATAACGTTTGGAAGATTGGGCAGCCCGCGCGCCCGCGCCCAGGATTCGCCGCGATCCAGCCCGTCGCGCAGCGTGCGCAGCACGTCGGGATCGCATTCATTGGACGCCGCCGCGCTCGCAAGCGTATCGATGTCCTCGCAGCCAAAGCTGATCGCGTCGCACACATTCAGTTTATCCAGCAGCGCGACGCCGCCTTTCGCGAACGCGTGCGCATTTCGCACGGCGAACAGCGCGGGAAGCTCGAACACTATGTCCGCGCCGTTCATAAGCGCGGCTCGCGCGCGCTCCCGAGGGCCTATAAGCGCGAGCGCGCCTCTTTGGGTGAACGAGCCGCTCATCGCGCATATTACCCAATCGCAGCCGGATTGCTCGCGCGCTTGCCGCAGGTGGTACGCGTGTCCGTTGTGGAACGGGTTATATTCGCATACTACGCCCAGCGCGCGCGCGGCCATATATGTTTCCTCCATATTCAAAATTAGAGCGGATTAAAGGCTTTCATTTTTGTAATCAATGTTGTACAATTTATATACGCGGGATTTATTCCGTCATGACCATTCTATAATATATATCATAAACAAGGGGGATTGTCCATGCCGATTCTGGATGCAATATACATGAAAGCCCGCGCCGCAGGCAAGCGGATCGTGCTAGCGGAAGGCGACGAAGAGCGCACCGTTCAGGCGGCCGCCAGCATTGTTGAAGAAAGTTACGCTAATATAATATTAATCGGCAACCCGGAGCTTGTGAGGGAAAAAGCCGCCGCAGTTGGAGCGGACATTTCCGGCTGCGAGATTGTCGATCCGGAAACATCCGATAAAACTGGCGTATATGCCGATCTGCTGTACGAGCTTCGCAAGGCGAAGGGCGTCTCGCCGGAGCAGGCGCAAAAGCTCGCGCGCGACCCGCTCTACTTTGCGACGCTTATGATAAAGAACGGCGACGCCGACGGTATGGTTACGGGCGCGGTTCACTCGACGGGCGACGTGCTGCGCCCCGCGCTGCAGATAATAAAAACGAAACCCGGCATATCGGTCGTTTCATCCTGCTTTTTAATGGAGCTTCCGCCTGATAACGTATATCAGCCGGGCGGTGTATTGGTTATGGGCGATTGCGCGGTAATTCCAGATCCAAGCGCGGACGAGCTGGCGGCTATCGCGATCGCAAGCGCGGAGACGGGCAAGGCTCTGGCTGGAATCGACCCAAAGGTCGCCATGCTTTCTTTCTCCACTAAGGGCAGCGCGAAGCACGAGCGCGTAACCAAGGTGCAGCAAGCCGTCGCGAAGGCGAAGGAATTGGCTCCTGATCTAAAGCTGGATGGAGAGCTTCAAGCGGACGCCGCGCTGGTAGAGGCGGTCGGCAAGCTGAAAAGCCCAGGCTCGGATGTCGCGGGGCAGGCGAACGTTTTGATATTCCCCGATTTGGGGGTGGGCAATATCGGCTACAAATTGGTTCAGCGGCTAGCCGGCGCGGAAGCTTACGGACCTATAATTCAGGGATTGGCAAAGCCTGTGAACGATCTGTCGCGCGGCTGCAGCGTCGGGGATATAGTGGCGATGACCGCTATCACGGCGGTTCTCGCAGCACAACAATAATTATACTATAAATAATTCGCGCTCGGGAGGTACCGGTTACTGATGAATATTCTTGTGATCAACGCGGGCTCATCATCGCTTAAATATCAGCTGATATTTATGGAAACTGAATCGATTCTCGCCAAAGGGCTATGCGAACGAATTGGCTCGGACGGAAGCAACATAGAGCAAAAGGCGAAGGGAAAACTCTATCGCAAGGAATTGCCGCTTCGAGATCACGTGGACGCGTTCAACGCGCTAATCGCCGCGCTTACCGATGCGGAGTACGGCGTGCTTACTGATCTTTCAAGCATAGGCGCGGTGGGCCATCGAGTGGTGCACGGAGGAGAAGCGTTCAGCGGATCGGTGCGCATCGACGGCGCGGTAATGCGCGCGCTGCGCGATAACATACCGCTAGCGCCGCTTCATAATCCCGCTAATATAACGGGCATAGAGGCCTGCATGGCTGTTATGCCAAACACGCCTATGATAGCGGTGTTCGATACCGCGTTTCACCAGACTATGCCGCGCCGCGCGTACCTATACGGGCTGCCGTATGAATTATACGAGAGGCTTAAAATACGCCGCTACGGATTCCATGGCACGTCGCACCGATACGTCAGCCAGCGCGCCGCCCATCTTATCGGAAAGCCGGTAGAGCAGTTGAAGCTCATCACCTGCCATATGGGAAACGGATCGTCGATAACCGCCGTGGACGGCGGAAAATCCGTCGATACCAGCATGGGGCTTACCCCGCTGGAAGGCGTGATAATGGGAACGCGCAGCGGCGACGCCGATCCCGCAATAGTACAGATGCTATGCAACGCGGATGGCATTAGCGTGGACGACGCGCTCTCCATATTCAACAAAAAATCCGGGCTGCTCGGGCTTACCGGAGGCAAATACAGCGACTGGCGCGATGTGAAGCAAGGCGCGCAGTCAGGCGAGGAGGAGGCGGTTCGCGCGGCGGAAGTGTTCGCATACCGCGTGAAGAAATATATCGGCGCGTATATCGCCGCGATGAACGGCGTCGACGCGATAATATTCACCGCCGGCATCGGAGAAAACGACGCGTACGCGCGCAGCCTGATACTCAGCGGCTTGGAATGGCTTGGCATCGAGCTTGATGCCGATAGAAACCAAACGCGCGAGGAAGCGTTCATACAGGCGGATTCCAGCCGCGTGAAGCTACTAGTCGTACCTACAAACGAAGAGCTGGCGATCGCTCGCGATACGCTTGAGCTCGTATAAGGAGGATAACAATTGAGCGATCAGCAGCGCCCTGAAAACGAACAGGAAACCGGCGAACAGATAATATCGGGAGATACTCCTGGCGAGGGCAAGGAACAGCCCGGCAAGAATGATAAGATTCGCAATTGGATTATCGGCGGAGCGCTGCTGATAGTTATCGCTGCGGTATGCGTCATCGCCTTAATGAAAGGTATAGGCGCGCTTAACGACGGCACTGCGGGGTTGGGTCCGGCGGCGGTTACGATGAAGGGTGGGGATATATCGCTCGCTGAAGTGCAGGATTATTACGATCAGCTGAAAGCGCAGTACGCTGAAAACGGATACGATATCACGGACGCGGATTTTCTCACCGAACTAAAAACAGTCGCGCTGGACGAACTGGCCAACGAGCGAATCGCGGTTGACCAGATAAATTCCAGAAAGCTGTCGACTATCACGGATGAGGATCGCGAGAAGGCGAAGCTCGACGCGCAGAACGAATATGAAACTATGCTTGATACGTACGCATATTATTTCCAAAATGAGGAAGGCACGCTAAGCGACGCGGAAACCCGGCAGGCCGCTGACGATTTCTTTGAATCAAACAGCTATACCGCAGAAACTATAGAGGCGCAGTATATCGAAAACCTTCCGTACCAGCGTTTATTTGACGAGCTGCTTGTGGGCGTGGAGGCGACGGACGACGAGGTCGCCGGGCTTTTTGAAGAGCGCGTCGCGACGGACAAGGAACAGTACGGCGAGGATATAGTAAGCTATGAGTTGTCGAAGGCATATTACGGCGCGGATATTCTTTACCGCCCAGCTGGGTATCGAGGAGTGCGGCATATACTGCTCGCGATTCCAGCCGACGTGAAATCCAGGCTGGATACTCTGCAGAGCGAACTTACGGCGCTTGAGGACGAGCTATACGAGCTGCAGAACCAGGCGACCCAGGAAGAAACCGCCGCGCCGGACGAAACCGTTTCCGATGAGCCGACGCCCGCGCCTTCCGCAGCGGACGCGGAGCCAACCGCGCCGGCCGACGACGCCGTCGCGGCAAAGCAGCGGGAAGTTGAAGCGAAACAATCTGAAATTGACGCGCTGATTGCCGCGCAGCTTACAGAGCTTGAACCTGCGATAAAGGAAGTTCAGGATAAACTCGCCGCAGGAGAAACGTTCGACGCGCTGCTGCTGGAATACGGCACCGATCCCGGCATGACTGAAGAACCCGCTAAAACGGAAGGCTACGAAGTGCACGCCGATTCTATTTTATACGACGCCATTTTCCATAATGCGGCAATGTCGCTTAAGAATAAAGGCGATATATCCGAGCCTGCGGCTTCCCAGTTCGGAGTTCATATTCTGCAGTATACGACGGATTATCCGGAAGGCGCGGTTGAGCTGACAAGCGAGCGCCGCGAAGCGCTTCGCGCCGAGCTGCTGGAGGAGAAGCAGAGCGCGGTTATATCCGCTCAATTCGAAACGTGGCATGTGGAATATGAAGTGGTGACGCATCCGGAGCTTATCGTAGATGTGCCCATCGCGACCGCAGCTCCGTAAGCGGGAATGCGCTGCCGCCTTTGATATTCTATCTTGCCTTGCCAGCCGACGGCCAACGGCATAAACAATCGCGCGCATCTGATGCGCGCGATTTATTTATTATTTTATATCCAATATTATGACGATTGTATTCGAAATATCATGCGCGGCTTTATTTCGTATATCCAACCCTATCCGCTCTAACCAGCAGCCGTTCGCTTCCCATCTGCTCATACGCCAGGCTTTGCGTGCCTTGCGTTTCGCCAAACACGGCGACCCGATCGCCAACTTGAAAGCGAGTGGTGCGCGGCAGCGGCTGATATACTACATAAACAGTATAATCCGCGTTATCTTCCATGCGAAGCGAAATATACTGCACGCTGCCCTCGTTAAACACCGCGCCGATCCGCCCGGTAAAACCAACCTGCGTTTGCGTGCGAACATTCGAGCGCGACAGCTGCGCGAACGTGTAGGGCGTATACGCGCTTTGATCGCCATAGCGAGAGTAATTATAAATATTTATACCCGGAGATATCGCGTACGGCATGTTTTGGGGATCGCTTAGCATCGCCTGCATAAGCGCGCTTATCTCCTCGCCGCCGCCGCCGATTCGCAGCTGCTGGCAAAACACCCGCGACGCCTTCTCCAGCGTTCGCCCATAGTTTTGATCTATGCGGTTGTCGAAATATCCAAGATCGTGCAGCTGCTGCTTGATGCGCTGGATAGTCTCGTTGTTTGCGCCGTAGCGAAGCTTCGTGTAATTTTCGGCGGCTTCGCTATATTTTTCGGCATAGCGGGTTAAATTTTCATCTGCGGCGCTCCAGTCCGCGCGCGCGGCGGAGCCGCCTATCGATACCAATATTAAGCAGATCAGCGCGCAAACGAATAAAGTTTGACACGCGGCAATTCTTCTCATCTCATTTGCACCCTGCCCTTTTCAGTAAGATGCCACGCCCCGTCGCTCATGCGCGCGAGCACGGCAGGCCGTATCAGCGAGCGAATCGGCGCGTCGAGCCGTGCGCCGTCAAACAGCGGCTTGGGATCGTGCGTCGCGCTGAATCTATCGCAATTGGGAAATAGATACGCGCGGTTCCGATCGATCAACGCGAAGTAAGCTTCGCCTCCCGGATCGAGCAGCACTACGCTCGACCAATGATCCGGTGAGCCGCGCGGCGACATGCGCATAAGATTCAATCGCGGGCGTTCTCCGTGCAGCAGTTCTTCAAAATTATACGGTTGGTTTCCGGCAAGCAGCTCGTTAACCGCGCGCACCAATTCCCTCCCGTCGGACGGCAGCTGGATTTTTTCGCGCCCGGGCTGATCCGCTCCGACGCGTTTGGGCGGCGCGTACGGAGATGGCGCGTAAGCCGCGCCGCCTGGCGGGTAGGTTCCAGGGATATTCGACGGAAGCGCCTGAGGCGAAGGAGCCGCCGACGGCCCCGGCGACACAGGCATAACGATCGCCGCAGGAGCGGCTTGCGGCTGAACTGCAGCCTGCTGCGGCTGAGCAGGATAGCTCGCCATCGATTGCGATGTTGCGGGTGTTTGATAATGCGCCGAGGCTTGCTGACGATATATCGAATCAAGCATTTCGTGCATTCGTGAGAATTCGCGCGACATCCACATTTCGCGCATTTGCTCGTTGCGCTGCGTGCGAATTATTACAGTAAACATAACTATCATGACGAGCAGCGCTATCCCGGACAAGAACGCCGAGGCAAGCGCAAGGCTCTCAATGTTCGCAGTATTTGTCGGCATCGGAACGCTCCTTTCCGGCGAGCGCTAGGCGGTGCGCATCATACGATTCATCGCCGCCAGTATCTCGACGAATCTTCCGGCATTGGTGTTTTTAAGCGGAAGCGGCTGACCGGGCAGCGTCGGTTCGGGATTGTGGCGCATGCATTGCAGCCATACGCCTCTGTAATACGCCTCCAGCGAATATTTATCGGCGCCCGGCGGCGGATCGAATATGGACGACAGGAACGCGCGGAAATCGTCGTCGCCGTCGAGAGCCTCCCTCAGCGCCAGGAAGCTTTCCTCTACCAATTGCCGAAAATCATCCGTCATAGTTTGGAATACAATTCCGTCTTCCGCCATCCTATACGCGCTGCGCTGAGGCCAGCCGTTTCGCCGCGCGTCGCCTGCGGGATCCTTCGCCCGCTGAAGCAGGTACGCTTCGGGCGCGAGAGCAAGCCCGCGCGCGGTTTCCTGCTTTGGCATAAACGGTTCGATAAGCGCCGCGTCGATCTTCACCTCGCCGCAGCCGACATTGAACGCGCGGATCATGCGTTCTTTTTCTTCGATGTATCTCGAAGCGTTGCGCCGCTCCTGAGGGCGAATCCTCTCCATGCCGTCCGCGTCGCGAACGCTTGCCAGCTCGACGTCGTTATATAACATATTGAGCATCTTCGCTCCGTTGCCCAGCACCGCGACCGGAAGCGGGCTGCCGTTCGCGCCAAGCTTTGATTCTTCCGGAAGATCGACCGCCGCTTCCCTCGCCATGCGCCCCGCAAAATAGAACAGCAGATATAAATTAAATCGCAGTATATTCATATAGTTTAATAACGGTTCTTCTGTGCGATGCAATCCTTTGATCGAATCCGCTATCTCGTCGGCCAGCACGTTCCATACGCGGCGGAATTCTCCCGATCGACCGCCCTCAAGCGCGGACGCTAGCGCTAGGCGATGCTCGGGCGTGCGCGGCGCGGCGAAGAACGAATCTATCAGATTGCGGCGCGGCTCGTGCCCGTGGTTTTCTCGCGTGACCGTGTCGCACAAAATCGAGTTGCCGGCCCATTTCAGCGATGCCTGCATCAATAGCTTGCGTCCGAGCCACAGCGAAAAATCCGTCGTTCCCCCACCGATATCAATGCAGAAGAACCCCGTCTCGTCGTTAACCGCAAGCCCTTCCAGGTACTGAGCCTGAATATCGTTATCCATCATCATGAATCCGACCGCTTCAGATTCGCAGCAGAAGTAGGCGTCGAACGGTATGCGGCAGCAATTCGTACACAGGCCGCCTATTATCGCCTGCATCTTCGCGATGAAATCCTCCTGCTGGCGGCCCAGCATAGCCAGCGGATACGACGCCCGCCAGTGTATGTACGACGCGTGATTGGTGAGCGCGTGCCACAAACACATCATCAGGTACTGTTCGAGGAAAAGATGCGCGCGCAGTTTATCGGTGCCCAGCGCGCTCCACTTGAGATCGTCGGACACGTCGCGTATAAGCTCCGCGTCAAACCGCGATTCCATTAAAAACGGAACCGCCGTTTGGATCAGCGAGCGACCTTCCTGAAGAGGGTCCGCTTTGCGGCGCAGCAGCGAATAGTTAGTGGCGCGGTCGGCGACGCGCTCGGATACAAATCGCGCGGTCAGCATAAATTCCGCCCTATCCTGCCGCCCGAATATGAACAGCGCGCCGTCGTTCGCGAACGAGACGGGCGAGGTTATGCCGGAGTTCGGATCGTATTTATACGCGGTGGTGCCCGTAGTGCCAAAGTCGAATCCTATATTCATCTCGCGGGATTTCGAGTTGACCGTTATGTCAAAATCCGGCGCGAGCATTCCCACGTCCTCACTGAACAGCGTGAAGTTCAAGCCCTCCGGCATACGGGGCAGCATCGTCACTTCCTGGGTGGATTCCTGTACGTCCAACGCGGACGCGATTAGCGGAAGAGTTTCAGTATCCGCATATTGCATCAAGTAGTACCGATTCCAGCCGGGCATCGATTTTGGGGGCCACACGGCGATTTGAGGCGCGCAGCGCGTGTTCGATAAATTAATCAGATCCTGGATGCGGTACCGCTTGAATTCGATAGGCTCGCCTTTCGCGTTGATCAGCGTGGTCTCAACAGATCCGTATCGCCATCTCATCGACACGCGCAGCGCGCCCGAGCGAATCTCCGCTATGCGATCCCGCGCCCAAACGCGCTTTAGCGGAAGCAGCGCATGCCAGGGCGTTTCGCCCTCGCCATGGCGCACTACCATCGAATCGAGAGCGCGCGCGTGAATTCTATTGTGTTCGGGTCCGATTCGGAACAGGCATAATCTATCCGTAAATATCCCGGAAACCGTTCGGGCCTTTCCAGGTTCCTGGGTAAACAGCAGATCGCGCACCCGCTCGTTCACGGGAAAGTCGGATATCTCGTCGCCAACGTCGTCAAGCGATTGGAAAAACTCGCGCAGCAGCGAGAGCTGCAGGCCGTCGCGATTCTCGTCCGCAGGGATCGATCGCTGGCTCAGCGCGTACAATTCGTTGCGCAGCGCGATCGCCTGCGGACGATATTCTTGGAGCGCGCCAAGCGCGAGCGGTCGACCGAAAGTCCAGCCGTGCGCGGTGTTCGTAAGCCACGGCAGCTCGATTTCAAAAGGTCCGCGCAGCTCGGCGGCCGGGCAAAGCATCGCGGGCATATGATCGAATCGAAACGCCACCGAACCGTACGTGCCGTCCTGCCGCCTAAGCTCGAATAACGTGATTCGATCGACGCCCCGGCGCGCGCCAGTTTCGCGCAATATTCGAGCGAACGGAGAATTTGGCAGCGCTGCGAGCAGTATCGTGCGAACGCGCATCTGCGAGCCGTCCGTAAGAAGCAGCGCGGCGATTAATCCCTGCCATAGCCCAACCGTATCAGGGTTGCGGGCGCTTAGCTCGAATTCAAATTGAATCGACTGAGAGAACAGGTCGGGAATAGAGTGCCCCTTCTCGGCGCTGTTCTGAACGTCGATATTGTGGCTGATGTTATGGAGCGCTTGCGCGCGAGCCGTCCAATGAACGGTCTCGGGCGTTTGAACCCCGTGTCCCTGCTTTAAACGCGGCAGCAGCAGCGCCCGCTTCTCGGGGGGCGAACTATGACGTTTGCCGGCCATACATCCTCCAACATAGTTATAACCTTGCCGATGCGAGGCGAAAGTTGTTATTAATAAATATTATAATGCGTCGTCTATGGCGCGCAGTGCGCGTACAGACCGTGCACAAACAAGCCCGCGTTGAATTCGGGACGATCCGCTTCATCGCCTCGATACGGACGGATTCCGTCGAACATAGCGTCCTCCACATGCGTCCAGCGCGGCGCGGTAAGTCCTATCGTCAATGCGTTCAGCGCGCGATAAGGATACGAGTCGGAGTTCATCATTCGTTCTGAGAAGCAGGCCTGGCGAAGCGTTTCGTAATCGACCGACGCGCGCGCCCACGACCAGAACCGCTGGCAGAATTCCGCGAGCGTTGCGAAGGCCTGCGTTTCCGGCTCCAGGCTCTCCATATACGGCTGTATCAATTCCTGGAAGAAGGGCTTTAATCCAGTTTGTCTATGAAGATTGCGCGCGATATACTGGCGGTAGTATCCCATATATGCGGCGCAGAATCGAACCATCGCGCCGACCTGAGCGCCTATTGGCATAGAGAAATCGCCCCAGCTCAGCTTAAGCGCCTGCACAGAGTCCGCGCCGCTTTCGCATCGCACGCCGTGCAGGTAGTGCCTGACGCCTTCGTTGGGATCAATGGGCGTGGATATACAATGCGCTATCGCGAGCGCACTTTCCCATTCAACGGGCGTAGGCGGATTCTGTTGATTTTCCATTCCGGGGTGATACGCGCCCATGTTGAAATCAACGGGAGAACCAAGCAGGTACAGCCGCTCGTATCGAAGTTCGCGCTCCATATCGCGGTAAAACGCTAGCGCGCCGCGCGCGTTGTTGTAAAATTTTCTGGCGCGCACCGCGAGCGGCTCGTCTGAACCGGGATCGGCGAAATGGTAGTACGGCAGTATCAGCACGGCGTGGGTGTGCGTTTTGCCAGCCAGCGCGACACCTTCCGTTCGATCGACGAAATATCGCATAAGAGACGGAATACCGCACGCTCCCGTTCCGCCGAATATCGATCCGATAAGTATCAAATGCGAATGCGCGCTTACCTCGGAGCGAAGCACGCTAACATATTCCGCGCACGGCTCGACGCCAAGCCCTTCCTCCAGTATATATTGTAGAATAGGCGCGCCGATCGCCGGGATCGCGTGAAAGCCTTCCTTCGCGAAGTCGAAATCCATCTCGGCGTCCGTATAGAAAAGGCGCATTAATTCAAGCTCTTCAGCGTTGTTCTGAGTGCGCATGGCGCTGAGGCAATCTACTCCCGCAGAAAATGCGAACGCGCTTGGCATTTGGATATGCCAATCGTAATGCACTATCTTTGGAGCGAACATTGAGCTGCCGGTGAAGTTGCCGGTCGCTGGAAACTGCTCGCGAAGCAGCTG